>NZ_JAWLKE010000014.1:0-83646 GCF_033042225.1 Rhodococcus cercidiphylli
CCCAGCTTGGTCTCGGACACAAGGCCCGACTCTTGGGGGATAAAACCTGCCAAGCCACACGTCCAACCTCGTTCACCTAGTCCGTGAAGACCGGGTCGGTGTCCGTCGCTCTGACTCGACAAAAGTTACGCCACCAACCACACCAACGCAAATCGGCAGGTCGACCCATGCTCGCGGGGTATTCGCGCAGCTCGGCCCCGGGGCGCCGGGTCATCGCGCCCACTACACGCTGCAGGGTGCGCGTGTGATGCCAGCCACAGCCCGAACCTTCACTGCGGCAACATCGTTCACCCCCGAGTCGCGTTCCGGCGCACACCGTCCACGTGCTCCGGCACCGCAATGTCCCCCGCGAGATCAGCGGCAGGTTCGGCGTCGCCGAGCGCCTCCCACACCGGAACAACTCCGGCCCATACGTCTCCCCGCTCGATGTCGAGGTCGTCGTCGACCGGTCCACCTGACCGCGACTTCACCGATGCCTCGTACATCGAAAGCGCCAGAACCGCGGTGGCTGCAAGCTCTTTCCGAGTATGTGAACGCAGGTGAATGCTTCTTCCGGGGACCACCTGCTCGACGATCGCGTCCAATGCTCGAATCCGTTCGTCGGCGTCCTCCACTCGGCGAGGTCGTCCGACCACAACGGCGCTTCGATAGTTCATCGAATGATGAAATGCCGATCGAGCCAGGACGAGCCCGTCGACGACAGTCGCAGTGACGCAGATGTCCTGATCCGGAGCGTCGATCATGCTGCGTGACGCCACTGATCCATGCAGATACAGCGTGCCTTCCCTGTCCGGACCGGCGGGATCCACGCCGAACACGGTAGGTACGACGCGAGGCACTTCATCCACGATCACGCCGATGTGGCATATGCGCGCCGAGCGCAGTACGTCGAGCAACGCTGCGCGTTCGAGGCCGGCGCGATGCCTCCCCCGCATCACTACCGTTCGCGCCGTCGGGGAAAGAGGCACGTCGTCGACTGTCATGGTTTCCAGGATGCGGGACGAGTGGCCTTTCGTCATAGTCCAATAGAGCTGCTTTTGTTCAGGCCACTTCGACGCGGATACCGAAAGAGACCACAACCCCATGCTCCCGATCTCCCTGTCGATCACCCTCGATCGCGCCGACGCTCGGACGTTGCCCGTCCAACTGGCGGATCGCATCCGGTCCGCAATCGACGACGGAGACCTGCAGCCCGATTCTCGATTACCCAGCACCCGAGCACTTTCCGTCGATCTGGGCATCGCGCGTGCAGTCGTGGAGAAGGCTTACGAACAGCTTGTCGCAGAAGGTTGGCTCGATGCCCGACGCGGTTCGGGTAACTATGTCCGACACATCCCCCGCGCACCTCGATCGATTGCGATGGCGTCGAGCGCACACACCACACCACGAACACCCCCGCGGATATCGCTCCGTCCGGGAATCCCGTGGACTCCGCCCTCGGCATCCGATGCCTGGAAGCGCGCGTGGCGCGACGTCGGCGGCACACCACCTCCCGGCGACTATCCCGATTCCGCCGGCACGCTCGAACTGAGGACTCGCGTCGCCGATCTACTCCGCCGCGCCCGCGGGCTGCACACCACACCGGCGTCGATCGTGATCACGACGGGCAGCATTCACGGCCTCGACCTGGCCCTGGGTGCGCTTTCCGCTGCCGAATCGGTCGAACACGTTCTGGCACTGGAGAATCCAGGCTACAAATCCGCCGCTGCGCTCGCGACACATCGCGGGTGGTCCTTGCACGACGTCCCCGTCGACCGCGATGGCCTGATCGTCGAACAACTCGACTCGACTCCCCCACGAACACCGGCCGTGTACGTCACGCCGTCGCATCAATATCCGACCGGCGCATTCATGCCCATCGGCCGTCGACGTGCGCTGGCGGACTGGGCTCACAGCAACGATTCCATGATCATCGAGGACGACTACGACTCCGAATTCCGTTACGGCGTAGCACCTTTGCCCACCGTGGTCGAACTCGCACCCGACCGGACCGTGTACCTCGGCACCGTATCCAAGACCCTCGGTGCCGGGATCCGTCTCGGCTGGATGGTGGCACCTCGGTCGATGGTCGACCGCATCTCGGCAACGCGCCGCGTGATCGGCGATCATCCCTCGGTTCCCGTCCAGCATGCGATGACGTCCATCTTGCGCGACGGCGAATGGGACAGAGCCGTCCGAACGGCCCGGCGGCTCTATCGAGCCCGCGACCGCCTGGTCGCGGCCGCGCTGGCCAGGTTCGGCGAACTTCGCGGAGTCGGAGCCGGCCTGCATACCGTGTTGATACTCGACAGTGCCGCAGCGCGCGACGTCGCTACCTCATGCGCCGCGAGGGGCGTGGACGTACCGACGCTCGAACACTCGACCCGCTCCCACACAGCCCGGGGTGGAATCGTCGTCGGATACGGATCCGTCTCCGACGACGAATTGGACTATGCGATAAGCATATTGGTCGAGGCGCTGGAAGCTACGCTGCTCAGCTGACCCGCTCGATACTGCCACCGAGTGCACTCAGGTTCTCGACGAATCGCGGATAGCCGCGATCGATGTGAAACACGTCGTGCACCTCCGTCGTACCGTCGGCCACCAGTCCCGCGAGAACCAAGCCGGCCCCGGCCCGAATATCGGAGGACCACACCGGTGCGCTGGACAGCTGTGGCACACCGCGAACCACGGCGTGGTGGCCGTCGGTGCGCGCGTCGGCCCCGAGCCTGATCATCTCCTCGACGAACCGGAATCGTGCCTCGAAGACGTTTTCGGTGATCATCGACGTACCGTCCGCGACTGTCGCAAGTCCGATTGCCATCGGCTGCAGGTCGGTCGGGAACCCCGGATACGGAAGCGTCGCAAAATTGACCGCTCGCGGTCGCTCGTGTTGCACGACGCGGAAGCCGTCGGGCTCGCTGGTGACCTCGGCGCCTGCGGACCTCAATTTGTCCAGCACCAACGACAGGTGCTTTGGGTTCACACCGCGGACTCGCACGTCCCCACGAGTCATGGCAGCGGCGATTCCCCACGTGGCGGCGACGATGCGATCGCCGATCACCCGATGGGTCGTCGGCTTCAGCGCGCTCACACCACGAATGGTCAAAGTCGAGGTGCCTGCACCTCGGACGTCGGCACCCATCTCGTTCAGCATGTTGCATACGTCGACGATGTCCGGCTCACGCGCGGCGTTGTCGATCACCGTCTCCCCGGTGGCCAGGACTGCGGCCATCAAGATGTTCTCGGTGGCACCGACGGACGGAAACGCCAGTCTGATGTTCGCGCCGCGCAATTCGTCTGCTTCCGCAACGACACATCCGTGTTGGATCTCGCTGCGTGCCCCGAGCAATTGAAGACCGGACTGATGCATGTCGAGGGGACGCGACCCGATCGCGTCTCCGCCCGGCAGTGCGACGACAGCTCTCTTGCACCGCGCAACCAGCGGCCCCAGCACGCACACCGAAGCTCGGAACTGGCGAACCGCCGCGAAATCGGCGTGATACTTCGGCATGGCCGGAGTGGTGATGTGAACGACCGATCCCTCCAACTCGACCTCACAGCCGAGCCCGCGCAACACCTCTGCCATCAGTGGCACGTCCAGGATGTCGGGGCAGTTGGTGATCGTGCTGGTGCCCTCTGCCAGCAGCGCTGCCGCCATCAATTTGAGGACGCTGTTCTTCGCACCACCGACCGCCACCTCACCGACGAGGCGATTTCCACCGTTGACCAAAAAGCGTTCACTCACCTCGACAGCGTAGCCAGCGGGACCGGCCGACACCCGCGCGGTACCGTAGCGCGCATGGCCGTCCACCTCACCCGCATCTATACGAGAACCGGCGACGACGGGACCACCGGGCTGAGTGATTTCTCGAGGGTGTCCAAGAACGACGAACGACTCATTGCCTACGCGGACTGCGACGAGACCAACGCGAGTCTCGGTGTGGTTCTCGCCCTCGGCAACCCGCCCGAATCGGTTCATTCGGTGATCCGCACCATCCAGAGCGATCTCTTCGACGCGGGGGCCGATCTGTCGACTCCGGTCGTCGAGAATCCGCAGTACCCGCCTCTGCGCATCGATCAGAGCTACGTCGACCGGCTCGAAGGCTGGTGCGACGAGTTCAACGAGGATCTCCCCGCACTGACGTCGTTCATTCTGCCGGGCGGAACGCCGCTGGGAGCGTTGCTACACGTGTCGCGAACGGTGGCCCGACGGGCGGAGCGGTCGGCATGGGCTGCGGTGCACGCGAGCCCGGAAACAACGAGTGCATTGCCGGCGAAATACCTCAACCGGCTCTCGGATCTGCTGTTCATTCTGAGCCGATACGCCAACCCCGAGGGCGACGTCCAGTGGGTTCCCGGGTCGAGCCGCGCTTCGAGCGACCCGACTACCGGCGACAGCTGATCAGGCCGCCGGTCGGCGGCGACGCGATCGGCCGGAGGGACGAGATTCGACCCAGGACAGGAAAGCGGTCAACGCACTTCTGTCGAGGGCGATCTCGAAATACTTACCATTGTCGGACAGTTCCAACACGGCGATGTCCGGTGTCATGATGTCGAACTCGGTGTCTCGTGGGGCTCGTCGATCACCCACGTGAATGTCCTGCCTACCCAGCCGATGATCGGGGCCGGGGCGAAGACTGGACAGCTTGAAGAAAACGAGAGTGTTGTCTCCGTACCGAATGATGCCGTGACGCCAACCGGCACCACCGTCCGTCGGCAACACCCGCATGATCGCGGCGGTTCCCCCGCGCCGTAGAACCATCAGACGGTACGCAAAAGCCGCGACGAGCCCTGCGAGCAGCACAACCAGAATGATCAGAACAATCAATCCGTAGTGCATCGCAGGTCTCGTCGCGGCTTCTCGTGAACCTAGGACCGCTCGACAGCGCGGACACGACCCTTGGCCACAGCAATGGCCTCGAGGTCGTCGCCGTTCTCTGCCACTACAGCCCGTGCCGCCTCGACATCGATGTCGTCGGCGAAATCGGCCGATTCTGCCAGCACGGTGACCGTCTTGCCGGTCACCGACAGGAATCCACCGTGGACGGCTGCGATGAGCTTTTCGCCGTCCGTGGTCGTGATCGACACCGTGCCGCCCTCGATCAACTGCCCGAGGACAGGCTCGTGGCCCAGCATGATGCCGATCTCACCTTCGGTGGTCTGAGCGCTGACGATGGTCGCGGTACCGGACCACAGCTTTTGCTCCACAGCGACCAGGGAGACCTCCATGCCGCTCTTCTCGGAAGAAGTCACGTCGGTCTACTTTCCGGCCATCTTCTTCGCGGCTGCCTCGACATCGTCGAGACCACCACAGCTGTTGAAGGCCTGCTCGGGAAGGTGGTCGTACTCACCCTTGGTGACCTTGTCGAATGCCTCGATGGTGTCGGAGAGCGACACGACCGAACCGGCCTCGCCGGTGAACTTCTCGGCAACGATGAAGTTCTGGCCGAGGAACTTCTGGAGGCGGCGTGCACGGCCGACCAGAACCTTGTCCTCTTCCTGAAGCTCGTCCATACCGAGGATGGCGATGATGTCCTGCAGCTCCTTGTACTTCTGCAGGATCCGCTTGACCTCGTTGGCGACGCGGAAGTGCTCCGCACCGACGATGCCGGGCTCGAGGATGCGCGAGGTGGAGCTCAGCGGGTCCACAGCGGGGTAGATACCCATCTGCGAAATCGGACGCGAGAGCTCGGTCGTCGCATCGAGGTGCGCGAACGTCGTGGCCGGAGCCGGGTCGGTGTAGTCGTCGGCGGGAACGTAGATCGCCTGCAGCGAGGTGATCGAGCGTCCACGGGTCGAGGTGATTCGCTCCTGGAGCTCACCCATCTCGTCCGCCAGCGTGGGCTGGTAACCGACGGCCGACGGCATACGACCGAGAAGGGTCGACACCTCCGAACCTGCCTGCGTGAAGCGGAAGATGTTGTCGATGAACAGAAGAACGTCCTGTCCCTGAACATCGCGGAAGTACTCCGCCATGGTCAGTGCCGACAACGCCACGCGCATACGCGTGCCGGGCGGCTCGTCCATCTGGCCGAAGACGAGGGCGGTGTCCTGGAGGACGCCCATCTCTTCCATCTCGAGGTGAAGGTCGGTGCCTTCACGGGTGCGCTCTCCGACTCCTGCGAACACCGAGGTGCCCGAGAACTCGCGTGCGATACGGGTGATCATTTCCTGGATCAGAACGGTCTTGCCGACACCGGCACCACCGAACAGACCGATCTTTCCGCCCTTGACGTACGGGGTCAGGAGGTCGATGACCTTGATGCCGGTCTCGAGGATCTCGGTCTTGCCCTCGAGCTGATCGAAGGCTGGTGGCTTGCGGTGGATGCCCCACTGCTCGCCGTCGCGGCCGAGTCCGGGGGTGTCCAGGCAGTCGCCGAGGGCGTTGAACACGTGGCCCTTGACGACGTCACCGACGGGAACCGAGATCGGCTTGCCCGAGTCGATGACTGCAGTGCCGCGGACGAGTCCGTCGGTGGGCTGCATCGAGATGGTGCGAACCAAGTTGTCACCGAGGTGCTGTGCAACCTCGAGCGTCAGGGTCTTGGCCACGGTCGGCAGAGTGATCTCTGCGTTGAGGGCGTTGAACAGTGCGGGAATCGAGCCGCGCGGGAACTCGACGTCCACAACGGGGCCGATGACCCGAACGACACGGCCGGACTGAGTGTCCGCTCCGCTCGCGTTCTCTTGGGCTACTGCTGCGGTCATTGCTTAGTCACTTCCTGCGCTGTCGGCCAACGCGTTGGCGCCACCGACGATTTCGCTGATTTCCTGGGTGATCTGGGCCTGCCGAGCCTGGTTGGCCTGACGGCTCAAGGTCTCGACCAATTCGTTCGCGTTGTCCGTCGCTGCCTTCATGGCGGTACGACGCGCCGCGGACTCCGACGCTGCTGCATCGAGCAACGACGCATAGATCCTGGTGCTGATGTACTTGGGCAGCAGCGCCGAGAGCAGAGTTCCCGCTTCCGGCTCGAACTCGTACTGTGCCTGCACATCTGCGGTCGGTGAGTCGCTCAGCGCATCCGCACCCATCTCGAATTCCTCGTCTGTGTACGAGATTTCGAGCGGTGCCATACGGCGAACTTCGGGCTTCTGCGTGAGCATCGACACGAAGCGGGTGTAGACGATGTGCAACTCGTCCACGCCCTCGACGGTGCCTTCACCGTTGGGAGCCTCGACCTTGGTGCCCGAGCCGGCCATGAACAGTTCGACCAGGTGCCTACTGGCCTTGGCCGCGTCGGCGTATCCGGGCTCCTGAGAGAAGCCCGTCCAGGCACCCTTCACGTCCCGCTCACGGAATGTGTAGTAGCCCAGGCCTTTTGCGCCGAGGACATAGATGACCGGATCCTTGCCCTCGGAGCGGAGCAGCTGGAACAGCTCCTCCGTCTCCTTGAGCACGTTGGAGTTGTAGCCGCCGCACATACCGCGGTCGCTGGTCACGACCAGAACCGCGGCACGCTTGGGCTCGGGTCGCTCGTTGAGCAACGGGTGATCGAGCGAGCTCGATGCACTCGCCAACGCGGAGAGCACCTTGGTGATCTCTTCCGCATACGGCTTCGATGCGGCAACGCGGGCCTGAGCCTTGGTGATTCGCGATGTCGCGATCAACTCTTGTGCCTTGGTGATCTTCTTGGTCGAGTTGACCGACTTGATGCGGGAGCGAAGCTCGAGAATGCTTGCCATCTAGCTGTTCACGCTCCCTTCTGTGCTCGTCTTGGCATCTGTCATCGCAGGCCTACTTGCTGACTGTCTTGCGAGTGACGTTGACCTGCTCCTGGCTGACCTCGTCGGCGTTCAGTTTGTCTGCCTCGGCCTCGTTGACGACGCGGTTGCCGTCCGAGTCGACGAATCCGGCCTTGAACTTCTCGGTCGCCTCGGTCAGTGCCTTCTGGTTGTCCTCGTCGAGAGCCTTGCCACCGGCAATGCTGTCGTAGACGCCGCTGGCGTTGCGGTGCAGGTCCTCGAGCAGCTCGGTCTCGAAGCGACGCACGTCGCCGACGGGAACCGAGTCGTACGTTCCCTGCCCTGCGAGCCAGATCGAGACGATCTGATCTTCGACGGCGACCGGGGCGTACTGATCCTGCTTGAGCAGCTCGACCAGACGTGCGCCGCGCTCGAGCTGAGCCTTGGAGGCCGCGTCGAGGTCGGACGCGAACGCAGAGAAGGCTTCCAGCTCGCGGAACTGAGCGAGCTCGAGGCGAAGAGATCCGGAGACCTTCTTCATGCCCTTGGTCTGTGCCGCGCCGCCGACTCGGGACACCGAGATACCGACGTTGATCGCGGGACGGACGCCCTTGTTGAACAGGTCCGACTCCAGGAAGACCTGGCCGTCGGTGATGGAGATGACGTTGGTCGGGATGTACGCCGAGACGTCGTTGGCCTTGGTCTCGATGATCGGCAAAGCCGTCAACGATCCGCCACCGAGCTCGTCGGACAGCTTCGCCGAACGCTCCAGCAGACGGGAGTGCAAGTAGAAGACGTCACCGGGGTATGCCTCGCGGCCCGGCGGACGACGCAGCAGCAGCGAGATGGCGCGGTACGCCTCGGCCTGCTTGGTCAGGTCGTCGAACACGATGAGGACGTGCTTGCCCTGGTACATCCAGTGCTGGCCGATGGCCGAGCCGGTGTACGGGGCGAGCCACTTGAAGCCGGCCGAATCGGACGCGGGAGCCGCGACGATGGTCGTGTATTCGAGTGCGCCCTGCTCTTCGAGTGCAGCCTTGACGCCTGCGATCGTCGAGCCCTTCTGGCCGATGGCGACGTAGATGCAGCGAACCTGCTTCTTCTCGTCGCCGCTCTCCCAGTTGGCCTTCTGGTTCAGGATCGCGTCGATGCAGACCGCGGTCTTGCCGGTCTTGCGGTCGCCGATGATGAGCTGACGCTGGCCGCGGCCGATCGGGGTCATGGCGTCGATCGCCTTGATACCGGTCTGCAGCGGCTCCTCGACGGGCTGACGCTCGAGCACCGAGGCAGCCTGCAGTTCGAGGGCGCGGGTCTCGGAGGACTCGATGTCGCCGAGGCCGTCGATGGGCTTGCCCAGGGGGTCCACGACGCGGCCGAGGTAGCCGTCGCCCACGGGGACCGACAGCACGTCTCCGGTGCGCTTGACTTCCTGGCCTTCTTCGATGTGCTCGTAGTCACCGAGGATGACGGCACCGATTTCGGTGGCATCCAGGTTCAGCGCGACACCGAGGACTCCGCCGGGGAATTCCAGGAGTTCGTTGGACATCGCCGACGGCAATCCGGACACGTGAGCGATTCCGTCGCTCGTGTCCGTAACCGTGCCGACCTCCTCGCGGGAAGACTCCGGTGAGTAGCTCGCGGTGAAGTTATCGATCGCGCTACGGATCTCGTCGGAGGAGATCGTCAGCTCCGCCATAGTGTTTCCTGCTCTTCCTTCAAATGATCGCGGGGTGAAATGTCTCGAAAGTCGAGACGCTTCTTCTCGTTACTGTGTCCGTGTCGGACTATTTGAGCGTCTTTCGCAATGCAGCGAGGCGGCCTGCCCCGCTACCGTCGATGACCTCGTCGCCGATACGAACGACAAGTCCGCTGAGCAGTTCGGTATCGACCTCTACATGCACCGTGACCTGCTTGCCGTACGTGCGGGTCAAGGTGGCCGTCAGCTTCTCGAGCTGACTGTCGCTCAGTGGTGCTGCGCTGCGGACGTGGGCAACCGCGCGGTCGCGCTGCTCGGCGGCCAGATCGGCCAGTCCGTTCAGTACGTCGGCGGGAGCAGCCTTTCGCGGACGCGTCACAGCCTGAACTGCAAGCGCCTCGGTGACCGCGGTGACCTTGCCGTAGAGCAGGCGACCGAGCAGTTCACGCTTGGCCTGTGCGGGCTTCGAGCGATCCGAGAGGGCCTGCTCGAGCTGCGGGTTTCCTGCCACGATCCGCCCGAGGCGGAACAGCTCGTCCTCGACCGTGTCCAACTGATCCTGATCGGCCGCGGCGCGAAGCAGAGCTTCACGTCCCAGCTCGACCAGCGAGTTCAGCAGGTCGCGAGCGGTGGACCAGCTTTCGCCGGCAGCGGCCTTGACGATCGTCGCCGTTGCACTCGACACCTGGCCGGAGAAGACCTCTCCGGCCAGATCGCTTCGCCGAACGCCCTCGACCGACGAGTCGGCGAGAGCGGTACGCAACGTGCGCTGCGCGTCGAGGGTCTCGACGACGGCGAACAACTCGGCACCGGTCTGAGCAGCGACGGCTGTTGCCTCGCCTGCCGACGCGGACCCCAGAGCTTCGTGGGCAACCGACCGCGTGCGGGCGAGTGCCTCACGAGAAGTTGCGTACATGGTTCGACTCACTTTCCGGATGCGGAGTCCGCGGTGACGGAATCCAACTCGTTGAGGAAGCGATCGATCGAACTGGAACGCTTCGCGTCGTCGGACAACTGCTCTCCGATGACCTTCTCAGCGAGTTCGACGGCCGTGCGTCCCAGATCTCCCCGAAGTTCGGTGACGATCTGCTGACGCTGAGCAACGAGCTGATTGTGACCTGCGGCCACGATCCGGTCGCTTTCTTCCTGCGCCTTTTCCTTCATCTCGGCGAGAATCGCCTGCCCCTGGGTACGCGCTTCCTCACGGATCTGCGCGGCCTCGGAACGGGCGTCGGCCAGCTGAGCGTGGTACTGCTCGAGAGCAGCCTTGGCCTCTGCCTGTGCCTCTTCGGCCTTCTTGATTCCGCCTTCGATGAGCTCGGAACGCTCAGCGAGAACCTTGGTGAAGCGCGGCACCACGTACTTCCAGAAGAGGAAGCCGATTGCCGCGACACAGACGATCGACCAAACGATGTCGTAGGTTGCGGGCAGAAGAGGGTTGTACTCCTCCCCCTCCGCCGCCAGCAACGTAATCGCGTTTGTCATCGCGCTCTCAGAGAATGAAGCCGGCGACGAGGCCGATCAGGGCGAGGGACTCGGTGAATGCGATGCCGAGGAACATGGTGGTGCGGAGCTGACCGGCCAGCTCGGGCTGACGAGCGGTTGCTTCCATGTTCTTGGCGACGACGAGGCCGAGGCCGATGCCGCCGCCGATGGCTGCGAGGCCGTAGCCGATGGCGCCGTATCCGCTTGCGGTGATTTCCTGCGCCTGGGCCAGAACTTCAAGGCTCATTGGGTTTTCCGTTCCCTTTCTTCGGTCCACATCCGGGTGTCGGAGGTGGCGGTGTAGCTGGTTCGGTCAGTTGGTCGGTCAGTGCGAGTCGGCGTGCAGCGACAGATCGATGTAGATCGCCGTGAGCAGCGCGAAAATGTAGGCCTGGAGGAAGATCACCAGCATCTCGAACATCGTGAACAGGAAGCCCATGATGAGCGAGGGTGCTGCGAAGATCTTCAGCCCGGCCGACGCCTCGAAGAGGAAGAACTGGGTCGCGCTGAAGAACAGCACGAGCATGATGTGGCCGGCCAGCATGTTGGCGAGCAGACGCACCGTCAGTGTGAACGGACGGAGTACGAAGTTCGAGACGAACTCCAGCGGGATCAGCAGCACGTGCATCGCCGGCGGAATGCCCGGGATGACGATGGTGCCCTTGACGAACTTCCCGACACCGAACTTCTTGACACCTGCGTAGATGAACGCGACGTACGCGACCGCAGCGAGCACGATCGGTAGACCGATGCGGGCATTCGACGAGATGTTCAGAAACGGAATGACAGCGCTCGCGTTCACCGCGAACACCGTGAAGAAGATGGTCATGATGACGGGCAGGAATCGACGACCCTGTTCTTTACCGAGCACATCTTCTGCGACGTGGATCCGAACGAAATCGAGAGCGATCTCGCCGACGTTCTGAAGACCACGCGGAACGATCTTCGGGCTGCGGAGGGCAACCACCATGAAGATGATCAGAATCGCCGACATCAGGATGCGGATGAGCATCAGCCTGTCGAGCTCGAACGGGGTCCCCTCGAACAGCACCGCGGGAGGAAAGAAATCGGATAGTGACGGCGGACTGTATTCCGCAGCCAGGGTGGTGACGCTCAGCGGTCTCTCCCGTGTTCGGGCCGCAGCCGGGTAACGACTGCGGTTCGATCGGACAATGACGATCTATCAAGTCGACGAAAATCGGCTCGCAATCGTCAGAGGCTGAGGCCCGGTCTTCATCGGCCAAGCGTCTGTCGGGTGTCGGCGACTCACGTCGACTCGGCAACTCTCAGGGCGGAACCTTACGTTGCCGAAGTCGATGACTCCGGGCCTACTGTAAGGAAGCTCACGCTGACTGCTACCTGCGGGGGTCCAGTCCAGGGAAAAAGTCTCTTTCGTCCCAGTCTTGCCCACCGCTTGATGCAAACTTTATCAACAGAACTACGACGTTGTGTAGGCGGCCCTCAGCTTAACCGATTACGACAGGCTGTCGTACTACCGATCGTCGGTCTTGTCCTCGGTGGGAACGCTGTCCACGTAGGCGACTTTCGTCTTGACGACCCCGAAGACCTCCGCACCGAGCACGACCACGAGCGCTCCCAGAATCGTCAGCCCCAAGGAATACCGGTTGTAGAAGTCGGCGTCCTTGAGTGCGACCAACACGATCAGCGCGATCACCATCTTCACCAACCAACCGCCGAGAAGCAGTGCTCCGACTGCCGAGGCCGGAAAACGCGTGGTGAGCGCCACCGACAACGCCGTCGTGATGACGAAGCCTCCGCCGATGGCAACACCGATGAGGGATCCCCACAGACCAGGTGTTCCGGCCGCCGCGACGGCGATTCCGACGCTCACCACCGTGAGCACCACCAGTCCGATGAGTCCGTATCGAACCGCGGCGCGAAGCGGGGCGAATTGGTCGGGCATGGACTGCGGAGTGAAGGTCACAGTTGTCGAGGGTACCCAGCACGCGTCCGCGAACAGCCGACGGGATCAGCCGCCCCGTCGAACGCTTCGCGGTTCCGAGCCCTGCGATCGGTCCACCCGCAGCGTCGGCACAGCAGTGACGACCAGCGCGAACACCAGACCTGCGGCAACCAGAAGCACCACTATTCGGCGGTCCAGCAGAGACGACCCGACCGCCCCGAAGGCGAGGACACCGACCCACAGGTAGATCACCAGCACCACCCGGCGATGCGAATGTCCGATCTGCAGCAACCGATGATGCAGGTGCATCTTGTCGGGGCTGAAAGGACTCCGTCCGGCCCGGGTCCGGCGAATGACAGCCAGCAGCAGGTCGAGGATCGGAATGAGCATCACGGCTCCGACCAGCAGAAGCGGCGACAGCAGACCCAGCAGATCGCGTGGGCCGTACGCCGTCAACGGGATCCGCCCGGAGGCACTGGTCGAGATGGTGGCAAGCGTCAGACCGATGAGCATCGATCCCGAATCGCCCATGAAGATGCGAGCGGGCTGAAAGTTGTGCGGCAGAAACCCCAGGCACGCGCCTGCCAATGCCGCCGCGATCAGCGCCGGTGGGTAGACACCGACGTCGCCGCCCTGCTCCTGCAGCAACCCCACCGAGAAGATGCAGATCGCCACCGAGGAGATGAGCCCCAGACCGGCCGCCAGCCCGTCGAGTCCGTCGACGAAGTTCATCGCATTGACGATCACGACGGTGATCAGAACGGTCACCAGTCCGGCTTGCAGTTGGTCGAGCACCAGGGTGCTGCCGGGTTGACCGGGCTCGCCTCCCCACGGCTGGTACAGCACGACCCAGCTCACGCCCATGATGACGAGGACCCCGGCCGCCGTCACCTGGCCGACGAACTTGGTCAGGGCATCCAGACCCCATCGGTCGTCGATGACGCCGACCAGCACGATCACGAAGCCGGCAACCAGTGCGGCCGGAATGTCGCGGTTGTAGGCGACGTCGAATCCGCGAGCCAGTGCAGGCAGCTGTGACGCGAAGAGCAACGCAGCCAGCATCCCCACGTAGATGCCCACTCCCCCGAGCCTCGGGGTGGCCTGCACGTGGACGTCACGATCACGAGGAACCGCGACGGCACCGAACTTGACGGCCGCCACACGAACACCGCCGGTGGCGAAGAACGTGACCACCGCTGCGGTGAGGAACACCAGGAGCAGTTCGCGAATCGGTACGCCTGCACCCAGATTCGACTGAGCGAGCACGTCGACACTTTCGTTAAGGATGCCTCCCCGAGTGACGCTCATGCGCGGAGGCGTGCGGGATGGACAGCCATGTCAGGACGCTCCCGGGACCAGGCTTTCGGCGGTGACACCGAGAACCTCGGCAATCTTCTCGGTGGGAATGGCACCGACCCGCAGAATTCGTGCTCGATCGCTTGTCAGATCGATGATGGTCGACGCCACCGCGTGGTCGGCCGGTCCCCCGTCCAGGTACACCGCGGCCGAGCCGCCGAGCTGATCTCGTGCCTCCATCACGGTGGTGGCGGGTGGACTGCCGGAGATGTTGGCGCTGGACACTGCGAGCGGGCCGACCTCACGCAGCAGCTCGAGCGCGACAGGGTGCAGCGGCATCCGCAACATGACGGTGCCCTGGGCGTCGCCCAGATCCCAGGCCAAGGACGGAGCCTGCTGCACGACGATGCTCAGCGCACCGGGCCAGAAGGCACGAATCAAATCTCGGGTGCGTGGCCGGACACTCTGAACCAAGCCGTCGATGGTGTTCCAGGAGCCGACGAGCACGGGAACCGGCATATCGCGGCCCCTGCCCTTGGCGCGCAGCAGATCCGTGACAGCGCTGCCGTCGAATGCATCGGCTGCGATTCCGTACAGGGTGTCGGTAGGCATGACGACCAGTCGGCCGGATTTGAGGGCACCGCGGGCAGCGGTCAATCCAGCAGTGCGCGCGTCGGCTTCACGGCAGTCGTAGACGGTACTCACGGCACCTATCCTTCCACTTTCGATAACGAAGTGATGTCAGGTGTCGCCCGCCTGCCGTTCCCGTCGTCAGGCCTGGGCCGGGTGCGCCCGTGCGGCGACGACGAACCGGGGCCTACCCGACAGATCCGGATGTGCGGTGACCTCGGTGAACACTCGTCGCCGAGACAGCAGCGCCACCACCTCGCCGCCATTGGAGTCGTCGTGTTCGATAGCGACGCCGCCGCCGATCCGAAGCCAGCGGGCGATGTTGCCGATCATCGGTTCGATGACGGACAGTCCGTCCGAACCGCCGAACAGCGCCATGTGCGGATCGTGATCGATCACTTCGGGATCGAGGTCTGCCCCCTCCGGGATATAGGGCGGGTTTGCGACGATCATGTCGACAGCGCCGTCGAGTTCGGTCAACAGATCTCGTGCCGTGACGTCGCCGTGGTGCAGCGTGATCGGGGTATCGCCGTGGCCGCTGCACAGGTCGGCATTGCGCCGGGCCCATGCCAACGCCGACGGGTCGAGCTCGACGGCGTGGACGACGGCATCGGGCCGGGCGTTGGCGATCGCCAGTGCCAGTGCCCCCGAGCCCGTGCACAGATCGAGAATCACCGGCGGATGGTGGTCGACGTTTTCGAGGAACGCGAGTGCCCAGGCCAACAACAGTTCGGTTTCCGGCCGGGGTACGAACACGCCCGGCCCTACTTCGACGTCGATGTTGCCCAGCGAGGTCGTTCCCGTGATGTATTGCAGTGGAATACGTTTCGCGCGCTGCTCGACGGTTCGGAAGTACGCCTCGACGACCTCGGGTTCGACGAGAGGAACCAGACCGAGACGGCCGCGGTCCACGCCGACGAGGTGTGCGGCGAGCAGTTCCGCATCGACCCGTGGGCTCGGCACACCGGCAGCGTCGAGCATCGACGTTGCTTCGAGGATGGCCAGGCGTAACGGCTTGCGGCTCATTCGAACAGCCTGCCACGAGGCACCGACAACCCGGTCACACGCGTCCCAGCAACTCCGACTTCTTGGCGTGGAACTCGTCGTCGGTGAGGAAGCCCTTCGCGTGCAGACCCGCGAGAGCCTCGATCGCAGCCGTGATGTCGGAGATGTCCACACCTGACGGGTTGCCCTGAGGCGAATGGTTCGAGGACTGCGAAGACTGGTGCGACGAGGACGGTTGCGCGTAGGTCTGCGGAGCGGGTTGCGGCGTCGACTGGTTCTGCGAGTTCGTCCCGCCCGACTGCTGATCGACTCGAGGCAGGCTGCCAGCAGTGAACGTGCCGTACTGGCTGGTGAACTCCAGCGAGCCCGGTCCACCGCCCTGCTGTTGCTGGACTCCGCCGATGGAGTGATCGAGAGTGTCGTACACGGCCAGTTCGCCGCCGACCAACACCGCGAGGCGTCGAGATCCCGGGAACACTGCGTACTGCGAGCCGTTCTGGCCACCGCTCGAGCTCGGCGCACCGAGGTCCGACGGCCACCACGAGCCGCCGCCGAACGAGTTGCCACCGAACGAGCTGCTGCCGGTCTCCCTGGGCGGGTACACCTGATGCTGCGACAGCACCGCCGACAGGTCTCGGCAGAGACCGTCGACCCGGCTCTTGAGTCCGTGGTCGAACATGTTGCCCACCATGGTCATTCCGCCCCGCATCCACTGCCCACTGCCGCCGAGCTCGGGGATGTTGAACTGAGCCATGCTGCCGCGGCCGTTGTTGACGGCGTCGAGCATCGTGCGGACGGCATCGGTCGAGATGCCGTAGCGCGAGGACAGCTCGGACACGGCGTTCTCGCCTGCGGGGGTCAGGGCCTGGTTCATGTCTGGTGTGCCTCTCGGGCGCTGTTGCGGGGTCGAACCTGGCCGCCAGGGTATCGCACCTATCGGTGCAGCAGCCCGGCGAAATCTGTAAAGCTATGTGCCGCAGCTACTCTGCTTGCATGCGCGCGTCGCGGTCCGCCTTGGCCAGCGCGTCGAGCAACGCATCCATCTCGCCGTCCAGAAGTGAGTCGAGGTTGTGTGCCTTGAAGCCGATCCGGTGGTCCGTGATGCGGTTCTCGGGGAAGTTGTAGGTTCTGATCCGCTCCGAGCGGTCGACGGTGCGCACCTGGCTGGCCCTGCCTGCCGATGCCTCTTCGTCGGCCGCTTCTTCTGCTGCTGCCTGCAGGCGAGCTGCAAGCACCTGCATCGCGCGCGCCTTGTTCTGCAGCTGAGACCGCTCGTTCTGACAGGTCACCACGATGCCGGTCGGCAGGTGCGTGATTCGGACTGCGGAGTCGGTGGTGTTGACGCCCTGGCCACCTTTGCCGGACGAGCGGTAGACGTCGATGCGCAGATCGGTTTCGTCGATCTGAACCTCTTCCACCTCGTCGGGTTCGGGGTACACCAGGATGCCGGCCGCGGACGTGTGCACGCGCCCCTGCGATTCGGTCACCGGTACCCGTTGCACGCGGTGGACGCCGCCCTCGAACTTCAGCCGGGCCCAGACGCCGTCGAGGGGATCCCTGGTCTTGATCGACAGCGTCGCGTCCTTGTATCCGCCCAGGTCCGAGACGTTCGCGTCGAGCACCTCGACCCGCCACCCGCGGCGTTCGGCGTAGCGCACGTACATCCGCGCGAGATCGGCCGCGAAGAGCGCCGATTCCTCGCCGCCCTCCCCCGACTTGACCTCCATCACGATGTCGTCGCCGTCGTGCGGGTCGCGTGGTGCGAGCAGGTCGGTGAGGGTCTGCTCGAGGTGCAACACGGTCGCCTCTAGCTCGGGAATCTCGGACGCGAACGAGGAATCGTCGGCGGCGAGCTCACGCGCGGCTTCGAGGTCGTCCTGCGCGGAGGTCAGCTTGGTGTGCGCGGACATGATGGGGGCCAGTTCGGCGAACCTCTTGCCTGCTCTGCGGGCCGCGGACGGGTCGTTGTGCAGAGCTGGGTCGGCGAGTTGCTGCTCGAGTCCGGAGTGTTCGGCGAGGATGTCGTCGATGGCCGAAGGCTTGTCTGTTCTCGCCATGTTGATGACTCACTCTCGAACGCCGGTGCAACTGAATGTGGACACAAAAAAGCCGACGCCCGTCCTGTGATGCACAGGACGGGCGTCGGCGAAACAGCTAGCTGTCTGCGTCGGCCTTCTTGCCGGCGCGCTTGCCGTAGCGAGCCTCGAAGCGAGCGACGCGGCCGCCGGTGTCGAGAATCTTCTGCTTGCCGGTGTAGAAGGGGTGGCACTGCGAGCAGACCTCGACGCTGATGCGCTCTTTGTCGGTGGTGCTTCGGGTCTCGAAAGTATTGCCGCAACCACAGACGACTGTCGTCAGTGTGTAGTCGGGGTGAATTCCTGCCTTCATGGTGTCCTTACCGTTCTCTCTAGTGGTCGCCGGGTCGTCTTCGCCGATCGAAGACGTGAACCGGAACCGGACTCGGCCGTTGATTATGCCAGAGCGTGCATCTGACCTGCTAATCGCCGGTACTTCTGTGCCGACAGATGCTTACAACGCGCGCACCTGTCGGCTTGTTCCCCGGACGAAAGATCCGGGAAACAATTGTCAGTCGTTCGTCCCGCCCGGCGCAGTCTTGGAGACTTCCATCAGGAACTCGAGGTTGTTCTTGCTCTTCTTCAGACGGTCGACCAGCAGGTCGATGGCCTGATGCGAGTCCAGTCCGGACAGCACGCGCCGCAGCTTGTGTACGACGGCGGCCTCGTCGGGAGCAAGGAGCAACTCGTCGTGGCGGGTGCTCGACGGGTTGATGTCCACTGCCGGGAACACGCGGCGTTCGGCGATCTTGCGATCGAGCTTGAGCTCGGCGTTGCCGGTGCCCTTGAACTCCTCGAAGATCACGGTGTCACCGGTGGATCCGGTCTCGACCATGGCCGTGGCGATGATCGTCAACGAACCACCGTGTTCGATGTTGCGAGCCGCGCCGAGGAACCGCTTCGGCGGGTACAGAGCGGTCGAGTCGACACCACCGGACAGGATTCGGCCCGATGCAGGCGAGCTGTTGTTGTACGCACGTCCCAAACGGGTGATCGAGTCGAGCAGAACCACCACGTCCTGGCCGGCTTCGACCAGACGCTTGGCCCGTTCGATCGCCAGCTCGGCCACCGCGGTGTGGTCGCCCGGCGGCCGGTCGAACGTCGACGCGATGACCTCGCCCTTGACGGAGCGCTGCATGTCCGTCACTTCCTCGGGACGCTCGTCGACGAGGATGACCATGAGGTAGCACTCGGGATTGTTGATGGCGATCGCGTTGGCGATGGCCTGCAGGACGCTCGTCTTGCCTGCCTTGGGCGGGCTGACGATGAGTGCGCGCTGACCCTTGCCGATCGGCATCACCAGGTCGATGATGCGCGTGGTCAGGATGTTCTGCTGAGTCTCGAGACGCAACCGCTGGTTGGGGTAGAGCGGGGTGAGCTTGCCGAACTCCGGACGCTTGCGCGCGGCCTCGACCTCTCCCCCGTTGACGGTGTCCAGACGCACTAGCGGGTTGAACTTCTGCCGCTGGCTGGACTGCTCGCCTTCGCGTGCCACCCGAACCGCACCGGTCACCGCGTCGCCGCGGCGAAGGCCGTTCTTGCGAACCAGGTTCATCGACACGTAGACGTCATTGGGTCCGGCGAGGTAGCCGGAAGTACGGACGAACGCGTAGTTGTCGAGAACATCGAGGATGCCGGCTACCGGCTGAAGAACATCGTCCTCGCGAATCTCGGTATCGCGCTCGCGGCCACCGCCACCGTCGTTGCCTTCGCCACGGTCGCGTCCGCGACGGCGCTCACGGAACCGACGTCCCCGACGTCCGCGGCCTTCGCCGTCGTCGTCCTGGTTGTTGTCGCGGTTGTCGCGCGGACCGTTGTTGCGATCCTCGTTGCGGTTGTCGTTGCGACCGTCGCCCTGGTTGCGATTGCGTCCGTTCTGGTTACGACCGCCACCGTCGCGGTTGTCGCGGTCACCCTGATTGCGGTTTCCGTTGTCACGGTTGCCGTTCTCGCGGTTGGAGCCGTCCCGGTCGCCTTGATTGCGGCTTCCGGAGTCGCGGTTCGCGTTGTCGCGGTTGCCGTCGGCGTCACGGGGTTCGCGTTCCGACCCGTCCTGGCGGTTGCGGTCGCCGCGACTACGGCGTGGGCGCTCGGTGGCGGCGCTGTCGCCGGTCTCGTCCGGCTTCTCCGCCTGCGGCGCGACTGCGGGCGAATCGGTCGCCGCAGGAGCGGATCCGGCCGAATCGTTGCTGTCGTCGAGCGGGAGTTGTTCGGGAGCACCGGCTCGCCGACCTGCGGCGCGACGTCCGCGTGTTCGGCGGCCCGTCTCGGGCGCGGCATCGGCAGAATCGCCCGATTGCGCCGCCGGCGCGTCCGAGGACGGCGCTTCTGGAGCCGACTGCTTCGGTGCCGCCTCGGCTGCGGGCCGATCTTCGACGACCGGCGCGGATGCAGCGGCGCGACGCGACTTGGGTGCGTCGGATTTCGGTGCGTCCGTCTTGGCCGGTGCGCTACCCGATTGACGCTCGGAAATCGCAGCGATCAGATCGCCCTTGCGCATCCCGGAAACGCTCTTGATACCGAGTTCACCAGCGAGGCTGCGGAGCTCGGTGAGAACCATTCCGGACAGGCCAGCACGTCGGCGTGACGTTTCGGGCGCAGAGATAAGTTCCGTATCGGTCACGGAGGTCCTTTCCTTCCCTCGCTCGCTCGATGCGCAGCCGAGGGTTCGTTCCGCAGTTCGGCGTTCTGCCGAGCTCGGATATTGCCGTTCATGTTCGACGCACCCCGTCGACGACACCATCGATCCGGACCGCAGAGAACCACGGGAAGGATCGAGTCAGGAGCGTCACATCACTCGGACGTTTGAATCCCCCGAATACAGCGACCTGAATGCCCTGACGAAACCGGCGTCTGAAGCGCACGATGTACGGACAGGGTTCACCATAGCGCCGTTGTCCCCACTCGGCAAGAACCCTACTGCCGCGTTTGTCACGCGACGGTGACTCCGTCGGCCACGTCCAGGTCGAGCACCCGCCACCCCTCGGCCGATGCGGCCTCGCGCAGATCGGCCGGAAACTCCTCGGTGCACAGCGCCATGACCGTCGGTCCCGCACCGGACACCACGGCCGCGATGGACCGCGCGCGCAAGGTGGTGATCCAGCGAGTCGTGTCGGGTAACGCCTGGGCGCGCTGACCTTGATGCAGCAGGTCCTCCGTCGCGGACATCAACAGATCCGGGCGCTCGGTCAGCGCCACGACCGCGAGTGCACTGCGGCTGACGTTGAACGCCGCATCACGGTGGGGCACCAACTCGGGCAACAGTCCCCGCGTGTGCGACGTCGACGAGCGTTCGGACGGTACGAGCACGACGACCTTGATGCTCGGGTGCACCTCCAGCCGCACGGCTGCGTACTTCCGCGCCGTGACACTGGCATTGAGCGGTTCGCTCCACGACACCACCGCACCGCCGAGGCAACTCGCCGACGCATTGTCGGGATGACCCTCGAATTCCGATGACAGCTGGACCAGCTGACCCTCCGACAGCGCGAGCGACCGATCCACTTTCGCGGCCAGTGCGTTGGCGGCAGCAAGGCCCCCGACCACAGCCGACGCCGAGGAACCGAGTCCCCTGGAGTGAGGAATCACGTTGCGGCAGTGGACATCCAGGCCGTCGGCCCACACTCCGACAGCTTCGAGTCCCCGCTCGATGGCGCGTACGACCAGATGCGTCGGTCCCCACGGCACGTCCGCCGAACCCTCACCGTCGACGTGAATCCGCAGTCCCGACGCGGTGGTCGTGACCTCGATCTCGTCGTACAGCCCCAAAGCGATTCCGAGACTGTCGAATCCGGGTCCGATGTTGGCACTGGACGCCGGGACGCGCGCGGTGACCGTGAGCCCGATGGGGAGTGTCGTCGTCATGGCCGGAGATTCCGTCAACTCAGGCCAGCTCGAGCGCAGCCGCGACAGCGACGGGATCGACCGAAATGGGTTCTACGACAGGCATTCCCGACAGCGCCGTATCGGGGTCCTTGAGGCCGTTTCCGGTGACCGTGCACACGACGGTCAGGCCTGGTTCGAGCCAGCCTTCCTTTCGAGCTGCGAGGAGCCCGGCGACGCTGGCGGCGGAGGCCGGCTCCACGAACACGCCCTCGGTCTTGGCGATCAATCGGTACGCCTCGAGGATCTCCTCGTCGGTCGCGGCGCGGAATGCTCCGTTCGATTCTTCCTTGGCGTTGACGGCGCCGTTCCAGGATGCGGGCGAGCCGATCCGGATCGCGGTGGCGATGGTTTCCGGATCCTTCACCGGCGCACCGTGAACCAGCGGAGCAGCGCCCGCGGCCTGGACTCCGAGCATCCGCGGCTTGCGCGTGGTGAGACCGTCACGGAAGTACTCCGAGTAACCGCGCCAGTACGCGGTGATGTTGCCTGCGTTGCCGACCGGCAGTACGTGGATGTCCGGTGCGTCGCCGAGGGCGTCGCAGATCTCGAAGGCCGCGGTCTTCTGGCCTTCGATGCGGACGGGATTGACGGAGTTGACCAGACCGATGGTCGGGAACTCGGCCGTGGTCTTGCGGGCCAGTTCGAGGCAATCGTCGAAGTTGCCCTGCACCTGAATGATCTTGGCTCCGTGCATCACTGCCTGAGCGAGCTTGCCCATGGCGATCTTGCCCTGCGGAACCAAGACGGCACAGCTCATTCCGGCCTTGGCCGCGTAGGCAGCTGCGGAGGCCGAGGTGTTGCCGGTCGAGGCGCAGAGGACGGCCTCCTGACCTCGGGCGAGCGCGTCGGTGACGGCCATGGTCATCCCGCGGTCCTTGAAGGAGCCGGTGGGGTTGAGTCCCTCGACCTTGAGATGCACTGTGCACCCGGTCAGTTCGGACAGGTGCCCGGCCGGCAACAGCGGGGTCCCGCCCTCGCGCAGCGTGACGGTCTTCCAATCCGGGCCGATCGCCAGACGCGAACGGTATGCCTCGATCAGACCGGGCCAGGGGGTGTGGACGCTCATACGGTGGTGCCTTCCAATCGGAGAACGCTGGCGACGTGAACGACGACGTCGAGCTGCTCGAGGGATGCAACGGTGTCGGACAGTGCGGAGTCGGCCGCGAGGTGCGTGACGACGACGAGCCTGGCTCCGTCACCCGAGCCCTGCTGACGCACCGTGGAGATGCTGACGTCACGCTTGGAGAACTCGGCCGCTACGGTGGCGAGAACGCCGGGCTTGTCGGCTACCTGCATGCTGACGTAGTAGCGAGTGAGGATGTCACCCATGGGGGCCACCTTGAGCTTGGCGTACTTGGATTCGAGTGGGCCCCGTCCGCCGTAGAACTTGTTGCGAGCGGCCATCACCAGGTCGCCGAGTACTGCGGACGCGGTCGGCGCTCCGCCTGCACCCTGGCCGTAGAACATCAGGCGGCCGGCGGCCTCTGCTTCGACGACCACGGCGTTGAACGCACCGTTCACCGACGCCAACGGGTGGTTCAGCGGAACGAGCGCGGGGTAGACCCGTGCGGAGATTCGCTCCTTGCCCTTGGGCGTGACGATCCGCTCGCAGATGGCCAGCAGCTTGATGGTGCAGTCCAGGGATTTCGCGGTTTCGAGATCGTCCGAGGTGATCTTGCTGATGCCCTCGCGGTAGACGTCACCGGCAGTGACCCGCGTGTGGAATGCGATGGACGCCAGGATGGCGGCCTTCGACGCAGCGTCGTAGCCTTCGACGTCGGCGGTCGGGTCGGCCTCGGCGTAGCCCAGACGCCCTGCCTCGGCGAGGGTTTCGGCGTAGTCCGCTCCCGTCTCGTCCATGGCCGAGAGGATGAAGTTCGTGGTGCCGTTGACGATGCCGGCAACCTTGTTCACACGGTCACCCGCGAGAGACTGCATCAGCGGGCGGACCACGGGAATGGCTCCGGCCACGGCAGCCTCGAAATACAGGTCGGCACGCGACTTCTCGGCCGCGTCGGCCAGTTCCCCGGTGTACTCGGCCAGCAGAGCCTTGTTCGCCGTGATGACGGACTTGCCCTTCTCCAGGGCAGAGAGCACCAGCTTGCGGGGAATGTCGATGCCGCCGAGAACCTCGACGACGATGTCGACGTCGTCGCGGCCCACGAGCTCGGCCGGATCGTCGGTGAGCAGCTCGGCCGGAACTCCACGATCGCCGTCGACCCGACGCACAGCGATGCCACGAATCTCCAGTGGCGCACCGACTCTCGCCTCGAAGTCGTCAGCGTTCTCGGTGAGGATCCGAACGACCTCGCTGCCGACGTTTCCGAGTCCGAGTACGGCGACGCCTATCGGCTTCGATGTCATGGCTGAACCTCCAAGCTGAGCAGATCTTCGATGGTTTCCCGCCGCAGGATCAGGCGCGAGTGCCCGTCCTTGACCGCAACCACAGCGGGCCGCGTCAGCAGGTTGTAGCGACTGGACATGGAGTAGCAGTAGGCCCCGGTGGCCGCTACCGCGAGCAGGTCACCCGGCCCGACGTCTGCCGGCATCCATGTGTTCTTGATGACGATGTCGCCGCTCTCGCAATGCTTTCCGACGACCCGAGCCACGACGGCCTCGGCATCGCTCGTGCGCGAGACCAGCCGACAGTCGTATTCGGCCTGGTACAGCGAGGTTCGGATGTTGTCGCTCATGCCGCCGTCGACGCTGATGTAGCGCCTACGCGTCGACTTGTCGACGGTGACGTCCTTGATCGTGCCGACCTCGTAGAGCGTGACGGTGCCCGGTCCGGCGATGGCGCGGCCCGGCTCGACGGCGATCGTCGGGACCGGTAGACCCACTGCAGCGGACTCGGTCTCCACGATGGTGGTCAACTTCGCCGCGAGCTGCTCCACCGGCGGCGGATCGTCACTCGGCACGTACGAAATACCCATGCCGCCACCGAGATCCAGTGTCGAGATCTGCGCGGTCTTGTCGACGCCGAACTCCGAGACGATGTCTCGCAGCAGACCGATGACCTTGTGCGCTGCCAACTCGAAGCCGTCGACCTCGAATATCTGCGAACCGATGTGACTGTGCAGTCCGACGAGGCGAAGGTTGTCGGCAGCGAACACGCGCCGGACGGCGTCGAGCGCAGAGCCGTCGGCGAGCGAGAATCCGAACTTCTGATCCTCGTGCGCGGTGGCGATGAACTCGTGGGTATGCGCTTCGACACCGACGGTGATGCGAATGAGCACGTCCTGCACCACACCGGCCGCACCGGCGACGCCGTCGAGACGGTCGATCTCGATGTTGGAGTCGAGCACCACATGTTCGACGCCTGCGCGCACGCCCGCCTCGAGCTCGGCTACCGATTTGTTGTTGCCGTGCATGGCAATTCGGTCGGCCGGGAATCCGGCAGCCAACGCGATGGCCAGCTCGCCGCCGGAGCAGATGTCGAGTGAGAGCCCTTCGTCAGCCACCCAGCGTGCGATCTCGCCGCACAGGAAAGCCTTGGAGGCGTAGTGAACTCGTTCGGGTGCCCCGAATGCGGCGGCCATCTCACGGCAGCGCGAACGGAAGTCGTCCTCGTCGATGACGAACAACGGTGTGCCGTACTGCTCCGCGAGATCGGTGACCGATACTCCGGCGAGGCGGACGGTTCCGTCCTCACCACGCTCGGCGTTGCGGGGCCACACCTGCTCGGGCAGCGTCGTCATCTCCGACGCGTCGGCCGGGCGATGGGACATCGACTGCTTCGCGGGGGCGTCGGCATGCTTGGGTCCTGCCGGATGTGCGCTCACATGCGCTCCGGTGCGCTGACCCCGAGCAGTTCGAGGCCGTTGGCCAGGACCTGCCGGGTCGCGTTACCCAACGCCAGTCGTGCGGTGTTCACAGGTCCGGGCTCCTCGTCTCCTTGTGGAAGTACTCGACACGCGCCGTAGAAGCGGTGGTAGGCACCCGCCAGCTCTTCGAGGTAGCGGGCGATCCGGTGTGGTTCGCGCAGTTCGGCAGCGCTGGCCACCACGCGCGGGTACTCGCCGATCGTCCTGATCAGCTCGCCTTCTTGCTCGTGGGTGAGCAGGCTCAGATCCGGTTCATCAGCAACGATTCCCAGTTCGGCGGCATTGCGCGCGAGTGAGGCCAGGCGGGCGTGGGCGTACTGGACGTAGTACACCGGGTTCTCGTTGCTTGCGCTCGCCCACAGGGCGAGGTCGATGTCGATGCTGGAGTCGACGGACGAACGGATCATGACGTACCGGGAGGCGTCGACGCCGATGGCTTCGACCAGGCCGTCGAGGGTGATGACGGTTCCGGCACGCTTGCTCATCTTCACGGCCACGCCGTCGCGCACCAGGTTGACCATCTGGCCGATCAGCACCTCGACGGTCGCGGGGTCGTCTCCGAACGCAGCTGCGGCCGCCTTGAGCCGTCCGATGTATCCGTGGTGGTCCGCTCCGAGCATGTAGATGCACAGATCGAAGCCGCGCTGCCGCTTGTTCTGGAAGTAGGCGATGTCGCCGGCGATGTAGGCGGCGTTGCCGTCGCTCTTGATGACGACACGATCCTTGTCGTCGCCGTACTCGGTGGACCGTAGCCACCAGGCACCGTCCTCCTCGTAGAGGCTCCCCGAGCTCTTGAGGTACTCGACCGACTTCTCTACCTCACCCGAGTCGAACAGCGAATTCTCGTGGAAGTAGACATCGAAGTCGACGCCGAACTCGTGCAGATTGGCCTTGATCCGATCGAACATCAGCTGGGTGCCGATGGCTCGGAACGTCTCTTCCTGAGGTTCGGGGGCCAGCGCGAGCGCTTTCGGCTCCTGCACCAGCACCTGCTCGGCGATCTCGGCGATGTACTCGCCTGCGTAGCCGTTCTCCGGCGCGGGTTCACCCTTGGCCGCGGCGATCAGGGATCGGCTGAAGCGGGCGATCTGTGCGCCGTGATCGTTGAAGTAGTACTCGCGAGTGACCTCCGCACCATGGGCGGTCAGGATGCGACCGAGCGCATCGCCGACGGCTGCCCACCGGGTACCGCCGAGGTGCACCGGACCGGTCGGGTTGGCCGAGACGAACTCGAGATTGACCTTCTTGCCCGTCATCGAGGAACCGCTGCCGAAGGCCGCGCCTTCGGCGAGCACGCGGGCAACGATTTCGCCCTGCGCTGCAGCGGCCAGCCTGATGTTCAGGAATCCGGGGCCTGCGACGTCGGCGTCGGCGATGGCTGCGTCGGCGGCGAGAGCCTCCGCGAGCCAGCCGGCGAAGTCGCGGGGGTTGGCTCCGGCCTTCTTCGCGACCTGGAGTGCCACGTTGGTCGCGTAGTCGCCGTGCTCGGGATTTCGGGGACGCTCGACGGTCAGCTTCGCAGGGAGGACTGATGCATCCAGGCCGCGGTCGGCAAGCACCTTCGCGGCGGTCGCGTGAAGCAGTTCGGCAAGATCGGCGGGAGTCACAGGTAGCTATCCTATTGGCTGGTGCGCGGCGTCCTCGCATCCACTGCCCGTCTGCCGGCGAGCAACCTCGGACTGCGCGGTCCGCGCAGGCTCTGAGCACGCTCTCAGGCAGAGAACGTACAGTGAGGGCGCTCTGCGCTGATGGTCATCGGACGATGCTGTCACCAGCAGATACGCATCACCAGCGCAACCGAACACCACCTTTCCTCGACTGAGAGAGCAACTACAGCGATGCCAACGGGTCCCGACAAAGGCAGTCAGAACAAGTCGGCTGCGAAGGCAGACAAAGCCATCAATGCAGCCAACAAGAAGTCAGCTCGCAAGAAGAAGGGCGGCGTGCCCACCGCGACGGGCAGGCAGATTCCCTGGCTGACAGTTGCCGGTGTCGTTGTCGTCGTCGGTCTCGTTGCGGGCCTCGGGATCAATCTGTATCCGAAGTACCAGGACCGCGCCGAGGCGCAGAAGTTCGCGCCGAGCGAGGCCAATCAGGATCCGTCGACCGGCATCGAGGGTGTCGCGATCCAGGAGTACCCCGCGGCTCTGCACGTCGGGCGCACGCAGCGGGTCGCCTACGACCAGTCGCCGCCGTTCGGTGGACCGCACGATGCCGTGTGGGCCACCTGCACGGGAATCGTGTACCCCGAGGCCATTCGTACCGAGAATGCCGTGCACTCGCTCGAGCACGGTGCCGTCTGGGTCACCTACAACCCCGACGATCTGAACGAGGACCAGGTCCAGTCGCTGGCCGATCGCGTCGACGGTGAAACGCAGATGATGATGTCGCCGTACCCCGGCCTCGATTCCCCGGTCTCGCTGCAGTCCTGGGGCCACCAGCTCAAGTTGGACAGTGTGGACGACGAACGCATCGGCCAGTTCATCTCCGCCCTGCGCCTCAACCGTTTCGCCTACCCCGAGGTCGGGGCCAGCTGCGCATCGGTGCCGGGAACCGGTGACAACGCCTTCGACCCGGACAACCCGCCCCTGTTCGACGCCTCTGCACCCGGCGCGGACGCGGTACCGATGGACGGTGCCGGCATCACCCCCGATGCAAGCGAGACCGGCGGGACCGGCGGAGTTCAGCTGCCGAGCGATCTTCAGGTCCCCACCAACTGATGACCGAGCCGACGACAACCGACAGCGCGGACGCCACCGCGTCCGCCACCAAGCCGAGCCAGCGCACCGCGCTGGTTGCGCTGGCGCTGATCGCCGTCCTGGCGATCGGTTTCGCGCTGGGCTTTCTGGTGCAGAGTCCGTTCCGGGACGACGACACCGCACCCGCTGCGGATTCGGTGGACGTCGGCTTCGCGCAGGACATGACCGTGCACCACAACCAGGCGATCGAGATGGCGGCGGTGGCGTTGACCAACGCGCCGGATCAGGCCGTCAAGAGCCTGGCGTTCGACATGCTCACCTCGCAGCAGAACCAGGTGGGACAGATGCAGGGCTGGTTGGCCCTGTGGGACCGAGCGCCGATCTCGACCGACGGCTACATGACCTGGATGGCCGAGGACGACTCTCACGCTCACTCGATGGGCGGGATGTCCATGGATCCCGGATCCTCGGATCCCACCAGGGCCATGCCCGGCATGGCCAGTTCCGCTGAACTCGCCGCGCTTCGCCAGGCCACCGGCTCGGACGTCGACGTGATGTTCCTGCAACTCATGCTGCGCCACCACGAGGGCGGCCTGGCGATGATGGAGTACGCGCAGACTCACGCGCAGTCGCCGGCGGTGATCAATCTGGCGAACTCCATGGTCGCCACCCAGACCAGCGAGTCGACGCTGATGAAGCAGATGCTCGCCGAGAAGGGTGCGCAGCCGCTGCCCGAGGGGTGATTTCGGCTCGGGTCGCGGATGCGCTAGTCTTTCGTACAGCCCAACAGGCACACCGGTTAGTCCGGTGCGCCCCCGTAGCTCAGGGGATAGAGCGTTCGCCTCCGGAGCGAAAGGCCGCAGGTTCGAATCCTGCCGGGGGCACACATCTTTCACGCACGTCATCGTCGTACGGTGGCTGCTCGAACGAGACGGTGGACTTCGATGTCCGAGAATCTCCCCCGAGTCGAGACCGTCGTCGACGACCTGTACTCACTCCCTCCCGCTGATTTCGTCTCGCATCGTGCGGCATACGTAACCCGGTTCAAGAAGGCCGGCGACAAGGTCGGTGCCACCCGAATCGGCACCCTGCGCAAGCCCACGGTCGTGGCGTGGTTGGTGAACACCCTGGCTCGCCGAGACGAATCGGCTCTGGCGGAACTGTTCGATCTGGGTGAGCAACTCGAACGAGCCCAGCAGCGTGGCGACGGCCCCCGACTGCGTGAATTGTCCACTGCCCGAAGCACTTCGATACGCGCCCTGACCGATCGAGCAGTTTCGCTTGGACGTGACCTCGGGGCGACCGTCGGCGACAACGCTGCCCGCGAGGTCTCCAACACCCTGAACGCGGCGATGGCCGATGCCGAGATACGCGACCGCGTCCGCACGGGCAGAACCGTGGTGGCCGAAACGTACAGCGGCTTCGGGCCTGCGCTGCTCTCGATCGTTCCGGACTCTCCCGACGATGACGATGACGGCGATGACGACCCGGTTTCTCCCGAGGTCGAGGACGAACAGCAGAAAACCGACGAAGTCGAACGGAACCGACTGCTCGCCGAACTCGAGTCGGCCGAATCCGATCTCGATACCGCGCGAACCGAAGTCGACGAAGCCCAAGCGGACACCGAACGAAAAGCGTCCGAACTGCGCAGCGCTGCAGAAGAAGTCGAGCGAATCGAGGCGGAGCTGGAGGCCGCCGGAGCCCGAGCGCAGGCTGCGCGAGAAGCACACGAGGCCGGTGTCGTAAAGGCGGAGTCGACGGCGGCGGCACTCGAGGCAGCCCGCGCCCGGGTCGTCGAAGCCCGGTCGGCTCTCGACTCCCTGACCTGACCTACCCTGGCGGGGTGACCACACGCTGGCAAGCCGAGAACTCCGCAGACGATTCCGCGCGCTACATCGAGCGATTCGACCGCCTGGCCGAACGCGGCGTGGATCTGCACGGCGAAGCCCGCATGGTCGACGCGGTGGTCTCGCCCGCGTCGAGCATTCTCGATGCCGGATGTGGGACCGGCCGACTCGGTGTCGAGTTGGCCCGCCGCGGACACCGTGTGACCGCAGTGGATCTCGATCCCGTTCTGGCCGAGGCCGCTCGAGCACACCCCGAACTCGACGTCCATGTCGCCGATCTGACGACGCTCGATCTGGGCCGGACGTTCGACGCGGCCGTGGCAGCGGGCAACGTACTCGTCTTCATGAAGCCCGGGACCGAACGCACTGCGCTCCAACGCATCTGGGCACACCTGACCGACGGCGGAGTGTTCGTTACCGGATTCGCCACCGATCGGGAGTACACCGTGGACATGCTCGACGAGGATCTGGCGGCAGTCGGCTTCGTCCTCGAGCACCGATTCTCGACGTGGGATCTGCGGCCGTGGCGCACCGACGCGGACTGGGCGGTCACCGTGGCACGAAAGCCGACCCTGCTGGTCTGAATCGAGCGACGGGATTCGATACCGAGGGTTGATTCGGACGCCTACGGGAAGACTGTGCGTCATGAAGGAACACATGGCGAAGCTGCGGGAGTCGTTCTGGTTCATTCCCGCTGTCCTCGGGGTTGTCGCACTCGTGCTCGCGCAGGCCTTGGTGAGTCTCGATCGCTATCTGCTCGATACCCGGGTGGATCTGACGGGCTCGCTGCTCTATCACGTGGGTGCCAGTGGCAGCCGAGACATCCTCGGTGCCATCGGCGGGTCCATGCTCGGCGTGGCCGCGACGTCGTTCTCCATCACCATCTCGGTCCTCGCCACCGCCAGTTCGTCGTACGGCCCCCGCCTGGTGCGCAATTTCATGGCCGATCGCGGCAACCAGGTGGTACTCGGCATCTTCGGCGCCACTTTCCTGTATTCGCTGATGGTGCTGCGGTCGATTCGCTCGATCGAATCCGACGGATCGGTCTTCGTACCGGACATCGCCGTCAACGTTGCCGTCGCACTCGCGGTGGTCGACGTGGGTGTGCTCGTCTACTTCATCCATCACATCGCGCAGTCGATCCAGGTGGCGACGCTGTCCGCCCGCGTCCGAGACGAACTCTCGGAGTCCGTCGACGCGCTGTACCCGCCCGAGCAACCCGCCGATGCGACGTCGGCGGAGGGCATAGTCAAGCCGCCCGTCTACACCACGGTGCTGGCCGAGGAGTCCGGGGTGATCATCGACATCGACGAGAGCGCCGTACTGAACATCGCGACCGACACCGACAGCGTGATCGACATTCATCGGGTACCCGGTGAACACGTCGTTGCCGGCGAACCGCTCGCCGACATTCTGGCCGACCGATCGGCGGACATCTCCGCGGACGCGATCGAACGAGTTCGAGGGGCGTTCGACATCGGCACCAGTCGAACACCCCGACACGACATCGCCTTCGCCGTCGAACAGATGACCGAGATGGCAGTACGGGCCCTGTCGACAGGCGTCAACGACCCCTATACGGCACGCAACGCCATCGACGATCTCACGGTCGGACTCGTCGCGGTCGTCCAGCGTCCCAAGCCCTCTCGCGCTCGGTGCGGCTCCGACGGCACCGTACGGGTGATCACCCGTCGCGTCGGCGTTCCGTCACTGATCGACCATGCCCTCGATGCGGTGCGGATCTACGGCACCGGCAGCCCCATGGTGGTGCAGGCCGGAATTCGCCTCGCCGAGCGAGTGGGTCGTGCGGCACACGATTCCGAGAACGTCGACGCCGTACTGACTCAACTGGATTTGCTGGACCGCGCGTTGGCCTCCGGCGACACCGATACCGCCCGCACAGCCGAAGCCCGCGAGCAGATCTCGCTTGCCCGCGCCGCGATCACGGATCGGGTTCCGCTCGCAGTACCTCGCGTCGTCATTCGGTAGACGCCGCAACCGGACACCGTGGGAGGATGGTCGGTATGCCAGCACCGTCTCCGCTTCCCCTCGATCCCATTGCAGAGGCACACCGCCAGTGGACCAAACACGGATGGTCCGACGCCGCCGACGGTATGGCCGCAGTGACCTCGTTGATGCGCGCGCAGCAGATCATGCTCGCCCGAGTCGAGGAAGCGTTGAAGCCGACGGGACTGACCTTTTCGCGCTACGAGCTGCTGACGTTGTTGACCTTCACCAAGAACGGGGCTCTGCCGATGGCGAAGGCGAGCGCACGTCTGCAGGTGCATCCCACGAGCGTGACCAACGCTGTCGATCGTCTCGAGTCCGTGGGATACGTTCGACGCATCCCACATCCGAGCGATCGGCGCACCACACTGGTCGAAATCACCGAGCAGGGACGCACATTGGCAGTCGAGGCCACCGAGCGGTTGAACTCACTGGTATTCGCACGCCCCGGTCTGGCACGGGACAAATTACTGGCGCTCGTTCGGATCTTGGCGGAACTCCGTTCGGATGCAGGCGATTTCGACAGTGACGAGATCACTACATCGTTCTGAGTTCGATCGTGACTCGTCACAAGACAATGGCACACCCGTACCGTTCGTGGTGCAATTGCTCCAGGAACAGGTCGGAGCCGATCTGCTGAAGGGCGGGGCGGGGTGCTGGTTTTGGGGGTCGGGGCGGGTGCGCACGGCGCACGCGCAATTCTGACGTATCTGGACAGCCCCCACCGCACACCCATCGTGTCCAGGACGGTGCGCCGAGCCCCGGGTCAGTCGCTGTCCACCACGATCGCCACCGGCGTCGACGCCATCCACTCCATCGCCGCGACGATGTCGCTCCCGGTTCAGTTCTCCGCCATCGCCTATCGGGTTGCCACCGATCCCGGTTCGGTCGCCACCAGCGGTACGGCCCGCACGGCCTCGCTCGTTCCGGAAACCGCTGCGCAGGTGCGCTATCTGCGTTTCATCGGGCTGGTGCCCAATCACGGCGTCACCGTGTTGTGCGATATCGGAAGCACCGGAACCACTGTCACCGTCATCGACCTGGCGTCCACTCGCACGCTCATGACGCGGCGAACGGCCACGTTCTGCGGCGACGATCTCGATCACTCGGTTCGGCGGCTGCTCTCGTCCAACGGTGTTCGTATCGGAATCGACGCCAGCCGGTCCATCAAGGAGCAGCTGAGCGTCGACTCCGTCGTCAGCACCACCGATCCATCCGGTGCCGCGCGGCATGTGCTGACCCGACGCGACTTCGACGATCTGATCGCCGGACCGGTGCGGTACGCGGGCATGTTGGTGGAGCAGACCATCGAATTGTCCGGTGCCAGACCGCAGTCCATCGTCGTGGTGGGCGGCGGCGCGAACATCACCTCGATCGCGCGGTCTCTCGAGCTGCGAACCGGCCTGACGACGCTGGTGCCGTCGATGCCGGAGTTGGTCTCGGCACGCGGGGCCGCCCTCCTGTCCCCCGACAGGTAGGGTCGCCGGCCCTACCGGTGCTGGAAGTTCGGCGTTCTCTTCTCGATGAAGGCCGACATGCCTTCCTTCTGGTCCTCGGTGGCGAAGGTCGAGTGAAACACGCGGCGCTCGAACAGAACACCCTCGCGAAGGCTCGACTCGAACGATCGGTTCACTGCTTCCTTGGCCATCATGGCGACCGGGAGAGACATCTCGGCGATGGTGGTGGCGGTCGCGATGGCGTCGTCGAGTAGATCCGCGACCGGCACGATGCGCGAGACCAGCCCTGCTCGCTCGGCTTCCTCGACCTTCATGTTGCGACCGGTCAAGCACATCTCCATGGCCTTGGCCTTGCCCACTGCACGCGTCAGGCGCTGCGACCCGCCGATGCCCGGAATGACGCCCAGCTTGATCTCGGGTTGCCCGAATACCGCGGTGTCCGAGGCGATCAGAACGTCGCACAGCATGGCGAGTTCGCATCCACCGCCGAGTGCGTAACCGGACACCGCCGCGATCAACGGCGTTCGAGCCGATGCCAGTCGGTCCCAGGCGGCGAAGAAGTCGTCGAGATACACGTTCATGTAGGACTTGGGCTGCATCTCCTTGATGTCGGCCCCGGCCGCGAAGGCCCGTTCGGAACCGGTGATGAGAATTGCACCGATGTCGGAGTCCGCGTCGAGTTCCTCGACCACCGAGACGACCTCGCGCATCAACTGGGAATTGAGCGCGTTCAACGCCTTGGGACGGTTGAGCGTGATGATGCCGACGCGTCCCCGACGTTCGAGCAGAATGGTCTCGTAGTCACTCACAGGTCTGCTCCGTTCGAGCGCTCGCGGATGTCGTTGATGATGCCGGAGAAGTCGACATCGGTGCCGCCCCCGGTTGTTTCCTTGAAGCGAGCGTACAACTCGGCCGCCCGTAGGCCCAGAACACCCTCGACACCGTTGTCGCGCAGTGCATTGGCGGCCAGGCCCAGATCCTTGTCCATGAGCGCCGCGGCGAAGCCGGGCTTGTACTCGTTGTTGGCGGGGCTCGTCGGTACGGGACCGGGCACCGGGCAATTGGTCGTCAGTGCCCAGCATTGACCGGACGCAGTCGAGGCCACGTCGAACAACGCCTGGTTGCTCAGGCCGAGTTTCTCCCCCAATACGAACGCCTCGCTGATGGCGATCATCGACACTCCGAGAATCATGTTGTTGCAGATCTTGGCTGCCTGGCCGTTGCCCGCTGCGCCGCAGTGCACCACCTTGCGACCCATGACGTCGAGAACTGCTGCAGCAGAGGCGAAATCCTCTTCGGATCCGCCCACCATGAATGTCAACGTTCCCGCCGCCGCTCCCCCGACACCACCGGAGACCGGTGCGTCCAGACTGCGGTGGCCCGCCTCGTGCACCAGCTTGTGCGCGGTGTGCGCGTCGGCGACGTCGATGGTCGAGGAGTCGATGAACAACGTGCCCGGCGCGGCAGCAGGCAGCAGGTCCGCGTACAACCCGAGTACCAGTTTGCCGTTGGGCAGCATCGTGATGACGATGTCGGCATCGGCGACGGCGGCCACGGCCGATTCGACCACGGTGACGCCGTCCTTCGTGGCCTGCTCGAGCGCGGCGGGCACCAGATCGAAGCCCTGCACCGTGTAGCCGGCCGCAGCCAGATTGGCGGCCATCGGTCCACCCATGTGGCCGAGGCCGATGAAGCCGATCGTCTTCTCGCTCATGACTGCTCACCTTCTGTGTGTGCGTTCGACAGGCCCAGTTCCGCGTCCCCGAGAGGTGCGAAGTACCGGTCGACGTCCTCGGGCGTGACGTCTGCCGACGTACGCGGTTGCCATTGCGGGTTGCGGTCCTTCTCGACCACCTGTGCTCGAATTCCTTCGACGAGGTCGTGACTGCTCAGGGATGCGACCGACACGCGGTACTCCTCGTCGAGCACTGACTCCAGCGTCGGCAGCGTGGCCGCCCGGCGCAGCGACCTCAGCGTCACGGCCAGCGACACAGGCGATTTGGACGCGATGTCCTCTGCGGACTTCTGCGCCTCCGGCACCGTGCTGGCTGCCAGAGCGTCGACGATGCCCTGGACGTCGTCGCCTGCGTAGCACTCGTCGATCCATCCCTGCTGACCGGCAATCGTGGACTCCGGTGCCGGCTCGCTGAACGTCGCGACGGCCTCTCCGACGCTGACCGTCTCGAGTGCCGAGTAGAAGTCTTCCAGCTTGTCGGACGGGATGTAGTGATCGGCGAAACCGACTGCGATGGCGTCGCCGGCATTCATCCGCGCCGTGGTGAGCGCGAAGTGGGTGCCGATCTCGCCCGGGGCACGCGAAAGTAGGTACGTACCACCCACATCCGGAACGAAACCGATTCCGACCTCGGGCATCGCGATCTTCGATCGCTCGGTGACGATGCGAGTGTTGGCATGTGCCGAGAGCCCGACGCCTCCGCCCATGACGATGCCGTCCATGATGGCGACGAACGGCTTGGGGAATCGAGCGATCGCGGCGTTGAGGATGTACTCTTCGCGCCAGAAATCCTTGCTGCCGCTGCCACCGTCCTTGGCGTCGTGGTAGATGGAGACGATGTCTCCGCCTGCGCACAGTCCTCGCTCACCGGCTCCGGTCAGAAGGACGACATCGACAGCGTCGTCGGTTGCCCACTGCGCCAACGCCGGCGCGATCTCACGCACCATCGCATGATCGAGCGCATTGATCGCTTTGGGGCGGTTCAGGGTGATCCGACCGATTCCGCCGGAGACCTCGAGGATGACGTCGCTCATGCGGCACCCACGATCGAACGCGCCACAACCACTCGCATGATCTCGTTGGTCCCTTCCAGAATCTGGTGCACTCGGAGGTCACGAACGATCTTCTCGACGCCGTACTCGCTGAGGTAGCCGTACCCACCCAGCAGCTGCAACGCGCCGTTGGCGACCTCGAAACCGGTGTCGGTTCCGAAACGCTTCGCCATCGCGCACATCTCGACCTTGTCCGCAGCGTCGTTCTGCAACGCGTCCGCGGCCCGCCACAGCAGCGTGCGGGCGGCTTCGAGTTCGGTCTTGAAATCGGCCAGTCGGAACTGGAGCGCCTGTGCATCGAGCAACCGTGCCCCGAACGCCTTGCGCTCGGCGAGGTACGCAACGGCCTTGTCGAGGGCGGACTGCGCTCCGCCGATCGAGCACGCGGCGATATTGATGCGTCCGCCGTTGAGTCCGTTCATGGCGATACGGAACCCGTCGCCCTCGTTGCCGAGCAGATTCTCGGCCGGAATGCGGACTCCTTCGAGAACGACCTGCCGGGTGGGTTGAGCGTTCCACCCCATCTTCTTCTCGTTGGCTCCGAAGGACAGTCCCGCCGAGTCCTTCGGCACGATGAACGCGGAGATGCCACGAGGGCCCGGTGCACCGGTGCGCGCCATGACGACGTACACCTCGGAAGTGCCTGCGCCGGAGATGAATTGCTTGACGCCGTCCAACACGTATTCGTCACCGTCGCGCACCGCCTTGGTGCCGAGCATCGCGGCATCCGATCCCGCGCCTGGCTCGGTGAGGCAGTAGCTGCCCAGCTGATCCATCGTGCACAGGCCCGGCAGCCAACGCTGCCTCTGCTCGTCGGTTCCGTAGGTGTCGATCATCCAGGCGACCATGTTGTGAATGGAGATGTATGCCGCGATGGACGGGTCACCGGTGGCCAGCTGCTCGAAGATCCGCACCGAATCGACTCTGGTCAGACCCGATCCGCCCACGTCCTCGCGAATGTAGATGCCGCCCATTCCCAGTCCCGCTGCCTTGCGCAGCACGTCCACGGGGAAATGCTTGCTCTGGTCCCATTCGATCGCGTTCGGGGCCAGAAACTCGTCGGCGAATTCACGAGCGGTGTCGTTGATCGCCCGCTCGTCCTCGTTCAATGTGAACATCGCCGAATCAGTCCATGTTCGGAATGACGAAGTGATTCTGTGCCGCAGCCTCTTTGGTGCCCGACGGCCAGCGCTGCGTGACGGTCTTGGTCTTGGTGTAGAAGCGGATCGAATCGGGTCCGTGCTGGTTCAGATCACCGAATCCCGAACGCTTCCAACCACCGAACGTGTGGTACGCGATCGGTACCGGAATCGGCACGTTGACCCCGACCATGCCCACCTGGACGCGGGAGCAGAAATCGCGTGCAGTGTCGCCGTCACGGGTGAAAATGGACACGCCGTTGCCGTATTCGTGCTCGGTGGGCAGGCGCAGCGCGTCCTCGTAGTCCTTCGCACGAACGACGATCAGGACGGGCCCGAAGATCTCTTCCTTGTAGATCCGCATGTCGGTCGTCACTCTGTCGAACAGTGTGGCGCCCGCGAAGAATCCACCCTCGTGGCCTTCGAGGCTGAAACCGCGCCCGTCGACGACCAACTCGGCACCCTCGTCGACACCGATCTGGGTGTAGTCGTTGACGCGCTTCAACGCATCGCTACCCACAAGCGGGCCGAAATCCGCGTCCTCGTCGTCGGAGCGACCGATCTTCAGCTTCGCCACCCGCTCGGTGAGCTTGGCGACGAGCGCATCCGCGGTCTCTTCACCCACCGGAACCGCGACGGAAATGGCCATGCAACGCTCGCCCGCGGAACCGTAGGCGGCACCGAGAAGGGCGTCGGCGACCTCGTCGAGATCGGCGTCGGGCATCACCAGGGCGTGGTTCTTGGCTCCACCGAAGCACTGTGCGCGCTTGCCGTGTTTCGCTGCGGTCTCGTAGATGTACTGCGCGATGGGAGTCGAGCCGACGAACCCGATCGCCTTGACGCGGTCGTCGGTGAGCAGTACGTCGACGGCGGTCTTGTCACCGTTGACGACGTTGAACACACCCGGCGGCAGTCCTGCTTCGAGGAAGAGCTCGGCGAGCTTGAGCGGGACGGACGGGTCGCGCTCGGAGGGCTTCAGGATGAACGCGTTTCCGCAGGCGATGGCCGGGCCGGCCTTCCACAGGGGAATCATCGCGGGGAAGTTGAAGGGGGTGATTCCGGCTACGACGCCGAGCGGCTGACGCATCGAGTAGACGTCGATTCCGCCGCCTGCACCCTCGGTGTACTCACCCTTGAGCAGATGCGGGACGCCGACGGCGAACTCCACGACCTCGACGCCGCGCTGGATGTCGCCCTTGGCGTCGGCGATCGTCTTGCCGTGCTCGGAGGACAGCAGGCGGGCAAGTTCCTCGGTGTCGCGAGTGACGAGCGCCAGGAACTTCATCAGGACTCGCGCTCGGCGCTGCGGGTTCCACTTGGCCCATTCACGTTGGGCCTGTTCGGCATCGGCGATGACGGCCTCGACCTCGGATACGTCGGCCAGGGGAACACGGGCCTGAACCTCGCCGGTGTTGGGGTCGAACACGTCCCCGAAGTTTCCGGAGGTGCCGGCGACATGCTTGCCGCCGATGAAGTGCGTGAGTTCGCGAGCCATGGAGTTTGTCCGTCCTCGAGCGTGGAAGTGAAGTACGCCCATCCTATAGTCGGATGTCCACGTAAGTCCAGAAGTCGTCACATTCGGTCGTAGAACTGCCTCAGATCGGCACCGGCGCGACTGACCTCGGCCTCGGAGGAGCCGTCGGCGCGGAAGATTCGACGCAGGATCAACGGATCGAGATCGTCCATCGCCGGAGCGAACGACACCTGGGGAAGTTCGGGGAACGACGCGCGATCGCCGAACCAGTCATCGGGGTCGAACTCGTCGTCCCCGTCGCCGACGCCCTCGATCAGTTGATCGAGATCGACTCCACGCATCGTCAGGATGGTGGCAGCGGATGCGTCGATGTGCTCGGCGGCGATGTACATCAGCGCCGCCGCGTGTTTGCAGGGCCACCCGTCGTCGGGGCACGTGCAGTCGAAATCGAGCTGCCCCTTGTCGTGCGGCAGCAACACCGACGCCAGCGCCTGCGGAATGGCGTTGGAGGCCAGCTCGGCCAGCATGCCGGGGTTCGAACGCACCCGGCCGACCAGTGCGGCAACCTCACCCTGCGTGAGCGGGTCGACGGTGACCGAGGCCGAGAACGGCTCGAGCTGACTGCCCTGCACCTCGCCGTATATCTGCCCGCGCTCGACCCCGAGAGTGAGCACCTGCCCTTGGCGCGCATACGTTCTACCCCGAGCGATCCGGCCCGGATCCGCGAGGTCTTCCATGGCTGCCACGAAATGCCTGCCCCACCACGTCTGCCCGAAGGCGCCGCGCTTGTTTCTGGACTCGATGCCGCCCTTGGCTTTTCGACGCTTGGCGTACTGCGAGAAGTCGACCATCACTCCCCCACCGCATCCTCACTGAGGCGGAACAGTTCCTGCAGCTCCGCGGTGTCCATCTCGGTCACCCAGTTCTCGCCGGTGCCCACCGCCAGATTCGCCAGGTCCTGCTTGGAGACGAGCATCGAGTCGATCCGTTCCTCCACGGTGCCCACGCACAGCAGTTTGCGCACCTCGACGTTCTTGCGCTGCCCGATGCGGACGGCCCGGTCCGTCGCTTGATTCTCCACCGCCGGATTCCACCAACGATCGAGATGAACGACATGGTTGGCGGCCGTGAGGTTCAACCCGGTGCCGCCGGCCTTGAGCGAGAGCATCATGATCGGTGGACCGTCGTCGCTCTGGAACTTCTCCACCATCTCGTCGCGCTTGGCCTTGCTCACCCCGCCGTGGAGGAACGGCACCTCGGTGCCGAACCGTTCGGCGAAGTAGGGTGCCACGAGCTCACCGAACTCCCGAAACTGCGTGAACAACAACGCTTTCTCATTGTCGCCGAGAATCGAGTCGAGCATGTCCTCCACCAAGCCGATCTTGCCGGAACGATGCTGCCCCCTCTTGAGCACCGGCGAGCCGTCGGACAGGAAATGGGCAGGGTGATTGCACACCTGTTTGAGACGAGTCAGCGCGGACAGCACCGCGCCCTTGCGCTTCATGCCCTTCGCGTCGGCGATCTGCGCCATCATCTCGTCGACGACCGCCTTGTACAGCGCAGCCTGCTCGGCCGTGAGGTTGGTGCGCACGGTCATCTCGTTCTTCTCGGGCAGATCCGAGATGACCGTCGGATCGGTCTTGACGCGGCGCAGAATGAACGGCGACGTGATGGCGCGCAGACGGGAAACCGCGTTCTCGTCGTTCTCGCGCTCGATCGGAACCGAGAATCGCTTTCGGAAATCCGACGGCCTACCGAGCATGCCCGGATTGGCGAAGTCGAGAATGGACCTCAGCTCGTCGAGACGATTCTCGACCGGCGTTCCGGTGAGCGCCAGCTTGTGATCCGCGGGGATCGCGAGCGCCGCCTTGGCCTGCACGGTGCCCGAGTTCTTGATGTGTTGCGCCTCGTCGAGGACCACACGACGCCACGTCTGCTCCGCCAGCTGCGCGCGATCCTTGGCCATCAGCGCGTACGTGGTGACGATCAGATCGTGCTCGGCGATCGCCCGGTCGAGCTCCTCGTCGCGTAGTCGCGTCGGACCGTGGTGTACCAGAACCCGCAGTGCCGGAGTGAATTTCGCCGCCTCACGCTGCCAGTTTCCGACCACCGACATCGGTGCCACCAGCAGCGTCGGCGTCGCACTCTTCTCGTGCGCGAGCAGTGTCAGCACCTGCAGCGTCTTGCCCAGCCCCATGTCGTCGGCGAGTACCGCCCCGAGACCGAGCCGGCTCATGAACGCGAGCCAGTCGAGTCCGCGTTGCTGGTAGGGCCGCAGAGTCGCGTTCACACCGTCGGGCACCGGGATGGTTTCCGGAACCGCCCCGGGTTCGAGCAACGTTGCCGCCCAGCCGGTGGCGCGGATGTCCTGGACCGGAGCAGGTGGCGGATCGGCCAACGTCATCTCACGCATCAGCGTGCTGAGCGCAGTCCCGTCACCGTGATGCTCGGCGACGTACTTGGCGGCTCGCGCGAGCTGACCGCCGTCCGCGAGCACCCACTGACCGCGGAGCCGCACGAGATCGCCCTTCGAGACGGCGAGCCTGTTCATCTCCGCCTCGGTGAGCACCATGTCGCCGAGTTGGAGTTGCCAGTCGTAGGACACCAGTTCGTCCATGCCGACCGCCCGGTCGGCTGCCGCTTTCGTCACCGCCGGTGAATCGACGCGCAATCTCATCGACGGATCGAGCCTCGTCCAGGCCCGGGGAAGCAGAACCGTGGTTCCGGTGGCCTGCAGTGCCGTCGCACCGTGTTCGACGAGGTCGATGACCACCGACGTCGGAAGCAACAGATCCAGGGTGCCTTCCTGAGACGGCAGATCGCGCAGTCTCGGGTACGCCGCCACGGCCTCACCGAGCTTGCGGACAGCGATGGAGAGCAGCGTGGCATCGACCTTGCGGCTCATCGGAACCGGTCGCGGCGCTTCGCCGTCCGCGCGCAGACACACCTGCAGCGTCCAGTACGACTCCACCGCTTCCTCGGAGGAACTGTCGACGGCGTCGTCGTCATCGGGTTCGAGCAGCCGGAGCACCAGTGAGGGTTCGTCGACGGTGAGGCTTCCGCGCCACTTCTCGAGCAACGCCGACATCTGTTGGGTGCCATCGGCATACGGGTCGTCGCGAACCAGAGCCGACAACAGTGGATGCTCCGAGTCGGGTCTACCCAGAACCGATCTGACGATCGGATCGGTGAGCTCCTCCACCATGTCGTCGAGAATCTTCTTGGGCCGCTCACCTGCGCGCTGCACCGACGGCATCGCGACGGCGAGTTCGCTGAGCCAGGCACGTTGACGCTCGCCCCCGACCAGACGCCACCGTGGCCACCACTGCCCGTCCATCAACTTCAGGGCCGGAACGACGCGACCGCCGCGGACCCAGCGTTCGATTCCGCGGGCGACATGCGCCAGGTAACGGAGGTCACCGGAGATCGCCGCGTGGTCCGGCGGCGTCCGCAACAGCAGATCGGCTCCGTCGTGCGGGGCGAGTGCGATGGCCGGAACCTGCACCGGGGCCTGCGCGGTGGCGGCGCGTCCGGGTGCCGGAAACGACACCGCAGCACGGTGCCGAAACGTTCTGGTGAGCACGTGCGCGTGGGTCGGCGGCAAGTCGGGCTCATCCCCGGTGGTGATCTCGTCGTCCCACAGCATCAGCCCGGCACCGGGAGACCAGAGACCGTGCAGCATCGGTCCATCCAATCAGCAAGCACCGACAGACTTCAGGTGAGGCGCTTCGAGCGAGTCGCTGGGTGAGGCACAGTATGTACATGATCGCGTACGGCTTCAGTGAATACGGCGGACCCGACACCGAATACCTTCTGGACCTACCCGTCGCCGAGCCGGGACCTGGCCAGATTCTCGTCGCGGTCCAATCCGCCGGCGTCAATCCCGCGGATTGGAAGGTGCGGGCGGGCAATCGCAAGGACACCGTGCCGATCACCCTGCCTGCGGTTCTCGGCCGGGAAGTATCGGGCACGGTCGTGTCGGCCGGTGCCGGTGTGGCCGACTTCTCGGTGGGCGACCACGTGTTCGGAGCCACCGCGTCGGGATACGGAGGCTATGCGCAGTACACCGTGCTCAACGCGTCGAGCACAGCCCACAAGCCCGAATCCGTGTCCTGGGCGGCCGCAGCCACTCTGCCGGTGGCCGCCGGGACCGCATACGACGCGCTGGCGCGGCTCGCCGTGGGCACGGGTAATTCCATCCTGGTGCTCGGCGCGGGCGGCGGCGTGGGTTCGACCGTTCTGCAACTCGCGCGAGCCGACGGTATCGACGTTCTCGCAGTCGCGAGTACGGGCAAGCAGGAGTGGATCGAGAGCCTCGGAGCCGAATTTCTCGCGTCCGGCGCCGATTTCGTCGACTCGCTGTCACGACCGGTGAACGGCATCATCGATCTCGTCGGGGGCGAGAGCTTGCGCGCCGCCGCGACCGCTGTGACGGCGGGGATACCGATCGTCAGCGTTGCCGACCCGGTGCTCGCGGCGCAGTGGGGTGGTTCCGGTGTCGATCGCGACCGCACCACCGCGGCATTCGCCCGGCTGGCCGACCTGACTGCGTCGGGCATCATTCGTCCGCGTATCGACCATGTGTTCCCGCTCGAGCGTGCGGGTGAGGCTCTCGCCCTGGTCGAGGACGGGCACGTGCTCGGCAAGGTCGTGGTCGAGGTTCGCTGATGCCGGGTTGGCGTGAGCGGAGAACTGTCGGTGCGTTCCGGCACACTGCTGTCACAAGGAACGACGACCGAGTACGAAGATCGACGATGGGGCGTGCGTGAGAAAGCTGTGGGTGGCGGTACTGCTGGTGATCGCTGCGGCCGTGATGGCTGTGTTCGGCTCGTGCGACCGGCCCGCCATCCCCGGTTTCTCCCCCGCCGAACCCGCTCCGGGTAGTCCCACTCGCACTCAGGTCGAGCAGTTGCTCGCGCAGGTTCGCGTGGTCGCCGCCAGGCCCGACGCCCTCGGCTACGAGCGCGGATGCAAGAGCGGCGAAGGGTGTGTGTTCGGCCCGGCGTGGACGGACGACTACGACGGGCCGGGTGGTCACGACGGCTGCGGTACCCGCGACAACGTCCTGGCGCTGTCGATGACGGAAGTCGAGTTCCGGGCCGGCACTCGCGACTGCGTCGTGCTGTCGGGTTCGCTCGCAGATCCGTACTCCGGTGAGCCGATGCAGTTCACCAAGGCCGATGCCGGAAAGATTCAGATCGATCACGTCTACCCCCTGTCCGCCGCGTGGGACATGGGCGCGAACACGTGGTTGCCCGACAAGCGAATTCGGTTCGCCAACGACGTGGCGTTCAATCTGCTCGCGGTCAACGGAGCCGACAATCAGAGCAAGAGCGACAAGACACCCTCGCAATGGTTACCGCCGAACGAGGCGTACCACTGCTTCTACGCGGGAAAATACCTGTCGGTCGCCGCCCAGTACGAGTTGCCGATCACCCAGGCCGATCAGGGTGTTCTCGCTTCGGTCGCCTCGACGTGCGCGGCGTAAAGTCTCAGCGATGGCACCAGCACACGCGCGCAGCTTCCTCGACCGTGAGACACAGCTCTGCATGTCCCTGTCCGGCCGACCGAGCAACATCGGAACACGCTTTCACAACTATCTCTACGACGAGTTGGACCTGAACTTCGTCTACAAGGCGTTCACCACCACCGACCTCGCCGCTGCGGTGGGAGGCGTTCGCGCGCTGGGCATTCGAGGCTGCGCCGTCTCCATGCCGTTCAAGGAAGATGTCATCGAATTGGTCGACGTGATGCACGAGTCCGCCAGCGCGATCGCATCCGTCAATACGATCGTCAACGAGAACGGCGTCCTGCACGCATACAACACCGACTACCAGGCCGTCGCGAACCTACTCGGCGCGAGTGATTTCTCGACCGACTACTCGGTGGCCGTCACCGGCAGCGGCGGTATGGCCAAAGCTGTCGTTGCCGCGCTGCGGGATTCGGGTTACACCCGGGGTACCGTCGTCGCCCGCAACTCGAACACCGGCCCTGCCCTCGCCGAGACCTACGGCTACGACTGGTCCGCCGAAGCGGTGGGCGCAGACCTGTTGGTGAACGTGACCCCGGTGGGAATGGCCGGCGGACCGGACGCTGATTCGGCACCGTTCACCGACGAGCAGATCGACGCGGCGAAAGCCGTGTTCGACGTCGTCGCCATGCCGTCGGAGACGCCGCTGATCGTCGCCGCTCGGGCCGCCGACAAACCCGTGATCACCGGCGCTCAGGTCATCGCCCTGCAGGCGGCAGAACAGTTCGTCCTCTACACCGGAGTCCGGCCGTCGGACGAACAGATCGCGCACGCATCGGAGTTCTCGCGCAGGTGACTCACAGGTGCTGCCACCGGGGCTTGTTGGCGTAGGCGTACCGGTAGTACTCCGCGAGTGCGAGCGACGACGCCGCGGACTCGTCCAACAGCACCGTTGCGTGCGGGTGCCATTGAATGGCCGACGCCGGACAGTACGCCGACAGCGGTCCCTCGACGGCCGCCGCCACCGCGTCCGCTTTCGACTCCCCCGTTGCGATCAACACGAGGTGGCGCGCCTCGTCGATGGTGCCCAGCCCCTGCGTCAGCACGTGATGCGGTACGTCCTCGGGAGAATCGAAGAACCGGGCATTGTCGACGCGCGTCTGTTCGGTGAGCGTCTTCACCCGCGTCCGCGACTTCAGTGAAGATCCGGGCTCGTTGAAGCCGATGTGCCCGTCGGTGCCGATTCCGAGGATCTGGACGTCGACGCCACCTGCGGCCGCGATCGCGGCGTCGTACCGCTGCGCCTCTGCCGCTATGTCGTCCGCTTCGCCGTCGGGCGAGAACACTGCGGCGTCGTCCAGGTCGACGTGGTCGACGAAGTTGTCTCGAATGAACGAGAAGTACGACTGCTCAGCGGTTTTCGGCAGTCCGATGTACTCATCGAGGAGGAAGGCACGACAGTGCGCGAACGACAGGCCGTCCTCTCGATGCCGCCGCGCCAATTCGCGATACGTGCCCACCGGGGTCGACCCGGTTGCGAGGCCCAGTACAGGAGTGGAGCCGGCGGAACGACTCAGGTTGCCGGTGGAGCCGGCTCGTACTATTCGTTCGACGATGTCGGCGGCCGTTCGATCCACTGCGTCGACCCCCTCTAGGATCACTACCTCCATCTAGCTGCCCTCTCCGATTACAGTTCCGCCTCTGATCACCTGCAGTGGCTCGAACGCCGCGTCGACCACCAGGACGTCGGCTCTCATGCCCTGTTCGAGGCAACCGATCTCGGAGTCGAGGCCGATCGAGGCCGCCGGAGTCGACGATGCAGCCCGCACGGCCTCGACCAGGGGCACGCCGGCGTCCAGCACGGCTCGGCGCACCAGGTCCAGCACGGTAGCGGTTCCGCCCGCGATCGGAGCGGTCTCGTTGTCTGCGTCGCGGGACAACCGTGCAACCGCGTGGCGGACGGTCACATCCAATGGTCCGAGTCGATAGCGACCGTCCGGCATCCCGGCTGCGGCCATCGCGTCGGACACCAGCGCGATCCGTGCGCCGCCGACGAGATCGAACACCGCACGCACGGTCTCGTCGGCGAGATGCACTCCGTCACCGATCAATTCGACCACCATCACGCTGCGCGCCGCGGCCGCCAGGCACTCGCTCACCGGGCCCGGCGACCGATGATGCCAGGTCGGCATTCCGTTGAACAGGTGCGTTGCTGTCATGGGGCCGTTCCCCAACGACTCGATACCGCGTCGGGTGGTGAGCGCGTCGGCGTCCGTGTGCCCGATGCTCGGCAGTATTCCGTTCTCCCGCAACATCTCTGCGATGACCGCGAACCCGTCGATCTCGGGTGCCAGGGTCATCGACCGCACCGCGCCGCGGCCCGCGCTCAGTATGTCGCGGAGCAGTCCGGGATCTCCGCTGCGCAGCGAGGCCGGATCCTGTGCGCCGCAGCGTGCGACGGCGAGAAACGGCCCCTCGAGGTGGACGCCTGCGATGTCACCGGATTCGTACAGACCGGCCAACAGCGACGTCTGCGCGATCAGCCGATCCGGCGGTGCCGACACCAGTGAGGCGAGCATCGTCGTGGTCCCGCGAGAGCGGTGATGCCGTACCGCCGTCATGAGATCGACGGCCGGTGAATCGGGAAACGACGCCCCAGCTCCACCGTGGCAGTGCAGATCGACCAACCCCGGGAGGATCGTCGAATTCGTTTGCGGGACGGCCGCACCGGGCCACGCCGATGTCGGCCCGACCCACGAGATCCGGTCTCCCGTCGACGCGACGACGCCGTCCTCGATCACCCCATCGCGCGTGACGACCCGTCCGCGGTGCGTCGTCGCAGTGGATGCGGTCATGCTCGATCGGGTTCGAGCACGGCGTCGTCCTCACGTCCGGGGGTGCGCAGGTTCCACTTCTTGATGACGAAGCTGAACAGGAAGTAGTAGATCACCGCGTACACCAGGCCGATCGGAATGAGCAGCCATGCCTTGGTGGCGATTCCGTAGTTCAGCAGGTAGTCGATGCCACCGGCGGAGAAGAAGAAGCCGTCGTGGATTCCGAGGGCATTGGTCAACGCCATCGAGGTTCCGGTCAACACTGCGTGGATGATGTAGAGCGGCCAGGCCACGAACATGAACGAGTACTCGAGCGGCTCGGTGATTCCGGTGACGAAGGCAGTCAGGCCGGTGGACAACATGATTCCGCCGACGATCTTCTTCTGCGACGGCTTGGCGTTGCGGTAGATCGCGAATGCCGCAGCGGGAAGGGCGAACATCATGATCGGGAAGAATCCGGTCATGAACACTCCGGCGGACGGGTCGCCGGCGAAGAACCGGTTCAGATCGCCGCGGACCAATTGACCGCTTGCATCCTGGTAGTCCCCCACCAGGAACCAGACGACGGAGTTCAGAATGTGGTGCAGCCCGGTGGGAATGAGCATGCGGTTGGCGAAGCCGTAGATTCCGCTACCCACCACACTGTGGTCGGCGACGGTGTTGCCCACCCATTGGAGAGCGCTGTAGAAGAGTGGGTACACGAACGACATGATCACGGCGACGACGAGACCGGTGATCGCCGTCATGATCGGCACCAGACGACGGCCGCTGAAGAAGCCGAGATAGTCCGGCAGCTTCTGGCGATAGAAACGCTGCCAGAGAATTGCCGAGAGCAGTCCGATGACGATGCCTGCCAACACGCCGTAGTCGATCACGGCCGGGTCACCGTTGGCATCGACCTCTCCGTCGAGCACGACCGGCGACATTGCCGTGAAGACGCCGTTCATCACCATGTAGCCGACCACCGCTGCGAGCGCGGTCGAACCATCGGACTTCTTGGCCCAGCCGATGGCGATACCGACCGCGAAGATGAGGGGAAGCCAGGTGAAAACCGACTGACCGGCGGCGGAGATGACCGCAGCAGTGGTCTCCAGTGCGCTGAATCTCCCCAGCAGGTCGTCCTGACCGAGCCGCAGGAGAATTCCGGCGGCAGGCAGAACAGCGATCGGCAGCATGAGGCTGCGACCGAACCGCTGCAGCCCGGCCAATGATCGTGATTCCTTCTTCGGCTCGGTATCGATCGAGTCCGTCTTCTTCGGGGTCATGGCGACCTTCTCTTCGAGGCTGGTCCTTCGAGGGCGATTTCGCTGTTGTGACCGGATGCCATCAGGGGTACTGTCCGGTCATTACCAGTTGTAGTTTGGCCAGGTGGCAGGCTCGTGTCAACCCGGCCGTGTGATCCACCCGACAGATACAAGCCGACAGAAAGCGAGAATCCACATGTCCAAAGCGGACGCGATCGTCGAAGGCCTCGGCGGTGCCGACAACATCGTCGAGATCGAAGCGTGCATCACTCGGCTGCGCACCGAGGTGAAGGACGGGTCGTTGGTGAACGAGGCGGCGCTCAAGGCGGCAGGTGCCCACGGCGTATTTCACAAGGGAACCGCCGTTCAGGTCATCGTCGGCCCCGAAGCGGACACGCTCGCAGAAGACATCGGCGACATCCTGTGAGCGCACGGGCGATCCTCAGCCCGGTTGCCGGGCAGGTCATCTCGCTCGCCGATGTGCCGGACCCGGTGTTCTCGGCGCAGATGGTCGGCTCCGGTGTCGCGCTGCGCCCGGCTCCGAGCGACGGGGCCGTCGAGGTTCGGTCACCGGTCGCGGGCACGATCCTCAAAATCCATCCGCACGCGTTCGTCGTCTTCACCGAGGACAAGGCGGGCGTGTTGGTGCACATCGGCATCGACACCGTGAAGATGAAGGGCGCGGGCTTCGAACTCGTTGCCGCAGAGGGTGATCGAATCCAGGCCGGCGACCTCGTCGTCACCTACGATCCCGCAGCGATCGCGGCGGCAGGCTACTCGGATGTCGTTCCGGTGGTTCTGATGGACTCGAAGCCGGATTCGGTCACGAGTGCGAGCATCGACAACACCGTGGCAGTGGGCGATCTTCTGTTCGAGCTGCCCTGATCTCACCGACGCTGCGGGGTGCGTCGCCCGCCTTCGACTTCCATCGACAGTTGATACCGATCGCAGCGGTACCAGCTCTCGGTGTGTTCGAGCGGCTCGTCGCCGCTGAAGGAGACGCGGTCGAAATACAGCACGGGGGCGCCGCGCTTGGTGCCGAGCAGAGTGGCGGTATCGCTGTCGGCCGCAGTGGCTTTGACGGTCTGCTCGGCCCGGTCGATGGTCAATCCGTAATGGATCTGCACGGCCTCGTACACCGATTTGCTCAGGTCGTGCTCGATGAGGCCGGGGAGCAGGGAAGCCCGGTACCACGCGTCGTCGACGCTGACCGGTTCGGCGTCGGCCAGTCGTAGACGCTTGACGTGGTAGGTCTGTTCTCCGTCGGCCAGGCCGAGTGCACGAGTCGTTGCCGCCGAAGGGCTTTCGAGCCGTGCGAACAGCACCACCGTGGTAGGCGTCAATCCCTGCGCGCGCATCTCCTCCGAGAACGACGCCAGGTGCAAACGAGACTGCACGGTGCGACTGGCCACGAACGTGCCTTTGCCACGCACCCGAACCAGGTGTCCGTCGTTGACGAGCTGGCCGATGGCCTCGCGGACGGTGATGCGGCTGACGCCGTAGTCCTCCATCAGTTTTCGCTCGCTGGGCATCAGATCGCCGGGTTGCAACTCCTTGGTGCAGCGGTGCAACAGAATCGCGCGAAGCTGTTCGTGCTTCGGAACCTGACTGTCCCTCAGATGTACGGGCATCACCACTGCGCCGGCCTTTCCGTCACTCGCCGACCCAGCGGTACGGACTGGTCCGGTCCAACCCAAAGACTACGTCACGTCGACCGTGCCCCGACAGCGTTCGGCCACCGACGCCGAGCGCCGACCCGGCGCGACGGGAAACGACGCGACAGGCGACGGCCCACAGTGCATCATCGTCAGTCGTGACCACTGCCGACGCCGCCGACAGACCGACGCCGCTCTCGACCCCCGTCAGCGCGGGAATCGTGGCATCACTGGTCGGCTTCACCAGCTCGTTCGCCGTCGTGCTGACGGGCCTGCGGGCGGTAGGGGCCAGCCCGACCGAGGCGGCCTCCGGATTGCTGGCGCTGTGTGTCACCCAGGCCGTGGGCATGATGTGGCTCGCGCGCAGATACAGACAGCCCATCACGCTGGCGTGGTCGACGCCGGGCGCTGCGCTGCTCGCCGGAACCGGCATGGTGGTCGGAGGGTGGCCCGCCGCAGTGGGTTCGTTCGTCACTGTTGGGGTGCTGATCGTCCTGACCGGCCTGTGGCCACGACTCGGCGCCGCGGTCTCGAAGATCCCGATACCACTCGCTCAGGCGATGTTGGCCGGAGTGCTGCTACCGCTGTGCGCGGCACCGGTCGTTGCATTTGCCGACTCACCCGCCCGGATAGCTCCGGTGGTACTCGTCTGGCTCCTGGTACTTCGATTCAACGCGCGATGGGCGGTTCCCGCTGCGTTCCTCGCGGCGGCTGCAGTCATCGCAGCGGACTTGATCGGCGGCGGCACACCCATCGCGGCATCCGATCTGATTCCTCGGATCGACTGGACGATTCCGCACTGGACGTGGCAGGCGACCGTCGGTATCGCGGTGCCGCTGTACATCGTCACCATGGCGTCGCAGAACATCCCGGGCACCACCGTCATGGCGTCGTTTGGCTACCGAATTCCTTGGCGTGCGTCGATGACCGTCACCGGAACCGGAACCGTCCTCGGGGCTTTCGCGGGTGGGCACACGATCAACCTCGCCGCGATCAGCGCTGCGCTCGCGGCGAATCCCGGTGCCCATCCGGACCCGAAGCGGCGTTGGCTCGCGGCTTTCTCCGCGGGCTCCTCGTATCTGGTGTTGGCGCTGCTGTCCGCGGCACTGGCAACCCTGGTTGCCGCAGCGCCTGCAGGCGTGGTCGAAACCGTTGCCGGACTTGCCTTGTTGGCAACTCTCGCGGCGTCGTTGTTCGGTGCACTCGAACATGCATCGGACAGGGAGGCGACCGTTCTGACGTTCCTCGTCGCCGCTTCCGGCCTGACGTTCGCAGGAATCGGCTCCGCATTCTGGGCACTGGTGGTCGGGCTGGTGGTCCGTGCGATCCTGCGTCGTCGGTCCCCGGCGACGCCCGCTCCCGACGCCACTGGTTAGGGTCACGTTCATGACCGATCAGGTGAACCCAGGGCCGGAGTTGTCGCACGCATCGGACTTTCCGGCTCTGTGGCCCGTGACGACGCGATGGGACGACAACGACCATTACGGCCACGTCAACAACGTCACCTACTACGCGTATTTCGATACCGCCGTCAACGGTTGGTTGATGGAGACGACGGGACTCGATATCCGGACACTGCCGGCGATCGGAGTCGTCGCCGAAACCTCGTGCCGCTACCTGTCCGAGCTGAGCTTTCCGGATCGCCTTCAGGTGGGCTTGGCCGTCGAGAAGCTGGGCACACGAAGCATCGTGTACTCGCTCGGGTTGTTCCGCGAAGCCGGCGACGATGCGTTGGAGTTGGCGGCGAGGGGTCGATTCGTACACGTGTACGTCGATGGGGTCACCCGTAAGCCGGTGGCGATTCCGCCCGAAATCGAGAGCGCAGCGCGCACTTTGGTGATCGGGACCGCGTCGAGCTGACCGACTACAGGCCGATCTCGTCGGCCGTACGCAATGCCCTGGTGACGATGTCGTCGATGAGCGTCGTGGTCGGCCCGCCTGCCACGGCCCGGTTTCGCGAGTCTGCTTCCATCCGGCGCATGACGCCTTCGGCAATGATCGAGAGCTTCCACAGCGCCAACACCTGCCAGAATCCGACGTCGGAGACGTCGCGCCCGGTGTGCTGCGCATACGACTCGACAAGCTCGGCCCTGGTGGGAAAGCCCGGCAGAGTCGACGCCATGAACGGACCGGCGACCCCGTCGTCGGCTTGCGGCCAGTAGGCCAGCAGACCGCCGAGGTCCGCCAACGGATCTCCGAGTGTGCACAGCTCCCAGTCGACGACCGCCGCGACACGGCCGTCTTCGCGGGCCGTGATGACGTTGCTGAGGTGGAAGTCGCCGTGCACCAGGGTCACCTCGTGCTGCGGAGGAATCCCCGCTGCCAATCGAGTTGCCAGCGAATCGATACCGGGTACGTCGCGAGTGCGCGAGGATTGCCACTGCTTCGTCCACCGGGCGAGTTGGCGAGCGGCGTACGGTTTGTGACTGGCCAGATCTGCCAGACCCGCGGAGTCGAGATCGACGCGGTGGATGTCGGACAGCGCCACCGTGAGGCCGAGTCCGATGCGGCGTCGGTGATCGGGGTCGAGTTGTTCGGCTGCCGCCACCGAGTCGACGACGATCCCGTCGACGAAACTCATCAGCACGAGCGGGACCTCGGACACCGAAGGATCCTCGGTGATCGCAATCATCTTCGGAACCGGCACCGCCGTGTTCTGCAGGCCGGACAGAATTCGATGTTCGCGCACGACATCGTGTGCGGAGGCCAGCAGATGCCCCAGTGGTGGACGTCGAAGCACCCAGTTACTGCCACCGGCGTCGCGGACGGCGTAGGTGAGATTGGACTGACCGTTGCCGATCCGCTGGAAGGTGAGGGGCGAGGTTGCGCCTATCCCCAATCCTGCGATCCAGGTCGATACTGCGTCTTCGTCCAGTCCCACTGCGCCCATACAGAACCCTCACTTCGCCGCGCGACACCGTTGTCGACTGCCGTCATCGGAATTCGACCGATAGTAGCGAAGCGGAACCTGCCCTGATGCGAAAGACTCCGGGCCCGGGACGAGTCAGCTGGCGCGCACGAACGCGGGGACCAGATCCGGTGCTGCGGCCGGCACCGCTGCGCCGCGCTTGGCGGCGATTTCGTCCACTTCACCGATCAGCATTGCGACCAGCGTCTCCGGTTGGGCCGCCCACACCGAGGAGATGTTGCGCACCTCGGCCGGAGCGAAGAGGCCGCTGTTGGTCAGCGCATCGATCCACTCGGCGACGGCCTCGGCGGTGGGCTCGGGCACCGTGGATCGGTCGAGAGTGTCCGCCTCGAACTCGTTGCAAAAGAAGGCGCGGACCATGTCGAGCTGTCCCTGAGACATTGCGGTCATGTTCTTCTCCTTCGAGTGTCCGGCGTCCGTAGTTGTCGAATACCCCGTGCCGACGGGTTACGACGGGTAGCACGGTCCGTTTCCAGATCGTTATCGTTTGGGCTGTAACGTTCGAATGCGGGTTTCCGATGCGGCTGAAACTACGCCTTTCCGGTGGGTCTCGCCCAGGGTGAACTGGACTATGTGAGTATCGTCACACAGATTTACCCATCCGATCAACGCTTTGCAACGAAGTCATAGTTCGCTTTACGAACTGCTGTGACGGGGAACAATGCGAGTACAAACGCCCAGCTGAGAGGGCCGAGGCCCGACCCGGGGTGCTGTTCGGCACTCGGACATGAGCACCACCGAATCGAATCCACTCCGCTCCATTGCAGGTCAGAGGATTGTTCGGACGCATGAAAGCATGCTCGTGCACCTGCATTTGACGCTGAAACAAACTTCGAGAATTTGACGAGGCGGACTCTGCCCCTCGACGATTCATGGTTCCGCACACGCGACCCGGTGTGATCGAATCGTTACCAGAGCAGTGATCAGCCGGTTCCCAAGTTCCTCACATCCTCCGTTCAGCAGGTTCTGGCACCGTGGCACCCATGCCACCACCGAGCCTGGACTCCGGACCGATTCGCGCGTCGACCGACGCAAAGACGACTGCGCTGCCGTCCAGCACCTCGAGCCGCAGACGCAGGCGAGCCGTCATCGCGCGCTCGGCCGTGTCAGGCGCCTCTGCGGTCCTGCTGCTGATCTTCCTGATGTGGGCACCGCACCTCGCAACCACGACGTCCTGGGAATCGACCCCGGCCGCGGCACTGGCCGCTCATCTACTCGATGCGATCGATGTGACCGCGGTGTTGATCGCCGTAGCCGCGCTCGCCGTCGTGGCGCTGATACGCAAGCTGCCGTACGGAATCGGGGTGGTGATCGCCTGCACCGTCGGTGCCGTCGTGACCAGTGCGATCGCTCGCGAGATCATGGGAGCGTCGATGCCGTCCGCAGACCTTCCTAGCGGTCAACTCGTCGCCGTGGCCTCGCTGCTCGGAGCTGCATCCATGGTGGCGTCCGCGGCGTGGCGGCCCGTGATCCTCGGTCTGGGAACCGTCGCAACACTCGCGGTGGCGGCGGCCGCCCTGATCGTCGGATCCGCGTCCATTACCGGCATCGTGAGCGCCGCATCGATCGTGTTCGTGTGGTGGCCGGCGTGCTCGATCGTCATGCTCTTCTCGCCCGATGCAGCTGCCCGTGAAGCGCGCAACCCGATCGATACGGCCGCTCTGGCCGTTCGACGCAAGACGGGGCGCTCCCGGTGACGAACAACCGGAGCGCCCCATCGGTACTGCTGACTGCCCGTGACTAGAGAGCCTTGAGCTCCTCGGTCACCTCCGAAACCGATTTCTTCGCGTCGCCGAACAGCATCGAGGTTCCCTCGGCGAAGAACAACGGGTTCTCGATGCCTGCGAATCCGGACGACATCGACCGCTTGAGAACGATGACCGACTTCGACTGATCGACGTTCAGGATCGGCATCCCGTGAATCGGGCTCGACGGATCGTTGCGCGCCGCCGGGTTGGTCACGTCGTTCGCGCCGATGACCAACGTGACGTCGGTACGGGCGAACTCGTCGTTGATGTCGTCCATCTCCTTCATCGCGTCGTATGCGACGTCGGCTTCGGCAAGGAGCACGTTCATGTGCCCGGGCATACGACCGGCGACGGGGTGAATGGCGTATTTGACCTCGACACCCTTCGATTCCAGCAGCTTGGCCATGTCCTTGACCGCGTGCTGCGCCTGCGCAACGGCGAGGCCGTATCCGGGAACGACGATGACCTGGTTGGCGTACGCCATCTGGATGGCAGCGTCGGCTGCAGAGGTGGCCTTCGCCGTTCCGCCGCCTGCGCCCGCAGGACCTGCAGCAGCGTCGCCTCCGCCGAATCCACCGGCGACGATCGCCGGAATGGAACGGTTCATGGCCTTGGCCATCAGGTTGGTCAGGATCGTGCCGGACGCGCCGACGATCATGCCGGCGACGATCATCGCAGTGTTGTTGAGCGCCAGGCCTGCGGCCGCCGCAGACAGACCGGTCAGAGCGTTGAGCAGCGAGATGACGACCGGCATGTCTGCGCCGCCGATGGGCAGCACGACCGTCAGACCGAGAATTCCGGCGAGTACGAGAACCGCAACGATCCACCACTGCGACACCCCGCCGCCCGGAGTGGCGTTGATGCCGATGACCACGGCGGCGGCCACAGCACCGATCAGCAGCAGAGCATTGAGCGGCTGCTGCAACTTGCCGATGGTGATGGGCGAGCCGGGCAGGGTCTCCTGCAGCTTGAGGAACGCGATCAGCGATCCCCAGAACGAGATCGACCCGATGATGGCCGCGAACAGCGACCCGATGACGATGTGGACCGTCGGCGATTCACCGTGCTTGAAGTTCGAGAATCCCGACGTGTCGAGGAATTCCGCCCACGCGATCAGCGCAACCGTTCCACCGCCGACGCCGTTGAACAGGGCCACCAACTGTGGCATCGCGGTCATCTTGACTCGGCGAGCAGGCGGGATACCGAGCGCGACGCCGACGACCAGGCCGACGACGATCAGAATCCAGTTTTCGGTATCGCGAACAGAGATCAACGTCGCCACGACGGCGAGGAACATGCCGACAGCGGCGATCTGGTTGCCACGCACGGCTGTCTTCGGTCCGGTCAGACCCATCAGTCCGTAGATGAACATGCCGAAGGCGACGATGTAGAGAATGTTGACGAGATTGTCCATCAGGAGTCAGCACCCTTCGTGGCCTTGGCAGGAACGGGCTTGGACTTGAACATGCCGAGCATGCGGTCGGTGACCACGAATCCACCGATGACGTTGACCGTTCCGAACACGAGAGCGACGAACAGGATGACCTGCAGGCCGATGGACGGATCCTCGACCTTGCCGAGCACCACCAGGGCGCCGAGCACGACGATGCCGTGGATGGCATTGGTTCCCGACATCAACGGGGTGTGCAAGGTGTTGGGCACCTTGGAGATCACCGCGAAGCCGACGAACCCGGACAGCACCAGGATCGCGATGTTCGCGAGCAGCGGGGTGTACATCAGTTCTCCTTCTCACGTGTCACGCAGGCACCGGCGAGAACCTCGTCCGAGAAATCCGGAGCGAGCTTGCCGTCGACCAACATGAGTTCGAGCAATGCCGAGATGTTCTTCGAGTACAGCTCGCTGGCGTGCTCGGGCATCGAGGCCGGCAGGTTCAACGGGGAGCAGATGGTGACGTCGTGCTTGACGACGGTCTCGCCGGGCTCGGTGAGTTCACAGTTGCCACCGGTTTCCCCTGCGAGATCGACCACGACGCTGCCCGGCTTCATGCCCTCGACGGCCGCGGCCGTGACCAATCGCGGGGCGGGTCGTCCGGGGACCAACGCGGTCGTGATGACCACGTCGAATCCCTTGATGGCCTCTTCGAGAGCCTTCTGCTGTTGCACCCGCTCGTCTTCGGTCAGCTCACGCGCGTATCCGCCCTCGCCTGCGGCGTCGATCCCCAGATCGAGCCACTGCGCGCCGACGGAGCGAACCTGATCCGCCACCTCCGGACGCACGTCGTATCCGGTGGGGCGGCCGCCGAGACGCTTCGCGGTGGCGAGCGCCTGCAGACCTGCCACGCCGACGCCCAGAACCAGCACGGTAGCGGGCTTGACGGTGCCCGCGGCGGTGGTGAGCATCGGGAAGAACCGGGTGGACTCCGACGCTGCCAACAGCACGGCCTTGTAGCCGGCGACGTTGGCCTGAGAGGACAGTGCGTCCATCACCTGCGCCCGTGAGATCCGCGGGATCGCCTCGACGGCGAAAGCCTGTACTCCGGCCGCCTTCAACGCCCCGATGCTGTTCTCCGCGTTGCGCGGTGCCAGAAATCCGATGAGCGTCGAACCCGACGTCAGCTTGGCGATCTCGGCGTCGGACGGCGGCGCGACCTTCACCACGACGTCGGCCGACCATGGATCACCGATGGTCGCTCCGGCGGCGACGTACAACTCGTCGGGAATCAGAGCGCCGAGACCGGCGCCGGACTCGACGACGATCTCGACGCCCTTGCCCGCCAGGGAGGCAACGATCTTGGGCACCAGAGCGACACGACGTTCGCCCTCCCCCGATTCCCGAACCACACCGACGACAGTCGTGGATCCCGAACCCTTCTCAGTGCTCTGCGATGTATCCAAATCTCCGTCTTCCTGCGTTGAATGGTGTCCACGAATCGACCAACGGCTCCGAGCCTGCGACGAGCGGACGAACCCATGCGACAAGGCACAAGGTCCCTGATAGTAGCCAGAGGAGACAGACCGCGGGTAGCCCGGAACACAGTCCGATTCGTTCTGAATCGAGTCCGTTTCGACATTCCTCGGCCACGGGGAGCGCAATTGTGATGCGCGCCATATGGGTCTATCGGTGATGAACGGACCCTACAGTGACAACCGTGGAACCTTGCATCTTCTGTGCCATCGTCGCGGGCGACGCTCCCGCGCATCGCGTGTTCGAGAACGACCATGCTGTCGCGTTTCTCGACATTCGGCCGGTCACTCGCGGCCACCTGCTCGTCGTTCCGCGCGAGCACGCCACCGATCTGAATGCGACCCACCCGGACGCGGCCGCAGACGTGTTTCGCGTCGGGCACACGCTGGCGCGCGCGGTCCGGCACTCGGACCTGCGCGCCGACGGAGCCAATCTCGTGATCAACGACGGTAAGGCCGCATTTCAGACGGTCTTCCACCTGCATCTGCACGTGGTGCCTCGTTGGCATCGGGACCGCTTCCGGTTCGCGGCCGGCTTCGTGACACGTCGTCTGAGTGAGCCCGAGCGTGTCGCGGACGCCGTTCGTGTCGGGTTGGCCCGGCTCGATGGCGAACCGACGGCATGAAGCTGTTCCTGTCGTCGTACCGATTCGGTGGCCACTCCGACGTTTTCGTCGAGCTCACCGGCCCACCGTCCGATCTCGCCGTGATTGCGAACGCATCGGACGCGTGGCCGCGCGCCGCTCGCGAATCCTCGCTCACAAGCGAGTTCGTTCCGCTGCGGGCGCTCGGGTATCGGCCTGCCGAGCTGGATCTGCGCGAGTACGTGGGTCGGCCCGCTGCTCTCGAGCGCGCCCTCGACGACTTCGGCGCGGTGTGGGTTCGCGGGGGCAATACGTTCGTCCTGCGCGCTCAACTCGCCCGCTCGGGCGCAGACGAGGTCATCGCCGAGCGTGTTCGGCGAGGATCGATCGTGTACGGCGGATACAGCGCGGGCGCGTGTGTTGCCGCACCGTCGTTGATCGGCGTCGAGGACGCGGACGACCCCGGCGAGGTTCGGCCCGCAACAGGTGTCGATCCGGTGTGGACCGGACTGGGCCTGGTCGGTTTCTCGATCGTCCCGCACCTGAATTCCGTTCTGGACGAGAACGATTCGGGGCAAGCAACGATGCAGCGCCTGCGCAGGGACGGCATCGACTGCCGTGGGTTGACCGACGAACAGGCCATCGTCGTCGATGCGTCGGGAACGCGTGTGCTCGGTAGTTGACCGTCCTTCGGCCCGGGCGAGTCTTCAGCCCAGGCGAGCAAGTGGAGCGAGCCGGTCCAGCGAGGACCACGCCAGCGAGCACCGTCTGGCGGTCATTTCGTCCGCGTCGAGCACCAGCATGTCGAACAACTGGCGAGGGGCCTGATGCCACGAGTCGGCAATCTGCGCGATGGCTGCTCGATCGAAGAGCCCCGACTGTGTCAACGCCTGAACCCACTCGTCGATCTCGCCTCGGTGAATGCGCTCGATGGTGTCGTATTCGATTCCGCCCCCGAGAAATTCGTACGAGAACATCGCGGCCACGTAGTTCCAGGAGTCACTTCCGGGATCGATCATGGTGCAGCCTCCTTGTCGACTCGCACCGCGTGGAGTGCGAGGTTCGCTGCGCTGGACGCTAGCGTGGCGAACTACAAATTTACGTGTCGACGACGCATCGATCTGGTAACGCCTGAGGCTGGTGTTACTGATGTGACTCACTTCCATCAAACGCTCACCCTCTCCCCGACGGGGTGGGTAAAGTCCGAGTTCGTGCGCACCCGAGCCGTTGCAGCCTTGATCGCTGCGGTCGCATGCGGGCTGTTCGGATGCTCGAACACGCCGGCCACCGAGGCCGGTCCGGATACGTCCGAGACGGCCGACCGACCCATCACCGAAGAACTCTTCGTCGGTGAATGCGGCTCGATGGACGACGCCGAAGTGCAGGAACTCACGGCCGTATCCGACCTGACGGCGGTGTCCGAGAACGCCATTCGTTGCCGCTGGGAATCCACGAGCGGCGCGTACGCGATGTTCACCTGGTACCGCGGCAGCCCCATCGACCGAGAGAGTTCCGTGGCCGAGGCCGTCGGTCGCACCATCGAGCGCATCGATGTGGACGGTCACCCTGGATTCACCGCCGCGGCGTCGGGAGCGTCGTGCGAGGCCGGAGTCGAGAACGGGGACGGCTTCGTGCACTGGTCCGTCAACTTCGTGGTCGACGGCCCCCGCGATTCCTGCGACGTCGTCGAGGATCTGGCCAGAATCACGATCTCGAAGGCGAAGTAGCCCGATGTCGACATTCCGCTCCGCCGATTCCACCCGCCGCGTCGTCGCCGCTGTCCTCGTCACTGCGGCCGTCGGTACCGGATGCACCACCACCGTGACCGGTACGGCCGTGCCCGCTCGATCCGGCGGCAGTGGGCAGTTCGACAAGCTGCTCGAGGAGTGCATCGCCGTCCCCGATCCCACCATCGCCGAAACAGTGGGTGCCGACCTCGTCGAGCAGTACTTCTACGGTGCAGTGTGCATGTGGACCGGCATCGGCGGCGGCGGACTCATCGATGTGACTTTCGCCTGGTTCGAGGACGATGCACTCTCGCGCGAGCGAGACCTGGCCGATCGGCTCGGCTACGCGACCGAAGACGTCGCCGTTGCCGGCACCACGGCGTTCCTGTCACGACGGCCGGACGATCCGTCGTCGTGCGGAATCAGCGCGGCGTACTCGGGTGTCATCACCTGGTGGGTGCAGTACCGAGGCGCCAGTCCGGCCGACCCGTGCGCCGCCGCCACCGAACTCGCAGAACTGACGCTGCAACGCAATCAGTGACCGAGCGCCGACCGGCCCCGACTCCACCGCACACGCGGCCGTGACACACTCGAGTGGCGACGGTCACAATTTCGATGTGAGGAGACCGAGATGTCGGTGACGACCGATACAGATGCCCGCCTGAGCGAGCTCGAATCCCTGCTGTCACCCGGCGCGGTGGTCACCGACCCGGACATCACCGAGGGCTACCGCCGCGACTGGGCGAAGGATCCCGACGCCGGCACCCCACTGGCCGTCGTGCGCGCACAAATAACCGAGGACGTTCGTGCCGTCATGCGGTGGGCCACCGAGCACAACGTGGCGGTCGTCCCACGCGGCGCCGGGTCGGGCCTGTCCGGTGGTGCCACCGCCGTGGACGGCGGAATCGTGCTCACCACCGAGTTGATGCGTGAGATCGCCGTCGACCCGGTGACCCGCATCGCCGTCGTACAACCCGGGCTGCTCAACGTCGAGGTCAAGAAGGCCGTCGCAGAACACGGCCTCTGGTACCCACCGGACCCGTCCTCGTTCGAGATGTGTTCCATCGGAGGCAATGCGGCCACCAATGCGGGCGGCCTGTGCTGTGTGAAGTACGGCGTCACCACCGACTATGTTCTCGGTCTCGAGGTCGTCCTGGCCGACGGTACCGCCGTCCGACTGGGTGGGCCACGCCTGAAAGACGTTGCAGGCCTGTCTCTTGCGAAGCTTTTCGTCGGCTCCGAGGGCACGCTGGGCATCATCACCGAGATCACCCTTCGACTGATCCCGGCGCAACCTCCCGCCAGTACGGTGGTCGCGTCGTTCGCGTCGGTGCACGACGCGACCGCCGCAATTCTGGCCATCACCCGGAACCTGCGGCCGTCGATGCTCGAGTTCATGGACCGCGCGTCCATCGGTGCCGTCGAAGATGCCATGAACATGGGACTCGATCGCGAGGCGGCAGCGATGCTCATTGCTCGGTCCGACTCCCCCGGTGCCGACCGAGGTCGCGAGATCGAGATCATGGCGGCCGCGTGCACCGAGGCCGGCGCATCGGATGTCTTCACCACCGACGACCCCGACGAGGGTGAGGCCTTCGCTGCCGCACGGCGATTCGCCATTCCCGCGGTCGAGCGACTCGGCAGCCTGCTGCTCGAGGACGTCGGCGTTCCACTGCCCGCACTTCCGGCCCTCGTCGACGGAATCGCCGAGCTGTCCAGGAAATACGACGTGCTGGTGGCGGTCATCGCCCACGCCGGTGACGGCAACACCCACCCCCTGATCGTCTTCGACCCCGAGGACGCCGACATGACACGGCGCGCCAACATCGCCTTCGGCGCGATCATGGATCTGGCGATTTCGTTGGGCGGCACCATCACCGGCGAACACGGCGTCGGTCGCCTCAAGAAGGCCTGGCTGCCCGATCAGGTCGGTGAGGACGTCATGGAACTGACCCGCCGTATTAAGACTGCCCTCGATCCGGCGGGCATCCTCAACCCCGGTGCGGTGCTCTGATCACCCGTCGACGGTGAACCCGTCCGCCACCGTCAACACCTCGTCGAGGATTTCCAGTCCCTGACGAATCTCGTCCTCGGATGTCGTCAGCGGCGGCGCGATCTGGAGGCGATTGCCCGATACGAAGGGCCACAGACCGCGGGACTTCGCCGCTGCGGTCACCGTCCCCATGGCCGCCGCGTCCTTGCCCGACGCAGCGAACGGCACCAGCGGTTCCCTCGTCTGGCCGTCCTTGACCAGTTCGACGGCCCAGAAGAATCCCTTGCCACGCACCTCGCCCACGCTCGGATGAGATTCGGCCAGCTTGGACAGGCCCGCCCCGAGTACGTCCTCCCCCACATGACGCACGTGCGGAAGAATCTTGTCGCGCTCGAACACTCCGATGGATGCCACGCCCGCGGCGCACCCGAGCACGTGACCGGAGTAGGTCAACCCGCCGGGATAGGGCTTGTGATCGAACTGCGAGGCGATCTTCTCCGAGATGACCACCCCGCCCAGAGGCACGTACCCGGAGTTGACGCCCTTGGCGAATGTGATCAGATCCGGTGTCACATCCCAGGCCTGGCATGCGAACCATTCGCCGATTCGCCCGAACCCGACCATCACTTCGTCGGCGATGTAGACGATTCCGTACTTGTCGCACAGCGCCCGAACGCCGGCCAGATATCCGGGCGGCGGGATCAGCACACCGTTGGTGCCGATGACCGATTCGAGGATCAGTCCGGCGATGTTCTGCGCTCCCTCGAGCACGATGACCTGTTCGAGGTGTGCCAGTGCTGCGGCCGTTTCGTCCTCGGGAGTCGTTGTCCCCCATGGTGACCGGTAGGGATACGGCCCGAAGAACCGGACGACGTCGACGTTGGTGGGTTCGGTGCCCCAACGCCTCGGCTCACCGGTAAGACCGATCGCAACTCCGGTTCCACCGTGGTAAGAGCGGTACGCGGCAAGCATCTTCGTGCGCCCGGTGTGCTGTCGCGCCAGCCGCACCGCGTGCTCGACGGCTTCTGCGCCACCGGTCGTGAAGAACACTCGATCGAGATCACCCGGCGCACGTTCGGCGATCAACGCCGCGAGTTCACTGCGCTTGTTGTTGGCCACGGTCGGAGAGATGGTCGTCAGAACCTGGGCCTGTTCGACGATGGCGGCGACGACGTCAGGGTGCTGATGCCCGAGGTTGACGTTGACCAACTGTGACGAGAAGTCCAGGTATCGCTTGCCCTTGTCGTCCCAGAACCACGATCCCTCCGCACCCTCGACGGTGATCGGATTCAGTTCGGCCTGCGCCGACCAGGAGTAGAACACGTGATCCATCTACTTGCCGCCTTCCTCCAGTGTGACCTCCATCGGAGCGTACGACTCTCCGGTCACGTCCACACCGTCGGCCTTCAACAAATCCAAAGCCTCGGTGACGTACTCGTTGGTGTACGCCTCGGCGTCGGGGTCGGCCGTCAGCACGGTCGATCCCTCGGCATTCCGGGTGGACTTCGCGATGTCGACCGTCTGCTGCCAGGCCGCCTCGTCGATCATTCCGATCCCGTCCGCGGACGGCCATATCAGTTTGTTGACTTCGTTGACCTGCCACAGCTGATGACTCGCGCCGAGTGTCGAGCCCGCAGCGACGGTGATGTCGCGGCACGTCTCGACGTTGTCGCGGCAGAAGATCCAGCCCTTCAACGACGCCGCCAGGAACTTGACGGTCTGCTCCTGGTAGGCCTCGTCGGAGAGCTTGTCGGTATTGGCCCAGATCGCGTCCTGCAGCATCGCGACACCGTCGTCGTTCCAGTTCAGCGACGTGAAATCGTCCTCCGTGTAGAGCGCACCGGTTGCGGGGTTCACGGTCTCGAGCAACTGGGCGTACTCGTTGTAGGACATCGCCTGGGCTGCGGCGATATCTCCGGACAGAAGGCCGTTCATGTCGAACTGCTGCTGCACCAACGTCACGTCGGAGGGACTGACCCCGGCCTTGGTCATACCGGCGAACAGCTCGAATTCGTTGCCGTAGCCCCAGTTTCCGACGGTCTTGCCCTGGAGGTCGGCCGGTGTGGCGATGTTCTGATCCTTGAACGAGACCTGCAATGTGCCCGACTTCTGATAGATCTGGGCCACGTCGGTGATGCCGGCTCCGGCCTCACGGGATGCGAGCGCCTTGGGTACCCACGCGACGGCGTAATCGGCCTGCCCCTGGGCGAGCACGGTTTGCGGAACGATATCCGTTCCACCGTCGAGGATTTCGACGTCCAGCCCCTGTTCCGCATAGAAACCCTGATCGACGGCGGCGAGGTAGCCCGCGAACTGGCCCTGTTTGAACCACTGCAGTTGCAGCTTGATCGTGGTGTTCCCGTCGGCCGCGGTGTCGGTGTCGGTCGTGGTGGTGCTGCAGGCCGAGGCGACCACCGCCAGAGCCATGACGACGGCGAGAAGGGGTCGGGGGGTTCGAGTGATGTTCATATCCATCTTTCCTGGGGACGACGCCGGGACACGAGTTTCTCGAGCAACAGAACAACCACGAAGAAGAGCAAACCGACTGCGATGGCACCCATCACGTAGGCCCACGCCCGGGGGTAGGCCGTGTTCGCCGCGGCGGAGGTGATCCGCGACCCCAAACCGTTCTGCAGTCCACCGAAGTACTCGCAGATGATGGCAGCAATGACAGCATTGGGAGCGGCAACCCGCAACCCGGTGAAAATGTGCGGAACGGCGGATGGGAGGCGAACGATACGGGTGAACTGCCAACCGCCGACGGCATACGACGTCATCAGGTCGTGGTGCACAGCCGAGACCTGCCGCAGTCCTTTTGCCGCGCTGACGAATACCGGGAAGAACACGACGATGGTCACCACGAGTCGCCGCGGTAGGTCGGTGGTCGAGGAGAACATCGAGTTGAACACCGGCGCAAGAGCGACGATGGGAACGGCTGCGGCACCCGCCGCCAACGGGGTGAGCAGTTCGTCGACGATCCGCAGGCGAACCGCGGCCATTGCTGCGAGGAGACCCAGGACCGAACCTGCAATCAACCCCACGAGAGCATTGGTTCCCGTTGCCAGACTTGCCGATCCGATGTTGCCGAGGTTGCGCACGAATTGCTCGGCGATGGCGCTCGGCGACGGCAGCAGGAACGACGGAACCCCCGCGACGACCGTGAGCAACTGCCACAGTGCGAGCGCCGCCGCGCCGAACACCACCGGTGGCAGCCAGAGCTTCATCGCAGATCCGCACTGCGAACCGCACGGCCGTGCAATGCGTCACGAACCGCGGTGATGGACGCGAAGAACTCCGCCGATTCGCGTGGATCCCCGTTCGCATCGAAACTGTCGATCGTGAGTGCGTCGACGATCCGTCCCGGCCGAGGGGACATGACAACCACCCGATCGGACAGGTACACCGCTTCGGGAATCGAGTGGGTCACGAACACCACTGCTGCGCTGGACTCCTCGGCGATGCGGAGTAGGTCGTTCTGCATCTTCTCGCGGGTCATCTCGTCCAGGGCCCCGAACGGTTCGTCCATCAACAACAGTCCCGGCGTTCGAGCCAGCGCCCGTGCGATCGCCACTCGTTGCTGCATCCCACCGGACAGCTGGCTGGGAAATTTCTCTGCGAAATCGGTGAGTCCGACGAGGTTCAGCAACTCGCGAACCCGTTCTGCCCGCAAGCGTTTGGGAACCTTGTGCAGTTCCAGCGGCAATGCGACGTTCGATTGCACTGTGCGCCAATCGAGCAGCCCTGCCTGTTGAAAGGCGATGCCGTACTTCTGTTCGACGCGGGCTCGGCGAGCAGACAGGCCGAACACCGATACCGAACCGGACGTCGGTTGCTCGAGATCGGCCACGATGCGGAGCAACGTCGACTTACCGCACCCCGAAGGCCCGATCAGCGAGACGAATTCACCGGGGGCGATCGCGAGCGATACATCCTCCAGCGCAGTCACTCCCCCGTCGAACGTCTTCCCCACGCCCTCGACGAGTACCGCATGCTCGGTCATGACCGATCCTTTCGACCGGGCGAGCGGCCCGCATAACGGCCGAGCGCGATATCGAGCAGCGATACCAGTGCGGTCACCACCAACCCGAGCACCGCTGCGCCGAGAACAGCGGCGTACAGGCGGGAAGCGTCTCCAGTTGCCTGCTGCGAGAACACGATGATCTGCCTACCGATACCGCCGGTCGTTCCGGTGGAGATTTCGGCGACCACGGCACCGATCACGGCGGCGGCAGCAGCCAGACGCAGCGCCGGAATCAGATGCGGCACCGAGGCGGGCAGGCGAACTCGAACGAGGGTGCTCCACCATCCGGCCGCGTAACTGTGCATCAGATCGAGTGCTGCCCGATCGGGTGCACGCAGGCCGCGCAGCATTCCCACCGCCACCGGGAAGAACGCGAGATACGACGCGATGACGGTGATGCTCATCCACGGCTGCCAGGCGTAACCGCCGATGGCGATCTTCCCGCCCCAGCCCGCGACGAGCGGTGCCAACGCGATCAGCGGAACCGTCTGCGAGACGATCACATACGGCAACACGGACCGCTCGACCCACACGAACCGTTGCATCGTCACGGCCAGCAACAGCCCGACCACCGTCCCCAGCGCGAACCCGAGTACGGCGAGCCCGAACGTGAACAGGCCACTGGACACGATCGCGGCACCGACACTGCGAGCGCCGGCGACGTTCACCTCGGGCTCGGTCAGCGCCGCCAACACCGACCACACGTGCGGTAGTGCACCGTCGTCGGTGCGCGGCAGCACCCGCACTCCGGCGACACTCACCCCGTTCTCGGGGACGAGCACTTTCACCAGCTCCCAGACCGCCAGCAACGAGCCGACGGCCACCATTGCCATCACCGGACGCCGCACTCCTCGATTCGCACCGGCGGAAGTGGGTGCCACCACCGCAGCCTGATCGAGCAGACTCGTCACGACGTTGCCGTCACGCTCGGGCGGATCTGCGGAATGATGCTCTCTCCGTAGGCCTCGAGTGTCGCGGCCTTGGCGTCGTGCTGCAGGTACACCGAGAACTGGTCGACGCCGAGTGTTTCCAGCTCTTTCAGCTTGGCGATGTGATCGGCCGGGGTGCCCAGTAGGCAGAACCTGTCGATCACCTCGTTCGGAACGAATTCTGCGTGCGAGTTTCCTGCTCGACCGTGCTCGTTGTAGTCGTACCCTTTGCGCGCTGCGATGTAGTCGGTGAGAGCCTGAGGAACACCACCGCCATCGCCGCCGTATCGCGAGACGATATCGGCGACGTGGTTGCCGACCATCCCGCCGAACCAACGACACTGATCTCGGGCGTGTTCGAGCCCTGCGTCGGTGCCGTCGGTCACGTAGGCGGGAGCTGCAACGCAGATCGAGATCGAATCCGGGTCGCGACCCGCCTGCTCGGCCGCAGCGCGGACCCGGCCGATCGTCCAAGCCGCGATATCGGGATCGGCCAGCTGCAGAATGAACCCGTCCGCCACCTGACCGGTGAGCTCGAGGGCTTTGGGTCCGTACGCCGCAACCCATACCTCGAGCCGGGACCGCTCCGCCCACGGGAACTGCACCGTCGTCTCACCGACCCGGGCGCTGCGCCCGTTGGCCAGGCTACGGATCACCTCTATCGATTCCCGCAGCGCTGCAAGGGTTGTCGGCTTGCCGCCGAGGGCACGGACCGCCGAATCACCGCGGCCGATGCCGCAGACGGTCCGATTGCCGAACATGTCGTTGAGCGTTGCGAACGTCGATGCCGTCACCGTCCAGTCGCGGGTGGCGGGATTGGTGACCATCGGGCCGACGGTCACCCGCCTCGTCGCGGCCAGAATTTGACTGTAGATGACGTACGGTTCCTGCCACAGCAGGTGCGAATCGAATGTCCATACGTGCGAGAAACCGTGTGTCTCGGCCTGTCTGGCCAGGTCGACCACACGGGACGCCGGCGGATTGCACTGGAGCACTACCCCGATGTCCATGGCTCAGATCAGATTCTGAGACAGGTCGCGTCGGACGAATCGGCCGTGTCCCGGAGTGCCGGAATAGGATCCACCGTCGACGATGATCCGGCCACGCGAGATCACGGTATCGACATGCCCGTCGATCTCGAAACCCTCGTACGCCGAATAGTCCATGTTCATGTGGTGGGTCTTGTCGACGCCGATGCTGGTGTGTCCGTTCGGATCGTAGATCACGATGTCCGCGTCGGCACCCGGAGTGATGACGCCTTTCCTCGGATACATCCCGAACATCCTGGCCGGAGTGGTGCAGCAGACATCGACCCACTTCTCGAGCGTGATCTTGCCGCTCTTGACTCCCTGGAACATCAGATCGATGCGGTGTTCCACCGAACCGATCCCGTTGGGAATCTTGGAGAAATCGCCGACACCCATCTCCTTCTGGTCCTTCATGCAGAACGGGCAGTGATCGGTACTGACGGTTGCCACGTCACCGGTGCGCAGGTACCGCCACAACTCGTCTTGATGTCCCTCGGCTCGCGACCGCAGTGGCGTCGAGCAGACCCATTTGGCACCTTCGAAGCCCGGTGCACCGAGTTGTTCCTCGAGCGAGAGATAGAGGTACTGCGGACATGTCTCGGCAAACACGTTCTGCCCGTTGCCCCGGGCATGCGCGATCTGTTCCAGGGCCTGCTTGGCCGAGACGTGTACGACGTAGAGCGGTGCACCGGTGACATTGGCCAACATGATGGCTCGATGCGTCGCCTCCTCCTCGAGCTGCCACGGCCGCGACGTGCCGTGGAAGTACGGGGCCGTGTCTCCACGCGCGATCGATTGAGCGACGAGTACATCGATCGCGATGCCGTTCTCCGCGTGCATCATCAGCAGTGCACCCGTTTCGGCGGCGGACTGCATCGCGCGCAGGATCTTGCCGTCGTCGGAGTAGAACACGCCCGGATAGGCCATGAACAGCTTGAAGCTGGTGACGCCCTCGGATACCAACTCGCTCATGGCTTTCAGCGAATCGTCGGTGACATCGCCGATGATCTGATGAAAGCCGTAATCGACAGCGCATTGCCCCGCGGCCTTGTCGTGCCATTGCGCGAGAGTGTCCTGGACGCGCTGACCGGGTGTCTGAATCGCGAAGTCCACGATCGTCGTCGTGCCGCCCCATGCGGCTGCGCGCGTTCCGGTTTCGAAGGTGTCGGAGGCGAACGTACCGCCGAACGGCATCTCCATGTGCGTGTGTCCGTCGACCCCACCGGGAATGACGTATTTGCCGGTCGCGTCGACGACGACGTCCGCCGAGGTCTTCAGGTCTGCGGCCAGGGAGACCGATCCTGGTGCCAGCACGGCGACGATGCTCTCACCGTCGATGAGCACATCCAATTCCTGTGCGCCGGTGGTGGATACCACGGTTCCGCCGTGCACGAAGGTGGTGGCCATCAGGGTTGCACCAGCGGTCCGTATGCGTCGGGCCTGCGGTCACGATAGAAGGCCCACCGGTCGCGTACCACCTTGAGCAGGTCCATGTCGAGGTCACGCACGATTATTTCGGGTTCCGTATCCGACGCCACTTCGCCGACGAATTTGCCTTCGGGGTCCACGAAATAGCTGGTCCCGTAGAAGTCGTCGTCACCGTATTCGGATTCGATTCCGACTCGATTGATCGCGCCCACGTAGTACTCGTTGGCGACGGCCGACGCGGGCTGTTCGAGCTTCCACAGATAGTTCGACAATCCACGCGAGGTGGCCGACGGATTGAAGACGACTTCGGCACCGGCAAGACCGAGCGCCCGCCAACCTTCCGGAAAATGCCTGTCGTAGCAGATGTAGACACCGATACGCCCGACCGCGGTGTCGAACACCGGCCACCCCAGATTGCCGGGGCGAAAGTAGAACTTCTCCCAGAATCCGTTCACGTGGGGGATGTGGTGTTTTCGATACTTGCCGAGATAGGTGCCGTCGGCGTCCACCACGGCAGCGGTGTTGTACAGAAGTCCGGGCTGTTCCTGCTCGTACACGGGCAGAATCATCACGATGCCGAGTTCTTTCGCCAGTGCGGCGAAACGGTCGACGGTAGGCCCAGGTACCGATTCGGCATATTCGTAGAATTTCGCGTCCTGCAATTGGCAGAAGTACGGACCGTAGAAAAGTTCTTGGAAGCAGACGACTTTCGCGCCCTGCTCGGCGGCGGACCGAGCAAACCCCTCGTGTGCCGCGATCATCGATTCTTTGTCACCGGTCCACTTGCTTTGGACCAGAGCAGCTCGAACTGTGGACATCATTGGCACTCCATCTCTCGCTGGCTTGCACCCTCGAGAATATTTTGCGCCGTGTTACGGGGTCGTTCGGCCGGTTTCGTATGTATTAATCGTCGGGACTGTTTTCACGAGTGTGGAAGGAGTGCGCGCACGGCGTCGATGGCGTCCGCGGTGGCGAGGTCCTTGTCGGGGCGATACCGCAGCACTCGCGCGAATCGCAGGGCCACGCCGCCCGGGTAGCGCGGGCTGACCTGCACACCGTCGAGTTCGATTTCGACGATCAGCTCGGGACGCAGGTACACCGTGTGCTCGTCGCGCTCGCGCTCGTGTTTCGGGAATTCCTCGGTCTGCCACTGCAACAGAACGTCGGTCAGGCCCTTGAATGTCTTACCGACCATGATCGGGTCACCGCCGTCGGGATCGCGAGCTGCGAGGTGCAGGTTGGACAGGTAACCGGTGCGACGCCCGTATCCCCACTCGGCTCCGAGGACGACGAGGTCGAGGGTGTGTTCGGGTTTGACCTTCTGCCAGCTCTTTCCGCGGCGGCCTGCGGCGTACGTCGCACCGAGCGCTTTGAGCATGACTCCTTCGTGCCCGGCGTCGAGTGCAGCGTCGAAGTGGGCCGCTGCTGCGTCCGCATCGGGCCGAACGACACTCGGAATTCGGTGCCCTGGCGCTACCCGGTCCAGTGCGGCGAGGCGCTGCTCCAGCGGGGCATCGAGCAGGTCCACGCCGTCGAGGTGCAGGCAGTCGAAGAAGTAGGGCTGCAGCAGCAGCGCGTGTGCACTCTCGGCACCGAACCGACTCATCGTTTCCTGGAACGGTCTCGGCCGTCCGCTGTCATCGAGCGCGAGGGTCTCGCCGTCCAGGACCACCGAATCGCACGGCAGCGCGAGGACCAGTTCCACCAGCTCGGGCACACTCGCAGTGATGTCGCGCAGGGTTCGCGTGTAGATGCTCACGTCGGTTCCGGAGCGGTGCACTTGAATTCGCGCACCGTCGAGCTTGTATTCCACGGTGAGGTCGCCGGACAACTGTTCCCAGGCAGCGTGTAGAGACTCCGCGGGAGAGGCAAGCATCGGCCGGACCGGTCGACCGACCTCGAGCCGGAATGCATCGAGCGCGTCGACGCCACCGCTGATGGCGGCAGTGGCCGTCGCAGTCAAACGACCCGAGAGCATGAATGCGCGACGCACCGGTGCCTGCGGCAGGTTCGTGGCCGCGGCAACAGCGTCGACCATGATTCCTTCGAGCGCGCCCTGACGCAGCTCGCCGGTGACGAGCCGGATCAAAAACCGACGCTCCTCGGCTGTGCTGCGCGAGAACAGGTCGGTCAGTATCGCTACCCGCCGAGCAGCAGAACCGGCCCCCGACGTCGCCGCGACCGAAGATATCGCCTCGTCCACCTCGGCAACCGTCAGCGTCGAGTCGGCAGCGGCCGCCACGTCGAGATCGGCCAGGGTGCGCCAGCCGACTCCTATCCGCCCCTGCGGCAATTCCCCCGACAGCCACGACACAGCGGGCTCGATGTCGTCGGTCTCGGCCTCGGCGAGCAGGGCAGCGATCTGCCCGATCTTGATCTTGCGCGAACGCGTCGCCGATACTGCGCGGGACGTTTCGACGATCTTCGACATCAACACACATCGAACATAACCGCCCCCACCGACAGACCCGCCTGATCAGGTCATTCCGCAGGCTCCACTCCCGCGCGCTGACATCCAATTGTTACCGGTGTGACTCGAGCGACCACTGTTCTTGCTGTTACGTTCGATTCATGTCAGCCACGTCCGTGCGACAGAACGCGCAGGAGTGGAGCCTGCGGAACGACTCCGTTGCATGGACGACGTGTCAGCTGAACCCGAGAACGCGGTCGCCCCACGCCGCGCGCATGTCACCGTCGGGGTCGTCGACGAGAGTGTCGGATGCATCGATCACCAGCGTCCAGCGCGTCTTCTCGGTGTACGGAGCCCAATGCTTGGACGCATCGAGCGCGGCGGGGACACCGTACCGCGCGAAAGCGAGCCAGCGTCTCTGCATCCGCGCGGACACCGCCATTGCGGGCTTTCGGCCACCGAGCCAGAAGGTGGGGTCTCGGTTGAGCGTTCCAAAGTTGCCGAAGACGTACGGCAGCTCGGTCGCATGTCCCGCTCCCACCCGTGCGGCCTTGAGCATCGGCGTCGCATGATCGAATCGGTACATCCATGTCGGCGAATGCCTGCTGTGCGCGTCGGCGATCCACAGACTGGGCATGAGAAATCCTGCGTCCCGCGAAATAGCTTGTGCTCCAGCGGGTTTGTCCCTGTCCGGATACGCCGCCATGATTTCGGCGACACGATAGGCCGGCAGATCCGCGTGGTCGTGCGCGATGGCGCGGAACATCTCGGAGACGGTGTCCGAGGTGATCGGCATCAACGGAGACTTCATGAATCGGAAGATCGAGGGCTCGTCGTGGTTGGTGCCGATGATCAACGGGATCTTGTGCGAGAGCCCCTTCTGGAAGGCAGCCACGGGATAACGCGGAACGATATCGCCGTCGACGACCGGCGAAAGACCAAGTGTCCCAGGAACTGTCGTCGGGATCTCGTAACAGAGCGTGTCGCCGGCGGTGACCAGCCTGGTGAAATGCATGTCGAACAATTCGCCGATGTCTTTCCGGTCGACGCCCACCAACTCGAGGAATCTCGACGCCACCGCGGCTCCGCGATCGGGGCCGTACACCGAGGTCGCAGGCGCGCTCTGCACGATCGCTCGCTGGAACAGCCCCTCGGCCTTGGGAGAAGTCATCAACGTGGTGACCGACGCTCCCCCGGAGGATTCACCGAACACCGTCACCTGATCGGGATCGCCGCCGAACGCAGAGATGCACTCGCGGACCCATTGCAGTGCGGCAATCTGATCTCGCAGCCCCAAATTGGTCTCGAACGTGTGCTCGTCGGTGGAGAACGAGGAAAGGTCGAGAAACCCGAACGGGCCCAGCCGGAAATTGATGGTCACCACCACCACGTCGCCGTTCTCGCTGAGGTTCCTCCCGTCGTAGACCCGCTGGGCGGACGAACCGAGCGAGTACGCACCGCCGTGGATCCAGACCAGCACCGGCCGCAGTTCCGCGCCAGGACGGGGGGCCCAGATGTTGAGCGTGAGACAGTCCTCGGAAATCGACAGCGACGGATCGATCGGCACCGGACTGTCGCGACCCTGCGGAGCCATCGCACCGAACTCGAGGCCGTCGAGCACCCCCGACCAGGGCTGCAACGGACGCGGCGCACGGAACCGGAGCTTGCCCACCGGTGGCGTCGCGTAGGGAATACCCCTCCAGGCCACGATCGGCGACGCATCGGCAGCGACCGGATAGCCGAGAACGTCGCCGTAGGGCGTGCTCACGAGCACGGTGGAATCGGACGCAGCGGAGTCAGACGCGGTGTCCATGGAACCTCCCCTTCGGTCGTTGCCCAACGTACCAACATCAACCATCCCCTCGGCGACGATACGCACAGCGTCGACGCCCGCGAGCGAAGGAACCGACGATGAAGACAATCGGATGTGCCGCAGTGGCAATCGTCGGGGCGTGCCTGCTCGGAGGCTGCGGCTCGAGCGGGGAAGGCAACGGTCCGATGGCGACCGTGATCACAGACCGCCCCACCCCGATCACCACGGCTCCCTCCGTCACCTCCGCCGCGCCGGCATCACCGTCCACCCCAACGACGACCACGCCGACGTCCACCACGGCGGCACCGACGAGTCCTGTTGCAGCCCAGGCAAAACCGCAGGACTACGCGGGCAAAGCACCCGGCTGGTACTACTTCACGAGCCCGAGCGGAAAATTCGAGTGCGGTATCGCCGTGCTCGAGTCCTCGATCGCCGGATGCCACGGGTCACTGCCTGACTCGGCACCCAAGGTTCCCGGCAGCGGGGCGTCGGGAACGGCGGTGAAACCCAACGCTGTGCAGCTGATTGCCGGGTCTGCGGCGAAGTTCGAGAGCTTGGGTGATCCCAAGTTCCACCGTTTCGACGGCCCTGCGGCGGCCTTGCCGTACGGCGAAGTGCTCACAATCCCCGGAAGTGGCTCCACCAACGGCCTCCAGTGCAGCGTCGACGAGCAGACCGGGGTCACGTGCACCGATCAGGTAGGCCACGGTTTCACCGTCTCGGACGACGATTTCGACCTTCGTTGACGGTCTCGTTCGCGCGGCAAACAACCAGGCGTAATGTCCGGGGACGGTACGACAATCCCTGCCGTACGGTCTCCCCAGCGGCCGACGCCTGTGCGCGCGGCCGGAAGGTGCATCACTCATGAATCAGACCTCGGACCGCCACACAGCGAAGGTCATCGGCGTCAGCATCGCCGCTGCTGTGGGCGGATTCCTGTTCGGCTTCGACAGCTCGGTCATCAACGGCGCTGTCGACTCGATCGAAGATCACTTCCTCCTCGGTTCGTTCACCACAGGCTTCGTGGTCGCGATCGCGCTCATCGGGTGCGCAGTGGGTGCCTGGTTCGCCGGCAGCCTCGCAGACCGCTGGGGACGCAAGAAAGTCATGCTGCTGGGCTCGGCCCTGTTCGTCATTTCCTCGATCGGTTCGGGATTGGCCTTCAGCGTCCCCGACCTCATGCTCTGGCGCGTACTCGGTGGCCTCGGAATCGGCATCGCCTCGGTGATCGCCCCGGCCTACATCGCCGAGATCGCTCCGGCCAAATGGCGCGGCTCCTTGGCCTCGCTCCAGCAATTGGCCATCACCATCGGCATTTTCGCCGCTCTACTGTCCGACGCCCTTCTCGCCGGCGCAGCCGACGGCGCGTCCAACGACCTGTGGTTCGGCATCGAGGCATGGCGCTGGATGTTCCTGGTCGGCGTGGTTCCCGCTCTCGTGTACGGGTTGCTGGCCACCCTGATCCCGGAGTCTCCGCGTTACCTCGTCGGTCAGCATCTCGACGAGGAAGCAGCCCGAGTCCTCGCCGAGATCACCGGGGAACTGCACCCGGACGAGCGCATCCACGAGATCAGGCTGACGCTGCGCAAGGAGTCGCGTTCGTCGTTCGCCGACATTCGCGGTCCGAAGTTCGGCCTGCAACCCATCGTCTGGGTGGGCATCACCATGGCTGTGCTGCAGCAGCTGGTCGGCATCAATGCGATCTTCTACTACTCGACGACTCTGTGGCGTTCGGTCGGTTTCACCGAGGATCAGTCGTTCACCACCTCCGTCATCACCGCGGTGATCAACGTCGTCATGACGTTCGTGGCGATCCTGTTCGTCGACCGTATCGGTAGGCGCAAACTGCTGATGGCCGGCTCGATCGGCATGTTCGGCGGACTGGTCATGGCGTCGGTGGCGTTCTCGCAAGCGACCGGCAGCGGCGACAACGTCACCTTGCCCGCTCCGTGGGGTGCGATCGCCTTGGTCGGGGCCAATCTGTTCGTCATCTTCTTCGCCTCGACCTGGGGTCCGATCATGTGGGTCATGCTCGGTGAGATGTTCCCCAACCGCATGCGCGCCATGGCACTCGGCATCGGTACCGCAGCCAACTGGATGGCCAACTTCGCTGTCACGCTTGCTTTCCCGCCGCTGACGTCGTCTGTGGGTCTGTGGGTGATCTACGCAGGGTTCGCGTTGTTCGCCGCGCTCTCGTTCTTCTTCGTCAAGGCCAAGATCCGGGAGACCAAGGGTATGGAGCTAGAAGACATGCTGGGGTGATGCCGGACCGCAGATACAGGGGCAACAGCAGCACCATCGAGTGACCGGTGTTACTGTCACTGTCGTTCTGACACGGGGTGTGTCCGCCGATGCGGATGCTGAGATCAAACCCGCCGAACCTGATGCAGGTAATGCTGACGAAGGGATGTCAAGGCGATGACGCCTGTTGTATCTGCGGACCCGGTCCGCTTCACCGATCTACTGTGGGATGCGTCCGAGAACATTCGACGGGCGATCGACGACCTCGAATTTCTTCGGCTCCTCGGGGCGGGGACGCTTCCGCTCGATGCGTTCCGTCGGTACCTCGAACAGGACTCGCTCTATCTGGGCGGATACGTCAAATCGCTGTCACTGCTGGCAGCGCACGCACCGAACCCGGCCGTCGGCGCGTTCTGGGCAAGCGCCGCCGCGAGTGCGATGGACGAAGCCGCATCGCACGAAGCGATGCTGAACGGTGGAGCACTGCCCCCGTCGCCCCGGACGCCCGAGCCCTCACCGGCATGCCTGGGCTACACGTCCTACCTGACCGCGACGGCGGCGACCGAACCGTATCCTGTTGCGGCAGCAGCTGTTCTGCCGTGCTTCTGGATCTACGCCGACGTCGGTCGCTCACTCGCCAGTGCAGCGAAGGCTGTTCTCGATCGAGATCCCGAGCATCCGTACGCGCAGTGGGTGGCCGCGTACGATGCGCCGGAATTCCATGCCATCGTCGACGCCGCCAGAGCCTTCGTCGATGACGCCGCAGCGGCCGCGACGCCGACGCAGCGCGAACAGATGATCGACGCCTTCGTCGTGGCATCGAGATACGAATTGATGTTCTGGGACAGCGCGTTACATCCCACCCCATGGCCCCTGGCCGAGAGTGCGGTGTACGCATGAGAACCACTCGGATTCTCGCCGCGTTGGCGGCGGCAGTCGTTGCCACGACCGGCCTGGCGGGGTGCTCGGACTCGACGGACTCGAACACCATTCGGTTCGCCCTCGACTGGACGCCGAACACCAACCACACCGGCCTGTACGTCGCCCTGCAAGAGGGCTATTTCGCAGACGCAGGTCTGGACGTGGAGATCCTCCCGTACAACAACACCGCGGCAGACACTCTCGTCGATGCCGGAAACGCCGAGTTCGGAATCAGCACACAGAGTTCGGGCGTCTTCGCCACCTCGGCGGGCGCGCAGACCGTCTCGGTCCTCGCGCCGCTCCAGCACTGGGCGACCGGTATCGGAGTTCGTGCAGACAGAGACGACATCCCGAGCCCGAAAGCACTCGACGGCAAGGTCTATGCCGGCTTCGGCGAGTCCGGCGAACAGGCCGGCCTGCAACAGGTCATCAAGAACGACGGCGGCACAGGCGAATACGAGACGGTGGTACTGGGCACATCGGCGTACGAGGCGGTCTACTCCGGTACCGCCGACTTCACCGTCTCCTACTTCGCGTGGGAAGGCATCGAGGCCGAGCACAGCGGAACTCCGATGAAGTACTTCGACTACACCGACTATGGATTTCCCGACGCCTACGCCATCACGATCAGCGGCAACGAACCGTGGCTCGACGCCCACCCGGACGAGGCGAGGAAGTTCGTGCAGGCACTGCAGCGCGGCTACCAGCTCGCTGCCGACGATCCGGACAAGGCCGCACAGGATCTGATCGACGCCAACCCGGGAACCTTCACCGACGAATCGCTCGTCTTCGAGAGCCAGGAGATGCTCGCCGCGAAGTACATGAAGGACTCCAACGGCGAGGTAGGACGACAGAGCCTCGACAAGTGGGCCGCGTACTCGAAATTCCTCTACGACAGCGGTGTGCTGGCCGATCAGAACGGCGCGCCTCTGACTGCGGAGCCGGACTGGTCGACCTACTTCACCAATGACTACCTCGGCGATCGATGAGTCGGTAGCCGCTGACCGAGGTTCCTACTCGTTCAGCGGTATCCGAGCCTCGCTGCGGTGGGCGTGGCCCGCGCTGACCGTCGTCGTCCTACTCATCGCCGCCTGGCAGATCTATGTCGAGATCAGCGGCATCCGGCCGCAGGTGCTGCCGTCCCCCAGCCGCGTGGTGGTCCAGGGTTGGGCGCAGCGCGACGCGATCGCCGAGAACGCAGCGGCGACCCTGCAGGTGACCCTCGTCGGCTTCGCGGTCTCCCTCGCCCTGGCGTGGTTGCTGGCCATCGCGGTGGATTTCTCGCCGTGGCTGCGGCGCGCGTTCGTTCCCCTCTTCGTCGTATCGCAGACGCTCCCGATCATCGCGATCGCGCCGCTGCTGATCATCTGGTTCGGCTTCGGGCTGCTTCCGAAGATCCTGGTGATCGCACTGGCCACGTTCTTCCCGATGGCCATCGGGCTCATCGAGGGTTTCGCGGCGGCCGATCGAGACGCACGATCGCTGCTGGCCAGCATGGGAGCATCGCGCTGGCAACAGTTTCGATACGTGCGGCTACCGTCGGCGCTTCCGCGGTTCTTCACCTCTCTTCGCATCGGAATCACCTACGCCGTGGTCGGCGCGATCTTTGCCGAATATGCCGGAGCCAGTGCAGGGCTCGGCATCTACATGAGTCAACAGAAGAACTCGTTTCGTACCGATCTGGTTCTCGCCGCGGTTGCCGTGACGGCCGTGATCAGTGTGGTCCTGTTCGTCTCCACCTTTGTGGTGGAGCGGTTCGTCGCGCCTTGGGCGCGTCACGGTTCGGTGGGTCTTCATGTCTGACCCCGACACCTTCGTCGATGTTCGCGATCTCACCAAGTCGTTCGGCGAAAAGCCTGTGCTCGACGGTATTTCGTTCGGGGTGCAGCCTGGTGAGTTCGTATCGATCATCGGTCCCAGTGGCTCGGGCAAGAGCACTGTGTTCAACATGCTCGCCGGGCTCGACCGACCCGATTCCGGCACGGTTCGGGTACCGCCGTGCGCCTACATGCCGCAGAAGGATCTGCTGTTTCCGTGGCGTTCGGTATTGGACAACACCACCCTCGGTCTCGAAGTGCAGGGCGTCGCCAAGAAGGAGGCGCGTGCGCGGGCACGCGAGCTGTTTCCGGTCTTCGGCCTGGACGGGTACGAGTCGGCCAGGCCGTTCGAGCTCTCCGGCGGTATGCGCCAGCGAGCGGCGCTGTTGCGCACGGTGGTGCAGGGTCGATCGGTAGTGCTGCTCGACGAGCCCTTCGGGGCGCTTGACTCGTTGACGCGAAGCGACATGCAGGCCTGGTTGCAGCAGGTCTGGTCGGAGTTTCGATGGACGGTACTGATGATCACGCACGACATCCGTGAAGCGGTCTACCTCTCCGATCGCGTGATCGTCCTCTCCCCCAGACCCGCCCACGTTCGACGCCAGGTCGAGGTGACGCTACCCCGCCCACGCGGGCTCGAGATCGTCACGACGCCGCAGTTCGCAGCGGTCGAGAAGCAGCTGATGGACGTTCTGCTCAGCGCGTCGACGCTCTGACCGACATAACGACGCCGACCTCGGGTGGTGTCGTTGTCTGGCCGTTCGAGCGGACTTCGCCAGGCTACTGGGCCCTCACCTGGCAGTTGTCCCACCCAATCGCAGCGCGAGATCGTCGACGGCGGAGAACGCCGCCTCGAGATTGGCTTGCGCCTTGGGAATCTGCGGCGCGAGTGCGGGCACCCGCTCGGCGAGCGTCAAGTCGACCGGAACGAAGTGAACCTCCATTCCCAGCGCAACTTCGAGCACCTGACGCAGTTGTGCAGTGGTGTGATCGGCGGACGCGTTGTCCGTACCGGGGGTGTAGTCGTTTCCCCGGCTGGTCACCACGACCACGGGCTTGCCGACGAGGGGTGCGGTGTCACTGTCGAACGGCACGGTGATGCCCGGAACGTGTACGTAGTCGATCCAGGCTTTCAGGGTCGACGGAATCGACCAGTTGTACATCGGCGCACCGATCAGCACTACGTCCGCAGAGATCAATTCCTCGATCAGTTCCACCTGCAGCGCCTCGGCAGAGGGCTCCACGGTTTCGTCTGCGGTTCGCAGATGAGGTGCCCAATGCAGCGCGGAGGTGGGCAGATGCGGCAGCGGACTCGTGTGCAGGTCTCGATGGATCACCGAGTGGTCCGTGCCGATCCCATGCCAGGCGTCAGAGAAGCGGGCCGTGACCCGACGGCTGGTCGAGCGGACCGGGTCGGCAGACGAATCGAGGTGCAACAACTGCGGCACTGAACGCTCCTCACATGATGGGTGCTTCGAGCCTATGCGTAGCGCCGCGTTCGCTCGCTCCTATCCTGGACGAATGGACTTCCGATTCGTCATGCCTGCCCTCGATTCGCGATCGGCCACCTCGCTGGCGGCGGTCGTTCACGAGCGCACCGGGTCAGACGTCGACATCAGGATCGGCGGTTCGGAGGTCCGACTCGACGACGCGACACGCAGCGCGGTGTTGGAACTTCTCACCCAGCTCGCGACCGGCCGGGCGGTGGCAATCGGTACCGTCGACGAGTTGCTGACCACCTCGCACGCTGCCGAGGTGCTCGGTGTTTCGGACACCTATGTCAGACGGTTGGCCGATGCAGGCGATCTACCGATCGAAATGCGCGGCACCCACAGACGATTTCGGCTCGAAGACCTTCTGCGGCATCGTGATCGATTCCGGTGACGATGACGGTTGCCGTCACCCGGCCTCACGTTCGAAGTGCTCGGACTGGACCGTCATGAGATCACGGAACGCCTGTCCGGCGGCCAGCCAGAGCTGTTCGGAGTCGATGTAGTCCACCCCTCGGACCTCGACGTCGCCCAGGTACGCGCCGACGTCGACCGACAGCATTCCGATGACCGAAGAGACGTCGGCATCGAGATACGTGGATTGGGTGTTCTGCAGCTCGCGGAACTGAGCCGAGAAGAACTCGGCTGGGATCCTGCGATCGACGAACTGGGCGATCAGGAACAGGAAGCGGGACGCATGGGCGGAGCCCGTCCGGAAGGAATGTTCCATGGTGAAGACCTCTCCCCACGGTCGACAGCACCCCTCGCACTGTCGACCGTTGAGCTCGCTGGTACCCGAATTTCGATGATCGGACGAACTCTCGAACATCGATTCGACCCAGGGGCTAAAACAGGGAGCTCGTCCTACCAGAGCCAGATTAATCGGACCTTTCTCCGGTTTTGACCGGAAAAGGCGATTTGATGAGGAGTCACAACTACACAGTCCCGAGCTGTGGTTCTCTACTGAAACGATCCCAGCGGAGCACGATCCGGAGTGTCCAGTTGCCAGAACTGCCAGCCGTCCCGCTCTTCGACATCACCACTGATATGCGTTGCTACCGCACTGGCAGCGACGGAAGGATTGTCGAACCGTCGGCCTTCCATCGGTCCTGCGGTGATCTCGAGTCGCTGCGTTTCGGGATCGTAGCGTCCGCTCAGCCGATAGCCCTCGCAATCGGCGACCACGCGTACTCGGTTGTCGATCACTTCTTCTTCCAAGGCCGCCTTGGCCGACTTACGGGGTGCTTTCACCCGGGGAGTACGTACCCACGTCTGTTCGGGGCCGACATCGATCGTCGTGTCCAGCGTCGAGCTCAGACCCAGCAGGTCCCAACGCTCGCTGCCGTGCAGCACTCGGTCCACCGCGATTGCGTGATGCCCGGTCCTGGTGCGCAGTGGCGAATCCTGGACCCAGAGGTCGACCTCTCCGCGAATGTCGGTGGCCATCTCTTCCGACGACACCATGTAGAAACGCGGCTCTTCGTTCGCGAGATCGACGAACACCCAATACGAGGATCCGGTGTCGTCACTCTCGAGCGATTCGTCCTGCCTGCGGGCCTTCCAATCACCCGTCACCTTCGATCGAACTCGAACTATGCACGACGACGTGCCGTCCATCGACCAGACCTGCACGGGATTACGACGCGACGTCGTCAGCCGCTCCGCACGTCCACCGCGCTGAGCGACGGTTCGGATGAATGCCTTGATTCCCCGGTCGGATGTGTCTTCCACGGATTGCCACCTTCAGCCTCGAGAGCGCCCCGTACTTATGAAGAGCGGTGTTGCGACGGGTGGCGCTGGCACGACTCGGTTTCCCTCACCCTACTGCGTCGATGCCTGCTCGAGTAACCGCAGAACGCCCCACCGGAGCAGTGCCGGTTACCGTGGTGGCACCGAAACTCGGCCAGGAGGTACCACCATGCCGGTCAAGATCACCCACGACACTGTTGACCACAGGTTCGAGATCCATGTCGATTCCGAGCTGGCAGGCTACTCGGAGTACCTCGAATCGGACGGATCGAGAACGTTTCATCACACCGTGACGCTTCCGCAGTTTCGCGGCCGAGGACTTGCCGCCGCCCTCACCGAATACGCGCTCGACGACACCAGCACGCAGGGTCTGCGCGTTGTCCCCGCGTGCTGGTTCGTTCGCGACTTCATCGCAGCCGCGGGCGATCGCTATTCACATCTGACCGTCCTCTGACCGTCAGCGACGGGACGACATCACCTCGACGCTGATCTCGGATTCCGATTCGCAGTCCTTCGAAGCCATGCCCTCCGCAGCCTCACCGTCACATGAAATCTCTTCTGCAACAGTTGCTTCGGCAGCTCTCTCCGCCGCGACCCGACGCCGTTCGTAGTTCTGCGCACCCCGCGCGACGCGTTGTCGATGTTCGTTCAGGATCTGTTCGTAGTGGTACATCTGTTCTCCTACAACAAGAGTGGACGCCGAGCACAAAGCATTGCTGTGCGGCGAAGAATTGGATCGATTGCTGCATGTCGTCGGCATGAACCGACCGATTCTGCCGAAGGCTCACTCAGAGAACATGATCGGCAACCATGGCAAGCCGCGTATAGACGAATCGACGGCCCACGGAAATCGCGCCTGCTGCCATTGTCCACCTCCACGGTCTTTGCGATGTGCCTGTGCCACGATCATGCACGGCTGCAGCGACGAACTCCACCGATTAAATTGAACGGGTGACGACGAAGGAGTTGTTGTCCACCAATTCTCCTGGCGCAGCCGGTGATTCGCGTCGACTTTGCCCTCTCTGCGATAACGCGAGACCCACACAGTGACGACGCCCGGGGCGCCGCCCGGTAACAACTCGTACCTAGCGTCGGTCCCCTGAGTCGAGGTGATAATTGCGAGCCCGCAACCGCGCGCCGGCACCTGGCTCTGGCCTCGCTCTTCGCAAAAGCGCGCGCGTTCGTCAGGTGCGCGGGAAATGGTGAGTGGTCGGGGTGCGATTCCGCGCGCGGATAGCGAACGCGCGCGCGTGTGTGTCGGGGCCAACGCTCCGGGGCAGTTCGGGGCGGCGGTGTGCGGGTCGACGCGTCTGGGTTGCCTGCGACAGCGCGCGGAGTGACGAACGCGAGCCGGTCACCCGGGTCCAGGCCCGGATCGTCGCGAATGCGCGCGCGTTCGTCGGGTGCGCGGGGAATGGTGACTGGTCGGGGCGCGATTGTGCGCGCGGATAGCGAACGCGCGCGTCTGCGCTCGTGAGAGCGATCCGCAGTCGCGTCGTCTGACCGCATCCAGGTCCAGGCCTGGGCTGTAAGCGAATGCGCGCGCGTTCGTCGGGTGCGCGGGAATTGGTGTCTGGTCGGGGCGCGATTGTGCGCGCGGACGGCGAATGCGCGCGCGTCTGCGCTCGTAAGAGCGATCCGCGGTCGCGTCGTCTGCCCGCATCCAGGTCCAGGCCCGGATCGTCGCGAATGCGCGCGCGTTCGTCGGATACTCGTGGGTGTGGTGTGGGTGGTTTCGAAATGCAGAATGGCCCTCGACCGTGGTCGGGGGCCATTCTGGAATGTTGTGTTCGGCG
>NZ_JAWLKE010000001.1:0-792985 GCF_033042225.1 Rhodococcus cercidiphylli
CGGTGGCACACACGACGGTGCGTGCCACCGCTTCACCATGCCGTCGTTGACAGGCCGACCTCCATATGAGAGCGGCTGCGCCGCACGTGCACGGAAACTCGACCTCTGCTACGAGCTTCTGCTCACGTGCGGCGAAGCCGCTCTAATCGTGCGGAACGACGATCACCGGCACCGGGGCGGCACGCAGAATCTTCGCCGCACTGGAACCGAGAAACACCCGCTTGGGAGTGGCCAATCGACTCGAGCCGAGGAACAGCACATCGCCCGGCTTCCAATCGAGGTTGCCCATGGCCTCGTCCAGCGACGATCCATCGGCGACGATCGACTCCAGACCGTCGATATCGGGGAGAGTGCGTACGGCGAGCTCGAGATTGTCCTGCGCCGCAGCGACCTGTCGTCGACGCGTATCCAGTGAGGTCTCGTCACTCGGGGCCCCGGTCGGCTCTAGCGAGACCAGCGACACCAAGCGCACCGGCACGTGTGCCGCACTGGCAATAGTGATCGCGAACGGCAACGGATTCGGGGCAGAGGCCCGGGTGGGGACGGCGACGGTGAGGTCGGTGATCGGTGCGTTCGAGAGCCGGTAGCCCCGAGGTGCGAGTGCCAGCGGAACTTCGGAGGCGTGCAGGAGCTGGCCGGCAACCGAACCGACGGAATGCCGATTCAGCAAGCCGTCGCCGGCTCCGCCGACGACGATCATGTCGGCATCGGTCTGCACCGCGAAGTCGATCAGGGCACGGGCGAACGACTCGTGCGAGAGCACGTGTGTGGTCACCTCGATGCCCGACGGCACCTGGGCGGCCGCGTCGGCCACCCAGCCCTCGGCCTTGGCCGCGAGAACTTTTCGATACGGCCCACTGCCTTCCATGACCGGTTCGTCCACGGCCATGACCAGCACGATGTCGATGGACGCGTCGAGGGCGCGGGCGAGGGCGGTGGCCAGGGCTACGCCGTCGTCGCCGCTGGGGGTGGCGAGATAGCCGACGGTGATCTTCATGAGTTTTCGGTCCTTCTCTTCTAGTAAGTGTCCGGAACCTTGACTTCGGTGGACGCGGTGAGTGTCTTGCCCTGGAAGAAGTCCTTGTTGCCCACGAAGCACAGCAGCATGAGCGGAATTCCGAGTACCAGCATGCCGACGCCGAGGACGAACACACCGCCGATCGGACCGTAGACGGTGTAACCGTAGTCGGGCTTGATCATGTCGACCGCGCTCTGCACGAACGCCCACGTCATCGACAGTCCGCCGAGGAGCGGAAAGATGCCGCGCATGAACAGGTTTCGGACGGACGAGAAGAGCGTGCGACGGAAATACCAGGTGCACGCGTACGCGGTGATGCCGTAGTAGAACGCGACCGCGAGCCCGAGTGATGCCACCGAATCCTGCAGCGCGTTGGCGCTGACGAAAGTAAGCACCAGATAGAACATCAGCGCCGCGGCACCCATCACGAGCGTGCCGAAGCCGGGCGTCATGTACTTGGGGTGCACGCTGGCGAACCGCTTGGGGATCGCTTCGTACACGGCCATCGACAGTGTTCCGCGGGCCGTGGGCAGGATGGTCGTCTGCGTCGAGGACAGTGCCGAGATGGAGACGGTCAGCAGTAGGAGCGACGCGACGATCGAACCGGCGACCGGATCGCCGAGAATGGTGAGCACATCGTCGACGTTGTCCGGGTTGTTCAGGCCGATGCCGGTGTCGCCGAACCCGGCGAACGACTGCACGGCGTATCCGACGAGTACGTAGGTGGCCACGAGAATGAGCGTGGTGATCACCGCGGCGCGTCCCGGAGTCTTCTCCGAATCCTTCGTTTCCTCGCCGACGGCAAGGCAGGCGTCCCACCCCCAATAGATGAAGATGCACAGGATGATGGCCTGGGCCGCGTCGGACATCGTCACTCCGGTGGGTACCAACCAGCTCCACTGGGGCGTGATGGCCTGCGGTCCTGCGGTCCCGGTACCCACCTTGACCAGAGCAGTCACCGACACTCCGATGAGCACCCCGAACTGCACGACCAGCAACACGTTCTGCATGCGTTCGCTGATGAGGATGCCGCGAAAACTGACATAGGTCATCGAGACGATGAAGAACGAACCGAGGGCGACCTTGGCCGCGGTCGACTCCGCCAACCCGGACAGTCCCAGGAATTCGAACAGATAGATGGCGGCGATCTCGGCGACGTTGGCCAGCACGATGATCGCCGAGACGGCCAGCCCCCACCCGGCCATCCAACCGACCCAGGGCCCGAATGCCTTGGTACCCCAGGTGAACGAGGTGCCGCAGTCCGGTGTGTCACGCCCGAGTTCGCGGTAGGCGAAGGCGGTGAGCAGCATCGGAACGAAGGCGATGAGGAACATCGAAGGCGCTTTGTCGCCGACGGCCAGAACCACGTAACCGAGGGTCGCGGCGAGGCTGTAGGCCGGGGCCACCGCCGACAAGCCGATGACGATGTTGCCGACCAGCCCGAGAGCGCCGGTGTTGAGTCCTTTACCCGGAAGGGTGTTCGGCGGTTCCACAGTGGACATAGATCTCTCCGAGGTTCGAGACGACCGAGGACGTCGGAGGGGACCCGACAGAATCGGCCGCGCGTGTGTGCTGAACACTACGATTTCCGTCGCAGATCCGCTGTGTATCGACGGAATTGTTTTCATCGGAGTAACAATGCAACGAAATAGGTCGCAGAAGTGGCGAAGATCGGGGGAATCCGCGGACTCGCCGAGTGGTGACGACAGACGCGCGTGCGTGCGAGCCGCACGCTACCGTCGTCACATGAGCACCGCGGAGAACACTCAGTCCTCGATCGGTGGCAGTGCGCCACTCGATCTCGCGTCGATCAGGACAGCTCCCAAGGCGTTGCTGCACGATCACCTCGACGGCGGACTCCGCCCGCAGACAGTGTTGGAACTGGCCGACGAATGCGGCTACGGCGATCTTCCCGCCACCGACGGCGCGGCATTGGGCGAGTGGTTCCGCGACGCCGCGGACAGCGGCTCGCTCGTGCGGTACCTCGAGACGTTCGCGCACACCGTTGCCGTGATGCAGACTCCCGAAGGACTGTTCCGGGTGGCGCGCGAATGCGCCGAGGATCTGGCCGACGACGGCGTCGTGTACGCCGAGGTGCGCTTCGCGCCGGAACAGCACCTCGAGCGCGGACTGACTCTCGACGAGGTCGTCACCCATACGCTCGCCGGCTTCGAGGCAGGGATCTCCGCGGCCAAGGTGCGCGGCAAGAACATCACGATCGGCACCTTGCTCACCGCGATGCGGCACGCGGCGCGTTCGCGGGAGATCGCCGAACTGACGGTCCGGTTCCGTGACCGCGGCGTCGTGGGCTTCGACATCGCCGGTGCCGAAGCGGGCTTCCCTCCCAGTCGTCACCTCGACGCCTTCGAATACATGCGAGCGAGCAACGCGCACTTCACCATTCACGCGGGAGAGGCGTTCGGTCTGCCGTCGATCCAGGAAGCAGTGGCGTTCTGCGGCACCGACAGGCTCGGTCACGGGGTTCGGATCACCGACGACATCACCACCGACGCCGGCGGCACACCCGAGCTCGGCCTGCTCGCCGCCTACGTCCGCGACACACGGATGCCCCTGGAACTGTGCCCGAGCTCGAACGTCCAAACCGGTGCCGTCGAGTCGTTGGCGACCCACCCGTTCGATCTGCTTGCCCGATTGCGATTCCGGGTCACCGTCAACACCGACAACCGCTTGATGAGCGATACGTCGATGAGTCGAGAGATGGTCAAGCTCGTCGAGACGTTCGGTTACGGGTGGAGTGACCTCGAGCGATTCACCATCAACGCGATGAAGTCGGCGTTCCTGCCGTTCGACGAGCGGCTGGCGCTGATCGACGACGTCATCAAGCCGGGGTACGCGGTGCTGATCGGCTGATCGACCAGACCCGGGGGCCGGCTACTTCTTGCGCAGTCGACTCTCGAACTCGCGCTCGAGGGCGCGCCACGCTTCGGCCTCGACGTCGAACGGTGCGCTCGGCGCGAGCCGGTCGGGACTGGGCTCGAGAGCGTACGAGACGTACCAACCCAGTGGCGTGGACGTGGCGAGTGCTTCGTCGACGGAAGCGTCACCGGCGAAATCTGCGGCGTCGGTGAACAATTCGACGGCCAGATCCAACTGTTCGACGTCCACTGCGGTGGGCCCTTCGGCGAGATCGTCGGCCAGGCCGGGCAGGACGTACACGTTGTCGTCGGTGATCTCGATGTCGAGGGAGCCGTCGATGGCTGCGGTCTGAACATCGGAGTAGGTGCTGACCTGTGCCAGATCGTGATCGTGATCGTCGGCCAGGTAACGGGCCAACGAACGCTCGGAACCGAAGACGCTGATGGCACCGCCGCGACCGAGGAACACCGGCTTGTCGCCGAGGTAGCACCGCAGAGTGTAGAGCGTGTCGTCCGAGGTGATGATGCGAATCGGGTCGATTCCGACAGTGGTCCAGAACGTATCTTCGGCCGCGGCTGCGGCGATCGGATCGCGATCCACCTCGGCGGAGTCGTCATCGTCTTCGTCGTCGTCGTCCGAATCGGAGTCGATGTCGTCCGTGACGTCATCGGCGTCGACGGCGTTCTCAGCGGCTGCGGTGATCTCGGCTTCGGCGACGGCAACGGCAGCGGAGTCGACATCGGGGGAGGTGACGATGGAGTCGACCGCGTCGAGCACGTCGTCCCAGTGCTTGGCGACCGCTGCACCGATGCGGTCCCACAGTTCACCGCCCTCGCGACCGAGGAAGTTCTCGACGCCTCCGCCGACTGCCCCGACGAAAGGGTTGGATCCGAAAAAGCTTGTGACCGGGCGCAGTTCGCAGACATCGCCGATCGAGGAGACGATGTCGAAGGTGGCCTGCAGTTCGGCGAGAACGTCGGCTTCGGGATCGGAGGCCACCAACTCCGGCACGGCGACCAGATCGAAGCGGTGCAGATCGTCGGGCTCGAGTTCGTGTGCGGCGAGTGCGGAGACCACCTTCCACGACGGATGGTCGACGAGGTCGTTGTCGTCGTCGGACCTGACGAATGCCGCGAGCTCCGCGACGGTCGAGAATCCGTACAGGTCTTCCTCGTGTCCGAGGAATGCCTCCCACTCGTCGTCGCCTTCTCGCCACTCCGGTGCCCACAGTGTCGAGAAGTCACCGGCGGTGAGACCGAGTTCGATCGGGATGATGTCTCCAGCCATGGCGCGAAGCCTATCTCAGGAGTCTGTGAACGAACCCTGCAGACTTTGCAGGATCGCCTCGCGCTGGTCGAGCGCCGCACGTGCAGCGTCGGCAGCGACGACGGTGATCGTCGACGCGAGTGCATGAGCGGCAACCGATCCGAGGTTCTCGGCGAGTTCGAGCTCGACCAGGGCGCCGGACCCATCGACGACGACGGTCACCAGATCGTCCGGCGAGGTGAGTCGAATTCTGATGCGGTCCAATCGCTCGTGCGTTTCGCGAAGTGCGTCCAGCCGGTGCTGGGCGCTGCCGACCAGAGCGTCGAGTTCGGTGGTGTGGGCGTGGGTCATACCTGCTTCAACCAACTCGTGGGTGCGGAGTCCCCTGCGAGATGCTCGTTCGCCTCGGCGGCGACTCGGGCACGGGTGGGCAGACCGAGACGATTCAGAACATCGGAGGGAACGCCGTCCTCGGCGAGGAGGGTGCGGCGCTGAGCTCGTGCGGCCGCACTCGCCCGTAGACAGTGCTCGAGAATCGTCGACGCCAAAGCGCCTCCGCCGTAGCGCAGTTCGCGTTCGTCGATCGCGATCCCGATCGGCAGTCCGTGTTCGGTGGCGCGCACCGTCACCGATCCCGATCGTGTTCCCGATACGGCGCTGACGACGGTGATGTCCGAGTCCGTCACTGGCCGGCCCTTCATTCGGTCGGACGGTAGAAGCCCTTGAAGCCCATACCGCTGTTGGTCGTTCTGATCGGCCCCACCTGCACCGGGTCGCCTGCCTCGACGAGCTGACCGTTGCCGATCACCATGGCCACGTGTCCGTCCCAGACGGCGAGGTCACCGGGCATCACCTCACCCGGTGCCACGGCGGAGCCGATGTCCTGTTCCTGTGCCAGACGCGGAATCTCGACGCCCTGCTGTGCGTACGCCCACTGGGTCAATCCGCTGCAGTCGAGTCCGCTGCCCGGCGTGGTGCCGCCCCACGCGTAGGGCACGCCCTGTTGGGTCAGTGCGCTACGGACGGCACCTGCGGCTTCGGCGTTGGGTGCGGTGACGGTACTGCCGTCCGGTAGCCGGATCTCGACTCCCCGGCCGGTGCTGTCGGGGGTTCGGTAGGGATCGGTGCCCGGATTGCCCAGGTAGTTGTGGGCACCGCCGTTGCTCGGTGACTCGGCTCCGGCGGCAGGGGAGGAGACGGACTGCGCGAACGTCTTCGCCAGCTTCTCGCCTGCTTCGATCACCTGTGATGTCGCGGGCGAGGTCATGAGATTCGAGGGTGAGCCGGGGGACGATGTCGGTCCGCCGCCGACGGGGCCGGGAACTGTCGGGGGAGCGGCCAGTTCGCCGACTTTCGCGGTGTGGACGGCCAACTCGCCCCGCACGCGCGCCACGACCACGAGCGCTCGTTCGAGGTGTTCGATGGCCGCCGTGATCAGCATGGTCTGCCCCGGCGGGGTGGCGATGATCGGTCCGGCCGACAGTGCGATTCCCACGAACGAGTGCACGATCGACTGCAGTTCGAGAAAGCCTCGATTGGTGTCGCGGCAGGCCTGGTCGACCACGGCAGCGATGTCGTCGGCGTGGTCGGCGAGGGCAAGTGCGCTCGTATGAGCGTTCTCGGCGTACCGAATGGCCGCGTCGGCGGCGTCACCGTTCCAGTTCGCCGCGAGCTCGGTGATCGCGACCCTGCCGATTCCCTGCGCCGCCTCGATCGCTGCCGAGGACACGCGCAGTACGTCGGCCGGACCGCCGGTGGGGAGCGCCCCGTTCCCGAAGGCTCCGAGCAGATCGACGATGGGACGGGCCAGCAGATCGATCATCGGCGCTTACCGCTCGTCCTGTGCGATACCGGCGGCCGAGGCCGCGGTGGTATCAGCGGCCGAGGCCGCAAGGGTTGCGCCGGTGCCGGCATCGGTGAGGGCGTACGACACCGCGGATGCGGTGGCCGCGGAACCGATGCTCGCCACCGTGCTCGCCAGGCGCACGACGGCGTCGGTGTGCGCCAGATGGGTGCCGGTGACCGCACCGAGAAACTCCTGTCCGATCAGACCGAAGACCGGAGCCAGCACCGCGGGGCCGCACGCGGCGGCGGCAGCACTTGCCGCGGCGATCTGCTCGGCCATGGTCGACGCCACCGCACCGTACGCGAGGACCCCCTCGGTTTCGACGACGAGCTCGGCCATCAGTGCCCCCTGAGAATGCGATCGATTCACGGTCGCCGAGTGCGACGCCCAATTGGTTCGACGCGGGTACGTGCCATTCGGTTCCCCCGAGTTGCCGTTCGCGTCCTGCCGCCCAGGTCCTATCCTTGTCGGCATGGAAACACACGTGGTCGATCACCCACTGGCCGCAGCCCTGCTCACCACGATGCGGGACGAGCGCAGCGACAATGCCACGTTCCGGTCGGCTCTGCGTCAGCTCACTCACATGCTGGTCTACGAGGCCACTCGCGACGCTGCGATCGACACCTTCGAGGTACGCACGCCCGTCGCGGTCACCGAGGGCACCAGGCTGGCGCGACCGCCGTTGCTGGTCCCGGTTCTGCGCGCAGGCCTCGGCATGGTCGAGAAGGCAAGCAGCCTCATTCCGCAGTCCCGCGTCGGTTTCGTCGGAATGGCCCGAGACGAGGAAACTCACCAGCCCGTCCCGTACATGGAATCCCTTCCCGACGACCTGTCGCAGACGCCCGTCTACGTGCTGGACCCGATGCTCGCCACCGGCGGATCCATGGTCCACACGATCGAACTGCTCGTCGGCCGCGGTGCGGCGGACGTGACCGCCATCTGCGTCGTGGCCGCTCCCGAAGGAGTTGCCGCGCTCGAAGCCTCGGGACTACCGGTGCGACTGGTGGCAGCGAGCATCGACGACGGCCTCAACGACAACGCCTTCATCGTTCCAGGCCTCGGTGACGCGGGCGATCGTCAGTTCGGTCCGCGCTGACTCCCTCTGTCGCAGGTCGATTGGTTCTCGGTGTCTCCTGGCCATCGGAGGCGTCACCTGCACCGCGACCGAGATTGCGGGTGCTCGACGTCGACACCGAGCAGATCGAGTTCCACGAACTGGTCGGCCGCAGGCTCGGTTTCCGTGCGCCGGGTGCTTCGACCGATCGGTACTGCACCGGGCGCATGGCATTTCGGGCCGACGGCCCGCCGCGCTACGTGCCGTGCCCCGGTCGGGAGCGGGCCGTCGCGTCGGGACAGTGCGCGACGTGCGCCGACAAGGACAGCTTTCGATTCGTGCACACCGTGCATCGCAGCGGATTCGTCTCGCGCGATCTGGAAAAACATGTGATGCAACCGCATTGGCTGTACCTTGCGGCGTTCGCCAACGGCACCTTCAAGATCGGGACGGCGGCGGACACGCGCAAATGGGGTCGGCTCGCCGAGCAGGGTGCCATCTGCGCGCAGTACGTCGCCCATGCCGACGACGGCAAGGCCGTCCGGGTGGCCGAGGACCTCGTGACCGAATCGATGGGGCTACGGCAGGCCGTGCGGTCCGCGGCGAAAGCCGCGTCGCTGTGTCTGCCGATCGACGTGGACAGGCTCGAGGCCGCCGTCGCCGTCCGGGCCCAGCAGGTCCGCGAGATGCTGACCGAGGCCGGCGTCGCCGGCTGCACCCCGATCGACGAACCATGGGTCCCGCCCGCAGGCCGGGAGGCGTTGAGCGAGAAGGTCAGCCGCGTCGCCTACCCCGCGGATGTCGCAACCGGTTCCCACGGACTCGAGATCAGGACATGCGTCGGGCAGGCGGTGATCGCGACCGTCGACGACGAGACCTACGTCGCGGATCTTGCGCCGTTGAAGGGTCGGCGAATCGAACTCGGGGCCTTCACGTCCGATCTGCCTGCGGTGCAGTCGGCGCTGTTCTGACGTTCGGGTCGTCGACGCCTAGAGGTGCTGGGCGAAGTCGGTCAGTTCGGCCAGGATCTCGGCTGCCGCCGCCCGCGCTCTCGGCAGGTCCTCGGGGCCGTCGACGTGCTCGATCACTTCGAGGTAGGCCTTGAGTTTGGGTTCGGTGCCGGACGGCCGCACGATCACCCGCAGCCCCGACCCGCTGATCTCGACTGCGTCGGTGCGTAATTCGTCGTCGCGCTGGGCGTAGTCCAGGACGTTGACCGTCCGGCCGGCCAGTTCCGTCGGCGGTGCGCTGCGCAACCGGTGCATCATGTTCCCGATGTCGGCGAGGTCCGCGACCCGCCGCGAGACCTGCGCACCCAGGTGAACCCCGAACTCGACGGCGAGGTCGTCGAGTACGTCGAGCAGGGTGCGACGATCCTGCTTCAGGCCGGCGGCCAGATCTGCGAGCACCACCGCGGCCGAAATACCGTCCTTGTCGCGCACCACGTTCGGATCCACACAGTGCCCGATGGCCTCCTCGTAGGCGTACACCAGGCCCTCGCCCGCGCGGACGAGCCATTTGAATCCGGTCAGGGTGCGGGCATAGCGAGCGCCGCGCGCCGGAGCGAGCGCCGAGAGCAGTTGCGACGAGACGATCGTGTTGGCCACCAACGAGTCGGCGGGCGCATCGGCGAGGAGATGGTTCGCGAGCAGGGCCCCGGTCTCGTCGCCGGTCAGCATGCGCCACCCGCTGTCCGTCGGCACCCCGACCGCACAACGATCGGCATCGGGGTCGAGGGCAATTGCGATATCGGCGTCGATCTCCGCCGCCAGCGCGAGCACGGCGTCTGCCGCTCCTGGCTCCTCGGGGTTGGGAAACGTGACGGTCGGAAACGCAGGATCGGGCTCGAACTGCTCCTCGACCACCCGGATATCGCGGAACCCCGCACCACGTAGTGCTGCCATCGCAAGTTCACCGCCGACGCCGTGTAGGGGAGTCAATGCGATGCGGATGTCGCGACCCCTCGAACGAGGCAGTGCGACAACGGAATCGAGATATCGAGCCGCGATGTCGAAGCCGCCGGGCTGCACGATCACGCGCGGAATCTCGATCGCGTCGGGAGTGGCCTCGATGAGCGCTTCGATCTGGGCGTCGCTCGGCGGGATCAGTTGCGAGCCGCCGCGGAGATACACCTTGTACCCGTTGTCCGCAGCGGGATTGTGCGACGCGGTGATCTGCACGCCGAGCTCGGCATCGAGTGCCCGCACCGCGAAGGCGACGACGGGGGTCGGGAGCGGCCGAGGCAGCATCACCACCGAAAAGCCCTGGGCGGAGAAGGTTTCGGCGGCCGCGAAGGCGAACTGTTCGGAGCCGTTCCTGGCGTCGCGACCGACCACGACGGTGGACCCACCCAGACCGTTCTCGATCAACCAGGCTGCGATGCCGGCCGAGGTTTTCGTCACCACCGCCACATTCATCCCGTTCGGTCCCGCGCGCACCGGGCTACGAAGACCTGCGGTACCGAACGTCAGGGGTCCGCTGAACCTGTCGGCGAGTTCGGCCTCGGGCAGGCCGTCGAGTTCTTCGCGAGCAGCGGGGTCGGGATCGCCTGCGATCCATCGTCGTACTCGCTCGGTGAGATCCTCGGTCACAGGCGGGAGACCAACTCGTGCAACAGCGATCCCATGCGGGCAGCGGACTCCTTGCCTGCAGCGAGTACTTCGGTGTGATTCAGGTGCTCACCGGTCATTCCGGCCGCGAGATTGGTCACCAGCGAGATGCCCAGGACGTGTGCGCCTTTCGCTCGCGCGGCAATCGTCTCGTGCACGGTCGACATCCCCACGAGGTCTGCACCGAGTGTGCGCAGCATTCTGATCTCGGCGGGCGTTTCGTAGTGCGGACCGGGCAGGCCGGCATAGACACCGTCTTCGAGCGACGGATCGATGTCGGCCGCAAGGGCCCGAAGTTCGGGGGAGTACGCGTCGACCAGATCGACGAACTCCGCCCCGACGAGGGGCGAACGAGCCGTCAGATTGAGGTGGTCCGAGATCAGCATGGGCTGTCCGACGCTCATGCCGTCCCGGATACCGCCTGCAGCGTTGGTCAGCACGACGGTCGTGGCACCTGCCGCGATCGCGGTTCGCACCGGATGCACGACGCGTCGCAGGTCGTGCCCCTCGTAGGCATGCGTGCGTCCCTGCAGCAGCAGTGTGTGGGTGCCGCCGACGTCCACCGAGGTGATGGTGCCGGAGTGGCCCGACGCCGACGGTGGCGCGAACCCGGGCAGGTCGGCCATGCGCACGGTCGCGGTGGGGGAGCCGAAGACGTCGGCTGCCGCCTGCCATCCGGAACCGAGAACGATGGCCACGGTGTGGGTGTCGACTCCGGTTGCTGCGGCGAGTGCGTCGGCGGCGGTGCGCGCGGCACCCTCGGGATCGGTCACTGGGTCGGTCGCATGTGCGTCGGTGGTTGCCACGATGAACAACAGTAGGAGATCGACGCCACGGATGTGCGACCGGCGGAAGTTACTGTTGGGTAGTATCCGCTGCATGCCTTATCTCGAACGCGACGGTGACGTCCACATCCTGTTCCTCGGTGCCCAGAACGGGGCGGACAATCCCGAGAATCGGTTCCATCCGGACTGGATCGACGCCACCCATGCGTTGCTCGACGAGGTCGAGGCCTCGACCGGTCCGGCGGCGCTGGTCACCACGTCGGCGGGCAAGTTCTACAGCAACGGCCTCGACACCGACTGGCTGTTCGCCAACCTGGACAAGATCACCTGGTATCTCGACCGCGTGCACACTCTCTACACCCGGTTGCTCGCTTTTCCGATGGCCACCGTCGCTGCTGTTCAGGGCCACGCCTTCGGCGCAGGCGCGATGTTCGCCACCTCCCACGACTTCCGCATCCAACGCGTCGATCGCGGCTTCTACTGCCTGCCCGAGGTGAACCTGAACATGCCGTTCACCGTCGGAATGTCTGCTCTGATCAACTCCCGGCTGCCCAAGCAGACCGCCGTCGAGGCGATGACGACCGGTCGCCGGTACGGCGGTGCCGACGCCGTGGCTGCCGGAATCGTCGAGGCGACGGCGGCGGAGGAGTCGCTGGTGTCCGACGCGGTCGCCAAGGCCGCCGCACTGACGAGCACCCGGGGTGCCAACCTGGCCGGCATCAAGGCTCGCATGCACGTGGATCTGCTCGCCGCGCTGAACACCGCGACCGACGACAGCAACTTCAGCTTCGGGAAGTAGTCACTCGGCACAGCTGTTCCGACAGTCGGTCGCGCTAGTGACACACTGTCTCTCGTGATCGACGAATCGAACAGTGCCGACGTGGGTGAGGCGATGGACCGCGCCCTGGCCGACGCCACCGACGAAGTGGTTGCGCTCTCGCACTCGATCCACGCGGAACCGGAGCTGGCGTTCGCCGAACATCGCAGCGTCGCCAAGATCCTCGACACGCTCCGGGCCCACGATTTCGAGATCGAGACGGCCGTCGCGAGCATCGACACCGCGTTCACCGCGTCGTTCGGCAGCGGCGATCTGGTGATCGGAATCTGCGCGGAGTACGACGCTCTGCCCGAGATCGGTCATGCGTGCGGGCACAACATCATCGCGGCCTCGGCTGTGGGTGCTGCGCTTGCGCTCGCTCCGGTCGCCGACGCGCTCGGGATCACCGTGCGAGTGCTCGGTACCCCGGCCGAGGAGACCGGCGGCGGCAAGGTCTTGATGCTCGAGCGAGGAGTGTTCGACGGCGTCGGCGCGGCGTTGATGGTCCATCCCGGTCCCTTCGACATCGTGGGTGCGACCTCGCTGGCGCTGGCGGACATCGCGGTCAAGTTCACCGGCCGTGCCGCGCACGCGTCGGCTGCTCCCGAGTGGGGAATCAACGCAGGCGACGCGGTGACCATCAGCCAGGTTGCACTCGGGCTCCTGCGCCAGCATCTCTCGCCGGGTCAGCAGCTCCACGGCATCGTCAGCGACGGGGGTGTGGCACCGAACATCGTGCCCGGCCATGCTGAGCTGCTCTACTACCTGCGCGCGAACACCACCGAATCGCTGCACGCTCTGACGGCGAAGACGTACGCGTGTTTCGAGGCAGGAGCAATCGCCACCGGGTGCACTCACGAGATCCGCACGGTGTCGCCGACCTATGCGGCGTTGACGCCGGATTCGTGGCTGGCTGCGGCTTTTCGGCAGGAGATCGAAGCATTGGGCCGATCGCCCCTGGCTCCGGATTTGGAAGGATTTCGCCCGTTGGGCAGCACAGACATGGGAAACGTGACGAATGTTCTACCCGGTATTCATCCCGTCGTCGGCCTCGATGCGGGAGGAGCGGTGACCCATCAGCCGGAGTTCGCGGCCGCGTGTGTCACCGAGTCGGCCGATCGAGCGTTGCTCGACGGAGCTCTCGGTCTCGCCAGAACTGCTGCGCGCGCCGCAGCCGATCCCGGTACTCGCGCCCGTCTGCTCGACGGCGTGACCGCTCGCTCGGCGGCGCAGTCGTGAGTACCCGCGAGGACGCGATCGATCGGTGGATTCACGCGCACACGGCAGATCTCTCGCTGTGGCGGCGGCACATTCACGCACATCCGGAACTTGCCCGACGCGAATTCGGCACCACCGCGTTCGTGATGGAGCAGCTCGAAGCGGCGGGTCTGTCGCCCAAGCCGCTCCCCGGTGGAACGGGGTTGATCTGCGACATCGGGCCCGATGGTCCGCGGGTGGCGTTGCGGGCGGACATGGACGCCCTGCCGCTGCAGGAGAACACCGGCGCGGTGTACTCGTCGACCGTGCCGGGGGTGTCGCACGCCTGCGGGCACGACGCACACACCACGGTGCTGCTCGCGACCGGATTGGCGCTGGCGTCACTGCCGGACCTGCAGTACGGGGTGCGCCTGATCTTTCAGCCCGCCGAGGAGGTCATGCCGGGCGGTGCCCTCGACGCGGTGGCCGCGGGAGCGCTCGACGGCGTCACCAAGATCTTTGCGCTGCACTGTGATCCGCGGCTCGAGGTGGGGCAGGTCGGCGTGCGCCTCGGTGCGATCACCTCTGCGGCCGACACCGTCGAGCTGCGGCTGGATTCGCCCGGCGGACACACGTCTCGGCCGCACCTGACCACCGATCTGATCTACGCGCTGGGCACCGTCATCACCGGCCTGCCCGGAATGCTGAGCAGGCGCGTCGACCCGCGGACCAGCACGGTCATGGTGTGGGGAGCTGTGGTCGCGGGCCAGGCCCCCAACGCCATACCGCAGACCGGCATGCTGACCGGCACCGTCCGCACCGGCGACCACGAGACCTGGGCGTTGCTCGAACCGCTGGTCCGCGAGATCGTCACCGGATTGCTCGCACCGACCGGTGTCCGCTTCGAGCTGCACTATCGTCGCGGCGTGCCTCCCGTGGTCAACGATCCGGCGTCCACGCACACGTTCGAGAAGGCGATCGAGAGGGTCGGACCCGACGCATTGGCCGATACCGCGCAGTCCGGCGGCGGCGAGGATTTCTCGTGGTACCTCGAACGAGTGCCGGGCGCGATGGCTCGACTCGGCGTATGGCCGGGTACCGGGCCACAACTCGACATCCACCAGCCCACCTTCGATCTCGACGAACGAGCACTGGCCGTGGGCGTGAAGGTGATGACCGGAATCGCGCTGGATCCGAACTAGAGGCAGGAGACGAGATGACGTTCGAGGTGTCGCCGATCGGGATCGTCAGATCCGAACGCGCCGAGGTGATGGACGACAATTGGGGATCGGTCGAATCCGTCCTCGACCTTCACGACAGTGTGCTCGACGCCGACTCGACCCTCGGTCTCGCGGAATTCTCCCACCTCGAAGTGGTCTACGGCTTCCACCTGTGCGATCCGGCCGAGACGACCACCGGTTCTCGGAACCCCCGCGGTGACACGACGCTTCCTCGGGTGGGAGTCCTCGCTCAACGGGTCAAGGACCGGCCCAATCATCTCGGGGTGTCGCGGTGCGTGATCGTCGACGTGGACGGACTGCGCATCCGAGTCCGAGGTCTCGACGCGATCGACGGCACACCGGTGTTCGATGTCAAGCCGTTCCTGCAGTCCATGGTTCCCGAGCGTGAAGACGTGAAGGAACCGACGTGGGTGGCGTCGGTGATGAAGAACTACTTCTGATCGAACTACGAGGCGGTACCGGGACCGACGTTGCGGCTGTTGCGGGTTCGTAGGTCTCGCACGTATTCGGCTGGGGCACCGGCGATTTCGGCTGCCTCTGCCATGACGCCGAGGTAGCGTGCCGACGGCAGGCCGCCCTCGTAGGCGTCGAGCACGTACATCCAGGCGAGCACCGGCTCCCGGCCAGTCTCGATGCGCAGCCGGATCTTCCGGTGAATACCGAGTTCCGAGCCCTCCCAGCGATCCAGGCTCTCCTCGTCCTCCTCGGACACGTCGTAGAGCACGACGAAGACCTGCGAGTCGGGATCCTCCACGACCGTGGCCAGCGCGCCTTCCCAACCGATGTCGCCACCGCCGAAGGTCAACCGCCATCCGTGCAGCCACCCGGTTCCCGACAGGGGCGAGTGGGGGCATCGCTGCAACATTTGCTCCGGATGCATGTTGGATCCGTAGGCGGCATAAATTGGCACGTCGGCCAGCCTAAACCGTATCGGTGCACACTGACGCCTCGTGGTCGTGTTTCGGTGCGTCGCCGCAGGTCCGCCCTTCTACGGGGCAAGGCAAGCCAGCCCTACCGACGCGCGAGGGCAGCCTCTGGAATACCGTTGACGCGACACAGCGAGAGATTTCGAGCATGCGAGAAGAGGATCAATGACCCGGATTGTGATCATCGGTGGTGGTCCGGCAGGGTACGAAGCAGCGTTGGTTGCCGCACAGTACGGCGGAGAGGTGACGCTCGTCGATTCCGACGGTATCGGCGGTGCCTGCGTTCTCTGGGACTGCGTGCCGTCGAAGACGTTCATCGCCTCGACCGGCATTCGCACCGAGATGCGTCGAGCCAGCGACCTCGGTATCTCCCTCGATCCGTCGCAGGCGGCCGTCGCGCTGCCGAAGATTCACGACCGTGTGAAGAGCCTCGCGCAGGCGCAGTCCTCCGACATCGCCCACCGCGTCACCTCCGTCGGCGTGGAGCTGTTGGCCGGACGCGCCGAGATGATCGACTCTCACGTCGGGATGGCCTCGCATCAGATCAAGGCGGTGCTCGCCGACGGCGAAGAGCGCATCCTCGATGCCGATGTCGTGCTCATCGCGACCGGTGCCCGTCCCCGTGTGGTCAAGGGAGCCGAGCCCGACGGCGAACGCATCCTCAACTGGCGTCAGCTCTATGATCTCGAGTCCCTCCCCGAGCACCTGGTGGTCGTCGGATCCGGTGTGACCGGTGCCGAGTTCGTCTCGGCCTACACCGAGATGGGCGTCAAGGTCACCGCGGTCTCGAGCCGCGACCGCGTCCTTCCGCACGAGGACGAGGACGCCGCTCTGGTGCTCGAGGACGCGTTCAACGAGCGCGGCGTCACCCTCGTCAAGCACGCCCGCGCCGATTCGGTCGTTCGCACCGACGACGGCGTTCTGGTCACGCTGTCGGACGGCCGCACCGTCGAGGGCAGCCACGCCCTGATGACCGTCGGCTCGGTGCCCAACACCTCCGGTCTCGGACTCGAGAAGGTGGGCATCGAACTCGACAAGGGTGGATACCTGCGGGTGGATCGCGTCTCGCGGACCGCTGTCGCCGGTATCTATGCGGCCGGTGACTGCACCGGTCTGCTGCCGCTGGCCTCGGTTGCGGCGATGCAGGGACGCATTGCGATGTATCACGCACTGGGACAGGCCGTCAGCCCGATCAAGCTCAAGACCGTGGCCTCGGCGGTGTTCACTCGGCCGGAGATCGCGTCGGTCGGCGTCGCGCAGTCCAAGATCGACGCCGGTGACGTACCGGCGCGCGTGGTGATGCTGCCACTGACCACGAACCCGCGAGCCAAGATGAGCGGACTCAAGCGTGGTTTCGTGAAGATCTTCTGCCGCCCGGCGACCGGCGTCGTCATCGGTGGCGTCGTGGTCGCCCCGAGTGCGTCGGAGCTGATTCTGCCCATCGCGATGGCGGTACAGAACAACCTCTCGGTCAACGACCTGGCGAACACGTTCTCGGTGTACCCGTCGCTGTCCGGTTCGGTCATCGAGGCCGCGCGTCAGCTGATGGCGCACGACGATCTGGACTGATCTCATGATGTGAGAAATGCGTTTCATATCTCGGTAGCACGTGAGACAGTCGAAGGAGCGGACACACCCGTCCGCTCCTTCTTCGACTCAGCGGATCCGCGGGCCGTCTCCCCATTCCTGCTGCCCCGGAGCCTCTCTCATGTCCACTACGTACCGTCCCGCCGGCCTGGCCACCCGCACCGAATCGCTCACCAGCTCGGCCATCCGTGACCTCCTGGCTCTGACTGCACGCGACGATGTGATCAGCCTCGCCGGAGGTCTACCGGCCACCGATCTGATACCGATCGACCGCATCGCCGCAGCAGCAGAGGCTGCGCTTCGTCGCCCCGACGCGGTGCAGTACTGCGAGACATCCGGCCACCGCACTCTGCGTAGCGTCGTTGCAGCCAGGGAATCGCTCACGCGCGGGGGAATGCCCGTTCCGGTCGAGTCCGTCATCGTGACGCACGGTTCGCAACAGGCCCTGACGTTGCTCGCGCAGGCCCTGATCGACCCCGGTGCTGTCGTCGTGGTCGACGAACCCGCGTACACCGGTGCGCTGCAGGTGTTCTCGATCGCCGAAGCGCGCATCGAGTCCATTCCGATCACCGATACCGGAATGGACACCGACGAACTCGAACGCAGACTGGCGGCGGGGCTGCGTCCCGCGGTGGTCCACACTGTCGCGAACTTTCACAATCCGCGGGGAGTCACGATGAGCGAGCAGCGTCGACGCCACCTCGCGGCGCTCGCGGATCGTTACGGGTTCTGGGTCATCGAGGACGACCCGTACGGTGAGATATGTTTCGACACAACGGAATCCGATATCGGCGTTCCGCCGCTGCCGATCGCGTGCCACAGCGATCGCGTCATTCGACTCTCCAGTGCGTCGAAGATCCTCGCTCCGACGCTCCGTGTCGGCTGGTTCGTCGCCCCGCTCAGCATCTGTGCGGCGGTGGAACTGCTCAAGCAGGGCGCGGATCTGTGTGGATCCTCGATGACGCAGCTGATGGCAGCGGAGATGCTCGCCGACACCGCGTGGCTCGATGCGCACTTGGTCGTTCTGCGGCGCGAGTACGCCTGCCGTGCAACGGCATTGACGAATGCTCTCGGCGCCGAATTCGGTGATCGGCTCACCGTCTCGCGCCCCGAGGGTGGCATGTTCGCCTGGGCCACCTTCCGGGACGGAACCGACACCGGTGAGTTGCTCGACGCGGCGCTCGATCACGGAGTTGCCTTCGTGCCGGGCACGGCGTTCGCTTCGGATGCGCAGTACCGTCACTCGCTGCGGTTGAGCTTCGCCGGATCGACCCCGGCCGTGCTGGCAGAGGCAGTGCGACGATTGGGTGCCGCGCACACGGCGTCGACTCGGGTGCGCTGATCTGATTGCCCCGACCCGACTGCTTCGACCGGACTGTTTCGACCACGGCAGGTTCTGCGCCTCGAGGACCTGGGGCGGTAGCCTGACGTGCAAGCAATGCGGGGATTTTCGATGGATATGGAGCGTTCGAGATGAGCAACCGATCGAATACGAAGTTCCTCGGACCCGACCAGCGGGTGGAGGCGTGGGACCAGCTCGGAACCGAGCAGTTCGACGTGGTGGTGATCGGCGGTGGCGTCGTCGGCTCCGGTGCGGCCCTCGACGCGGCGACGCGCGGACTGAAGGTGGCGCTGGTCGAGGCGCGGGATTACGCGTCGGGAACGTCGTCTCGCTCGTCCAAGATGTTCCACGGCGGGCTTCGATACCTCGAGCAGCTCGAGTTCGGACTGGTCCGTGAGGCCCTGCACGAACGCGAGCTCTCCCTGTCCACGCTCGCACCGCACTTGGTCAAGCCGCTGAAGTTCCTCTTCCCGCTCACGCACCGGTTGTGGGAGCGTCCGTACATCGCCGCGGGGATTTTTCTGTACGACCGGATGGGTGGGGCCAAATCGGTGCCGCAGCAGAAGCACCTGACTCGATCCGGTGCGCTGCGGATGTCGCCCGGGATCAAACGCAAATCGTTGATCGGCGGGATCAGGTACTACGACACCGTCGTCGACGACGCCCGGCACACCATGACCGTCGCCAGGACGGCCGCTCATTACGGCGCAGTGGTGCGAACCTCCACCCAGGTCGTCGGCTTCCTGCGTGAGGCCGACCGGGTTTCCGGTGTGCGCGTGCGTGATTCGGAGACCGGTGCCACCACCGAGGTGCGGGCACACGTGGTGATCAACGCCACCGGCGTGTGGACCGACGAGATTCAGTCGCTGTCCAACATGCGCGGACGCTTCCGCGTACGCGCCTCGAAGGGCGTGCACATCGTGGTGCCGCGGGATCGAATCGTCAGCGAGGCCGCGATCATTCTGCGCACCGAGAAGTCGGTGCTGTTCATCATTCCGTGGGGTGCGCACTGGATCATCGGTACCACCGACACCGACTGGAATCTCGATCTGGCGCACCCGGCCGCCACCAAAGCCGACATCGACTACATCCTGGGCGAGGTCAACGGCGTGCTCGTCACGCCGCTCACCCACGCGGACATCGACGGTGTGTACGCGGGCCTGCGGCCGCTGCTGGCAGGCGAGAGCGACGAGACCTCCAAGCTCTCTCGCGAGCACGCGGTCGCTCGGGTGGCCCCGGGACTCATCGCCATCGCAGGCGGCAAGTACACGACCTACCGAGTCATGGCCGAGGACGCCGTCGATCTGGCGGCGGAGGACATCCCGGTGCGAGTGGCGTCCTCGATCACCGAGAAGGTGCCCCTCGTCGGTGCCGACGGTTACTTCGCCCTGGTCAATCAGGCACCGCATCTGGGCGAGATGTACAAGCTGCATCCACATCGGGTGACGCATCTGCTCGATCGATACGGTTCGTTGATCGACGAGGTGCTGGCGATGGCCGACGGCAAACCCGAACTGCTGCAACCACTCACCGATGCGCCGGCCTACCTTCAGGTGGAGGTGGTGTACGCCGCAGCAGCCGAGGGCGCACTCCATCTCGAGGACGTGCTCTCGCGTCGTACCAGGATTTCCATCGAGTACTCCCATCGCGGGATGAACTGCGCGGGTCAGGTGGCCGCGTTGATCGCACCCGTGCTGGGTTGGGACGAGGCCATGGTCGACCGTGAGGTCGAGACCTACCGCGCCCGGGTGGAAGCCGAGATCGAGTCGCAGCGCCAGCCCGACGACGAATCGGCAGACGCGCTGCGAGTCGTCGCTCCCGAGGCCCGCCAGGAAATCCTCGAACCTGTTCGCACGATCTAGCGCAGTCGAACCAGCGTCCGGGGTGCACGAGCCGCGGTCGCGCCGGACACGGCCATGATCAGCAGGGTGAGTATCGCAAGTGTCAACATACGATCCATGGTGATCGGCGAAGCTGTGAACAGGCTTGGCCGCACCTGACAGCGAGCTTTCAGGTTTCTTCCCGTCTTTGCTCGACAGGGCGCGAGGACGGCGCGAGCTGCGCCCGGAGATACGCCCTCTCGACCAGCGACGGGTCGAGAGCAAGCGCAGCCGTTCGTGCGTTCTCGGCCTCTTCCGTGCGGTCCAGGCGATCGAGCATCACAGCTCGACAGGCATGCCACAGGTAGTGGCTGCCGAGAGAATCGATGGCGTCGAGTGCATCGAGCCCGGCGGCAGGACCCTGGCTTTCCCCTACGGCGACACCGCGGTTGAGTGCCACGATCGGGGTGTTCTCCACAACCACGAGCGCGTCGTACAACATGACGATTCGTGACCAATCGGTGTCGGCGTAGGTCGCTGCAGTGGAGTGACATGCTGCGATGGCTGCCTGGACGGTGTAGCGGCTGGGCCGAGAGTCGTTGCGACGCAGTGCACTGTCCATCAACCGAGCACCCTCCTCGATAGCCTCTCGATTCCACCGAGATCTGTCCTGATCCTCCAGCCTGGCGAGGCCGCCCGATTCATCGGTCCTGGTCGCCCGGCGCGAGTCCGTGAACAGCATGAGGGCCAGAAGCCCCTGGAGTGACGGCTCGTTCGGCATCAGGTCGATCAGCAAGCGGGCCAACCGAAGTGCCTCGTCGCACAGCTGCGGCCGCACCAGCGTCTCGCCCCCGAGATGGCCGGCGGTGAACATCAGATACACCGTGGTGGCCACAGCGTCGAGTCGTTGCGGTAACTCTGCCGAATCCGGTACTCGATACGGAATGTTGGCAGCGGCGATCTTCTTCTTCGCGCGTGTGAGGCGTTTGGCCATGGTGGCCTCGGGCACGAGCATCAATCGGGCGATGTCGGACGTGGCGAGCCCGCAGAGCGTGCGCAGGCTCAGTGCCACCTGGGCGTCGACGGAGAGCGTCGGATGACAGCAGGTGAAGACCAACCGCAACAGATCGTCGGCGATCGCGGACTCGTCGCTCTCGCTCCAATTCTGCTTCAGCACGGCGAGATCCGCCGCCTCTCGTTCCTTCGTGGTGCGCCCGGCCTCGCGTCTGATGATGTCGAGTGCCTTGTTTCGAGCTACGGTCGTGAGCCAGGCGCGCGGATTGTCGGGGACACCCGATCGAGGCCAGTGAGCGAGGGCGGTCACCACAGCCTCGGAGACTGCGTCCTCGGCGACGGCAAGACTGCCGGTGGTGCGCACGAGGGTCGCCAGCACTCGGCGACCCTCGTCACGGACCACGGCCGCCAGGTGCTCGGCCGGTGTGCTCACTGAGCCATCGGGATGATCGGCCGTACTTCGATTGCTCCGTTCCATGCCGCTGGGATCTGTGCGGCCAGTGCGATCGCGGCATCGAGGTCCTGTGCCTCGAGGAGGAAGAACCCCGCGAGTACCTCTTTTGCTTCGGCGAACGGACCGTCCGTTGTCAGGACGTCACCTCCCTTCCCGCCCGACACGCGCACCGTGGTGGCGGTCGAGGTGGGGTGAAGGACCGCTCCGCCGATGATCGCGGGTCCGGCCGCGGCACTGAATGCACCGTATTCGGCCATCTCGTCCGCGACCTCGGGCGAGGTCCAGTCGGCGTCATGGGTGTAGACGATGGCTGCGTACGTGGTCATGAGGTCTCCTTGGAATCGTCGTGGTCGGCGCCGTTCGTCGACCTACACACGAAGGACGAACGAGGTTCGTCGAAAAGGACACCATGGACCGGACAATCTCGCCAGACCTCAGTTCTGGCAGTGCGGGCAGTGGTAGATCTGCCGTTCCTCGAGTGGGTTGTCACCGATGAAGCCGAATTCGATGGTGGTTCCGCAGCGTCGGCATGGCTTGTTCTCGCGCCCGTACACCCAGAAATGTCGGCCCGGGCGTCGATCCCCGGTAGTGACGCGCTGGTTTCGATCCTTGTTGGCCATGATCAATCGATAGGACAGGTCGATCGTCTTCTTCAGGTCACCGGCGTCGCCGACCGGTGTACGCGGGTCGATTCCACGCAGAAAGCAGATCTCGTTTCGATAGACGTTGCCGAGCCCGGCGATGTTGCGCTGATCGAGCAGCGCGAGTCCAACGGGACGAGCCGGATCCGACTCCAAATTGGTCAGGGCGGCTACTGGGTCCCAGTCGGGACCGAGTAGATCCGGTCCGAGATAGCCGACAACCTCGTCCTCGTCCTCGACGATGTCGAGGACTCCGAGCTCGAAACCGATGGCCTGCGCGTCGGCGGTGTTCAAGATGATCCGCGCCTGGAACGCCGGGCGACGCCAGCGAGCGCCGGGTGCATAGACGTGCCAGGTGCCCTCCATCTTCAGATGCGAATGAATGACGTAGCCGCCGACTCTGATCAGCAGGTGCTTACCGCGTGAGGCGACGGAATCGACGGTCTCTCCGGTGAAGTCGACTGTGGCGTAACGGGGTACGCGAATGTCGCAGGTGGTGAGCTGCCTGCCCTCGAGTGCGGCGCGCAGGGTGTTGGCAGCGCGCCAGACGGTATCGCCCTCGGGCATCGGTGTCCTCTCTCGTTCCTGGGGAGTATTGCGGTGCTTCAGCGACGCAGACGAAGGCCGCGTGGGGTCGCCGAGAAACCGGCCTCGGTCAGGGTCTTGGAGAAGTCCGTGCTGTGAATGTCGTGACCGTTGATCCGCTCGACGAGTAGCTTGTCGACTCCGCCGCGGCGAACGGTGGCCGCCAAAGCGGTTGCTGCAGCGCCGATGTCCTCGGTGTTCTCACCGAACGTCAGCACCGACTTTCCGCCGCGTTCGACGAACATCGTCAATTCGCCCCGGACGAGGACCACCAGTGCACCGGCCTTGCGACCCGGCCGGTGCTTCGTCGTTTCGTCCGGCTTGTCTCCGACACCGGCCTCGCCGCTGCCTGCTTTCGGCCAGGGCAGTGCTCCGCCATAGGGGTTGGCCGGATCGCAGGACGCGAGCACGACGGCGGTGGCGTTCTTCTTCGGTTCGTCGTAGCTGCGCAACCGGTCCACCACATCGGAGGTGGAGAACTGTGCGCCGCCGAGGGAATCGACGAAGTAGCCGCGACGGCAGCGACCGGAATCCTCGAATCCGGTGAGCACCTTGTACATCGTGGCGAATCCGCCGGGCACGCCCTCGTTCATCACCGAACCGCGGGTCACCACGCCGTAACGTTCGAGCAGTACGTCGGCGGTCGCATGGGCGCGGACGGTCAGGTCGGGTTCGAGCTCGGGCAACCTCGACCATCGTCCACCCGCGGTCGGGGGTCCGGTGCGGGTGGGCAGGGATGGCCGCTCGAACTGCCGGTACGAGCGCAACCGCGGTGTGCGACGCGGTGCTCGATGGCTCGGGGCCGAGCGGGTGGTCGTGGAGTTCAACAGCGCGCGCAGCGGGGCGAATGTGTCGTTGCTCAGACGGCCCGCCCACACCAACTCCCACAGGGCGGCCTGCAGAGCGGTGTCGTCGGTGCTGCCGACGGTGTCGGAAAGTTGGCGGAAGAAGTACGCGCCGCCGCCCGCAACGGCGTCCTGAATGCGAATCTGCAACTCCGACAGGTCGGATTCGGCAGCGGGCACGAGGGTCAGCGGAGCGGTGTCGGCCATGTGCAGGCTCACCCAGCCGTCCTTCGAGGAGATCGCGCCGTGCCCCGACCACAACACCTCTCCGGTGGAGGTCAGTTCGTCGAGCATCGCCGGACTGTAGTCCGTCACCCGCGACGAGAGTACGAGTGATTCCCAGGCCGATGCCGGAACAGGAACGCCCGCAAGCTGTTCGATGACGGTCGCGACGCCGTCGATTCCGCTCAGGCGTCGGCTGTCCACGTGCTGCCACGCCGGCAGGAAGCGGCCGAGGGTGGCGGTGGAGACGGGTTCGATCTCCTGCCGGGCCGCAGCGAGCGACCGGCGCCGCAAACGTCGCAGGACCTCGGCCTCGCACCATTCGCTGCCGGTGGCTCCGGGCCGAAATTCGCCCTCGACGACGCGCTTGTCGACGGCGAGTCTGCGCAGGACGTCGCGTACCACGGCGGTGCCCACCCCGAAGCGCGCCGCCGCGTCGTCGAGGGTGAACGGTCCGTGTGTTCGGGCGTACCGGCTGATCAGGTCCACCAGCGGATCGTCGACGGGTTCGATGAAGGCGGCCGGAGTTCCGATGGGAAGCGGCACGCCCAATGCGTCGCGCAGCCGAGCGGCGTCCTCGATCGCCGTCCACCAGTTCTTGCCTGCGAACGAGACCTCCATCGCCCGCTTGGCATCGGCGAGTTCGGTGAGCCACTGCGGGTATTCGTCGCCGTCGGTTCGAAGGCCGACTTCCTCGACGGTCAGCGGACCGAGCAGTCGCAGCAGATCCGCGACGCCTTCGATGTCCTTGGCGTGGCGGTCCTCGGGGAGGCGCTGTAGCTCGAGTTCGGTGGTGGTGATGACGCTGTCGTCGAGCAGCTCTCGCAGTTCGACGCGTCCGAGCAGCTCGGCGAGGAGCGCCGAGTCGAGTGACAGTGCGGCGGCTCGGCGTTCGGCCAACGGGCTGTCGCCCTCGTACATGAATGCGCCGACGTAGTTGAACAGCAGCGAATTGGCGAACGGGGACGGTGACGGCGTCTCGACGTCGACGATTCTGATCTGGCGTCGGCCGATTCTGGCCAGGATGTCCTCGAGGGCGGGGAGGTCGTAGACGTCTTGCAGGCACTCACGGACGGTCTCGAGCAGGATCGGGAACGTCGGGTATTTGCGTGCCACGTCGAGCAGCTGGGCCGAACGCTGGCGCTGCTGCCACAGCGGCGCTCGCTTGCCCGGGTTGCGGCGGGGGAGAAGCAGTGCGCGAGCGGCACATTCGCGGAATCTCGATGCGAACAGAGCCGACCCGCCGACCTGTTCGGTGACGATGTCGGCGATCTCGTCGCGCTCGAAGACGAACAGTTCTGCGCCCGGTGGCTGGTCGTCGGTGTCGGGAAGCCGGACGATGATGCCGTCGTCGGATGCGGTGGGGGCGGCGTCGATGCCGTACCGCTCGATCAGCCTCGCGCCGACTGCGAGCGCCCACGGCGCGTGCACCTGCTGGCCGTAGGTGGAATGCAGAACCAGTCGCCAGTCACCGAGTTCGTCGCGGAACCGCTCGACGATCATCGTCTTGTCGGTGGGGAGCTGGCCGGTGGCCTCGAGTTGCTCGTCGAGCAATGCGATGAGGTTGTTGACGGCGTTGGCGTCGAGACCGTCGGAGCTCAGCCGGTCGGCCAAGTTGCTGCGATCGGTGGTGCTGCGCAGGAACTCGCCCAGGGCTCGGCCGAGTTCGGCCGGCCGGCCCAGGCCGTCGCCGTGCCAGAAGGGGAGCCGGCCGGGTTGGCCGTACGCCGGGCTGACGAGCACCCGATCGTGGGTGATCTCCTCGATCCGCCAGCTGGTGGCACCGAGAGCGAACACGTCACCCACTCGCGATTCGTAGACCATCTCCTCGTCGAGTTCGCCTACCCTGGACTGCTTTTCGCCCACCATGTACACGGTGAACAGGCCGCGGTCCGGGATGGTGCCACCGGAGGTGACGGCCAGTCGCTGCGACCCGGGACGGCCGGTGAGAGTGTTGGCGTCGCGGTCCCACACGAGCCTCGGCCGTAGTTCCGCGAACTCGTCCGAGGGGTAGCGGCCCGAGAGCAGATCGAGAGTCGACTCGTAGGCAGATCGGGGCAGGGTGGCGAAACTGCCTGTGCGACGGACGGAATCGAACCAGTCCTCGGCGTCGATCGGTTCGAGGGCACATGCCGCCACGGTCTGCTGCGCCAGCACGTCGAGTGGATTGGCGGGAACGAACAACGCCTCGATCTTGCCCGACGTCATGCGTTCGACGGTGACGGCGCAGTGGATCAGGTCGGTGCGGTGCTTGGGGAACAACACACCCTTGGAGATCTCGCCGACCTGGTGACCTGCGCGTCCGACGCGTTGCAACCCACTCGCCACCGATGGCGGCGCTTCGACCTGGACGACCAGATCGACTGCGCCCATGTCGATTCCGAGTTCGAGGCTGCTGGTGGCGACGACGCAGCGCAGCCTGCCGGTCTTGAGATCGTCTTCGATCAGCGCGCGCTGATCCTTGCTGACACTGCCGTGGTGGGCCCGGGCCAGCAACGGATCGGCACCGTGGTTCACGTCGGTGGGAGTGCCGACCTGCGAGGGCGGTTTGTGCTCGGTCTCGACGCCGTCGCCGATCCGTTCGGCGTACACCTCGTTGAGCCGCGCAGTCAGCCGCTCTGCGAGACGTCGAGAATTGGCGAAGACGATGCACGATTTGTGCTCGAGGATGAGATCGACCATCTTCTCCTCGACGTGGGGCCAGATGGATCCCTGCGCCGGGGGAGCGGCCGAGGTGTCCGCATTCGGGTCGGTGACGCCCAGTTCGGTCATGTCCTCGACCGGCACCTGGACCGTCAGATCGAACGTCTTCGGTGCAGGCGGAGCGACGATCTCGATGGGAGCGGCACCGGCCAGGAATCGGCCGACCTCCTCGTGGGGTCGCACCGTCGCGGACAGGCCGATGCGTTGAGCCGGCTTGTCCAGCATCGCGTCGAGTCGTTCGAGAGACACTGCGAGGTGTGCGCCACGTTTGGTGCCTGCGACGGCGTGTACCTCGTCGACGATGACGGTGTCGACCTCGGCGAGGATGTCTCGCGCGGCCGAGGTGAGCATGAGGAACAGCGACTCCGGGGTGGTGATCAGGATGTCCGGCGGCGTCTTGATCATGTTCCTGCGGTCGGCGGCGCTGGTGTCGCCGGATCGCACACCGACCGAGATCTCCGGTGGGTTCAGGCCGAGGCGCTTGGCGGTCTGGGTGATGCCGACGAGGGGAGCGCGCAGGTTCCGCTCGACGTCGACGGCAAGGGCCTTGAGCGGCGAGATGTAGAGGACTTTGGTCTTGCGGGTGCTGTCCGCACCCAGCTGCGCAAGCTCGTCCAAGGCCCACAGGAAGGCCGAGAGCGTCTTACCCGAACCCGTCGGAGCAACCACGAGGGTGTGCGAACCACTCGAGATGGACGACCACGCGCCCAACTGCGCGGACGTCGGAGCGGGAAAAGCGCCGGTGAACCATTCCCGGGTCGGCCGCGACAACTTCTGCATCACCGACAGCTCGCCCGCTGCGTCGGTGCCCGTACTCTGCCTGGCCATCCCATCATCATGCCCCCGGGCACCGACAGATAACCCTCACGCCGTTCCCCGAGCGTGCGGCGGTGTCGATTCGAGCGATTCGGGTACACCGCCCCCATGACCGACGACCAAGAGATCATGCAGAAGATTTCCGCGAAACTCGACGCTCTGCTCGGCAGCAAGACCAACGGCCTGCAGAACGAGGTGCCTCCGGGCGCGAGCATCCAGTCCGACGAGGACGATGCCGAGCACGGGCCACTCGGCCGCGACTACCACCTGGCAAGCAAATACGCGCAGGCTCTCGCCATCAACGAGCCTCAGGTCATCGACCGCGAGGAATTCGATCGACTGGTCGCCGAGTACGGCTGACCAGCACCGCTGCGCGACACCGGCCCCGGCCCGCCTACGTGGGTCGGGGCTTCGTCGTGTTCGCAGCCGTGGCGCGGAGCCCGGCACCGGATCTACAGTCGACGGGGTGACCGAACGCAAGAAACCAGGAGTCACGTTCGAGTCCTGGGTGGACAAGCAGATTCGCGAGGCGCAGGACAACGGTGCGTTCGAGGGCCTCGAGGGCACCGGCAAGCCGATCCCGGTCGGCGATCCCGGCGACGAGCTGTGGTGGGTGCGGGGCTACCTGAAACGGGAGAACCTGCCCGCCGACGCCTTGCTACCCACTGCATTGCAGCTGCGCAAGGAGATCGAGCGGCTGCCGTCGACATTGATCGGCATTCGGCGCGAGGATTCGGCACGAGAGGTGTTGGACGAGTTGAACGCTCGCATCGTCGACTGGATTCGGTTCCCGACGCCGCCGATCGTGCCGCTCGGCCCGGTGGACGTCGAGAACTGGATGGAGAGCTGGCGGATCAACCGCGCCGAGGTCGACCGACTGGCCCGCGAGCATGCGGCGCAGTCGCCCGCCACACCAACGAATCCGGCGGGTTCGAACCCACCGTCCTGGTGGACGCGACTACGTACGAGCATCGCCCGGGGGCGTTGAGCCCGAGCGCCTAGTTCTCTTCGTCTCGTAGCTCCTCGTTCAGCTTGTCCTCACCGCGATTGCGGAAGAACTTGAATCCCGGAATGCCGATGACCGCGCGCCGAACGTCCTTGGTGACTCCGAGGAGTTCGTGAATCTCGGGGGACACCGTGTCGAGGGTGGCGAGAATGGGAAGCAGCGCTTCCATGTGATCGAGGAGTCCGGGGAGCTGATCGACCATCGCGATTGCGGCGTCGACTTCCTCCTCGGACAGGTTGTCGACGAACTTGCGGGCCATGGGCTCGGACTTCTTGGCGATTGGATCGAACAACTCGATCAGCTCCAGCGCGGTGTGTGAGGCGACCGACGCCGACGCGACCACCTCGTCCGCGGCCCCGGTTGTCCGCTGCACGCTGGCGACCACGGCGTCGGCGGAGTCGATCACGTGATCGATACGTGTCATCAACGTCTCAATGCGCGTCAGCAGTGCTTCGATTCGGCCGGGCAGGGTAAGCGCGAAAGCGGTCGTGGTGAGCATCCAGCCCGCACCGGCCCGAGCGACCGCGACTCCTCGCCGGAGCACAGTTTCGGTACCGAGGGGATCGGGGAGAACCACACCTGCCAAGACCAGAGCCATAGGAGCGACAATGCCACACCGACACAACGCCCCGAGTGCCGTTAGCCTCGAAGCATGAGAGCTCTCGTCACCGGTGCCAGCGGGTACATCGGGTCGCGGTTGGTGGCAGCTCTGCTGGCCGACGAGTTCGAGGTCGTCGTCGGCTCCCGAACGCCGGACAACCTGCGGACCTTCGACTTCTTCGACTCCGTCACCGCAGTCTCGCTCGATGTCACCGACGAACAGTCCTGCGCTGCCGCGTTCGCGCAGTCCGGCGACATCGACGTGGCCTATTACCTCGTGCATGCCATCGGCGAGTCCGATTACCGCGCGCAGGACCGGCGGTCCGCCGAGCATTTCGCCGCGGCGGCGGCGCGGGCGGGAGTACGCCGAATCGTCTACCTCGGTGGTTTCGTACCCGATGACGACCAGCTGTCGGAGCACCTCGCGAGCCGGGCGGACGTCGGCGAGGCTCTGACGGTGGACGGCGTCGAGTTGGTCTGGCTCAGAGCGGCCATCGTCCTGGGTGCAGGTTCGACGTCGTACGAGATGTTGCGCTACCTCGCCGACCGCTTGCCGGTGCTGCCGCTGCCGAGTTGGCTCGCCGAGCCCGTGCAGCCCATCGCCGTCGACGACGTGCTGCACTATCTGCTCGCAAGCGCCGACACCGATGCAGTCCCGGCGGGTTCCTACGACATCGGTGGGCCGGATGTGGTGCCGTATCGAGATCTGGTGTTCGCGTACGTCGAAGCTGCCGGCCTCCAGCGCATCGGCGTTCCGGTGCCGCTGGTGCCGACCTCGCTCGCAGGCAAGGTCATCGGAAAGATCATTCCGGTTCCCGCGGGACTCGCCGAAGATCTCGTCGGGTCGCTGCACAACACGATGACGACGTCGGAGAGTCGGATTCGTGAACTCGTGCCCGACCCTCCCCGAGGTCTCACCACGATTGCCGACGCCATGGCCCGTAGTGTGCGGGGAATGGTCGGTGACCCTCCCGGTGTGTGTGCGTTGAAGGATCCGCTTCGGCTCGCGAGCACCGACGCGGCCTGGAGCGGCGGTGACGCTCTGGGGATCAGGCGTCGCGGTGTCGCGGCATCCTCGGACCGCACCTGGGGGTTGATCGAAGCCCTCGGCGGGCGTCGACTGCTGTACGCCAAGCCCGTCGCGGCAGCGGTGCGCACCAATCTCGACGTGATAGCCGACGTGAATCGACGCGCGAGGTCGGCCGTACGCCGACTGACCGATACCGAGGAGGCGTGATGGGAACGTGGTCCACGACCGCGCTCAACGTGATGAAGTCCGCTCTGGTCGATCCGGTCGAGCGCGATCACCGACAGTCCGACGCAGCGTTTCGCAAGCGCCGAATCGTCGTGATGATCACCTTGGTGATCGGCGCGACGGTGCTGTACTTCTCGCTCAAGACGGAGCCGGGTGACCCGACGTTCTATGCGCTGACGCTGGTGCTGGCCGCAGTCTGGACGATCGGTGGATTTGCGTCCGGACCACTGCACCTGGGCCGTATCCAGGTCGGCGGGTCGATCAGACGGCCGATCGTCACCCCCATCCTGATCGGACTCGCCGTGGGCGGAGTCTTCTTGCTCGGCGGACTCGTGGTTCGGCAGATTCCGCCGCTGGCCGACTTCACCGAGAACGTGCTCGCACACGCCCGGGTGGGGTCACTGGTTCTGATCGTCTTCATCGCGCTGCTCAACGGCGTCGCCGAGGAGATCTTCTTCCGGGGAGCCCTGTACTCGGCCATCGGGGTCAAGCATCCGGTGATCATCTCCACCGTCATCTACGCCATTGCCACCCTCGCATCCGGCAATCCGATGCTGGGCTTCGCGGCTGTCCTGCTCGGTTACGTGATGGGTCTGCAGAGGCGTGCGTCCGGCGGAATCCTGGCTCCGATTCTCACGCACGTCAGTTGGTCGGCGGTCATGGTCCTCGCCCTACCCCCTCTGTTCCTGTGAAAAAGAGGCACAAGCACCGATTCGACCAGCAGAAACGGATGTGGCCGCTGATTCGTCTCGGATCTGGGCTACATTGCGCAGGTGAGTGAAAATCTCGATCGCGTCGATCGCTTGATCATCGACGAGCTTGTCTCCGACGGACGCGCTACTTTGGCGACGTTGGCGGTAAAGGCTTCCCTGTCCGTGTCCGCCGTTCAATCGAGGGTTCGACGGCTGGAGTCCCGGCGCGTCATCCGTGGATACACGGCCCAGGTCGATCCGGAGGCCCTCGGCCGTCCGCTGTCGGCATTCGTCGCCATCACTCCGATCGATCCGGCCCAACCGGACGATGCCCCCGCCAGGTTGAAGCATCTGTCGGCCATCGAGTCGTGTCACTCGGTTGCCGGTGAGGAAAGCTATGTTCTGCTGGTGCGAGTCGAATCGCCGAGGGCGCTCGAACGCCTGCTGCAGGAGATCCGGGCAACCGCCAACGTGCAGACGCGCAGCACGATCATTCTGCAGACGTTCTACGACCGCTGACTGCCCGCCAGACGCGGTCCGACGACATGGGTAGGTCGTACAGCCGGGCACCGACGGCGTCGCGAATGGCGTTGGCCAAAGCCGGTGCCACGGGGTTGTACGGAGACTCGCTCATCGACTTCGCGCCGAACGGGCCCAGACGGTCGTAGGTGTCGGCGAACAGAACTTCGGTGCGAGGAATGTCCGCGAACTGCGGAACGTGGTAGCTACGAATCGAATCGGTGGTGACCAGACCGGCACCGTCGGTGCGGATCTCCTCGTACAGCGCGCTACCGATCGCCTGTGCGACGCCGCCCTCGACCTGACCACGGCACTGCTGCGGGTTCATCACGGTTCCGGCGTCCGCGCTCTGCACCGACTGCAGTATTTTCACGATGCCGGTGTCCTCGTGCACCGCCACCCGGAACGCGTGCACGTTGAACGCGAGCGAACGCGGCAGCCCGCCACTGTTGCCTGCGGTGACGAGGGTGCCTCCCGCCATCGCCAGAATGTCGTCGAGGGTGACGAAGCGATCTCCGCAGCGCACGCCCTCCGGTCCGAGTGCGCAGTCCGAATTTCGGTGTCCGGTCGCGGTGGCGGCCAGATCCAGGATCCGAGCCGACATCGCGCGAACCGCCGCATACAGGGCCTTGCCTGCCACCACGGTGCCCGCCGAACCGAATGCGCCCGTGTCGTATGTGACCGAGTCGGTGTCGGATTGATCGACTCCGATGCGATCGACGGACGTGCCCAGTTCGCTCGCCGCGATCTGAGTGTGGACGGTGGTGGTTCCATTGCCGAATTCCGCAGTCCCGACGCGTATCTCGTACCGCCCCTCGGGTAGTAGTGCCACCGAGGTCTCGGCGCGGTGGCCGCGCGGGGGAATGGTCGCGATCATGGCCACCGCCATTCCTTCGCCCACCTTCCAGCCCTCCGGTGCGTGCTCGCCGTTGCCTCGTCGCAGAGCGGCTTCGGCAAGGTCGATGCACTGGTCGAGGCCGTAGCTGCCGAACTGCAGGTCGTCTCCCTCGTGGTGGGCGGCGACGATGTCGTCGCCGGGGACGATCACGTTGCGTCTGCGAAACTCGAACGGATCGACGTCGATCTCTCGCGCCAGATCGTCCATCGCCGATTCGATCGCGAACATCACCTGTCCCAAACCGTAGCCTCGGAAAGCTCCGGACGGGATGTTGTTGGTGTACACCGTCTTTGCGTCGACCCGTTTGTTGGCGCACCGGTAGATCGCCACCGACTCGCCGCAGCCGTGGAACATCACACCTGCACTGTGGTTCCCGTAGGCACCGGCGTCGGTGAGAACGTCGATCGACAGGGCGGTCAGCGTGCCGTCGGCGCTCGCGGCGGCCGTGACGTCGACGCGGAACGGATGGCGGCACGGTGCCACGGTGAACTCGTCCGTACGCGTGAACTCGAACTGCACCGGTCGACCGGTACGCAGTACCGCCAGCGCCACCACGTCCTCGGTGAGCAACTCCTGCTTGCCGCCGAATCCGCCGCCGACGCGCGCGGTGAACACGCGAACACGATCGCGTGCCAAACCGAAGATCTCGCAGATCTCGTCGCGCACCAGAAACGGAACCTGAGTGCTGGTGCGTAGATTCAGTTTTCCGGTCTCGTCCAACCAACCGATGGTGCCGTGTGTTTCCAGGTGCACATGCTGAATCCGCTGCGTGGTCCAGCGGCCGGTGACCACCGCCGCCGCGTCGCGAACGGCAGCGTCGACGTCTCCGGTACTGCCGTGCAGCTCGGCCACCAGATTGCGAGACGGATCCGCGATTCGCGCCGTCGCGTCCTTGTCGCCGTGGATCTTCGGCGCATCGGGTGCGAGCGAGGACTCCGGATCGAACACTGCAGGCAGCACGTCGTACTCGACGACAAGAGCGCGGCACCCCTCCTCGGCCGCTGCCACCGATTCTGCGACAACGATCGCCACTCGCTGGCCGATGAAGCGCACGACGGTATCGAGAACATGGGTGTCGTCCGGATCGTCGACGCGGCGGTCGTGGCGGGCCGTCGAGAATGCCGTCGCCGGACTGTCTTTCGCAGTCAGGATCAGGTGCACCCCCGGCACCTGCTCTGCCGCGGTGGTATCGACGGAGACGATCCGCGCATGCGCGTGTGGACTTCCGAGAACACTGGCGTGCAGCAACCCGGCAGGGGTGTGGTCGAGTGTGTAGGGCTCGGTTCCGGTGACGATGCGCGTGCTGGCGGGTGCCGCGAGCGACCGTCCACACGCCGGACCGTCGACGGACTTCTCGGTGTTGACCACCCCGCAGACGGCGTCGGACACGGCGCGATATCCGGTGCAGCGACACAGATTTCCCTTCAGCCGTTCGGGAAGCTCGTCCAGATCTTCCTCGGTCAGCGTCGAGGCGGTGACGACCATTCCCGCAGTGCAGAATCCGCACTGGAAACCGGCGGCTTCGACGAATCGGCTCTGCATCGGATGGAGGTCGTCCGGTGTACCGAGTCCCGCGACGGTGGTGACGGACCGGTCGGCGGCACGGAACGCGGGAAAGATGCACGAGTGCACCGGTTCGCCGTCGACGAGCACCGAGCATGCGCCGCAGTCGCCTGCGTCGCACCCTTTCTTCACCTCGAAGTGGTCGTGTTCGCGGAGCAGGGTGCGCAGGCACTGCCCGGGCCGCGGAGTGACATCGGTCGGCACACCGTTGATGTCTACGATCATGACAACTCCTCGCGAATCTGCTGCGCTGCAGTGCAACTGATGTGTCGACGCCAGTCCGGAGCCCCGTGGGGGTCGTCGTACCAGTGCTGGGGACCGATGGTGGCGGCGAGCGCGTCGTCGAGTTCGTCCGCCGTCGGCAGGCCGGGGAAACGCAGAACGAACGGACGGACGGTCGACGCGCTGACGGTCAGAACGAATTCGCCGCCGTCGTCGACCCGTCCGATCACCAGGGCGGCCGATCTCCCGAGTGGTGACAGTGCGAGCTTGCGCATCGCCGTTCTGGACTGAAGTGCGTGCAGCGGAATATCGATGCTGCGCAGCACGTCTCCCGGTCGAAGGGCGTTGGCGTGCGGGCCCGTGATCAGGTCCGCGATGGCGATGCGGTAGTCGTGATCGGGCCCATCACCCGACCACACCTGCCCGACACCGTCGAGAGCGGCGGTCAACGAGATCATCGCTCCGGCAGGCAGGGCCAGCGCGATGTTGCCGCCGACGGTGGCGGTCTTCCAGATCTTGAACGAGGCCAACAATGCTGCTGCGCAGCGGGGGAACAATGCGGTGGCCGGCCACGGAGAGGTGTAGCGCGCCAAAGTCTCGATGGTGCAGGTGGCAGCGATTTCGAGCCCGGTCTCGGTGACGGTCAACGGCTCCCAGCCCAAGGCGGTGACATCGACGAGGGTGGCCAGGTGGTCCTGCTTCTCGGAGAACAGCCAGGTACCGCCGGCAAGGACGGCGGTGTCCGCGCGTCCGGGCGGAAGGTCCGCGCGGGAGCCGGGAAGCAGAATGTCGTCGACAGTGCCGAGATCCATGGCCTTCGTTCACCTCGTTCTCGCCGGCAGATCCACCACGCCGACAGATCCGACACCCGATGTGTCCCTTCGAACTGTAGTGAGTATCTGTTACCGATCTTCGGTCGTTCGGCGATACGCCCGAAACTCGCACGAAACAACCCACACATACTGTTTTTCCTACGAGCTCAGCTGTTTCGAGCACGCTCAGCCAGGGCCGGGGGAGGGACAGCAGTGCAGGTCAAGGACTTGCTCGACGCCACGCAGCTCGGCATTCGATTGCTCACCTCCGATACCGACGCCCTCGGCCGCACGCTGCGCTGGACGTACACGACCGATCTGCCCGATCCGTCGCGCTACATCGCGGGTGGCGAGCTGGTCATCACCGGTCTCGTGTGGCATCGAACGCCCGCGGACAGTGAGATGTTCGTCAGGGCCGTCGCCGATTCGGGGGCTTCGGCACTGGCCGCCGGTGAAGGGTTGCTCGGCCACGTTCCACCCGACTTGATCGACGCGTGCGAGCGGCACGGACTACCCCTGCTCGCGGTACCCGAGACCGTCTCGTTCGGCGAGGTGACGGAGTTTCTCGTCGGCCGTGTCACCGGAGATCGCATAGCCTCGCTGAACAGCTCGCTCGTTCGGCAACGCCAGCTGCTCACCGCGATCGCGGACGGCAGAGCGCTCGACGAGTTGGCCCTGCACACCTCCAGGGAAACCGGGATGGCGTGTCTGATCTTCACGGCGACCGGACGCCGGCTGGTGGCCGAGGTCTCGGCGTTCTCCGATGCCGACGTGGATACTCTGACGCACGCTGCGCTGTCCTCCGAAAGGCTGCCCACGACAACCACTCTCAGTGACGGAGGTGTGTACAGCATCTTCGGTGTCGGGCCTGCGCTCGCGCAGCGGACCACACGATGGTTCCTCGCGGTGGCGGGAGACGTGGCGACGTTCCCACCCGCCATCGCCGATGCGTTCGGCCAGCTCGCGGCCATCGCCGCGCTCGATCGTGCTCGACGCGAGGAGGGGCGACTGGTCCGACGCGAAATCGCCGACCAGGCAGTGGCGTTGATCGAGGCCGACAGCACCAGACCCGAGGCCCTGACGCGGCTGCGTCAGGCAGGCGTCGACCCGGACCGCTCGCTGGTCGTCGTCAGAGTCGTTCACAGCGGACGGATCGACCTGCGCGAGATGCTGCGCACGGTTCTCAGCGACACACTCACCTCCTTCGGTGGAGGATGCGTCGGGTGCAGCACGCACGGCGACATCGTCGCTGTCGTGAACACCGACGATCCTGATTTCACACAGACCCTGCGAACTCGATTGACTCGCTTGGGTTCCGGCATCGGGCACAGCCGTCTGCTCGTGGGGGTCAGCTCCGAGGCGACCGGGATCACCATCGACGGCGCGCTGCGATCGGCCCGGCACGCACTCGAAGTCAGCAGACAAGGGTCAAGCCCGGTGACCGTCACCGCGGGTGCGCAACTGACCTCGGCGGTGTCGATGCTCTCGGCTCTGCCGGACGACGTGCGTCGGTCGTTCGTCGAACACGTTCTCGCTCCACTGCTCGACTACGACCGGCGCACCGATGCCGGACTCACCGACACCCTCCGCGAATTCCTGGCGACCGGTGGATCGTGGAACCGGACGGCCGAGTCGTTGCACGTCCACCTCAACACCGTGCGGTACCGAATCAAGCGAGTGGAGGAGTTGCTGGGCCGGGATCTGAATTCCACCTCGGACCGGCTCGATGTCTACCTCGCGCTTCAATCCATCCCTCGTTCGTCGGCCACCGGGGCCGCATAGGATCGAGGAATGACTGGCTTCACCGGAATACCCTTCGCTGCCCTGGACTTCTACGAGGACCTCGAAGCCGACAACAGCAAGCTCTGGTGGAGCGAGCACAAGGAGGTCTACGACAGCGCGGTCAAGGGGCCGATGACAGCATTGCTCGCGACCCTCGAACCGGAATTCGGCAGCGCCAAGGTGTTTCGCCCCTACCGCGATGTCCGTTTCTCGAAGGACAAGACGCCGTACAAGACCCATCAGGGTGGATTCGTCGCTCGTGGGGACAGTCTCGGCTACTACGTCCAGATCGACCCCGCCGGCTTGTTCGTCGCAGGCGGCTTCTACAACTCCTCGACCGAGGGTGTCGCCCGCTACCGCCGCACCGTCGACGACGACGTCCGCGGTGCCGAACTCGAGCGAATTCTGGCGACGCTGACCAAGGCCGGATACGAGATCGGCGGCGGCAAGCTCAAGACCAAGCCGCGGGGATACGAGCTGGAACACCCGCGCATCGACCTGTTGCGCCACAAGTCACTCACCGCGGGCAAGCATTTCGGCTCGCCCGCGTGGCTGGAGACACCCAAGGCCGCCACGAAGGTGCGCGATGCCTGGCGAGCCCTGACCCCGTTGGTGGAGTGGACTGCGGCGCTGCACACGTGAGCGCAGCGCTCTATCCGACGACAGAGTATGTCCGCCAGGCACTTCCGGCGTCCGGGGCATCCTCACGCTCGACGGTTGCCTGAATCAGACCGTACGGCCGGTCGTCCGCGTTGAACACCTCGAGATTGTTCTCGATGCCGAACCTGCCCAGGTCGTAGACGAAGTGATGCTTGTTCGGTGCGGACATCGTGATCTCTGCGATGAACGGATACTTCTCCAGCACCGCCTCGCCCATGGCGTACAGAGTCTGCTGGAGGGCCAGTGACTGCAGATTGGCGAACCGCTCGATCATCGCCGCCTTCACACCCGCGTACACGGCGTCCCACTCGACGTCGGTGGTGGTGTATCGCCATTGCGCGGTCAGCGATGTCGCCATCACCCGGTCGGTGGTGGGTTCGAGAATCGTCAGGTCATCTTCGAGGAATCCGTGGAATTCCGAGCCCGTGGACTTGAGAATCACCATCTCCTTGAAGCCGCTGATCACCCACGTCTGCTGCGCGTCGCCCTTACCCTCGACGGTCACCGCCGACGTACGGATCTCCTCACCCTTGCGGGTCCACGTGTGATCGTGCTCGACGCCGTCGATCACCGCGCGAGCCCAGGCGTACTCCTCGAGTTCGATGCGGGCCCCTTCGACGGGTTCCACATCGTCGACGAAGTGCCGAGCGAGATCGAGGCCGTAGCTCTCGAGATGCAGCAACCCCTTGGTCTTCGCGTACGCGTACGCGGTCTGCTTCTGGGTGTCGGTGGGAAGCACGTTGGACTGATCTCCCACCAGATGCGCGGGCGAGAAGTCGCCGCGCAGAGCGCTCGACACGTTGATGTCGTGGATCTCGTGCCGGGGAGAGTCGCGATAGATCCGCACCACGCGGTTCTCGGCCTTGCCGTACTGATTGGATCCGAGGACGATCTTTCCGGTCAGGTCGGTCATGTCAGCTCCCGCGATAGGTCGAATAAGCAAAGGGGGACAACAGTAATGGGACGTGATAGTGGGCGTCGGGATCGGTGACGGTGAAGGAGATCGACACCTCGGGATAGAAGCTCGGTGTCGATGTCGCCTCGAAATAATCGCCGGTGTCGAACGAGAGGCGATACACGCCCGGATCGATCGGCCCTGGCACCACCTCGCCGATTCGGCCGTCGCCATCGGTGGTGGCGGTGGAGATTTCGCCCTTCTCGGGATGGAACAACCGCACCCGCATCCCCACCGCAGGTGTCCCCGAGGTGGCGTCGAGGACGTGGGTCGACAGCCCCGTCACTGCTCTGGTCCCAGCATGCGTCCGAGGCGAATTCGGTTGATCTTGGCCAGTTCCACGCGGAGCACCCGTCTTTCGGTTTCGGCATCGTTGTCGAGCCTCTCCTCGAGGATAGCGAGCAGGTCCTCCGCGGACCTGCCCGTGGCGCACACCAGATACACATGGCCGAACTTGTCCTCGTACGCACGGTTTCCCGCCGCCAGCTTCTCGCGCACCTCGGTACCCGCCGTCGTCACAGCGGCCTGCTCACGTTTCGAGGACGGGTTGTCGGCCTTGCCGCCGATGCGTGGATGACCGTCGAGTGCATGGTCGATCTCGGCCTCGGGTAGTTCGGCAAGTACTCGATCCGCCCTGTCCAACAGCAGATCTCGACTGTCGAAGGGGCGACCCTGGGCGACTCGACGGGCCCAGATCGACGATGCGCAGCACTCGTAGAGTGCATGCATCGCTTGCCGATCACTGAGCCGATTGAACCCGTCGAGCCCTATCCATTCGTGCAGCACATCTCGCTCGCTATCTGAAGTCGTTGATGCGACCGAACCGCGCGGCCGCGATCGGGTTGGCGTCGGCCACGAGGTCGTCGAACCGGTAGTTAGCGATCTTGGCGATCTCGATCATCGCGAACGACCGCTCCGCCGACGGTGCGTTCTCGACGCGTGACCACCCGTTGGCCAGAACTCGATCGTAACGCTCCGTCTCCCGTGCACAGATCACCAGCGGGAAGCCGAAGTGTTCGCGGTATTCGGCGGCGAGTTGGACGATGTTGTCGTGCTCGTCCTCCTCCAGGTTGGACAAGCCGACGTGGTCCGCTGCGTTGAGGGTGCCGGTGGCGTCCTCGCTACCGAGATCGGGGTAGCTGTTGATCAGCTCGATCTGTTCCTCGGTGCTGCCGGCCAACAATGCCTCCTGGAACGCCTCGCGCAACCCGTGCGCATCGGCGAAAGGCCGCTGCTGGTACGCGCGTTCGACTACCCACGGAGTGCCCTGCACCAAGCCGCCGAACGTGGCAGCGAAGTCCTCGGCGGACATCTCGTTGACCGTGTCGAGGGTGATGCCCTTACCCGGACCACCCGCGACAGCCTGCCCGCGATTGCCGATGTGGAAGAACAAGACGTTGAGCACAATTGCCGAAACCGCGCCGAGAACGATGCCACTGCCGAACAACATTTCCAGCCAATCGGGCACACCCTCGGAGACCGTCGGTTGAATGGTCACGAGCATCGCGAGACCGAGGCTCGTCGCGACGATGATCAGGTTGCGGTGATCGGTGAAGTCCACCTTCGACAGAGTCTGGATTCCGACCACGGCGACGGTCGCGAACAGGGCGAGCGCCGCTCCGCCGAGCACCGGCGGCGGGATGGATGCCACGACGGCTGCGGTCTTGGGGAGCAGACCCAGCAGAATCATGATGCCGCCCGCCGTGGCCACCACCCAACGGCTGCGCACGCCGGTCAGGCGGACCAGGCCGACGTTCTCCGAGAAGGCCGTGTACGGGAACGAGTTGAACGTGCCGCCGATGACGGTGGCCACGCCGTCCGCGCGCAGAGTCGCTGCGATGTCGTCCTTCTTGATGCGCTTGCCGACGATCTCACCCGTCGCATACACACTGCCGGTGGTTTCGACGGCGATGATGAGCATGACCACGATCATCGAAATGATCGCGACGACACTGAATTTGGGTACACCGAACAGGAAGGGCTGCGTGAACCCGACCCACGACGCCTCGGAGGTGCCGTCGAAGTTCATGTCTCCCAGAGCGAACGCCACGGCGCTACCGATCACCAGGCCCAGAAGCACGGCGATGGTGGCCATGAAACCCTTGAAGAAGCGTTGGATCAGCACGATGATCAGCAGGGTGCCGATCGCGTAGGCCATCCACCGTCCGTTGGACGGATCCTGTTCGTGGGTAGCAGGATTGGTCACCGCATCGTTGACCGCCACCGGCAGCAACGCCACACCGATGATCGTGATGACGGTACCGGTGACCACCGGTGGGAAGAATCGCAGCAGCCTACTGAAGTACGGAGCCATGAAGAACGTGACGAGACCGGCGACGATGACGGCGCCGTAGACGTACAGCAACCCCTCGGTGCCGCCGCCGTTCGCCATCGCGATCGCGATCACCGGAGAGACACCGGCGAACGTCACGCCCTGCAGGAGCGGCAGGCGGACACCGATCTTCCAGAATCCGACCGATTGAATGATCGATGCGATGCCGCAGGTGAACAGATCCGCATTGATCAGGTGGATCAACTGTTCGTTGGTCAGTCCGATCGCGCTGCCGATGATGATCGGCACCAAGACCGCGCCTGCATAGAACGCGACGACATGTTGGAACCCGTAAGCAGCAAGTTTCGGAACGGGGAGCACTTCGTCGACAGGATGGACACGTTTGCGTGTGGTGGGCTTGACGGACATGGGTGGGCACCTCGCGGAAGCAACAGGGCAGGATTCCTGCGACGCTGCAGGAGAAGTGCACTAAGAATCAGTCATCACGCCTATCCTCGCTAGTCGAGCGAGCACAAACTTCGGGACGTACTCGACGTGGACGTTGTGCGAACATCCAAGACTCCACCCGAGAGTGAAAGGAACGATCGTGTCGGACCTTGCCGTCGGAGTGGTACTGGCCGCCGGTGCCGGAACGCGATACGGATCGCCCAAAGTGCTCGCCCACGACGGGCTGTGGCTGAGGACGGCGGTGCAGGCATTGCGCGACGGCGGCTGTGATCGCGTGGTCGTGGTGCTGGGAGCGGCGGATGCGCCCGTGCCCGACGGTGTGATCGCGGTGCATGCGCCCGACTGGCACCAGGGCATGAGCGCATCCTTCATCACCGGGCTGTCGGCGGCGTCGGACGCGGAATACGCGGTTGTGCACGTGGTCGATACGCCGGACGTCGGACCCGAGGTGGTGCAGGCAGTACTTGCCGCAGCGCGGGAGACCGGTCTCGCAAGAGCCGTGTTCGACGGCCGTCCCGGCCATCCGGTCGTTCTGGCGCGTCGACACGTCGACGCAGCCGTGGCATCGGCCTCGGGGGACTTCGGTGCACGCGACTTCCTACGGGGAAGAGACGACGTGATCGCCGTCGAATGTTCGCAATGGGCAACGGGAATCGACCACGACTATCGGTGAGCGGACGCCCAGTCTGCATGTTCGGCCGAGTCGGCCTCGTCATCGACTACGAGGATCGGGGCCGGTAAGCGTCCCCGCGGGGACGCTTACATCCGCGCATTTCGGCGACAATGTCGTCGATCATGCCGTCGAACTGATGACCACCGGTCGACAACTCGATCACTCTCGCCGACGGGAGAGCCGTCGAGTTCGACGCCAGGTGAGAAATGGGAACCACGTCGTCGTCCCGGCAGTGGACGAGCATCAGGTCGGTCTCGGGCTCCGGGCCGGTGAACGCGTAGTCGACGACGTCCCATCCACGAGGAGTCCAGTCCGGCATCGCCAACAGAGTTGCCCGCCGCGGCCGTTCCCGTCGATTCTCTGCCAGGACCCCGACGAGGATCGATGCGCCGAAGGAATGCGCAATCACCGAATCCTCCGGTCCGAGCCGGTCCAGGTGCCGGCGAACCGGCTCGGCCCAGTCCTCGAAACTCATGGCGGTGTCTGACAGTTCGGGCATGCACAGATCGAGGTGCAAAGCCTGTGCAAGTCCGTTGGCCAGCGGTGCGTCGGCGAAAAATCCGCCGGCACCGTGAACGAACAGAAGTCGACCGACCATAGTGGGGTCCTTTCCTCGGCAATACTGTCATCGAAGAAGACCGAATCGCGGCCGTGAATTCACCGGTTGACCCGGATTCGGGGTCCGTGCGAGCATCGTCCTCAGCGTCGCGTGTCGATGACGGACTGCGTCAGGCATGGAGGCGTCGTACTGCCCAGGAGGCAGCGCATGTCCATTTCGTTCGATCACACCATCATCGTTGCGAAGAACAGTGCCGCATCGGCCGAGTTCTTTTGCACCCTGTTCGCTTTACCCGAGGCCCCGTCATGGGGGCCGTTCGTCAATGTGCAACTCACCGATGGAATTCTCATCCAATTCGCCGAACCCCCCTTCGGCGATATTCAGTTTCAGCACTACGCGTTTCGGGTCAGCGACGATCTGTTCGACGCGGCCTATACCAGGCTGGTCGACCAGGGCGTCGAACACTGGGCCGACCCTCGGATGACCGAACCCGGCACCGTCAACACCGACCACGGAGGCCGCGGAGTGTATTTCCGCGACCCGACCGGGCACTTCTTCGAGATGCTGACGCACTCGTACCTGCCGACACCGGGTGAGCCGGTACCGTAGCCACTGTGGCCGAGCAACAGCATGTTTCGATGACGAGGACCGCCTACGATACCGTTGCCGAGAGCTACGCCGACCTGGTTCGCGACGAACTCGAAGGGCGGCATCTCGAGCATGCACTGTTGGCGACATTCGCGGACCGAGTGTCGACCGGCGGTGTTCTCGAGGTGGGATGCGGAACCGGCCGCATTACCGACCAGTTGCACCGCCTCGGCCTCGACGTAGCGGGGATGGATCTGTCGCCCAACATGATCGAGGTCGCGCAGCGCGAACACCCGCACCTGCGATTCGATGTCGGATCGATGGAGGCATTGGACGCGGGTGACAGCTCTCTGGCGGGGATCGTTGCCTGGTACTCGATCATCCACACGCCTCCGCACCAATTGTCGAAGATCTTTGCCGAATTGCATCGGGTGCTGATGCCGGAAGGTCTGCTGCTGTTGGCATTTCAAGCAGGCAACGAGCGGGTGCGACTCGAGCAGGCGTACGGACACTCGGTCTCGTACGACGCATACCGACTCGACCCCGACATGGTCGCAGGCATGCTCGTCGAGGCGAACTTCGAGGTGGACGTCCGCGTGCATCGAGCTCCGATGGGATACGAGTCGACACCGCAGGCATTTCTGTTGGCCCGCAAACAAACATCGTGACCGCCTCGGATTGCCGCTGATGCCCCTCTCCGATCGGTAGGAGTCGCCCGATGCATGCACCCCGTCCACGCGTTCTCTTCGTCACCGACCTGGCGTATCTGTCGAAGGGCCGACGCTACTGCGACGAAGACATCTTTCTGTCGTCGCAGCTCCGCGAGTGGTTCGACATTGCGCTCTGCCACCCGCTCGACGCGCTTGCGCTGATGGACGGCTTCGATGTGGTCGTCATCCGGAACTCCGGGCCTGTGCTGGGGTACCAGGATGCTTTCGAAATGTTTGCTCGCCATGCGCGCGAGAACGGCACGAAGGTCTTCACCCAGCTGACCGGCAAAGGCGACCAGAGAGGCAAGCAGTACCTGGTCGATCTTTTCGCAGATGGTTTTCCGGTCATACCTACCGTCGACGACCCGCGGGACGTCTCGCGCTTACCCGAGGTGAATACCTATGTGGTGAAACCGAAATGGGGTGCCGACTCGATCGGCATGCGTCATTCCGGGCGCGCCGGATTATCGGAAGTAGAGCCGGGCAGCCTGATTCAGCCGCGAATCGATTTCGTGTACGAAGTGTCCTTCTACTTCATCGGCCGCACAGTTCAATACGCCTTGTACGCTCCTGACCCCGACCGACGTTGGGACTTGGAACCGTACTCGACTACTGCTCAGGACCGAGAGTTCGCGCAACGATTCGTCGATTGGAACGACATCGACCACGGAATCACTCGGGTGGACGCATGCCGCACCGTCGACGGAACGCTGCTGTTGGTCGAGCTCGAAGACCTGAACCCGTACCTCTCACTCGACCGGCTGACCGAGTCGACGCGTCGAGAGTTCGTGAACCACATGGCGGAGGCGATCGTAGCGCTGTGTGCCCAACCGTAGAGGGCGATATCAGTCGGGTACAGCACGCTGGACGCAGCATCGGTGCTCGCGATTCGGTAGCGTCGAGGCCGCGAAAGGTGGTGGCGGATGCCGATCACAGTGCTGCACATATCGGCCGCGCTGCTGTCGGTTCTGCTCGGTGCCGTGATTCTGCTCGCGCACAAAGGGACGCCGCGTCACCGGCGCTGGGGGCGGGTGTACGGCGTCGCCGTGGTGGTGATGGTCGCGTCGTCGTTCTTCATCACCGACCTGCGGGACGGCTGGAGCGTGTTTCATGCAGTGTCGATCCTGACGGCCGCGCTGGTGCTGTTCGGCTGGTCGCAGCCCGTGTTCGGGCGCTCTCGAGCGGGTTGGGTGCGACGGCACATGCTGTCGATGCAACTGTCCTATCTGGTACTGATCGTGACCGGAACGGCCCAGTTCTTCGACTATCTGCCTCTTCCGAACGACGCTCTCAACGCCATCGTTTTTCTGCAGTTGCTCCTGATGGTCGGGATCGTGGCAATCATTCGACGTAGTCGACGACCTGTCGGTTCCCAGGATTCGCTACGGTCTTGACCGTGATTTTCGGACCGAACGATGCGGTAATTTGTCGCCCCGCGAGGATCGTCGTCGCTGGGACGTCCGGTTCCGGGAAAACGACGCTGTCTGCCCGTCTCGGATCGATTCTGGGAATCGAACACATCGAGATCGACAGCTTGTTCCACGGCCCGAATTGGACGCCGCGTGCGACGTTCGAGTCCGAGGTGGAGGAGTTCGTCGCGCGCCCGTCGTGGGTCACCGAGTGGCAGTACAACATCGTTCGAGACCGTCTCGCCGATCGAGCCGATTTGTTTCTGTGGCTGGACCTACCGCGCCGAACAGTCATGCGGCAGGTGATGGTTCGGACGCTACGCCGCAGGCTCGGTAGGCGCGAGCTGTGGAACGGCAACATCGAACCCCCACTGCACCGCATCCTCTTCGACCGCGACCACATCGTTCGATGGGCATGGAACACCTACCGGTCGACTACCGAGCGAGTGCAGCGACTGAGTACACGTCGCCCGGAGCTGACGATCGTTCGCTTCCGTTCGCACCGGGACGTGGACGCGTGGATCGCGCACCAGCTGATTCCTCTGACCCGATAATTGTTGTCAGCAGCCCAATTGCGTTGCGAGAGAATCGATCGAGTCGATGCTGTGATTCCAGTCGGATTCCGCGGCGAGGTCGGTGGTCTGACTAGGCCCGTGTTCGAGGCGACGAGCGACGAATGCCGTTGCGAAGCCGCAGTCGGCGGCGGCAGCGAGATCACTGTTGTGTGCGGCCACCATCATGCATTCGCTCGGCTCGAGACCCAGAATGTCCGCGGTTCGGAGATAAGCATCGGGCATGGGCTTGTACGTCTGTACCGGTTCTGCTCCGAGGATTGCGTCCCACGGCAGTCCGGCATTCTTGGCCATATCGAGTAGCAACGAGATGTTGCCGTTGGAGAGCGGCGCGATGATGAACTCGGTGCGTAGTCGGGTCAGCCCAGAAACCGAATCCGGCCACGGATCCAATCGGTGCCACGCGTGATTCAAGGATGCGACATCACTGTCGTCGAGCTGAACATCGAACTCCGACAACACGACTCGAAGTGACTCGAGATGAAGTACATCGAGCCGGGTGAACGGTCGATTGCCCGACCGAACCTGTTCCATCGCCGGCTGATACAGACTGCGCCAGCGGTCGGCGAACGCATGACTGTCGATGTCGGGACCACACAGCGACTCGACCTCGCGGGCCACGCTGGTTCGCCAATCGACCACCGTGCCGAACACGTCGAACAGGAGCGCCTTCAACGATCCCTCTTCTTTTTCTTCGGACTCTTCGAGTGACCGCCCGCCGACAGCAGCGCACCCGCCAGTGGGATGAGAAGGAAGAACAGCCACTTCTGATCGAAGTCGGTGAGGAAGAACAATGCCAGTGAACCGAAGATGACCAGGGGCATCACCACTGCGCGCCAATCGATTCCGGCACCGCCCTCGGTCGGTGCCGGAGATTTCCCGAGCTGGGCGGGTGTGTGCGACGTCGACGCAGCGGGGAGATCGACGAATACCTTGTCGATCTCCCCACGCGTCGTCGCCGAAGCAACGACGGCACTGCGCTCGTCGAATTCGGGCACAGTCAGCCGACCCTCACTGAAGTGCAGACTCAGTGCCTCGAGGGCCTTCTCCCGATCAGCCGTACCGATTCGGATCTCCGGAAGCTCGGACATCGCTACGTCATTTGATCTCTGCGAGGACGGTGCCTTGGGTGATGGCGTCGCCTGCGGTGACGGTCAGGCCGGTGATGGTGCCTGCTTTGTGGGCGTTGACGGGGTTTTCCATTTTCATTGCTTCGAGGACGGCGATGAGGTCACCGGCGTCGACGGTTTGGCCTTCGTCGACGGCGACTTTGACCACGGTGCCCTGCATGGGTGCGGTGACCGAGTCTCCGGATGCGGCACCGGCTCCGGCACCGCCGCGGGTGCGGGCTTTGGGTTTGCGGCGTACCGCTCCTGCGGGCCCGCCGCCGTTGCCGCCGCCGAGGGCCAGTTCCCCGGGCAGGGAGACCTCGACGCGGCGGCCACCGACCTCGACGACGACGGACTGCCGCGGCAGGACGTCCTCGTCGTCGATGGGTTGTCCGGCGGTGAACGGGGGAACCTGGTTGTCCCATTCGGTTTCGATCCAGCGGGTGTGGACGTCGAAGGAGTCGCCGTCGCCGATGAACGCCGGATCGGAGACCACTGCGGCGTGGAACGGAATCACCGTGGCAAGTCCTTGGACATCGAATTCGGCGAGTGCTCGACGTGAACGGGCGAGGGCTTCCTCGCGGGTGGCGCCGGTGACGATGAGTTTGGCGAGCATCGAGTCGAACTGGCCGCCGATCACCGAGCCCGATTCGACACCGGAATCGACGCGCACCCCGGGTCCCGACGGCGCACGGAAGGTGGTGACCGGGCCGGGGGCGGGCAGGAAGCCGCGTCCGGCGTCTTCGCCGTTGATGCGGAACTCGAACGAATGCCCGCGTGGTTCGGGATCGTCGGTGATGGACAGTTCTTCACCGTTGGCGATCTTGAACTGCTGCAGCACCAGGTCGATGCCCGAGGTTTCCTCGGTGACCGGGTGTTCGACCTGCAGACGGGTGTTCACTTCCAGGAACGACACGAGGCCGTCCTGTCCGACGAGGTATTCGACGGTGCCGGCACCGTAGTAGCCGGCTTCGAGGCAGATGGCTTTCGCGGAGGAGTGGATTTCTTTGCGTTGGGCGTCGGTGAGGAACGGGGCGGGTGCTTCCTCGACGAGTTTCTGGAAGCGGCGTTGCAGCGAGCAGTCGCGGGTACCGGCGACGATGACGTTGCCGTGTTGGTCGGCGATGACCTGAGCTTCGACGTGGCGGGGCTTGTCGAGGTACCGCTCGACGAAGCATTCTCCGCGGCCGAACGCGGCGACGGCTTCGCGGGTGGCGGAGTCGAACAGTTCGGGGATTTCCTCGCGGGTGCGGGCGACTTTCATGCCGCGGCCGCCGCCACCGAACGCGGCTTTGATCGCGATCGGTAGGCCGTGTTCGTCGACGAAGGCGAGGATCTCGTCGGCGTCCTTGACCGGTTCGGACGTGCCGGGGACCGAGGGTGCTTTGGCGCGGGCGGCGATGTGGCGGGCGGTGACCTTGTCGCCGAGGTCGCGGATGGACTGTGGGGACGGTCCGATCCAGATCAGGCCGGCGTCGATGACGGCTTGGGCGAAGTCGGCGTTCTCGGAGAGGAATCCGTAGCCGGGGTGGATGGCGTCGGCCCCGGACTTGGTGGCTGCGTCGATGATCTTGTCGATCACCAGGTACGACTCCGCGGAGGTTTGACCGCCGAGCGCGAACGCTTCGTCGGCCAGACGGACGAACGGGGCGTCGGCGTCGGGTTCGGCGTACACAGCGACACTGGCCAACCCGGCATCGGCCGCAGCCCGGATCACCCGCACCGCGATCTCACCACGATTGGCGACAAGAACCTTGGTGATCTGAGCACTGGCATGGCTGGGCACTGAGCCTCCTACGGATGTGTTTCTCGCGTGCTTCGTTACGAACGTCACGTCGGAGTCTAAGCATCGGCACTGTCATCGCTGCAATCGGTCTGCAGAGCTGCAGCTGACCGGCGGCGAGCCGCGGTGAGCTACTGATTGGTAGCGATCTGACCGGTGTCGGTATGTCCGATATCGGATCGCTCGTCGCCCGTGAGGGGGAATCGGGCGGTACCGGTGTCCGCCACATCGCTCAACAATTTTCGGAAGGCACCGACGTATTCGTGAACCCGCGCGGTCGCCTGCTCGGTGTTGGGATAGCGAGCCGCGATGTTGATTCCCTGCGGCGTGCGGTTGATCCAGATGTACACGTCGTGCTGGTACTGCTTGCTGCGCAGCGCTCGGGCGTTCCAGTCCGGCCAGTGCTCGGCGGCAGGCGCGAACCGCACGTCCATGAACGAGACGACGAAACGCGGGCGTGCGGAGTAGCCCAGAGTGGTGAACACGCGATCGAGAGGAACTCGGGCGATCGGTTTGGTCTTCTTCACCTCGGCCGAGGCCGCCGCGACCACCGAGCCGAACGAGTCCGCACCGGCGATGTCGAAAGAGATGGGGCACAGTCCGACGAACCAACCCAGCGCCGACGCCCATTGCGGCTCGTCGCGAGTGTGCACCGGCGTCACCGTGCGGAAACGAGTGCCGCCGCCCAGTTCGGAGCCGGTGATGGCCAGAACTGCGAGCAACCCGGCGAACAGACTGTGTCCGGTCTTGCGGCAGGCGACCGAGAACGAGTCGGCCTGATCGGGGTCGAGCACCCACGCAGACAAACCACCCTGCGGCAGATCGTCCGGGCTCGGATCTCCGATGTCGAGTGGAAAGGCCGTTAGCTCGCCTTCGCCGTCGACGAGAAAATCCCGCCATATCCGCACCGCGTCGTGCGAATGCTCCAACTCTGCATTCCTCTCGCGTTCGGAGGAACCGAAGTCGAGGTAGCTGCCGGCCTCGAACAGGGCAGCGGGCGCACCACCGAGTTCCTCGCCGTACAGAGCAGCTATCTCGTGCGCGACCAGCACCGTGGACAGACCGTCGATGATCGAATGATCCGCTGCGAAGAACACGGTGACCGGACGCGTCTCGTCCACCGGTTCGAGCGTCACGAAGGCGTAGGCGGGCCAGATCAACGGCGAGGTGAACTCGTCGAACAGATACTGCAGGTGCTCGAACACCTCACTCGATTGCGCGCACCGTTCCTGCTCGACCTGCCAGATGTCGATGGCACCCTGCGCTGCGGTCACCCGCGTCATCTCGCCCGTCACCTCGTCGATCGACGCGCTCGAACGCATCGCCTCGTGCCGGTCGATCCAGTTCAGCACTGCCTGGCGAAACGCGGGCTTGTCCAGCGGGCCTGCGATTTCGAAGGCCGCGCCGAGCCATGATTCACGACCGCGGCGAGGACTGCTCAGGCTCGTACGAAGGTGAGCCTCGTGGACGTAGGACGTCGGCCTGGCGTCGGGATGCCAGCCAGCAGCCTCCGGAGTGCGGGCCTGCGGGCCGACGCTGGGTATCCACTCGGTGAGCGTGCCCGCGGGAACCGCGTAGTCCGCCAACTCCGTGAACTCCATATCGGCAGCAACCAACCTTCGTCGTACGCATCGGGGGGGACTGGGCTCAGGGGCCCTGCCGCGGAGTCTAACGACGACGCGTTGTATCGATCAAGACGACGGCACGCCACCTGCGCCGTCGCCGGTCAACGCAGGTGACGCTTGATCCGCGCCAACATCGCCGACATACCGCGCAGTCGCAACGGGCTCACCGCGTCGCTCAGCCCCAGAGCCGAGTAGAAGTCGTCCGGTACGTCGAGGATCTCCTGTGCGCCGAGACCGTCGAGTCCCTGCGCCAGGATCGAGGCGAACCCCCGCGTGGTCGGAGCTTCCGGCGGGGCGCTGAAGTACAGCCGGACCCGCGCCGGATCGCCTGCATCCACCGACAGGAACAGCGGAGACTGGCACTCCGGCACCGGCTCCATCGCATCCTGAGCAAGGTGGTCCGGCAGAGGAGGCAGTTCGCGACTGAACTCCAGCAACAGCTGCAGCTTGTCCTGCCCCTCCACCGCGGCGAAGTCCTCGACTATCTCGGCCAGGGATTCCGGCAAGGCGCTCATCGAGTGGCCGGAGCCGATCCGGGCTCCTCGCCCTTGGCGATCGGGACGCGAACGGCGTTGCCCCATTCGGTCCACGAGCCGTCGTAGTTCCGCACCGACTGGTACCCGAGCAGATGGGTCAACACGAACCAGGTGTGGCTCGAACGCTCACCGATCCGGCAGTAGGCGATCACGTCGTCGGTGGCGGAGGTACCGGAGTAAATCTCGTCCAGTTCCGTGCGAGACCGGAACCGTCCGTCCGGTGCGGCTGCCTTCGCCCAGGGGATGCTCACGGCGGTGGGGATGTGACCTCCGCGCAGTGCACCTTCTTCCGGGTAGTCGGGCATGTGGGTGCGCTCGCCGGTGTACTCGGCGGGGGAGCGAACGTCGATCAGCGGCACCGTTCCGAGCGAGCCGAGAACATCGGAGGCGAACGCACGAATGGGTGCATCGTCGCGTTCGATCACCGGATAGTCGGTGGCGGGGAACTCGGGCACGTCGAGGGTGGTGTCGCGGTTCTCCGACAACCAGGCGTCGCGGCCACCGTCGAGCAGACGCACGTCCTGATGTCCGAACAGCGTGAAGACCCACAGTGCATACGCGGCCCACCAGTTGCTCTTGTCGCCGTAGACGACAATGGTGTCGTCCCGGGAAATGCCTTTGCGGCTCATCAGTTTCGAGAACTGCTCGCCGTCGATGTAGTCGCGGGTGACCGGATCGTTGAGGTCGAGATGCCAATCGATCTTGACCGCGCCGGGAATGTGGCCGACGTCGTAGAGCAACACGTCCTCGTCGGATTCGACGACCCGAAGGCCGGGGGTACCGAGATGAGCGGAGAGCCATTCGGTCGATACGAGACGATCCGGATGCGCATAGTCGGCGAACGTTGCGTTGGAATCGGTTGGTACAGGCACGTATCGGCTCCTACGGAAGATATTCGGCTGGCGGCCCGCCCGGGGGTGGACGGTCTGCACTGTCGATCCTATGCGGAACCTCTGTCACGGGGCAGGAGTGGAGCCTGCGGAACGACTTCTATGAGGGCAGGAGTGGAGCCTGCGGAAGCGGTTTGTCAGGGCGTCAGGGCAGCGCTCTCGGGTTTTGCCGCGCCGGCGCGCATGAGGGCGACGAGTTCGGCGGTGAACGCAGTCATCACCGAGTGTGCCTGTGCAGTGTCGGGAAATCGTGACCGCAATGCCAGGCCCGCCGTGGTGCGGGAAACCCAGAACTGCGCGTCGTCGGACACCGTGGCGTTGCTGATGTGGTGTGCATCGGTTCGGTCGAAGCGTTCGTGTCCACCGATTCTGGTGTAGTCGATGTACGACACCATGAACACGTCTCGACGCGACAGGGTGAACGCATCACCGAGGTTGTTCAGTACCTGGGGGATCGGAACGGTGCTCAGCGGCAGCGCTGCACGAAACGCTGTGTGGGCCGCGGTGATCGTGTCGGTGAGGTCGTGTTGTACCTCCACGGTCATGGGAGCGTTCGTGGTGAACCAGCCGAGTGCACGCGAGAATTGCTGCTGATGGCGGGTGTGCAACGGGAACAGGAACGGCACGCGGCTCGGTCCGCCGATACCGGCGCAGGCCTGCCCGATCGCAGCGACGACCCCGGCGAACATCCCGGCTCCGGAACGGGCGCACAGCTGCTCGTAGTCGAGGGTGTGCTGCGCGTCGAGCAAGGGCGTGACAGTCGTTGCCTGAGGCGCGGTTTCACCCTCGGCGACGCCGAGGTCGAGCGGGAAACACGGCGTGGTGCCACCGCACTCGGTGAGAAAGTTGGACCACCGCACCATGCGTTCGTCCGTGGGATCGACGAGTGGCTGGGTTGCTTCGACACGGCAGTACTCGACGAACCCGCCGACCGGAGGCAGGGCTGTCTCCGGGTTCGACGGGAAGCGGCGGTAGGCGTCGTACAGGGTGTTGATCTCGTCGACCACGACTGCGATCGACATGGCGTCGACGTTGGAATGATCGAATGCGCACAACACCGTCGAGGTGTCCGGCCGATCGATTCCGAAACAGGTATACGACGGGTATCGTCGTGCGTCGCAGTGTAGTTCGAGTGAACTTCGGAGGTGACTCCGGAGCATGGACCCCGACGAGAAGGTGGTTCGAGTGGTTTCCCTCATCTCGACCGCACCCGGTTCGTGAACCATCCGCTCGATTCCCGCCGCCCCGCGAACGAACGAACTGCGCAGGGTGTCGTGTCGGTCGATCAGGCGCTCGAAGGCCCACCCCAGTGCGCGGGTGTCGAGCCTGCCCTGCACCTCGAAGGCTCCGGCAATCCAGACGCGCTCGGCTTCGTCCAGATCGCCGAGGTGAAACCGTTGGTTGAACGACGGCGGAACCGTCGACGGCTGCGGTTTCCCGGTGACGACGGCGGTGAACTCGACGACGGTGCCCGCGCGTGGGGTGTACTCAGTGATCGAGGTGACCCGCACCGGCCGGCTCCTGAACCAGATTTTCGAGCGTCAGATTGTAATCACCTTCGCGTGCAATGGTTTCCAGCACATGCGCCAGATGATCGTGGTACCGCTTCACCGCTGCGGCGGCAACGTCGGTATCAGGGGTCTGTGCCACCAGGTACAGGTGCTCGCCGTCTCGGTTGATCCACATCGATGCGTTCGACGTCGAACCCTCGCCGGTGAAATGCTTGGCGCGCGTGTCCGCGTCTCGTCCGACGCCGGGGAACCAGCGAAAGTCGATGTACGAGAGCATGTTCGGACTCACTGCCAACTCGCTACCGAGAGTGCCGTCGGCGGCCAGCGCGCCCAGCACGGCGTGCACCGGAGCCTCTGCGATCTGCTTGGCCTGCTCGAAGCCTCGGTGGGCTCCAGCCGCGACGTCGGAGAACCTGTCGTGTCCCGCCACCTCGAATGCGACCGGCGCGAAGTTGACGAACCATCCCTGGGACTGTCCGTAGTCACCGTGATGCCGGGTGCTGAGCACGGTGATCCCGAAGTAGTCGGTGTTACCGGCCAACTCGAAGTCGGTGATCCCGACGGCGGCGAATATGCCGCTGCTCATCCGCGCCCCAGCGGCCTTGCACGCGGCGTCGAATGCAGCGGTCAGTTCTTTGCTCAACAGGTCGCGTTCGACGATGCGGACCGGAGCTTTCTCACCGGGCGCGAGGCCGAGATCGAGCGGGAACCGAGGCATCCGGCCGTCGTGTCGGGTGAAAATGTCTCGCCAGGCCGCGATCTCGGGAGAATCGGCCCCGAACGTCGCGGCCCGAGCCCGTTCGTCGGCGGCGTAGGCCAGATGGCTACCTGCCTCTGCCGGGGTAGGTACGTCCGCGCCGGTCTCGAGTGCGTACAGATCGGCCAACTCGCTGATGACCAACGCTTGCGAGCCGCCGTCGGTGAATGCGTGATCTGCGCCGTAGTACAGGGTGAAGCTGCCGGGCCTGGACACGACACCGACGACGAATCCGGGCCAGGCGTCCGCGGTCGCCTCGGACGAGAAACGCCCTCGTACGTACCGTTGGAATCGGTCGTCGTCCGTGGTTTCTCCGGCGTCGGTCACCTCGAACGCCGCGACCTCGGGTGGGGCGAGATGCCGAACGACGTTGTTTCCCTCGACCTCGAACCAGCATCGAAGGCCCTCGTGACGCAGCACGTAGGCGGCCAGTGCGCGGCTCATCGCATCCGTGTCCACGTCACCGTCGATCTCGGTTGCCACCCCGGTGTACGCGGTGTGCACATCGCCGCGTTCGCGGGCCGCCCACGCGGCCTTCAGGTGGTCCTCCTGGAGAAACGAGACCGGAGTCGAATCGACAGGTGCCGCTTGGGCACTCGCACGGGCAGCCGCAGTGGGGTGCCATTCGAGCAGTCGGCCGGGAGCAGGATTCCATCTGCCCATAGCGGTGATGATCATGGTCGCTTCATCCTCCTCGATAAGGGCCGCGGGCTGATTCGACGACTCACTCTGCGGCGACGGTCACCGACCGTGAGGCCGACGTGAGCACCGTATCGGTACCACTGTCGGAGTCGATCACTGCCGTCAACACGGCGACGAACTCGGTGATGAAGCGGTGGACGTTGGTCGACGCGACATCCGAGCTGGGGAATCGCGCGGAGATGTTGAGCCCTTGGAGCGTCCGGTTGACCCAGAAGTAGACCTCGTCCTCGGCGTGGCAGTTGCTCCGCAGAGCCCGACCCTTGCGGTCCTGCCACTGCTCGGCATCCGGGAGGAATCGAAGGTCTATGTAGGACACCACGAATCGAGGAATTTCCGTCGACTCGAGGATCTGGGCGATCTTGGAGTACGGCATCCGTGCCAACCCTTTGTTCGCCGCGCCTGCAGTTGCTGCAGCCTCGACTGCCTCCCCGAAGGTGCGAGCGTCGCCGAGCTCTATCTCCATGGGCAGAATCCCGACGTACCATCCCACCGCCGCGGCCCACTTCTGTTCGTCTCTGGTGTGCATCGGCATCACGGTGCGCAACGTCGTGCGGCCGGACAGGCGGACGTTCGTCAGTGCCAGAGCGGCCAGTATTCCGGCCTGCATGTTGTACCCGGCGTTACGGCATGCAGCGTTGAAGGCATCCGACTGCTCGGAAGTCAGCAGCCAGGACGAGATGCTGCTCTGTGCGGCCGGGCCGGTGAGCGACCGGTCGACCGACACCGGAAGGGGAAATGCGGGAAAGCGTCCGTCCTCCACGGCCAGGAAGTCCTGCCAGGTGCGCACGGCGCTGTGGTCACCGGTCAGCGTCTCGCCGAGAGCCCTCTCGGACTGGCTGAAGTCCACATAGCTGCCGACCTCGGGCAATTGTGGGTCGATGCCTTCGAGGGCGTGCGCGTAGAGCCTGTCGATCTCGTTGATGGCGTAGATCTGGCTGTAGGCGTCCATCACCGAGTGGTCGGCGGCGAACGCGAGTAGAAACGACTCTCCCGGCCCGTTCGAGAGAGCGCGGGAGGCGTCGTCCGGTTCGATGGTCGCGAGGACGAAGTGCGGCCATGCCGTCGGGGAGACGGTGTCGCCGAACCAGGAGTGCAGATGGCTGAAGACCTGAGTCTCTGTCCGGGGTTCGGTGTGGGCCCGGTCGGTCACCTGCACTGCATCTGTGGGTGCGGTGTAGCGCAGCCAGGAACCGGATTCCTCGTCGCGCCTGACCTTGGTCCGAAATGCCTCGTGACGACCCATGTACGCGGTGATGGTTGCGCGCACTGCATCGACGTCGTAGCGGCGATGAATCTCGAACACCGTGCCGATCCACGAGCCCGGAGCGCTGCGCTCGCAATGGTCCTGGTGCGTGTAGGACAGACCGCGGGGGTCCGGTTCCCAACGGTCGTCGTCGACGCGGGGGACCCACTCGGTCAGGCGACCGGCGGGGAGGGGGTAGTCGGCGAGTTCGGTGTATTCCATGGGAGTCCTCTTCCGTTCCGGGCTCGGTCAGCGGTGCGCGGCGTTGGTTCGGTATTGCACGTTCGATTACGGTCGAGTCGATCGTGTAAACCCGTCGGCGATGATCGGGCAGCCGACCGGTCGCTTTATCCGATTGCTGTTGGATTGCTGCTTTCCGCATTGAAAGAACAACGTCGTTGCCGTCGACCCGAAGTGAGTTCAGAGAACACGATAGGGCGAAAGCGAAATTATTTCGCAGCGCGAAAAAGTAATACTTCTCACTGTCGAGCGTCTTGACTCGCCGGTCGCCGATCGGGAGTCGAGGGAGCGTCCGATTGTCGTATCTTATGAACGAATCACTGACTTTGCTGGTCAGCGTGATGATAGTTCACAATCGAAGTGTGGTGCAAACTGTCGTGCGACCCGAAACACGACCCACGCCACTGAATGGATCGAACATGGTCCGGGACACATTCGGGACGTCTTTTTCGTGCATCTATTGCCGAATGTGAATGCATTGGTGTGGCGAATTGACACCACTACCCCTGCTTCGTGGATGTAGTAGGTTCGGCGCGTGACTCGAATTGGATTTGCCGATCACCTATTCTTGCGAATGCATCACGGCATCGGATATCCCGTCTACAACCAGTTCTTGTGGTGGTTCGACGAAACCGTCCAGCGAGTGGATCTGGAAAAGCTACGCGACAACCTGTCCGGCGGTCTGCTCGCGCGCCGAGTGGTCTCGTCGACGGTGCCTACTGCCCGCGCTCGATGGGTGGCCTCGAACGTCTCCCATTCACTGGATTTTCACCCACACTTCATCGAATCGACCGAAGTGTCGGCCTGGGCCGACGGTTGCATCGATGACGACATCGATCCCGAGACCGGTCTCGGTTGGCGACTGGCGGCAGCTCCTCTGACAGACGGAGGGACGGTGCTCTCGTTGGTCGCTTCGCACATGGTCGCCGACGGCGGCGCTCTGATCGCCGCGTTCGCGGCTGCGAACTCCCCGTCCGTGCACCCTCGGTCGGTTCCGACCGAGGACGGAATCGCGGCCATCGGCTCGGACCTGCGAGACGCCGTGGGGCAAGTGCGGTCCCTAGCCGGCTGGTTGGTGAACACCGCTGCGTCCGCGCTACCGATTCCCACCCGATCCGGTCCGGACGTCGTTGTCCCGCGCTCGCAGCCGACTCGCTCACAGCCGACGGCCGGTGCCGTGGATGCAGACTGGGTATCGCCTCATGCGGTGGCAGAGGTGGACGCAGGTACTTGGAAAGCGGCTGCCCAGCGATGGGGTGGCACGTCCAATTCACTGTTCATCGCCGTTCTCACGGCAGCCTCCGGGCAGGCCGGGCGAGCCTCGATCGGAGACTCGGTGCAGTGGTCTTTGCCGGTCAGCGATCGCACCGTCGACGACACTCGCTCCAATGCCACCAAGATCGTCAAGATCGAGGTCCCCGTCACCGACGCGGCCGACCGCGATCTGTCGACGATTCGGAAAATCAGCAAGGCGGCGTTCACCGCTTTCGCCGCGAGGCAGGCTGCCGGTCTACCACCCGCAGGCATCTCGCAGGCCCTCGTGCAGATGCTGCCCGACGCCGTGGTCGCGCGTGTTCCGCAACCGCGTGACGGTGCGGAAGGCCTGGCGTCGAACCTGGGTGCTCTGCCCGAGGTCTTCACCACAGTGGCCGGTATCGGAGCTCGTGCCGTATCGGGCAGGGCGACCTTCGCGGGTGCCGACGCCGCATTCGCGCGATCGTTGGACGGTGGGCTGACGGCCTGGCTGTGCGAGACGGGCGCGAGCGTCACCGTGACCGTCCACGCCATGGATCCCGATCGATTCGTCGATGACCTGGCACTGCGTGACCATCTGGCGGAGGCGCTGGGTCGCTGGGAGTTGACTGCGCGATTCTGGTGAGTGCGTCAGCGGTTCCGCGCTGCCGCCTCGGCGATGTCTGCAGCTGCGCCCACCGCAGTTGCAGTCGGGGCGACCGAGCCGGCGAGTCGGCGTGCCGCCTGCCTGGCGCGTTCGGTAGTGATATCGGTAATGCCCTGCTGGAGAACGGATTCGGTCAAGGTCGCGAATTTCGTGCTGGTGCCGGCTCCGATCCGCCGCAGCGCGGCTCCCCAGAACGGCTGATCGGCGCTGAACCAGCAGACGAGTGTCGGCAGGCCGGCCCGCGCCGTCGCAGCCGTCGTGCCTGCGCCACCGTGGTGGACCGCAGCCACGCATCGCGGCAGGATGCTCGCGTGATCGACCGACTCGACGATCATGATGTTCGAATTCGATTGGACAGCAGCAGGATCGGGACCGATCAGGTCGCTCCAGCCGGCACAGACGAGAGCGCGAACGCCCAGCCTTCGGGTCACGTTCTCGATCATGCGCAACAGCGCCGCGGGATCGGGGACGGGCATGCTGCCGAAGCCGAAGTACACCGGCGCGGAGCCTGCCTGCAGCCATTCTTCCAACGCGGGATCGGAGTCGACGCGAGCGCTGTTCAGCCCCAGGAATCCGACGAACGGGCGGTGTGAGCCCCACTGTTCTGCGAGCCCGGGGAACAGCGCCGACTCGTACGCCTGAATCTCCACTCCGCCGTAGCGTTCGGACCGAACAGGCAGCGAATGACGCGTCGGTGCCAGACCCAGGGACTTCCTCTGAGCGTTCTCGCGGGCCTTCATGGATCTCCAGCGCATCGACTCCGCCAGCGCCCACATCGACCGGTTGACGTATCCCGGTAATGCGATGCCCGGGGTCACGGGCACGACGTCGTTGCGCCGGAGCGGGCAATAGTGCAGTGCCACAAAAGCATTGCCTGTGTGCTCCGCCATGTTGAACGCCATCTCCTGCCCCAGCGAACCGGTGACGATCGCGTGGCAGCCCTGGGCCATCCGTTCGAGTTCGCCCGTCATCTGATCCCAGCCGTGATTGGCCAGTTCCGCGAGTGCCGCCATCTTGGTCCGCGGGTTACGCGACTTGATCCGCACCCTGATCAACTCCGACTCCAGCAGTCGCTGGGTGTCCGGCCCGAACGAGACCACGCCGATTCGTTCGGACTCAGCCGTTTTCGCGCGAGCGAAGTCCATGAGGTTCGGTGGTGCGCCGAACACCACGTCGTGTCCGCGATCCGCGAGTTCGACGCCGAGCGCAAGACCGGGCGTCACGTCACCGCGACTGCCGTTGAATGGCATCACGAACTTCATAGGGTCACTCGCAGTCGCGTCGGCGTGGAAAACGTCCTCAACCTATCAGTCCCGCCCGCCGCAGTTCGGATCGGAAAACATATGGCGGGAAACACATTTGCGGCCCACCTGCGTCCGCGCTCGCGCAGCGATAGTCTCGCGGGGTGGAAAGACTGACGTACGACGACGACCTGTTCCTCCGGATGGAATGCGTTCTCGGGGTACCGGTGGTGAACCAGATCGTCTGGCGGTTCGACCGCGCCGTCGCTCCGGACGCGCTGCGATCGATGTGGCGAATGCTCGCCGAAGGCCCGATCGATCGATCCGTTCGACGGGCCCGGGTGCCCGGAGCCCGTGACAGCTGGACCGCAGCGCGTCGACCCGCCGATCCGGTGGTGATCGGGCCACCGATCGCCCGTGCGGCGGTCGACAGGTGGATCGAGGACGAGGCCGCCGTGGCGTTGGATCCGATCGGGGGACCGGCGTGGCGATTGTCGGCCACGTCGGTGGAAGAAGGCGGCACGGTCGTGTCGTTGGTCGGCTCTCACGTCGTCGGCGACGGCGGGGCCCTCACCTCCGCAGCCGCGGCCGCGCTGGCCGGACACGCCGTCCCCGACGATTTCCTGCGCGTCGGCCTCGATGACGGTCCCCTGTCCGCGACGGCGATCTCTCGCGCAGATCTCTCCGATGGTCTCGGCCGTGTCGGTGCGGCGCTCTCGGGTGCGGCACGAGCGCTCGGCCGCACCGCGGTGGGCGCGGTACGGGCACGGTCCACGGCGTCCGCCGACGCGAGCGCAGGAACACCGGAGAACACCGGTGCCGACCGTCCGCGTGCGATCGTCGCCCCTGCCGAGGGCGCGTGGACGCCGAGCACCGTCGTCGTCGATTGTCTGTCTGCGGAGTGGTCTGCCGCCGCGGCGAACAAAGGCGGCAGTTCCAACAGCCTCCTGGTCGCGGTGGTGCTCGGGATACTGACCGGCAGCGGCCGAGTCTCGACCGAGGACCGGGTACGCGTCGCCCTCCCGGTCAGTACCAGGACCACGGGTGATCGGCGTGCCAACGCGACGTCCGGTGTCTCGATCCACGTCGAGCCGGGAGGGGCGTACCTCGACGATCTCGGAGCAATTCGAGCGGCGAGCAAAAACGCCTTCAGAACCCAGGCCGATCGCACGGTCACCACGACGTTCGAGCTCCTCAAACCGCTGATGCAGTTGCTGCCCGACGCGATCGTGGCCAAACTCGCCGCGTCGGGCTCGGCCCCGCTGTGCCTGTGCTCGAATCTCGGTGCCAGAGGCGTCGCACTGGGGACCATCGGTGGTCTCGACGCCACCGCGGTGGCGATGAGGTCGATCACGCAGAACACCGACGTGGCCCTGCTACGCCGAACCGGCGGTGGCGTCAGCGCCTGGTGGAACGAATCGGGCGAACGCGCCACCCTGTGCGTCACCGGGCTCGATCCGGACAGCTTTCCCAGCAAGGAGCACCTGAGAGGGCTGGTCGAGGTGGAGTTCGATCGATGGGGCCTGACGCCCGAGTTCTGGTGACCTCGAGACAAGTCACAACCGCGGGCAAGGACGGATTTTCGACCGGATCGCCGGTGAGGCTATGCTTTCCGACTGTTCGAGTGTTCGAGCAGGTGTGAGAAAGGGGAGCGATCCATGGCAGTGGTCGTGTTGTTCGGGTCCGAGACCGGTACGGCCGAGGAGGTCGCCGACAAGATTGCGGACGTGCTCAGCGATCATGACGCCGAGGTACGCGACATGCTCGAGTACGAGGTGTCCGACATCGACACCGACGACTTCCACGTGGTCATCTGCTCCACCTACGGAGACGGAGAGCTCCCCACCGGTGCAGAACCCTTCTTCGATGCGCTCGTCGAGGACGCGCCCGACCTCGCGGGACTGCAGTTCGCGGTGTTCGGTCTGGGCGACCGGGTCTACGAGGACACCTTCAACCGCGGCGGCGAGATCATCGCGGAGAAGCTCACCGAGCTCGGCGGCAAGCAGGTCGGTACTCATGCTCGGCACGACAGCTCGTCGAACATCAAGCCGAAGACCATGGCCGAGGAGTGGGCTCGCGAATTGATCGATCTTCTGCCCTGACGGCAGAACTCGGCTCCGTCCGGCCCAGCGGTCGGCGGAGCCGGAAGGTCAGGACGGGGCGCTGCCCCACAGTGCGGCCAGAGACGTACCCACACGAGTGAGCAGTGTTCGCACCAGCGGTAGGCCGATGCCGATCACCGATGACGGATCGCCCTCGATGCGGTCGACGAACCAGCCCCCGAGCCCGTCCAACGTGAACGCCCCGGCCACCGACAACGGTTCACCCGAGTCGAGGTAGGCCTCTAGGTCCACCGAGGACGGCGTCGAGAAATGTACGACGGTCGAACTGTGCGCTGCAGCCTGCGCCACGACCACTCCGTCGGTCACCCGGAGCACAGCGTGGCCGGTCAGCAAGTCGCCGCTGTTGCCCGCCATCGACTGCCATCTCGTGCGCGCCACCTCGACCGAATGTGGCTTACCGTGCAGCTCCCCGCCGATGGCCAACATCGAATCGCAGCCGACGATCACCAGATCGTCGCTCGAATCCGAGAACGTCTCGGCCACCGCGGCGGCCTTGGCTCGGGCCAGTTCCGTGACCACCGTTTCCGGAGACACCGACGGCCCGAGCGCTGCTGTCAACGCATCCTCGTCGACACCCGACACCCGGACGATCGGCTCCACCCCGGCACCGCGCAGCACCGACAGACGCGCAGGCGACGCCGACGCCAGGACCAGACGAACAGGCCCCGGCGCAGCGTCGGAGGACCGCATCGTCACCGTGGGTAGCGGCCCGACGCGGCATACGAATACGCCGACTGGGGTGCGAATCGGCGATGCAGCAACTCCGGTGAACCCCACAGCTCACGAGGACGAGAATCGCCCGTCGACTCGGATCCGCCCTGGGCAGCCGTCAGAACCGTCACCAGCGCGGCGATTTCCTCGTCGCTCGGATTGCCCTTCACCACCCGAACAGCCGCAGGGGACGGGGAAACCACCTCGCTCGGATTCGCTGCGTCATGATTCGCTTCGTCGCTCGCTGCGTCATGATTCGCTTCGTTCATAGTGGGATGTTTCCGTGTTTCTTGGGTGGGAGGGTGACTTGTTTGCGTTCGAGTAGTCGTAGTGCGGTGACGATCTGGCCGCGGGTGTGGCTGGGGGGTATGACGGCGTCGAGGTAGCCGCGTTCGGCGGCGATGTAGGGGTTGACGAGGGTGTCTTCGTATTCCTGCTGCAACTTCAGGCGCAGGGCGTCGACGTCCTCCCCGTTCTTGGCTGCTTCGAGTAGTTGTTTGCGGTAGACGAATCCGACGGCACCGGAGGCTCCCATGACGGCGATCTGCGCGGTCGGCCAGGCGAGGTTGACGTCGGCTCCCATGTGCTTGGAACCCATCACGTCGTAGGCGCCGCCGTACGCTTTGCGGGTGATGACGGTGATCTTGCCGACTGTCGCTTCGCCGTAGGCGTAGAGCAGTTTCGCGCCGCGTCGGATGATGCCGTTGTATTCCTGCCCGGTGCCGGGCAGGAACCCGGGAACATCGACCAGGGTGATGATCGGGACGTTGAAGCAGTCGCAGGTCCGCACGAACCGGGCTGCTTTCTCGGAGGCGTCGATGTCCAACGTTCCGGCGAACTGGGTGGGTTGGTTGGCCACGATTCCCACCGATCGGCCGTCGATGCGCCCGAACCCGACGATGATGTTGCGTGCCCGGCCTTGTTGGACTTCGAGGAATTCGTCGTCGTCGAGGATCCGGGTGATGACCTCGTGCATGTCGTAGGGGGTGTTCGGTGAGTCGGGGATCAGGGTGTCGAGTTCGAGGTCCTCGGCGGTCAGATTGTCTTCGATGGACCCGGCGATCGGGTCCGAGGGTGCGGTGCGGGGGGCGTCGGCGCGATTGTTGCTCGGCAGGTACGACAGGAGGTCGCGGACGTAGTCGAGGGCGTCTTGTTCGCCGGAGGCGACGTAGTGCGCGACCCCGGATTTTTCCATGTGGGTGTGCGCGCCACCGAGTTCTTCCATGGTGACGTTCTCGCCGGTGACGGTTTTGATGACGTCGGGTCCGGTGACGAACATCTGGCTGGTGCCGTCGACCATGACCACGAAGTCGGTCAGTGCCGGGGAGTAGACGTGCCCGCCGGCGTTGGGGCCCATGATCAGCGAGATCTGGGGGATGACTCCGGAGGCGCGGACGTTGCGGTGGAAGATCTCGCCGTACAACCCGAGGGAGACGACGCCTTCCTGGATGCGGGCTCCGGCGCCTTCGTTGATGCCGACCAGGGGCCGTCCGGTTTTGACGGCCAGGTCCATGACCTTGACGATCTTCTCGCCGTAGATTTCGCCCAGGGAGCCGCCGAAGACGGTTGCGTCCTGGGAGAACACGCACACATCGCGGCCGTCGACGGTGCCGTAGCCGGTGACGACACCGTCACCGAAGGGCCGGTTGTCTCCGAGCCCGAAGTTCTGGGAGCGGTGCCGGGCGAGGGCGTCGAGTTCGACGAACGAGCCCTCGTCGAGCAACGCGGTGATCCGTTCGCGGGCGGTGAGCTTGCCTTTGGCGTGGACCTTGTCCACCGCTGCCTCACCGGACGGAATCTCCGCAACCGCGAGACGTTTACGAAGATCGGCCAATTTACCCGCAGTGGTATGGATATCGGGGGCTTCGGCCGACCCGTGTGCAGTGGAATCCTGGACGCTGGTCATGGGGAACCACTTTAACTGCGAGTGTGATCTGCGCCCCGACCGAGGGTGGTCGGCGACAGGCCGTCGGCCTGTCGGCGAGCCCATATGCTGGTGCGCATGTGGACAAACCTCGATCGGCCACCACTGGACGTCCGCGCGCTTCGCCGGGCACTGGTGGACGGCCCGCAGGCCTCGTGGTCCCGGCTGGACGTGGTGGCGGAGACCGGTTCGACCAATGCCGACCTGATCGCGGGGGTTGCCAACTACGCAGACCGGACGGCATTGATCGCCGAACACCAGGACAGCGGACGTGGCAGGCATGCGCGACCGTTCTCCGGCGCGCCTCGGTCGCAGATCCTCGTGTCGATGCTGCTGAAGTTCCCGGGAATCGATCCCGCCGTGCTCGGCTGGGTGTCGCTCATGACCGGAATCGCTCTCGTCGACGCGTTGCGCACCGTCGGTGAAGTGGATGCTCGGCTGAAATGGCCCAACGACGTCCTCATCGGAGGCAAGAAGGTCTCGGGGATCCTGGCCGAGGTCGCCGCGCACGGACCGTCGCCCACTGTCGTCATCGGGCTCGGGGTGAACGTGACGATGACCGTCGACGAGTTGCCGGTACCCACGGCGACGTCATTGGCGCTGGAGGGGGCCGCGGTTCTCGACCGCGACACGTTGGTTCGGGCGATTCTGCGGGGGATGGCCGCCGAGGTCGACTCGTGGCGCGACTCGAACTGGAACACCGACGCCCTCGCCCACCGGTACCGGGAGAGGTGCGGCACGATCGGGCAGCGTGTGCGAGTCGATCTGCCCGGGGGCGACGAGAAGGTCGGAACCGCGGTCGACGTCGACGAGCACGGCCGGATCGTGATCGAGGTCGAGCACCCCGGGGCCGATCACCCGTCGGTGCTGGCCGTGGCCGCCGGTGATGTCACTCATCTGCGACCTCTCGCGTGAGACCATATCGACTCGACGGAAGTCGTAGCGAGTAGTCAGGAGTGCACGTGGGTTATCCACAGGACGCGTTGGCCGACGAGGAAGAGCTCCTGCTTCATCATCACCCCCACTGGAAGATGCTCGTCCTGCCGTCGGTCACGTTCGTTCTCGTCACGGGCCTGGCAGGCGTCGGTCTGGGGGCCGCGAGTGCACGCCTCGACTCGACGGCAGCGAACGCCGCCATGATCGCCACAGCGGTGCTGTGGTCGGCGATCGTCGTGTGGCGGTGCCTGGTGCCGCTGATCAGCTGGAAGTGCACGCATTTCATCGTCACCGATCGACGAGTGTTGATCAGACAAGGCGTGCTCACCCACTCCGGCATCGACATTCCGATGAGCCGAATCAGCAATGTGCAGTTTCGACACGGACTGATCGACCGGATGTTGCGGACCGGCACGCTGATCATCGCCTCGGCATCGGACGACCCACTCGAGTTCGACGACATTCCGCACGTACAACGCGTCCATTCGCTGCTCTACCAGCAAGTATTCGACTCGATGGAGTACCGTCGCGAACCCGTGCACGGCCGGGAAGCGGCGTTCGAGCCGATGCCCGAGGAGTCGGCCGGCGAGTCCAAGCCCGGTTGGCGAGCCGGTAAACGCAGGTAACACAGGCTGTTCTCACCTTCGAACCGTAGGGTGACCGATGTGACCGACGTGCTGCTTGCCGAAGACGACGAAGCCATTGCTGCACCCCTGTCCCGAGCGCTCGGGCGCGAGGGCTACACGGTGACCGTCGAACAGACCGGCCCTGCCACCCTTCAGCGTGCGCTGGACGGAAAATTCGACCTGTTGATACTCGACCTCGGCCTGCCGGGGATGGACGGCCTCGAAGTGTGTCGGCAGGTGCGTGCCAACCGATCCGAGGTTGCCGTACTCATGCTCACCGCACGCACCGACGAGGTCGACTTCGTGGTCGGCCTCGACGCCGGGGCCGACGACTACGTCGGTAAGCCCTTCCGCCTCGCCGAGCTCATGGCCCGCGTACGTGCGTTGCTCCGCCGCCGTGGTGCCGGGGAGGATTCCCCGATCGAGGTCGGCGCCATCCGTCTCGAACCCGCTGCCCGACGCGTCCTGGTCGGTGGCACCGAGATATCTCTCGCCAACAAGGAATACGAGCTGCTCAAGGTCCTGCTCGACCATGCGGGCCAAGTGGTCTCTCGCGAAGTGATCCTGCGTGAGGTCTGGGGCGACGCAGAGTTGCGCGGATCGAAGACTCTGGACATGCACATGTCCTGGCTGCGTCGCAAGATCGGCGACGAAGGGCCGGTGGCCGAGCGTCGCATCGCCACGGTGCGCGGCGTCGGCTTCCGTATCAACAGCGACTAGCGGTCGATGCGGCGTCGAATTCTGGTCTCGATTCTCGCTGTCGTCGTCATGACGGCGTTGCTGCTCGGTTTGCCCCTGATGTACACCGCGTGGTTGTGGGTGGAGGATTTCACCCGCAACGACCTGCAGGCACGCCTGGATCGAATGGCGGCGGAGATCATCTCGCAGGAAGGGTCTGCGGGGCTGATCGAGGGGCAACTCGACATCGGCTCGCTCCGGTTGGCGATCCCGCAGGGCGGTCGGCTCGTGGTCATCTATCCGACTCCGGAGGATGCCGCCTCGCGCGCGGACATCGGGCAGTCGTCCGTGCCTCGCCCGCTGGTGGAATCGCTGTCGATGGGTACCTCGGGTTCGCTACGCCTCGAAGTGCCGTCCGACGACATGCGGTCCCTTCAGCGCCAAGCGCTGGGAGCGGTGACGCTCGTCGTTCTCGCATCTGCGATGGCAGGCACCGTCGTGGCCGTCGTGACGGCCAAGCGCCTGGCCGACCCGCTGCAAGATGTGGCGCGGCGAGCGGCTCGCCTGGCCGAGGGCGACTTCAGGCCGGATCCACGACGGCACGGCATCGCCGAACTCGATCGGGTCTCGGAGGTTCTGGACTCGGCCACCGTCGAGATCGCCGGACGGCTGCAGCGTGAGCACACGTTGGTTGCCGATGTCTCGCATCAGCTTCGCAGTCGCCTCACCGCTGTCCGTCTACGTCTGGACGAGATTTCCACACACCCGGATCCGGCGGTGGTCGACGAGGCCAACGAGGCGATGGACCAGGTGGATCGGCTGACCCTTGCCATCGACGAGCTCGTTCGATCCTCTCGTAGTGACGGCGCGGCCGACGCGCACGAGGTCTCGGTCGTCGAGGAACTGACAGGAACCATCGTCGAATGGCAGCGAAACTTCGAGGACGTGGGTCGGACCCTGGCGATCAAGGGCGACGCGGATCTGAAGGCCTCGGTGACCGGATCGCGCTTGCGCGAAGCGGTCTCGGTGCTGATCGACAATTCCCTGGTGCACGGAGAGGGAGCGTGCACGGTGGCGGTTCGAGCCGTCTCGGCCGTCGAGAGCACCGAGGGACGCCGCGAAAGACTGGTCTGCGTCGAGGTCTCGGACGAGGGGCCAGGGGTGAACAACGAACTTGCCCCGCACATCTTCGACCGCGGATTCTCGGGAGCCGGTTCCACCGGTGTCGGGCTCGCACTGGCCCGGGCGCTGATCGAGGCGGACGGCGGACGTCTGGAACTGCAGCGACGCCGCCCGGCACTCTTCTCGGTGTTCCTGCCTGCGTGGCGGGAACCGTCGCCTGCCGTGCCTCGGCGCGAACCGCGCTGAGCATCTCAGCGTCGGTGCATCTCAGGGTTGGTCGAGTGCGTCCGCTGCGTCGGTCGGATCCTCGTTGCGTTCGGCGTCCACTTCCAGGATCGTGCGCGCGTTGTCCTCGGGGAAAGCGAAGCGGCGTAGTGCCCAGAACCGGAATGCCATCTGCAACAGGTTGCCGATGATGTAGTTGAGGACGAAGTCGATGATGACCACGGTCGTCAGGGATTCGCTGGTATCGCGGATGTCGAAGACGTTGTTCGCGATCCACAGCGGACCGGCTGCGATGAGCACACCGATACCGCTGATCGCGAAGAAGAGCAGTGCCTCGTGGTGCCGCTCGCGTCCGCCGCGGTGTTTGAAGGCCCACTCACGGTTGAGGAAGTAGCTGAGCAGGGTGGCGAGTACACCCGAGATGATCTTGGCGATCACCGGCTTCTGCTCGAGCACCGTCAGGCTGAGCGAATAGAAGATGACGAGGTCGAAGATCATCGTCGTGCCACCCACGATGGCGAACTTGATCAGCTCACTGTGCCGAATCGCGAGGTCCCGAAGGGGCGTGGGTAAGCGCTGGAGCACGCTTGCGATCGTCGGCACAACGGTGAAGTCTACGAAACACATTTCGGTTCCGCCGAACCGAGGCTCCGATCATCAGGGTTTCCACAGGTCCTCGCCGAGTCCGCCGTCTCGCCTGAGACTGCCGGTTCGGACCGAATGCGTGCGACATGACACCATGGTGAGCCGTGACAGGTACCGAACCGCGCCCCACTGCTGCGCGCCCGTCGTCGACCGGAATGCCCGTGGTGACGATGATCGGCGGCGGTCAGCTCGCCCGCATGACTCACCAGTCCGCGATCGAACTCGGACAGACCCTTCGTGTTCTCGCCGCCGGTGCCGACGAGCCGGCAGCTCAGGTCAGCCCCGACGTCGTCTTCGGCCACCACGACGACCTCGATGCGCTGCGCACTGCCGCGACCGGTTCCAATGCGCTCACCTTCGACCACGAGCAGGTGCCCACCGCGCACCTGGAGACTCTCGTGGCAGAAGGGGTCAACGTACAACCGCCGCCGAGCGCGTTGATCTTCGCCCAGGACAAATTGCGCATGCGTCGCAAGCTCGCCGAACTGGGCGCGCCCGGTCCGGCCTACGCGGAGGTCTCGTGGGCGCAGGACGCGATCGCGTTCGGCGACGAGCACGGTTGGCCGGTGGTGCTCAAGGCAGTGCGCGGCGGCTACGACGGGCGTGGAGTGTGGATGCCCGCCGACGCCGAGGAAGCCGAGGAGATCGTCACCGCACAACTCGACCTGGGTGTACCGCTCATGGTGGAGGAGAAGGTGGCCATGCGCCGTGAGCTGTCGGCGATGGTGGCACGATCACCGTTCGGCCAGGGAGCCGCGTGGCCCGTGGTGCAGACAGTGCAGCGCAACGGCCAGTGCGCGGTGGTGCTGGCACCGGCTCCCGACCTCGACGAGGACGTGGCCACGTTCGCAGGCAGGCTTGCCCTCGACATCGCAGGTGCGCTCGGCGTGGTCGGAGACCTCGCGGTCGAACTGTTCGAGACCACCTCCGGCAAGCTCCTGGTCAACGAACTGGCCATGCGACCCCACAACTCCGGTCACTGGACCATGGACGGGTGCCGCACCTCGCAGTTCGAGCAGCACCTACGTGCAGTACTGGACTACCCGCTCGGTGACACCGATCCACTCGCTCCGCTGACGGTCATGGCCAACATTCTGGGCGCGCCGCAGGCCCCCGAGATGACGATGGACGAGCGGCTGCATCACCTGTTCGCCCGCATGCCCGATGCGAAGGTGCATCTGTACGGCAAGGGCGAGCGCAAGGATCGCAAGATCGGACACGTGAACATCCTGGGCGCGCAGTCGGGTTCGCTCGCCGACCCCGCCTACGTGGCCTCGGTGCGCGAGCGAGCCGAGCGCGCAGCGCACTGGATGTCGCACGCCGAATGGACCGACGGATGGGACCCGCACGATGACTGACAACACGATCGACTCAGGCCCAGCAGTCGGCCTGATCATGGGCAGCGACTCCGACTGGCCGACGATGGAAGCCGCGGCAGAAGCGCTCGCGGAGTTCGGAATTCGCTTCGAGGTAGGCGTCGTATCCGCGCACCGCACCCCGCAGCGCATGCTCGACTACGCCCGCGAGGCCGCAGGCCGCGGGATCCGCGTCATCATCGCCGGGGCCGGGGGAGCGGCCCACCTGCCCGGCATGGTCGCGTCGGCGACGCCGTTGCCGGTCATCGGAGTGCCGGTGCCGCTGAAGTACCTCGACGGTATGGACTCGCTGCTCTCGATCGTTCAGATGCCCGCCGGAGTCCCCGTGGCCACGGTCTCCATCGGGGGTGCACGCAACGCAGGGTTGCTCGCGGTCCGGATTCTCGGTGCCTCCGATCCGGCTCTGCAAGAACGGATGTCCGCGTTCCAGGCCTCACTCGAAGCCATGGTGCTCGAGAAGGACAAAGCTCTGCGCACCACTCTGCTCGGGTGAGCGCAGCCGTGTCACGGAGCGAGCAGATCCGGCGCGCCGGTCGCGGTAGTCGGCAGTCCATGCTGGTGACGCGGCTGGCGCTGTTCTATGCCCGACTCTGGCGCGGTACGGCGCGTTTCGACGACGAATTCTCCCTGTTCGTGTGCACCGGTCTGCGTGGCGGATTCGGCCGCGGCGGAACGACATTCGGCGGTGCCTACCTGACGAAGGGCAACACCGCCCGTCGGGTACTGCGACACGAGGCCGTCCATGCAGACCAATGGGCGAACTTCGGGCTCACCTTCCCGTTCCGCTACCTCGCCGAAGAAGCGCGACATAGGGGCCCGGCGAACAAGTACGAGATCGAGGCCGGACTCGCCGACGGCGGCTACCGTCAGCCCGGCTGAGCAAAATTGCCGGTGACCTTCTCGGTCTCGGCGCGCCGCTGCGACTTCTCCTTGTCCGGATGTGCCACCTGAACCAGTGACGCCCCCACGACGAGTACCGAGAGCAGACCGTCGATCAGCTCGTCGGCTGTGGTCCAGGACGCGCTGGACATGACCCGGTCCGAGGCCGTCCAGGACCGTGCGGCGGCTCGCTCACCAGCGGCCGCGAGAACCTCGTCCACCGAACGTCCGTCCAGCGCCGCGGCTGCGCTCCCGGAACCCGCGACCCTGAACTGATCGCCGTGCACCCGCACCGACGTCGCGTAGTCGGTCATCCCGATCGGCAGATCGGGGACCGCCTTGCCGAAGGCGTCGAGCGAGAAGGCCAGCACCTCTTCTGTGTCGGGAGCCTCGTCGAGCCGATCACCCGACACCATCGCTACGTCCGCGGAGTCGTCGGCCCCGAGAATCACCTCGCCGCCTGCCCACCAGATTCCCAGCAGTGCCGCAGCCGTCTGCCAGTGCGCGGGCAACAGCACACTCACCCTGCCGCCCACCTCGAAGCCGAACTCGTCGCGCAACAGATTGGCGGTCTTGGCCGCCCAGTTCGCGAGGGTCACCGCCGACACCTCGACCCGCTCACCGGTCGCATCGTCGTAGAACGTGATGCGCGGACCGGCCGGATCGGCGGCGAGAATCGGGTCGAGCAGGGTCTGAGTCAGATTCGAAGCCACCCCACGACCCTAGATGACGCTCGACGACTCCGATTCACACAGTGAGCGAACGCCGATCAGTTGACGCACATCGGGCCGACGGAACCGGCGTCGATCGGAGCAGCCGGTGCCTCGGGAACCGCCGTACCCGACTCGGGAGCAACGGTTTCCGCCGTCGCAGCCTGACCCGAGCCCGGCCCCGCGTAGTCGTTCGCGAGGACCACCCGAACGGTATCTGCCGACAGCGAGTCGTCCGCGGTGATCTGCAGTCCGCCGAGCGCTGCCGAGACGGCGCGTGCGGCATCACTGTCCACATCGGCAGCCTGGATGCGGCTCGCCGAGATCGACGCGCCCTCGTAATTTCCGATGGTGCCGTCGACGTACCCCAACGCCGTCAACGAACCGGCGACACCGTTGGCGAGCCCGTCGATACCGCTGTCGTTCGCGACGTCGACGGTCACCGTCGACGGATCGACAGCCGGTGCGTCCGAATCCTCGGTGTTGGCCTCCGCCGAATTACCGTCGGCAAGCAGGCCTGCGACGTACTTCTTCACCGCAGCGGGATCGACCTGCACGATCGATTCGCCGTAGTCGGTCGTCGCATTGATGTCCACTGCCGGAATCGTCTCGAACTTGACCTTGCCGCCGGCGAGATCCTGCAGGCGAGTGGCGAACTGCAGAATGTCCCAGTCGGAATCGAGAGTCACCGATCGCTGCACCGCGGTGCTGAGTTGGCCCAGTTTGCCGGGGTTGCTCAGCGTCTTGGCGCTGAGCACACTCCGCACGAGCGAGGCCATGAACACCTGCTGGCGCACGATGCGGTCCAGATCTCCGCGCGGAAGATCGTGCCGCTGTCGGACGAAACTCAGAGCCTGCGAACCGGAGAGATTCTGCTCGCCCGCGGGGAAGTTCGCACCCGACAGTGGTTCTTGCACAGGGTTGTTCAGGCACACCTCGACACCGCCGACGGCATCGGTCAGCAGCACGAAGCCGAGCAGCCCCACCTCGGCATAGTGATCGACGGTGATGCCGGTGAGGTTGGCGACCGAATCGATGAGGGCCTCGCGGCCGGCCTCGGTGGCCTGGGATTCGGCATCGGCGTCCGTCACCCCTTGCTCGACCAATTCCAGTCGCTTGTTCTCCTTGGTCGCGCCGTACGCGGCGTTGATCTTGGACATGCCGATACCGGGTACCTCGACGTACGAGTCCCGCGGAATGGAAATCGCGGTGGCCGACGAACCGTCGTTCGGAACGCGGATCAGCACGATCGTGTCGGTGTTGGACGCCACCTCTTCGCCGGCGTTGAGGGATGCGAGTTCTGCGGGGGACAACGCATTGCCGTGGGCATCGGTACGACTGTCCGTGCCGACCATCAGAATGTCGACGGCACCGTCGGCGGCTCCGCCGAGACCGAGACCACCCGCGGTGGCGATATTGGAGCGCAGGCTGTCGACACTGCGCCACGCGAAACCGGTCACCAGCAGGACCAGGATCGAGAGCACTGCGACCGCGACGTGGGTCGCGGGCCAGCGGGTACTGCCGACCCGAGGGCCCCTGCCGCCGGATCCGGGTCGCTCGACGCCACCGCGAGGGGTTCGCCGATCGGGACGACGCGATCTGGTCGCGCGTTCGCTGGGAGCGCCATGTCTGCGTTCTCCGGTGCGGCGTTCTTCGCGGTGTTCGTCGTCGACGTATCGGTGGGCGGCACCCTCGCGCTCGCTGGAGCGTCCCGAGGTGCGCGCTAGGGGATCGTCGGATCGCCGGGGAGCGCTCCGCCTCGGCGGGGGAGTGCGCTCACCTCCGGGCGTGCCTGGATCTCGTGGCACCGTGACGACCCTCTCTCGTTTCCGGCCGGCCTGAAACCTGCCTACTTCTTTGTTCTCCCCCCGCCGTTCGAAGGTTACTTGTCACCGGTCGCTGCCTCGCCGAAGCGAACGCGGCGTGCCACACTTGGCAACCGTGAATGCGATCGTGGTGACCGGTGCACACGGCCAGTTGGGCCGCCGAGTGATGTCTCTGGCCGCCGAACGAGGTGACGGAGTCGAGGTGTTCGGATATTCGTCCGCCGACCTGGACATCACCGACCCCGACGCCGTGAACGCCGCGGTGAGCGCGGGGGCAACGGTGATCAACTGCGCTGCCTACACCGCCGTCGATGCCGCCGAGACCGACGAGGACCGAGCCTCGGCGGTCAACGCGGACGGCCCTCGAAATCTCGCGCGCGCCTGCGGGCGTGTCGGAGCCCGGTTGATCCACGTCTCCACCGATTATGTGTTCGACGGCACAGCAACCGAACCGTACGAGGTCGATGCGAAGACCGCACCGCAGTCGGCGTACGGACGCACCAAGCTCGCAGGCGAGCTCGCTGTGCACGAGGAGCTGCCCGAGGCCGTGGTCGTGCGGACCGCCTGGGTGTACGACAACACGGGCAAGAATTTCGTGACCACGATGCGCCGACTCGAAGGCGAGCGCGAAACGATCTCCGTGGTGAACGATCAGATCGGTTCGCCCACGTTCGCCCTGGATCTGGCGTCGGGCCTGCTCGAGATCGAAGCCGACCCTGCTGTGCGCGGACGAACGCTGCACTTCACCAATGCGGGGCAGGCCAGCTGGTTCGACCTCGCACGCGCGGTGTTCGCGGGGATCGGTGCCGATCCCGAGCGAGTCGAGCCGTGCTCGAGCGCCGAATACGTGGTTCCGGCCCCTCGGCCCGCGTACTCGGTGCTCTCACCGACGGCGTGGGTCGATGCCGGCCTGACCCCGGCGCGGCCGTGGTCGGATGCGTTGACAGCAGCCTTGACGCAGTCGACATGAGGGTTCGACGCGAGATCGGGCTAGTCTTGCCCGCGTGAGTTCCGAGCTGGCCGTGGTGACGGTGACCTATTCACCCGGCGAATACCTTGACCAGTTCCTGACGTCTCTACGTGAGGCGACGACGCGGCCCCTTCGGGTGATCATGGCGGACAACGGCTCGGTCGACGGCGCGCCCGAGGCAGCCGAGGTCGCGTTCGAGGAGGCCGAGTTGCTGCGAACCGGCGCGAACATCGGCTACGGCGCAGCGGTCAATCGCGCGGTGGCCGAGATCGACCCCGACATCGAGTTCGTCGTCGTGGCCAATCCGGACGTGCGGTGGCATCCCGGATCGCTCGACGGTCTGCTCGACGCAGCGGCGCGGTGGCCACGGGCAGGTGCCCTCGGACCGCTCATTCGCGAGCCCGACGGCTCGCGGTACCCGTCGGCACGGTCGGTACCCGATCTCACGTCCGGTGCGGGTCACGCGGTGCTCGGCAAGCTCTGGCCGACGAACCCGTGGACTCGGCGGTATCGCCAGGAGAACGAGACCGTCAGCGAGAGGCCGGTGGGGTGGCTGTCGGGATCCTGTCTGCTGCTGCGGCGTTCGGCGTTCGATTCCATCGGCGGATTCGACTCGCGCTACTTCATGTACATGGAGGACGTGGATCTCGGCGACCGGCTGGGCAGAGCGGGCTGGCACAACGTCTACGTTCCCGACGTCGAGGTGACCCACTCGAAAGGCCATGCGGCAGGACGGCATCCGGAAGTGATGTTGCCCGCACATCACACCAGTGCGTACCGCTTCCAGGCCGATCGACACGACCGAACGTGGCAGGCTCCCTTACGATGGGCCCTGCGTGGCGGTCTCGGTCTTCGTTCGAAGATCGTTGTGGCCTCGGCGCTTCGGGCGCGAGCAGTTGACGGACGAGAATCGGACGAGAGAACAGAGGCTGGACATGCCGGATAGTCCCACATCGGTCGCCGCACGTACCGACGCAGTCATCCTGGTCGGCGGCAAGGGAACTCGGCTCCGGCCGCTGACACTCTCGGCACCCAAGCCGATGCTCCCCACCGCAGGGCTGCCGTTCCTCACGCACCTGCTGGCGCGCATCAAGGCCGCGGGTATCGAGCACGTCGTCCTCGGAACGTCGTTCAAAGCCGAAGTCTTCGAGCAGCATTTCGGGGACGGATCCTCGATGGGCATCGACCTCGAGTACGTCTTCGAGACCGAACCGCTCGGAACCGGTGGCGGCATCAGGAACGTACTTCCGCGCCTGCGCGCGGACAACGTCATGGTCTTCAACGGCGACGTCCTGGGCGGCACCGATCTGACCGCGGTCCTCGACACGCACCGGAACACCGATGCCGATGTCACGTTGCACCTGGTTCGTGTCGGCGACCCGCGCGCGTTCGGCTGCGTGCCGACCGACGAATCCGGCCGAGTGACAGCGTTTCTCGAAAAGACGCAGGATCCGCCGACCGATCAGATCAACGCCGGTTGCTACGTGTTCAAGCGCGAGATCATCGAATCCATTCCGGCCGGCCGTCCGGTGTCGGTGGAGCGAGAAGTGTTCCCGGCCTTGCTCGCCGAGGGCAAGAAGGTCTACGGACACGTCGACAGTGCGTACTGGCGCGACATGGGAACACCCGAGGACTTCGTCAAGGGCTCGGCCGATCTGGTTCGCGGCATTGCGCCGTCGCCTGCGCTGCACGGAGATCGCGGCGAATCGCTCGTACATCCGAGCGCGGGAGTGGCACCGGGCGCACTGCTGATCGGTGGAACGGTCGTCGGACGCGGTGCGGAGATCGGAGCGGGAGCGCGCCTCGACGGAGCCGTCGTGTTCGACGGTGCCGTCGTCGAAGCGGGTGCCGTCGTCGAGCGATCGATTCTCGGCTTCGGTGCTCGTATCGGACCCCGCGCTCTGGTGCGCGACGCGGTCATCGGCGACGGTGCCGACATCGGAGCCCGCTGCGAGTTGCTCCGCGGCGCGCGCGTGTGGCCCGGCGTCAAGTTGCCCGACGGTGGAGTCCGCTTCTCCACCGACGTCTGACCCAGGCGGTCCCTACCGGCGACGCGCGGCGAGCGAGACGAGGTGGTCGATCGTCTCGCGCTCGGCGTCGTCGGGCAGAGCATCGACCGGCCACCAGCGCAGATCCGTCGATTCCTCGCTGCGGACTGCTCGCGCTCCGTCCGGGGCCCGGACCAAGAACCTCAGGTCGAGGTGCCGCGTCGGCTTACCGAGCGAGCAGGTGATCGGATGCGTGTGCGCGGAGAGCATGATCGGGTCGACCGTCAGATCGGCGATCCCGGATTCCTCGGTGGCCTCCCGTAGCGCTGCGTCGACAACCGTCTCGTCCGACGGTTCGCAGTGCCCGCCGAGTTGAATCCACCGACCGACCTTCGGATGCAGGGTCAGCAGCACATGGGTACCCGAGGTGTCGAGCACCAACGAGGACGCGGTGAAATGGCCGGCCTCGTTGGCCCGCAGGCAGGCGTCCGGGTTGCTGTCGAGAAACGCCAGCATCGTGTGCCGCAGCGATTCCTCGCCCGAGTCCGACGGTGCCCATCGGTCGAGTGTCGTTGCGGCCGAGTGCCACAGAGTCGACGCCGACACGTCAGAGCTCCACCAGTGACGACCCGGGAACCACGGGATCCCGGACGGTCAGTGATTCGCTGGGATGCCCGATTGCGATGGCTCCCATGGCTTTCCAATCCGCGCGCAGGCCGAGTTCGGCGCGCACGGTATCGGCGGCGAAGATGGTGGAACCGATCCAGCAGCTGCCCAGTTCACGCACCGCGAGGGCGACGAGCAACCCCTGCACGGCCGCACCGACAGCCACGGTGAACATCGTGTCCTCCGCGGTTCGACGCCTCTCGTCGGGGTACGAGTGCGCGCCGTCGGGCACGCAGAACGGGATCACGATTTCCGGGGCGTCGAACAAGATATCGCCGCGGCTCAGTCTCGCAGCGATCCGCTCCTCGCTCAGCCCGTCGCCGGCCAGGTCGGCTCGCCATTGCTCTCGCATCGTCTCGAGCAGTCGACGCCGGACGGCAGGGGTTCTGACCCAGACGAATCGAACCGGACGGGTGTGGTGCGGGGCCGGGGCGGTGAGGGCATCGGCAACGGCCGCACGAACGGCGTCGGGATCGACCGGTTCGTCGGTGAACGAGCGCACCGAGCGTCGGCGCAGCAGCGCCTCGCGTCGACCGCGATCGAGTGCCTCGGCGGTACCGAGCCAGAACAGGTCGTCCTCGCCGCCGCGCAGAAGCGTCGCCGCGGTGGAACCGTCGTCGACGGGGGTCAGTCCGCGCACGACCGCGATCGGAACTCCGCCGAGCTTCCCCTTCACCAGATCGCCTGCGGCCGCGAGCTCGTCGGCGATCGCGACCTCGGTGACCACGAGCTGGTTTCCCTGACCGTCCTCGGCTCCGGCATACGCATGTACGACGCCCAGGCCCGCCGCACCGATGGCGGCGTCGGTCTGGCCGATCCGCCACGCCCGTCCCATCGTGTCGGTGACGACCACGGCGACCGTCACGCCCAGTAGCGCGCCGAGCGCAGTGCGGAGCGCGGCGGCACTGGCGTCGGGGTTCTCGGGAAGCAGCGCCAGTTCGCCTCCGTCGACGTTGGAGCCGTCGATTCCCGACGCGGCCTGCACGATGCCGAGTCGGTTCTCGGTGATGAGGGTTCGGCCCTTGCGTGCGACGATGCGCACGGCTTCCCGTTCCACGAGGACTCTGCGGGCGGCATCTCGCTCGTCCGCATCGCGAGGTGCCTGCACCAGACGGCCCTCGACCTTCGAGATGATCTTGCTGGTGACGATCAGGATGTCTCCGTCACGCAACCACGGCGCTCGGTCCGCAACGGTCGCGGCCAGATCGTCGCCCGGCCGGAACTCGGGGAGGCCGGTCACCGGCAGTATCTCGATCGAGCCGCCCGGAGCGTGATCCTCGGGTGCCGACCGGAGCGAATCGGTATCGCGAGTGTCGGTCACAGGTCGAGTCCGGCTGCGCGCAGAGCGGTTCGGGCCATGACCGCTGTGGTCTCGGGGTCGGTCATCAGCAACGGAACCGACTGCACGTCCACCCCGTCGACGACCGCCGTATCGGTGGTGTGCACCAGCCATGCGTCGAGAATGCCGGTACCGCTTCGGCTTCCGTAGTGACGGCCCACCGCCTGCGCCGTGGTCTCCACTCCGATGACGGACAGGCACTCGTCGGCCATGCCGCGCAACGGCTTACCGTCGACGACGGGGGAGAGGCCGACCACCTTGGCGGCCGTCGTGCGAAGCGCCCCGCGGATACCCGGCACCGCGAGGATCGCACCGACGCTCACCACCGGGTTGGACGGAGCGAGGACGACGGCGTCGGCCTCGGCGATCGCCTCGACGACTCCCGGTGCCGGAGTTGCCTGTTCGGCTCCGATGTTGGCGAAGCTGTGGGTCGGGATCTGTGCGCGGTACCGAACCCACCACTCCTGGAAGTGAATTGCGCGCTGCTGCTCCCCGGTCGGGTCGTCCGGATCGGTGACGACGACGTGGGTCTCGGAGCGGTCGTCGGTGACGGGCAGGAGCCGAACTCCGGGTTGCCAACGGTTGCACAGCGCTTCGGTGACGGCGGACAGCGGAAAGCCGGTGCGCAGCATACGACTGCGGATCAGGTGTGTGGCGATGTCACGGTCGCCGAGTCCGAACCAGTCGGGATCGGCACCGTAGGCCGCCAACTCGTCCCGAGCGTTCCAGGTCTCCGCGATGCGCCCCCAGCCTCGCTCGGTGTCGATTCCTCCGCCGAGGGTGTACATGCACGTGTCGAGATCCGGGCAGATGCGAAGACCGTGCATCCACACGTCGTCACCGACGTTGACCACGGCGGTGATCTCGTGCTCGGGCTCGTCGCCGAACAAGGTTTTCAGACCCTGCAGAAACCGAGCGCCACCGACGCCACCGACCAGAACAGTAACTTTCACAACACGCGAGCCTAATGGGGTTGCGGTGGTGCGGGGTGAGCGCCCACCCGTGGGCCGACGTCCGCGGGGACCGTTTGTGACCGGGAGAACCGATGCGACACGCACGGGACGGGCTTCGATCCGGGGAGAGCGCCGATTTCGGGCATGTGATGGTATTGGATTTGTGCGATCGGCTTGACCGCGACACACCTGGACGTGTCTAATCACAGGTATGTCATTCGGTGTTCGCAACACGAGTTCGATTGCAGCGAACCTGGTTTCGAACACTCGTTCCCTTCCTGTTCGTCCCTGACTGGACGTCGAGTAGAGGTCGAGAGTCGGATCGGCACGTTGGACCAGCTCGATCGAATACCGGCGCGGGGCAAGGTATTCGAGAACACGAGGACCGAAAGTATCTGCGCTACCACAGGTGAGGAGGCGGAAGCGATGTATGACCAGCACGTGACACGTGATCAGCGGGGCGGACCCACTGCACATCTCAGCGCTGTCGACGACGCGCCGCAAACCGAGTCCGGCATCGGCGCAGATTCGAGCGTCTCGATCGACGCGGGTTCTGCGTACGTCGGCCGAACGGACGAGTCCGACAACGACGTCGATGTCGTCGACGCCGAACTGGACTCGGATTCCGACACAGAACTCGATTCCGATTCCGACGTCGACTCGATGCCCTTCGTTGCCGAGTCGGTTCCCCCGGCCAAGCCGTTCCTCAGTCTCGTCGCGGGTTTCGACGAGATGTTCGAGGAGATCGAGGATCAGTGGCAGGAGCGCGCTCTGTGTGCGCAGACCGATCCCGAGGCCTTCTTCCCGGAGAAGGGTGGCTCCACCCGCGAGGCGAAGCGCATCTGCCTCGGCTGTGAGGTCAAGGACGAGTGCCTCGAGTACGCGCTCGCCAACGACGAGCGATTCGGTATCTGGGGCGGGCTGTCCGAGCGCGAGCGTCGCAGGCTCAAGCGCGGAATCGGCTGAGCGGTTTCGTTCGGTCTCGGTGATCGGAACCGCACGGATCGTTCACACCCCGGCCGGGTCGACCTCGTCGGGGTCGATGCCGAGGTACGTGGCCACTTGCTCCACCAGAACCTCGAACAACAGATCTTCCAAGTCCTCCGGGTGCTTCGCCCGCCGCTCGAGCGGCCGCCGGAACAGCACCACCCTGGCGCGTGTCGTCTCTCCGCGCTTGTCGATGCCTGCTGGTACCAGTCGCGAGAGCGGTACCGGACCCTCCGCCACCACCTCGGGTGGCCACGTCACCGATTCCGGGTCCAACGCCCTGATCTTGGGTACCTCGTCCACGGCGATGTCGAGCTTCGAGAGCTTCTCGTGCCATCGATGATCGATCCGCGCGAACGCTTCGAGCACCAGCCGGTCGAACTTCTCCGCTCGTGAGCGCCTGGCCGGGATGTCCTCGGGCAGAACCGGTCCGCGGACGCCGCGTCCGTGCCGGGCCACGGACCGAGAGGTGATCCTGCGCGCGGATGAGAATCGAGGCATAGGGGGAGGTTATCGCGCTCGTCCGGTGTGTCGGTCGTTCGGTCGGTTGCACCCACCGGATACTCTGCACTCGTGAGATCACTGCGTGGCTGCTGCAGGCCTGGTTGCAACCGTTCTGCCGTTGCGACGCTCACATACGTCTACTCCGATTCCACCGCGGTCGTCGGGCCGCTGGCCACAGTCGACGAACCGCATTCCTGGGATCTGTGCGAGGTACATGCGTCGACCACCACCGCTCCCAAGGGCTGGGAACTGGTGCGTTACGAAGGCGGCTACTCTACGTCGAGCCCCGACGAGGACGACCTGACGGCTCTGGCCGAGGCCGTCCGCGAGGCCGGCCGCGGCGATCGCGTCCGGTCCGAGGACCGCGAGAGCTCCGACCGCTCGAGCTCACGGCCGTCCGACACCGAACGCCGATCCGCTCCGGCCGTCCGAACGGGCAGGCGCGGGCACCTTCGAGTTCTTCCCGACCCCACGTCCTGAGCAGCCCGAGCACACCGAGTGTGGTGTGCGCCGGTCCGACTGGCCGGTCCGTCTGCCGTCTGGCAAGGTTCGACGAGCAGGACCGAAACGGACAGCTGCGGTATGCCGATACTCGGTGTGGATCGCACCGCTACCGACGCTCGATTTCCGACGCCGATGTGCGGCGTCGTCAAGAACGATCACCAGGAGAATCTTCGTGGCCCGAACCGCAGAGTCCGTCAACGCCGTCATCAAGGCATACGACGTCCGTGGCGTCGTAGGTGAACAGATCGACGAGGCGTTCGTGCGTGACGTCGGTGCATCGTTCGCGCGACTGGTTCGCGACGAGGTAGGGGCCGCGCGCTCGGTCGTCATCGGCCACGACATGCGTGATTCCTCGCCCGCACTGTCACGGGCGTTCGCCGACGGCGTCACCGCTCAGGGCCTCGACGTGGTGCACATCGGGCTGGCGTCGACGGACCAGCTCTACTTCGCCTCCGGCATGCTCGATTGCCCGGGAGCGATGTTCACCGCCAGTCACAATCCGGCGAAGTACAACGGGATCAAGCTCTGCCGCGCCGGTGCCAAGCCGGTGGGCCAGGACACCGGCCTGGCCACGGTCAAAGCCGAATTGGTGGACGGGGTACCGGAGTTCGACGGGCCGTCCGGAACAGCGACATCGCGAGATGTGCTCGACGAATACGCGCAGTTCGTCCGAGACCTGGTCGATCTGTCGGGAATCGGATCCATGAAGATCGCCGTCGACGCCGGAAACGGAATGGGCGGTCACACGGTGCCCGCGGTGTTCGGGCCGTTGCCGGTGACGATCGAGCCGCTGTTCTTCGAGCTCGACGGCAGCTTTCCCAATCACGAGGCCAATCCGCTCGATCCGGCGAACCTGGTGGATCTGCAGCGTTTCGTCGTCGAGACCGGTGCCGACATCGGACTCGCCTTCGACGGCGACGCGGATCGGTGCTTCGTCGTCGACGAGAAGGGCGACCCGGTCTCGCCGTCCGCAGTCACCTGCCTGGTGGCCGAGCGGGAACTGGCCAAGGAACCGGGCGCGGTGGTCATCCACAATCTGATCACCTCACGCGCGGTTCCGGAATTGGTCACCGAGCTCGGTGGCACACCGGTTCGTACCCGAGTGGGGCACTCCTTCATCAAGCAGCAGATGGCCGACACCGGGGCGATCTTCGGCGGTGAGCACTCCGCGCACTACTACTTCCGTGACTTCTGGGGTGCAGACTCCGGCATGCTCGCCGCGCTGCACGTTCTCGCCGCACTCGGAGCACAGGACCGTCCGCTGTCGGAAATGATGGCCAGCTACGAGACCTACAGTGCATCGGGCGAGATCAACTCGACCGTCGACGACGCCGCCGAACGCACCGAGGCGGTCCTGGCGGCATTCGCCGATCGGACTGCCGGCATCGACCGACTCGATGGGGTGACGGTCGATCTGGCCGACGGTGCCTGGTTCAACCTCCGAGCCTCGAACACCGAACCGCTGCTCCGGCTGAACGTCGAAGCACGCACCGGAGCGGACGTCGATGCGCTTTCGACAGAGATATTGAGCATCGTTCGCGCCGGACTGGAATAGTGGTTACCGAGGGTTCATGAGTGGGTATACAGCGGTTTCGCGCAGGGTGACGTAAGGGGAGGTGTCGCAGCCATGACGGCAGTGTCGTCTCTGGTCGATCTCGACGATTCGGATGCTCTCATCGCAGCCGATCGTGAGGGCTCCTTGCGCAGCGCAGCGCTGGCGGGCGCGCAGGTGCGCGCCGTCGCGACCGCGGTCGACGAGTCGGTCCTGGAGCGGTTGGCCGATCTGCGTCCCCGAAGCGTGGTGATCGTGACCGGCGACGGGCGGAGCAGCCGGGCGGCGTCACTGCTCGTCGCCGCGCTCGGTGATCGCCTGGGGGTGCCCCTGGTCCGAAGCACCGGAACCCCGCCGTGGATCGGCCCTCTCGACGTGGTGGTGGTGGCGGGCGACGACGCCGGGGATCCGCGACTGGCCGAGTCGGTGGACGCGGCAGCCCGGCGTGGGGCCGAAGTCGTCGTGGTCGCCCCGGAGGAGGGGCCGTTGCGCGCCGTCCGGGGAGCCAGAGTCATGTGGCTTCCGCCGCGAATCGCAGTCCGTGACCACAATGCTCTGATGCGCTACCTCGCGGCCTTCGTGGCCGTACTCGGGGCGGTTGCCGGCGGATCATGGAAGACGTTGCTGCCCAATTTGTCTCGACTTGCGGACCTGCTCGACGCGGAAGCGGTACGAAACAGCCCGTCCAACGAGATGTTCCACAATCCGGCCAAGGCCCTCGCCAGTGGGTTGAACGGTCGGCGGGTGGTGCTGACCGGGGCCAGTCCCGCCGCAGTCGAGGTGGCTCGGCACGGCAGCGAGGTGCTGCTGCGGGTGGCGGGTGTCGTCGTCGGTGCGGGGGAGTTGGGCGACGTCATTGCCGCGTCCATCCGGGCGTCGGTTGTCGAATCGTCGCGCACACCACAGACATTCGACTCGTTCTTTCACGACGAGCAGCTCGACGGGCCGCCACCGGCGCTGCCGATGCGCGTCGTCGTGGTGGCCTCGGACGCCGATCGGGCGATGACCGAACGACGAATTGCCGGTGTTCCGGAATCGGAGTTGTTGCTCGCCGATTCGAGTGAAGCGCTGTTCGGCGGCGACCGCGCGAGATCCGAATTCGACAACCCCGCACCGGCACCGGATCCGGATAGACTCTCGGTGCTCGACACGATGTCCGTGTTGGCGACGCGGTTGGACACCACTGCCGCGTATCTGCTGTTGATGGGCGGTAGCTAGTGCAGCTCTTGCGAGGCGCGGTTCGGTCCTACGCATGGGGTTCGCGAACAGCACTGGCTCGAATTCAAGGCCGACCGGTGCCGTCCGATCATCCCGAGGCCGAGATCTGGCTCGGAGCTCATCCGGCCGACTCCGCGCACGTGGTGCACGAGGGCGGCAGTACGCCACTGCTCACGCTGATCGACGGAGATCCGGGCACTCACCTGGGCGGCTCCGCGCAACATTTCGAGTCACGCCTGCCGTATCTGCTGAAACTGCTTGCCGCAGAAGAGCCGTTGTCTCTGCAGGCGCATCCCAGCAGCGCTCAGGCCCGTGAAGGCTTCGCTCGCGAGAACGCCGCGGGTGTCCCCATCGATTCACCGGTACGGAACTACCGGGATCCGAACCACAAGCCCGAACTGATCGTCGCACTCACGGAGTTCGAGGCGTTGGCGGGTTTCCGGCGGCCCACCGACACCGTCGAACTGCTCGACGCGTTGGCCGTCCCCGCCTTGGGCGGGTATCGAACCCTGCTGGCCGCTCAGCCCGATGCTTCCGGGCTGCGCACGGTGTTCACCTCGTGGATCACGTTGCCCGGGCAGGCATTGGACGACATCCTGCCTGCGGTCGCCCAGGGGTGCATCGACTATCTTTCCGGTCCTGCACGCTCGGACGGTGGACGATTCGCCGCCGAGGCCAGAACTCTGCTCGAGCTCGGGGAGTCGTATCCCGGTGACGCCGGAGTGCTCGCGGCGCTGCTGCTCAATCGGGTGACATTGACTCCTGGCCAGGGCCTGTACCTCGACGCCGGAAACCTGCACGCGTATCTGCGCGGGACGGGTGTGGAGATCATGGCGAACTCCGACAACGTGCTGCGCGGCGGACTGACACCCAAGCATGTCGATGTCCCGGAACTGCTGCGCGTGTTGGATTTCGAGCCGGCCGATCTTTCGCCCATCACCCCGGGTGCCGACGATCGACCGACCTACATGTATTCCACGCCTGCACCCGAATTCGCGCTGAGCCGGACTGCGGTGGCGGCGGGGGAGACGGTCGCCGTGCCCGGCTCCGGCCCGAGAATCCTGCTGTGTACGAGTGGCACCGTCGTGGCCGCCACGAAGGGCACCCAGTTCGGGCTGACGGTGCCGCAGGGCAGCTCCGCCTGGATACCCGCTGCAGACGAATCCGTCACCGTGACCGCCGAGTCGGGCGAGGCCGAGGTGTTCGTGGCCTCCGTCGGACGCGTGTAGATCGGGCAATTCGGTCATCGTTGCGCCGCTTGCGGTTTCGGACTGCGTAATTGTGCGAACGGTCCGCCCGGAGGCTATAGTCTGATGCCACAGTGAATCGAAGTGACGGATGAGTTCGGTGATCCGTCGACAGATGTGAAGTGGCGATACGGAGACCCGATGACCAGAGCAGACCGGCCCGCGAAGACCCCACGCACGACGGGTTGGTTCCGGACCAAATCGATCGAGCAGTCGATCCAGGACACCGACGAACCGGACACCAAGCTCCGGAAAGAACTCGGATCCTGGGATCTGACCGTGTTCGGTGTTGCCGTCGCCGTCGGTGCCGGCATCTTCACCCTGACCGCGCGGACCGCCGGAAACGTTGCGGGACCGGCAGTGTCGTTGGCCTTCGTGCTCGCGGCCATCGCCTGCGGCCTCGCGGCGCTGTGTTACGCGGAGTTCGCGTCGACGGTGCCCGTGGCCGGAAGCGCGTACACGTTCTCGTACGCGGCGTTCGGTGAGTTCATCGCCTGGATCATCGGATGGGATCTCATCCTCGAGTTCGGCCTCGCAGCCGCGGTGGTGGCGAAGGCGTGGTCGCTCTATCTGGGCGATCTGCTCGGTACGGCCGCTCCGGTGCTCGAGATCGGTTCACTGAACTTCGATTGGGGTGCACTGCTGATCGTGGTGGTCCTGACGGTGCTCATCGCATCGGGCACCAAGTTGTCCTCGCGGGTGTCGCTGGTCATCACCGCGATCAAGGTGATCGTCGTGCTGTTCGTCGTCGTACTCGGAGCCTTCTACATCAAGGTCGCCAACTACGACCCCTACATTCCGCCGTCGGAACCGGGATCCACGGGCGAGGGACTGCATCAATCTCTGCTCTCGTACGTCACCGGCGCGGGAGGCAGCACATTTGGTTGGTACGGACTGCTGGCCGCGGCGTCCCTGGTGTTCTTCGCCTTCATCGGATTCGACGTGGTGGCGACGACCGCCGAAGAGACCAAGGAACCGCAGAAGGCACTTCCCCGCGGAATCCTCGGGTCGCTCGCGATCGTCACCGTGCTGTACGTGGCCGTCACTCTGGTTCTGACCGGGATGGTCAAGTACACGGATCTGGCCGGTGACAGTTCCACGCTGGCGACCGCATTCGAGCTCAACGGACTGACTTGGGCCAAGAACATCATCTCGTTCGGCGCACTCGCCGGTCTGACGACCGTGGTGATGGTGTTGATGCTCGGGCAGACCCGGGTGCTGTTCGCGATGTCGCGAGACGGACTGGTGCCGCGTGCATTGGCACACACCGGAAAGAAGGGCACGCCGGTCCGAACGACGATTCTGGTCGGTGTCATCGTCGGCCTGCTCGCCGCTTTCGTTCCGCTCGGCACGCTGGAGGAGATGGTGAACATCGGCACGCTGTTCGCGTTCGTGCTGGTCTCTGCCGGGGTTCTGGTACTACGCCGAACTCGACCCGACCTCGAGCGTGGTTTCCGCGTTCCCTGGGTTCCCCTGGTGCCGATCCTCGCGGTCCTCGCGTGCCTGTGGTTGATGCTGAACCTGTCGGTCGAAACATGGCTGCGCTTCCTGGTCTGGATGGCTGCCGGTGTCGTCATCTACGTCGTGTACAGCAGGCGGCACTCGGTGATGGGACTGCGGGAAGCCGAGAAGGCTCGTACCGACAGGTCGGGGAACTGACCCCGGCATCGGCGACGCGGATGCACCGACTCGCGTTCCGACCAGGAACTTTCCGCTCAATTTAGATAGCGTCACATCAAACCGCTGGAATGTTATACCCTCGAAAACAGACTTGGAGGACTCAAAAAGTTCGATGAGAGGGTGTTGCAACAGTGAGTGTGGACGGCCGAATTCCTTCGTTGGAGGGTTCGGGTGTCGCTTTCGGGGGGCGGGATTCGAAGGCCAGTGAGCGGTCGGTTCGCTGGCAGGACAACAAACGATATCTATGGATGCTGGGGCTGCTGGCCCCGGCGTCGGCATTGCTGCCGTCGCAGTTGGTCTACTGGACGGGCATGCCGCTGTTCTGGTGGAGCGGCGTGCTGGTGTTCTTCGTGATCATTCCGGTGATCGACGTGATCGCAGGCGAGGACGGGCACAATCCGGATGCTTCGGCCAGTGAAAAGCTGCAGAACGACCGGTACTACCGGTGGTGTACGTACCTCTTCCTGCCCGTTCAGTTCGTCGGGCTCTTCGTCGCCTGCTGGATGTGGGCGTACGGCGATCTGAGCGTGGTGGACAAGATCGGCCTCGCGGTCACAGTCGGTCTGGTGGCAGGTACCGGCATCAACGCGGCCCACGAACTGGGCCACCGCATCGAGCAGCACGAGCGGTGGCTGGCCAAGATCGCCCTGTCTCAGACGCTGTACGGGCACTTCTTCGTCGAACACAATCGCGGACACCACGTTCGAGTGGCGACGCCCGACGACCCCGCGAGCGCACGACTGGGCGAGAGCGTGTGGAGCTTCGTACCGCGCAGCACGATTCTGGGCCTCGGCTCCGCATGGAAGCTCGAGTCGCAGCGACTTCGGCGCAAAGGCCGCTCGGTCGCAAGCCCGACCAATGCCCTGCTGCACACGTGGCTGCTCAGTCTGGTGCTGTTCGGCGCGCTGTTGATCGTGTTCGGCTGGTCCATCGCGCCGTACCTGCTGTTGCAGGCCGTCGTCGGATTCGTGCTGCTCGAGATGGTGAACTACGTGGAGCACTACGCCCTGCTCCGGGAAACCAACGATCGCGGCAGATACGTTCGGTGCTCGCCCCGCCACAGCTGGAACAGCGACAGGATCTGCACCAACATATTTCTGTACCACTTGCAGCGACACAGTGACCACCACGCCAATCCGGGCAAGCGCTACCAGACCCTGCTCTCCTGCGACGAGGCTCCGCAGCTCCCTGCCGGCTACGCCTCGATGGTGATGCTCGCCGCAATTCCGCCGCTGTGGCGTCGGGTCATGGATCCGCGGGTACTGGCGCACTACCAGGGAGATATCACCCGAGCGAACATTCTGCCCCGCAAACGGGCTCGAATCCTGGCGCGAGCCGGACGAAACGGATAGCGCGGGTTCTCGACAATCGGTCGCAGGCGACAGGCTCCACCTCTGCACTTCCGGGCAGTCGGAGCCCGAAGCGTGCGGACCCGATAGCCTGGACGGCAGACACTCAGTCAACAGGAGAGGCAAGATGACGACCTCAGTTACGTCAGGATCGGCACTCACCGTGGAACACCGCGGTGGAATCGACTTCAAGGTCGCGGACCTGTCCCTCGCGGAATTCGGCCGCAAGGAAATTCGGCTCGCCGAGCACGAGATGCCCGGTCTGATCGCGCTGCGTCGCGAATACGCCGACGTACAGCCGCTCAAGGGAGCGCGAGTTTCGGGATCGCTGCACATGACCGTGCAGACCGCGGTGCTGATCGAGACGTTGGTTGCGCTCGGAGCCGAGGTGCGGTGGGCGTCGTGCAACATCTTCTCCACCCAGGATCATGCAGCAGCGGCCGTCGTCGTCGGCCCGTACGGCACCGTCGAGGAGCCCAAGGGCGTCCCGGTGTTCGCGTGGAAGGGCGAGAGCCTCGAAGAGTACTGGTGGGCGGCGGAGCAGATGCTCACCTGGCCCGATCAGCCCGCCAACATGATTCTCGACGACGGCGGCGACGCCACGATGCTGGTACTGCGCGGCGCGCAGTTCGAGAAGGCAGGCGTGGTTCCGCCGACCGACGACGATCACGATTCGGACGAGTACAAGGTGTTCCTCGGCCTGCTGCGTCGTTCGCTCGAGGCATCGAAGTCCAAGTGGACCGAGGTTGCCGCGTCCGTGCAGGGCGTCACCGAGGAGACCACCACCGGCGTGCTGCGGCTGTACCAGTTCGCAGCTGCAGGTGAGCTCACGTTCCCCGCCATCAACGTCAACGACTCCGTCACCAAGAGCAAGTTCGACAACAAGTACGGCACCCGCCACTCGCTGATCGACGGCATCAACCGCGGCACCGACGTCCTCATCGGTGGCAAGGCCGTTCTGGTCTGTGGCTACGGCGACGTGGGCAAGGGCTGCGCCGAGGCGCTCAAGGGCCAGGGTGCACGTGTGACCGTCACCGAGGCCGACCCGATCAACGCCCTGCAGGCGCTCATGGACGGCTTCGACGTGCGCACGGTCGAGGAGTTCATCGAGCAGGCCGACATCGTGATCACCTCGACGGGCAACCTGTCGATCATCACGTTCGAGCACATGCGCAAGATGAAGCACCAGGCCATCCTGGGCAACATCGGCCACTTCGACAACGAGATCGACATGGCCGGTCTGGAGAAGGCCCCCGATGTCACGCGGATCAACATCAAGCCGCAGGTCGACGAGTACCAGTTCAAGGACGGGCACTCGATCATCGTGCTGTCCGAGGGCCGTCTGCTCAATCTCGGCAACGCCACGGGCCACCCGTCGTTCGTCATGAGCAACAGCTTCTCCAACCAGGTCATCGCTCAGATCGAACTGTGGACCAAGCCGGACGAGTACGACAACGAGGTCTACCGCCTGCCCAAGCACTTGGACGAGAAGGTCGCGCGCATCCACGTCGAAGCGCTCGGTGGCTCGATCACCAAGCTCACCAAGGAGCAGGCCGAGTACATCGGCGTCGACGTCGAGGGCCCGTACAAGCCCGAGCACTACCGCTACTGACCGCACCGTCAGTGGGAAAACTGTTCGTCATCGAAGGAGTCGACGGAGCGGGCAAGAACACGCTCGCCCGTCGGCTCGTTTCGGCGTGGCAACGTGAGGGCCTGTCGGTCGAGCGCATCGGGTTTCCCCGGTACGGCCGGTCGGTGCACGCCGATCTGGCGGCCGAGGCGTTGCACGGCGAGCACGGTGACACCGCGGGCAGCGTGCACGCGATGGCTCTGATGTTCGCGCTCGATCGCCGGGACGCGGGCGACGAGATCCGAAAGTTGCTCTCGGACAACGACATCGTTCTCCTCGATCGGTACGTGGCATCCAATGCCGCCTACACCGCGGCTCGGCTGGAGCAGTCCGTGGACGGTGAGGCCGTCGAATGGATCAGGTCGCTCGAATTCGATCGATTCGCAGTGCCCGTTCCCGATGTCCAGATTCTCCTCGACGTCCCGGTGGCGCTCGCCGCCGAGCGTGCGGCGGCCCGTGAGAGTGCGGACGTCGCTCGAACCCGGGACGCCTACGAGAGGGACGGCTCACTGCAGAGCCGAACCTCGGCTGCGTACGGCAGGCTCGCGGCCTCGCACTGGGTGTCACCGTGGCGAGTCGTCACCGCCGACGTCGATCCCGATCGACTCGCCGCCGACATGTTCAATCAGCCATCAGGCGTTCGGAAAGTGACACCATAGGACCATGAAGCCTCGGATTCTGGTTGTGGACGACGATTCGGCTCTGGCGGAGATGCTTACCATCGTGTTGCGCGGTGAGGGATTCGAGCCTTTCGTGGTCGGCGACGGTACCCAAGCACTGGCGGCCGTGCGCGAGAACCGGCCGGATCTGGTGCTGCTGGATCTGATGCTTCCCGGCATGAACGGCATCGACGTCTGCCGCGTCCTGCGTGCCGACTCGGGCGTGCCGATCGTCATGCTGACGGCCAAGACCGACACCGTCGATGTCGTACTGGGTCTCGAGTCCGGTGCGGACGACTACATCATGAAGCCCTTCAAGCCGAAGGAACTGGTCGCTCGTGTTCGTGCGCGCTTGCGCAGGACCGAGGACGAACCCGCCGAACTGCTGTCCATCGCGGACATCGTCATCGACGTGCCCGCCCACAAGGTCAGTCGCGGCGACGAACTCGTCTCCCTCACCCCGCTCGAATTCGATCTGCTGGTCGCACTGGCGCGCAAGCCACGTCAGGTGTTCACCCGAGAGGTGTTGCTCGAACAGGTCTGGGGCTACCGCCACGCGGCCGACACCCGGCTGGTCAACGTGCACGTGCAGCGTCTGCGCGCCAAGGTCGAGAAGGATCCGGAGAACCCCGAGGTGGTGTTGACCGTGAGGGGGGTCGGCTACAAGGCCGGACCGCCGTGATCCGTCTTTCCCATTCTCGGCGGCGAATCAACGGCAAGTTCTCTCCCGTACTGCGTTGGTTTCGTTCGCTGAGTACGTCGCTGGGCCATGCCTGGCGTCGATCACTGCAGCTGCGCGTCGTCGTGTCGACGCTGACGCTGTCCCTGGTGGTCATCCTCATCCTCGGGGTGGTGTTGACCTCTCAGATCACCGACCGACTACTCGAAGCGAAGCTGTCCGCCGCCACCGAGGAACTCGACCGTTCGCGGACCACCGTCGAGGGCAACCTCGCCGGGGCCGACGATTCGAGCGGGCTCGCAACGCGCCTCGAACGAGCCAGGGCGGCGCTGACCAATCAGGACCTGGACGCCGCGTCGACCACCGGGTCGGCGGGATCGTTCGATCCGGTCCTGATCGTGGAAGGCGACGCCACCCGCGCGGAGGCCTCGGTGGGCCCGGTCGATCAGATCCCGAACAGCCTGCGCGACTTCGTCAAGAAGGGCCTGATCAGTTCGCAGTACGCGACGGTGACCGACAGCGACGGCGGGTACTCCGGCTCGGCGCTGATCATGGGATCGCCCACCGGATCCGACATCTCGGCCCTGCAGCTCTATCTCATCTTTCCGTTGGCCAGCGAGGATCGCACGCTCTCGCTCGTACGCGGCACGTTGTTCATCGGCGCAGTGGTGCTGCTGGTGCTGCTCGCGGCGATTGCGATGCTCGTCGCACGTCAGGTGGTTCTGCCCATTCGTTCGGCGTCGAGGATCGCGGTGCGGTTCGCCGACGGCAGGCTCAAGGAGCGCATGCCGGTCCGCGGCGAGGACGACATGGCCAGACTCGCGATGTCGTTCAACGAGATGGCCGAGAGTCTCTCGAAACAGATCACCCAGCTCGAGGAATTCGGCAACCTCCAGCGCCGATTCACCTCCGACGTCAGCCACGAACTGCGCACCCCGCTGACCACCGTCCGGATGGCTGCAGACCTCATCCACGACGCCAGCGACGACCTGGAGCCTGCACTCAAGCGATCCTCGGAGCTGCTGGTCAACGAGCTCGACCGGTTCGAAACCCTGCTCGGTGACCTGCTCGAGATCAGCCGCCACGACGCGGGCGTGGCCGAGCTGGCCGCCGAACAGCTCGACCTGCGGATGTGCGCCCGGGCGGCAGTATCGACCGTGCGGCACCTGGCGCGCGAGACCGGCACCGAAGTGATCGTCGACATGCCCGAGACGGCAGTCATCGCCGAGGTCGACCCCCGACGGGTGGAACGGATTCTGCGCAATCTGCTGGCCAACGCACTCGACCACGGCGAAGGCAAGCCGGTCCTGCTGCGGCTGCGCTCGGATGCCGACGCGGCAGCATTCGTCGTGCGTGATCAGGGAGTCGGTCTGCGACCAGGCGAAGAGAAGCTGGTGTTCAACCGGTTCTGGCGCTCGGATCCCTCCCGCGTTCGACGATCCGGAGGCACCGGCCTGGGGCTGGCGATCAGCGTCGAGGACGCCCGCTTGCACGACGGTAAGCTCGAGGCGTGGGGAGCACTGGGCGAAGGCGCATGCTTCCGACTCACTCTGCCGCTCGTGCGCGGGCACAAGGTGATCGGATCCCCACTGCCCCTCAAACCCAGCACCAAGAAGTTCGCACAAGGACAACCGATTCCCGCGATCACCGCAGCCAAGACAGCCACGTCGGAGCCCGCGACGTGATCTTCTCGTGCCGTCGCACCCGAGTGCTGGCGATGTGCGCGCTCGTTGTCGCCCTCGTGAGCGGATGCGCCAGCCTTCCAGAGTCGTCCAGCCCCCAGGCCATCGGCACCCTGACCGCAGGTGCCGTGCCCACCAGCGCCCCGGCCCCCGAGCCGGGACGCGAGCCCGACCGCCTGCTGGACGACTTCTTCGAGGCCAGCGCCGTCTCTGCCAACAGACACCAGGCCGCCCGGCAGTTTCTCACCGAGGAGGCGTCGGGAACCTGGGACGACGGCGCACGGACGGTCGTGGCGGATCGGATCGACACCCTGTCCGGTCCACGAACCGCAGACACCGCGCAGTTCACGATCCGCTCGGCGACGGCCGGGATGCTGGCCTCGGGCGGCGAGTACCAGGCAGGATCGGACACCTTCGACGCCGCGATCGAGATGGCACGGGTGGACGGTCAGTGGCGGATCTCGAAACTGCCGCCCGGTGTCGTCATCGATCGGTCCGCTTTTCTGAACACCTACCAGCAGCGATCGCTCTACTTCGTCGACCCGCTCGGTGGCGTACTCGTGCCAGATGTGCGGTGGACCAGCGGATCGCAGGACCAGCTCGCCAACCAACTCGTGCAGCTGCTCATCGACGGCCCCAAGTCCGCGCTGTCGGCCGCGGTGAGCAACGAACTGTCCGACGACGTGAGTATCCGCGGACCCATCACCAAGGCCGATGGCCAGACCTCACAGGTGGGGGTGGGACTCGGTGGAATCAGGATCGACTTCGGCGGCCTGCAGAACAAGGGTGATCGCGACCGCGAACTGCTTGCTGCGCAGGTGATCTGGACCCTCGCCTCGGCCGAGGTCGCCGGACCCTACGTGCTGCTCGCCGACGGTCAACCGATCGACACGACCAAGCCCGACGGGTGGACGACCGCAGGTGTCGACTCCTTCGATCCGCTGGGCAGTACCGGCGACGGTGTCGGACTGCACGCACTCGCGTCCGGCCAATTGCTTCGCGTCGACGAGGCGGAGACCACTCCCGCTCCCGGGTACTTCGGGCAGGCCCGCAATCTGCGCTCGGTGGCCCTGTCCAACGACGGCACGCTCGTGGCAGGAGTCGCGGACACCGGACGGCCCGCCCCTGCGCCGTCGAGCACGCTCATGGTCGGCAGCTACGACGGCGGCGCGTTTCCCGTGGCCGAGGGGCAATCGATGACCCGGCCCACCTGGGGAGCCGACGACAACGCGGCCTGGGCGGTGATCGACGGCACCAACGTCATCCGGGCCGCCCGCGATCCTTCCACCGGCCAGGTGTCGGTGATACCCGTCGAGGCCACTGCCGTCACGACACTCGGCAACCGGATCACCGAACTGCGACTGGCCCGAGACGGAGTGCGAGCGGCGCTCATCGTCGACGGCGTCGTGTACGTGGCGACGGTGGTGCGCGAGCCCTCTGGTGTGTACTCCCTCACCGAGCCGAGGGCCGTGGCCATCGGACTCGGTAGCGACGCCACGAGTTTGGACTGGAGTACCGGCGACACCATCGTGATCGCGCGGGTCGCCACCGACACACCGGTGGTCCAGGTGAGCGTCGACGGATCCCGGATGGATCCGTTGCCGTCACGCAACCTGACCACTCCGGTGTTGGCGGTCGATGCCTCGCCGGAAACGGAGTACGTGGCCGATGCACGGGCCGTGTTCGCTCTCAACAATTCCGATCCGGTCGGCGACCGGTACTGGCGTGAGGTCACCGGTCTGGCCGGAGTGAAAGCTGTGCCGATTCTGCCCGGCTGACGTCGGTCGCAGATGTCTGTCGGTGGGCCGGGGCAGACTCCGCATCCATGCGGACGCTCCTCGATCTGGTTCTGCCCCTCGAGTGCGCCGGGTGCGGTGTGCCGGGGGAGCACTGGTGCGGAGGGTGTTCTCTGGCCCTGTTCGTTCCGCCCGTCGCCGTTCGGCCACGAGTCGATCCCGGTGTGCCCTGCTGGTCCTTGGGTACGTACAGCGGGCCGCGCCGCAGTGGTGTGATCGCACTAAAAGAGCGAGGTCGGCGGTCGGTGGCCCGGCCTTTCGGGCGAGCGCTCGCCGAGGCCGTCGGACATCTACGCGACGCGGGTGAGATCGATCCACCGGAGCTGAGTTCGCTGATTCTGATCTGCGCACCCTCTCGGGCTCGTGCGGCGCGGGCTCGTGGGGGCGATCCCGTTCTGCGATGCGCTCGAGTCGCTGCCGAACAGTTGGCACCGGAGCGTGTGCTCGTTCCCGAGTTGCTCCGCATGACCGGTGGAGTACGTGATTCGGTGGGACTGTCGGCGGGCCAGCGGCAGCACAACGTGGCAGGGCGGGTCGAGGCCGTCGGGGTGGCTCGTTCGCGCGCCGACGCACGTGCGACGCCTTCGGCGGACTTCACCGTTCTGCTGATCGACGACGTCGTCACCACCGGTGCCACGTTGGCCGAATCGGCAAGAGTGCTAACCGATTTCGGAGTGCCGGTGGCCGGAGCGCTGGTGGTGGCGAGTGCGTGACGGCGGAGTGGAAGGACACGCCGACAACCAATTCGGGGTGAACGGTGGCACACGAGTCGATGACCGACTAACGTCGCGGACACGCACCGACTGGACCAGATGTGAGGTGATGCCCCGGACTTTGATGCCGGAAGGTTCCCCATTCGGCATGAACACTTGCCACGTCCAACAGTGGGCGTGGCCGATATCGGGAGGTACGCGTGACGACCCCTTCACAAGCCTCGGTTTTCTTCGACGAGAAGCCCTCTGAAGAACCCGCCAAGAGCAATGCGGACGTCGTGGTCAAGGGCCGCAACGTCGAGATACCGGATCATTTCCGGATATACGTCTCCGAGAAACTGGCTCGCCTCGAGCGCTTCGATCCCTCCATCTACCTGTTCGACGTCGAACTGCAGCACGAACGAAATCGCCGCCAGGCCAAGGCATGTCAACGCGTGGAGATCACCGCGAAGGGCAAGGGTCCGGTCGTTCGAGCCGAAGCGTGCGCCGACAGTTTCTATGCCGCACTCGAAGCGGTGACGTCGAAACTCGAGAGCAGACTCCGGCGCACCAAGGACCGTCGCAAAGTTCACTACGGCGAGAAGCGGCCCGTGTCCGTCGCCGAGGCCACTGCCGAACTCGCCGAGGACGACACGCTGGCACTCGACCCCGAGACGAAACTCGACTCCTTCGAGGACGACCAGAGCGGCCCGGGGCACATCGTGCGGACGAAGACCCACTCGGCCGCACCGATGAGCGTCGACGACGCACTGTACGAAATGGAACTCGTGGGCCACGATTTCTTCCTGTTCCACGACAGCGCAACCGATCGCCCCTCGGTCGTGTACCGACGGCACGCCTTCGATTACGGCTTGATCAGACTCACCTGACCGGACCGATCGGGACGGTTCGACACGTTCGCCGTCCGTGAAATCTTTTCACCGCTGCAGGCTCGACGCCGGAGACTCGATCCCCACGTCGAGCCTGCAGTGCTGTGTCGGTGTTGTCCGAATGGCCGACCGGCGATCTCCGACGACCGATAGTCGGGCTGCCGGGTTCACAGCGACACCGCCTACCATGGACGCGTTCGGGTTACCCGCCGCGCAGATGTCGTGGTGACGAACCCGTGAGCTCGTGCAGTATGCAGTGTTGTTCGTACCAGTACCCGTGAACCGAGGATCGAGGACGAGAAAGCCCGTGCCGTCGCTGTCGTTTTCCAAGCTGCTCCGTGTCGGTGAAGGTCGCATGGTCAAGCGGCTCAAGAGCATCGCCGACCACGTCTCGACCCTGTCTCCGGACGTCGAGAGCCTCTCCGACGACGAACTGCGCGGCAAGACCGCGGAGTTCAAGGAGCGGTACTCCGCCGGCGAGACCCTGGATCAGCTCCTGCCCGAGGCCTTCGCCGTGGCCCGTGAGGCGTCCTGGAGAGTGCTGTCGCAGCGGCACTTCGACGTACAGGTCATGGGCGGTGCCGCTCTGCACTTCGGCAACATCGCCGAGATGAAGACCGGTGAGGGCAAGACACTGACGTGTGTTCTCCCGGCTTACCTCAATGCCATCTCCGGCGAGGGTGTGCACGTGGTGACGGTCAACGACTACCTCGCCAAGCGCGACTCGGAGTGGATGGGCCGCGTGCACCGCTTCCTCGGTCTCTCGGTCGACGTGATCCTCTCCGGCATGACCCCGGTGGAACGCCGCGCCGCGTACGCCGCGGACATCACCTACGGCACCAACAACGAGTTCGGTTTCGACTACCTGCGCGACAACATGACGCACTCGCTCGACGACCTCGTGCAGCGCGGACACAACTTCGCGGTCGTCGACGAGGTCGACTCCATCCTCATCGACGAGGCCCGTACACCGCTGATCATCTCGGGACCGGCCGATGCGTCGAGCAAGTGGTACGGCGAGTTCGCCCGCATCGCGCCGATGCTCAAGGTCGACACCCACTACGAGGTCGACATCCGCAAGCGGACCATCGGTGTACACGAGGCAGGCGTCGAACTGGTCGAGGATCAGCTCGGCATCGACAATCTGTACGAGGCCGCCAACTCACCACTGGTGAACTACCTCAACAACGCGATCAAGGCCAAAGAGCTCTACACCAAGGACAAGGACTACATCGTCCGCGACGGCGAGGTCATCATCGTCGACGAGTTCACCGGCCGCATCCTGGTGGGACGCCGCTACAACGAGGGCATGCACCAGGCGATCGAGGCCAAGGAGAAGGTGGAGATCAAGGCCGAGAACCAGACTCTGGCCACGATCACACTGCAGAACTACTTCCGCCTCTACGACAAGCTCTCCGGCATGACCGGTACCGCCGAGACGGAGGCCGCCGAGCTCCATCAGATCTACGGACTCGGCGTCATTCCGATTCCGACGAACCGTCCGATGGTCCGAGTGGACAACGGCGACCTGATCTACAAGACCGAAGAGGCCAAGTTCGACGCGGTCGTCGACGACGTAGTCGAGCGGCACGGCAAGGGCCAGCCGGTCCTCATCGGCACGACGAGCGTCGAGCGCTCGGAGTACCTGTCGAAGCAGTTCACCAAGCGCGGCGTCGCACACAACGTGTTGAACGCGAAGTTCCACGAGCAGGAAGCGACGATCATCGCCGAGGCGGGCCGGCAGGGCGCGGTGACCGTGGCGACCAACATGGCCGGTCGTGGTACCGACGTCGTGCTCGGCGGCAACCCGGACATCCTCGCCGACCTGCAGCTCCGGAAGCAGGGCTTGGACCCGGTCGAGACCCCCGAGGAATACGAGGCTGCCTGGGAGCCAGCGCTGGAAGAGGTCAAGGCGCAGGTCAAGGCCGATGCCGATACCGTGCGCGAGGCCGGTGGCCTGTATGTCCTCGGTACCGAACGGCACGATTCGCGCCGCATCGACAACCAGTTGCGAGGCCGCTCCGGTCGTCAGGGTGACCCCGGCGAATCGCGTTTCTACCTCTCTCTCGGCGACGAGTTGATGCGTCGATTCAACGGCGGCGCACTCGAATCGATCATGACTCGGCTCAACCTGCCCGACGACGTCCCGATCGAAGCCAAGATGGTGTCCAAGGCCATCAAGAGTGCTCAGACGCAGGTGGAGCAGCAGAACTTCGAGATCCGCAAGAACGTTCTCAAGTACGACGAGGTGATGAACCAGCAGCGCACCGTCATTTACGAGGAGCGCCGCCGCATCCTCGAAGGTGCGGACATGGAGGGCCAGGTCGAGGGCATGATCACCGACGTGATCACCGCCTACGTCGACGGCGCCACCGTCGAGGGCTATGTGGAGGACTGGGATCTGGAACAGCTCTGGACCGCGCTGAAGACTCTCTACCCGGTGGGAATCGACCACAAGGTCCTCTCCGGCGAGAACGAGGACGGCGAGAAGGGCGACCTGACCCGCGACGAATTGCGTGAGGCGCTGCTCGAGGACGCGCGATCGGCGTACGCCAAGCGCGAGGCCGAGATCGACGGTATCGCCGGCGAGAACGGAATGCGCGAACTCGAGCGTCGAGTTCTGCTGTCGGTTCTCGACCGCAAGTGGCGCGAGCATCTCTACGAGATGGACTACCTCAAGGAAGGCATCGGCCTGCGCGCGATGGCGCAGCGCGACCCGCTGGTCGAATACCAGCGTGAGGGCTACGACATGTTCCAGGGCATGCTCGACGGCCTGAAGGAGGAGTCGGTCGGCTTCCTGTTCAACCTGCAGGTCGAAGCCACACCGGCTCCGGCAGGTCCGGCAGCCTCGGCAGGTCTCGCAGTGGCTCCTGGACTGTCCTCTCCGGTGGGCTCCGGCCGCCCGGCAGCAACACCCGCCGCAGCACCTGCACCGACGGCACCTGCACCCACGGCTCCCGCACCCACCGCTCCTGCACCTGCTGCTCCTGCGGTGCCCTCGGCGCTGCGGGCGAAGGGTCTCGACGAGCAGGAAGACCAGAGACTGACCTTCTCCGGTCCGGCAGAGGGCGGCGGCACTGCCGTTCGTCGATCCGGGCCGACCCCGACCGGCAGCGAGTCCGCGGCCGAGGGCACCCGCCGCGAGCGTCGCGAGGCGGCGAGAACTCAGAGCAAGGCCCCCAAGAAGGCAGCTCGCTCCAAGCGAAAGAGGTAGTACACGACGGTCGCGTCGCCTCGGGGCGACGCGACCCTCACCCCACTCGCAACGACGTGACCGTCCACCCGGGCCGGCGCGGGTCGATGGCGAGCTCGATTCGGCCTGCGAAGGCGAACATACGTGGGCCGCGAGTGTACGAGCCGAAGATCTCCGCCGAGACATCCGACTGATACGCCACATGCACTCGACGCACTGCGGCGAATCCGAGTCGCCTTCCTGGCGGTGGGTTTCGCACTATGGTCCGCACCAGGTCGATCATCGAGGCGGTGAACAACGGCGACAGCTGGTCTGCGCTGCGTCGTCGATCGATCACCTCGATCATCATGCGCATCGCCCGGTCGGCACTCGAGCGCGCATCGGCGGGCACCGTCGGCCGGCCGGGAGGCTCGATGCGCCGTCGAGAACGGTTGCTGCGCACGGAGGGTCGGTGTCGGGCGGGCGGCGAATCGGTGATCGCCGCTGGATCCCACGTGTGCACGGCACCGGAGCTGAGCGGCGGCTCGAACGGAGCGGCACGCGAGAGAAAGCAATGATGTTCGGCGCGGAGTTGCGGGCCCGGGGCCGAGGTGTCCGCGATGTGCGGCGGGTCGTTCGATTCGATGACGCTCACACCGACATTGACGGTCCGAGCGCGCGTTCGGTTCCCGTCGAAACCCGGGAACAACACGCGACACGGTCCTCGAACGACCCCGAGACCGACATTCGTCCGCCACGTACTCTAGGTTCGAGCACACTGCGCGCTCGGCCACAGGAATCGGCGCGTACTTCACGCAAGGACGGGGACTGGAACACGCGATGGCGACCAGGCTGACAGCGCAGGATGCGTCGTTCTATTTTCTCGAGGCCAGTAGCAGCCCGATGCACCTCGGGTCGCTCGCCATCTTCCGGACTCCGCGCAGTGGATTCAGCTACGACCGTCTGCTGTCGTTGGTCGAGCAACGCCTGGCATTGGTTCCCCGGTACCGGCAGAAGGTGCGTGAGGTCGCCTTCGGGCTGGCCAGGCCGGTGTGGGTCGACGACGCGGATTTCGACATCACCTACCACATCCGCCGTTCGGCACTACCCAAGCCGGGTTCGGACGATCAGCTGCACGATCTGATCGCGCGGCTGACCTCGCGCCCACTCGATCGCACCCGTCCGCTGTGGGAGATGTACCTGGTCGAGGGGTTGTCGAAGAATCGTTTCGCCGTCTTCACCAAGTCTCACTCGGCGCTGGTCGACGGTGAACACGCGCTCGACATCGGTCAGGTCATTCTCGATGCCAGCAAGAATCCGCCGCCGATGGCCGAGGAACTCTGGATGCCCGCGCGCGAGCCGAAGGATTCGGCGTTGGTCATCGATGCTCTCACCGACTTGGTGGTACGTCCGGGGGAGAGCGTCGAGGCACTGCGCGGCGCGGTCCACGGCGCTGCCGGTGTCGCGGGTGGAGCCTTGCGGGCCGCAGCGAAGGTCGCGGCCGTGCTGCGCACCGCGACCCAGAGCGCGCCGTCGAGTCCGCTGAACGCCCCGATCTCGCGAAACCGCAGATTCGCGGTGGCCAAGACCGAGCTCGCCGACTACCGCAGAGTGCACAACAGGTTCGGCTGCTCGATCAACGACGTGGTGCTCGCTGTCGTCACCGGGGCACTGCGCAATTGGTTGCTCTCTCGAGGCGAGCCCGTCACTGCGTCCTCCACGGTGCGGGCCATGGTGCCCATGTCGGTGTACGTCTCGGCCGATCGGGTCGGTTTCGGAGACGCGGCCGATCGGCCGGTCGAGGCGGCCGAGGAAGATCGCAGCGAGGTCTCGTCGTTTCTCGTCGACCTGCCCGTCGGTGAATCCAATGCCGTGGTGCGGCTCTCGCACATTGCGCACGCCACCGAGGCCCACTCCAAGCAGAGTCGCGGCGTCACCGCTCAGACATTGATGCGCATCTCCGGATTCGCGCCTGCGAGCCTGCACGCGATGGGCGCGCGAGCGGGTAGTCGGCTGTCCCAGCGGGTGTTCAATCTGATCGTCACCAATGCCCCCGGACCACAGTTCCCGCTGTATGTGGGCGGTGCGCGCATGCTCGAGATGTATCCGGTGTCGCCGCTGTTCGAGAACCAGGCGATGAGCATCGGGCTGACGTCCTACGACGGCTACGTGTTCTTCGGGCTCAATGCAGATCGAGGTGCCATGCCCGATGTGGACGTCGTCACGGCGCTTCTGCACGAGGCGCTGGAAGAGTTGGTCGACGCGAGTAACGAATCGAGAGTGTGAGGTCTTCTGTCATGCGTGTCTACGTTCCGGCGACGCTGGAGTTCTTGAAAGTGCTGTCGGCGGAGGGCGAGTTCAGCCCGGTCTCGCGCACGGCCTTCGCGGTGACACCGACACTGCGTGAGGCCTATTCGTCCGGCGACGACGAGGAGCTCTCCGAGGTGGCGATGGGGGAGGCCGCCCGGGCCTCGCTGCGTTTGATCGCCGCAGCAGTCGACGACGAGACCGACACCGGAACAGTCGCCGAAGGGGTGGTGTACCGGAGGGCGGTGATCGCGGCCGATGTCGACGATCCCACTCTGCGTCCCGATCTGGACGACGCCGTAGTCCGGCTGAAAGAGCCGTTGCGGATGGATCAGGTCGCGTCGGTCCACGTCGATCTCGAAGGGGCCGAGTCGGCGGTCGCCAAGGCCGTCGCCGCGGTCGATGCTGCGGACATGGGAGACGAGGATGCGGAGTTCGTGCTGGGAGATGCCGAGGATCACACGCTCGCGTGGTACGCCCCGCAAGAGTTGTCGTTTCTGCTCGAACTGCTGTGATTCCGTCGTGTTCGTTCGCACACGATTCACACCGACACAGGTGTTCCCGAACCCGAACCTACGGTAGCGTAACCTCGATGACCGCAAGCGGTTCAGTATCTCGATCGAGGGGATGGAACACCCGATGGATCTGAAGAAGTGGCTGGAGGCTCCGGCGGCCGGAGTATCGGCCCCCAAGCGTCCGAGACTGAACATGGTGCGTGGTGCTTTCACCCGCATCACCACCCCCTTGTTGCCCGACGACTACCTTCATCTCGCGAACCCTCTGTGGTCGGCACGCGAACTCCGCGGCCGCATCGTGCGAGTGGAGAAGGAGACCGCCACGGCGGTGACCCTGGTGATTCAGCCGGGTTGGGGCTTCAATTTCGACTACCGGCCCGGCCAGTACATCGGGATCGGGTTGCACCTCGGCGGGCGATGGCACTGGCGTTCGTACTCGTTGACCTCCCCGCCGAACTGGGAGGACAAGCTGATCTCCATCACCGTCAAGGCGATGCCGGAAGGCTTCCTCTCCTCGCATCTGGTCGGCGGTGTGCCGCAGGGGACCATCGTTCGGCTGGCCGCCCCGAAGGGCAATTTCGCGCTGCCCGTGCCGCCGCCGAACAAGATCCTGTTCGTCACGGCCGGTAGCGGCATCACCCCGATCATCTCGATGCTGCGGGCCTTGGATCGCCACGGCGACATGCCCGACACCGTGCACATCCACTCGGCACCGACCGAGGACGAAGTCATGTTCGCGGCCGAGATCGCTGCGCTCGAGAAATCTCATCCGAACTTCACCTCGCATGTGCAGCTGACACGATCGGACGGCAAGTTCGCACTCGCCTCGCTCGACGAGCTCTATCCCGACTGGCGCACGCGCGACACCTGGGCGTGTGGACCGGCAGCACTGCTCGAGGAGATCGAGAAGACCTGGAAGCGAGAAGGAATCGAGGACCGGCTTCATCTGGAGCGGTTCGAGATCTCGCGCGCCGATACCTCCGGTGCCGGCGGCACCGTCACGTTCTCCAAGTCGGACAAGAAGACCACTGTCGACGGCGCGACCAGTCTGCTCGAAGCAGGCGAGAACGTCGGAGTTCAGATGCCGTTCGGCTGCCGGATGGGTATCTGCCAGACATGTGTGGTGCCGTTGACTTCGGGGCATGTCATAGACCTGCGTTCCGGTAAGGAACACAGCGAGGGCGACCGCGTCCAGACGTGCATTTCCGCAGCTGCGGGCGACTGCACATTGGAACTGTAGGTCTGTTTCTCGCACACTGCCTTCTCAGACTGTTCGGTTACGCTTACGTAGGTTGCCCACGTCGAAACCCGATATTTCGGGCACTGCACTCAACTGTTGGAGGACCCGGTGGCCATCACCGACATCAAAGAGTTCGCTCATCTCAGCGAAGCGGACATGGAAGCGTTCGGTCGCGAACTGGATTCGATTCGTCGAGACGTCGAAGACAGCCGTGGCGAGCGCGATGCCGCATACATCCGTCGGACCATCAGACTGCAGAGGTTGCTGGAGCTCGGCGGCCGCGCGGTGCTGCTCGGCAGCAAGTATCGGCCGGCGTGGATCGCCGGCACAGCGATGCTCAGTGTCGCCAAGATCATCGAGAACATGGAGCTCGGTCACAATGTGATGCACGGGCAATGGGACTGGATGAACGATCCGGAGATCCATTCCACCTCGTGGGAGTGGGACCAGACCGGGCCGTCCGAGCAGTGGAAGCGAGCCCACAACTACTCGCACCACACCTACACCAACATCGTCGGCATGGACGACGACATCGGCTTCGGAATTCTGCGCATGACTCGTGACGAGCCGTGGAAGCCGATCAATCTCGTTCAGCCGCTTGCCAACATCGTGCTGGCCACCACCTTCGAGTGGGGCATCGCGCTGCACGATTACGACGCGCAGAAGCAGTTGGACGGCGAGGACCAGAAGGGTCTGCTGAAGTCTCCGGCGAGCCGCGCTTTCGCGCGCAAGATCGCCAAGCAGGTCGGCAAGGATTTCGTCCTGTTCCCGGCACTGTCCGGTCCGGCGTGGAAATCCACGTTGACCGCCAACGCCACGGCCAACCTGGTCCGCAATCTGTGGGCCTACGCGGTGATCTTCTGCGGTCACTTCCCCGATGGCGCCGAGAAGTTCACGATCGGGCAGTTCGAGACCGAGACACGCCCCGAGTGGTACCTGCGTCAGATGCTGGGTAGTGCCAATTTCGAGGCCGGTCCGGTCATGGCCTTCATGAGCGGCAACCTCTGCTACCAGATCGAGCACCACATGTTCCCGGATCTGCCGAGCAACAGGTACTCGGAGATCGCCGAGAAGGTGCACGCTCTGTGTGAGAAGTACGATCTGCCGTACACCACAGGATCGCTCGGCAAGCAGTACTTGCTGGCGCTGCGGACCATCCACAAGCTGTCGCTGCCCGACTCGTGGTTGCGCGCCACGTCCGACAACGCTCCCGAGACGTCGTCCGAGCGACGATGGCGGGAGGGCGATTCGCCTACCGTCCACGCGCTCAGAATCGATCCGCTCACCGGGCAGCGTCGAGGTCTGCGTTCGGCAATGCAAGAGGCACGCGTGAGCTTGCGCAACGCCAAGAAGGAAGCCAAGCGTCAGGCCAAGAGCCTGCGTCGCTCGGGTGACCGCGTTCCGTTGTGAATCGTCACACAGATTTCCGCCACTAACCTACGGGACCGTAACTTACGATACGGTAGGTGACGGAATTGCACATGGCCTGATTACGCGAGCTGTGTGTTCACGACTGCCAGGAGGTTGTATCCCATGGCGATTACGGACGTCAAAGAATACGCGCATCTGACCGATGCCGACATCGAGGCGTTGGGCCACGAGCTCGACTCCATCCGACGTGACATCGAAGCGTCCCGCGGCGAACGCGACGCCCGGTACGTCAAGAACACGATCCGCCTGCAGCGATCCCTCGACATCGGTGGCCGGGCCGTGCTTTTCGCCAGCCGCAAGCGTCCCGCTTGGCTGGTCGGCACCGCCATGCTCGGGGTCGCGAAGATCATCGAGAACATGGAGCTCGGCCACAACGTCATGCACGGCCAGTGGGACTGGATGAACGACCCTGAGATCCATTCCACGTCGTGGGAGTGGGACAACACGGGCCCGTCGGCTCACTGGAAGCAGACGCACAACTACATTCACCACAAGTACACCAACGTGCTCGGCATGGACGACGACGTCGGCTACGGTCTGCTCCGCGTCACCCGCGATCAGCGGTGGAAGCCCTTCAACATCGGCAACCCCGTCTACAACCTGCTGCTGCAGTTGTTCTTCGAGTACGGAGTGGCGCTTCAGCACCTCGAACTGGGCAAGGTCGCCAAGGGTCGAGTGCCGCGCGAGGAATTCGAGCAGAAGCGGCGCGAGGTGCTCGAGAAGGTCGGCAAGCAGATCGGCAAGGACTACATCCTGCACCCGTTGCTGACCGGACCTGCCTGGAAGAGCACGTTGACGGCGAACATCGTCGCCAACATGATGCGCAACGTGTGGACCAACACCGTCATCTTCTGTGGCCACTTCCCGGACGGTGCGGAGAAGTTCACCAAGTCCGACATGGAGGGTGAGACGCAGGGGCAGTGGTACCTGCGTCAGATGCTCGGCAGCGCGAACTTCAATGCCGGTCCCGTCATGGAGTTCATGAGCGGCAACCTCTGCTACCAGATCGAGCACCACCTGTTCCCGGACCTCCCCAGCAACCGCCTGCGGGAGATCAAGGTTCGAGTGCTCGAACTGGCGGAGAAGTACGACCTGCCGTACACGACCGGTTCGATCGTTCACCAGTACTTCCTGTCCTGGCGAACCATCGCGAAGCTGTCGCTGCCGAACAAGTACCTGAGGGCGACCAGCGACGACGCTCCCGAGACGGCGTCCGAGCGCAAATGGGCCGACGCGCCGGCGGGCCTGTTCACCGTCGATCCCGAAACCGGCAAGCGTCGTGGTTTGCGCACCGCCATTGCAGAAACGAAGAAGCGCAAGGGAATTCGCAGGCTGGTCGGTAAGGCCGCGTAAGCCCTGCACCGAATTGGAGCCTGGTGGCAACCGACCCCGAAGCGGGTGGTTGCTACCAGGCTTCGTTCGTTCGAATGGCCTCGAACAGTAGGCGGACCGAAACGACACCCTCCGAGGGCGCCCGTTCTGTCGGGTCAGCCTGCCCCGCTGGTGAATCGACGCGATGACATCATCGCCGGCAAGGTGTGGTTGTCGACCTGCGTCCGATCGCGGGCTTTCGGCGCAGAGGCCCGTCAGTCGCTGCGGACGATCATGTCCACGGCCGCCTCGATGACGTCGTCGCTCGGGACGGTGTCGAACATCAGCGACGGGCAGGCGACCACGCCGGCGAGCATGGAGATGGCCGCTTCCAATCGTGGCCCTTGGAAGGACTTTTCGAGCATCTGCCGGACCGGACGCTGCGCATTGGTGTTGATGGCGTCCCGCAGTCGACCCACGGTTTCGACGCTCGCCCACTGGGCCATGGCGATGAGCACGCGATCGAGCCGCAGCTCGATCACTGCGTGGCGGAACAACTTCAATTCGGCGATCAAGTCGCTCCGCAGGTCGCCGGTGGCCTCGTGGTGAGGCATGTCTCCCAGGGCATCGAGTGCGACGAGCACGAGGTCGATTTTGGAAGGCCAATGTGAGTACAGGGTCGTCTTGGAGTATCCGGCGATCTCGGCTACTCGGGCGTGGGTCAACGCGTCCGAACCCTCTTGGGTGAGAACCGCCAAAGCGCTACGCGCGACGTCCGCCCGGGTGCGGGCCACCCGCGGTTCGGCGGGCACCGTGAGCTGCTCGAGCTTCTGTACGGATGTCATGTGTGTTCACCTCGCCTCACGTGTGAAGCGGCTGACTATACGCCGCAGCGTCCAAAATAGCTGATGTACAGAAAGACCAGTTCTGGATCGATCAATCACTAGTGAACTAATAGTTCAGTACAGTACGGTTAGTTCGTCCGGTAAGTATCACGCGCTCAGAGGTGAGAGATGATTCCCGAGGAACTAACTCAGTCACAGTTCGACACGGTGTACAACTTTTTGTCCCTGGTCATCGCCGCGCAGCTGTTCGGTTCGCTGTTTCTGCTCGCAGCTCAGCCGCGGGTGCTTGCGCGGTATCGCCAGGCCCTGGTTATCTCTGCGATCGTGTGTGGCATTGCTGCATACCACTACTTCCGCATCTTCGAATCCTTCAAGTCCGCGTTCGTCACCGACGCCCAGGGTGGGCGCGGGACGTACGTCCAGGCGGTGGGCGAGTCCTTCAACGAGGGGTATCGCTACGTCGACTGGTTGCTCACGGTCCCGCTGCTGCTGACCGAGCTCATCGTCGTTCTGGCACTTGCCAAGAAGCTGCAGGCTTCGTTGCTCTACCGACTGATCCCGGCGTCTGCTCTGATGATCGCACTGGGTTACCCGGGGGAGATCAGTGCTGACAACACCATTCGAAACGTCTTCGGATTGCTGTCCACCATCCCGTTCCTGTACATCCTCTACGTGCTTTTCGTAGAGCTGACGCGTTCGCTCGACCGGCAGCCCCCGGCAGTGCGGCAAACCGTCAGTCGGATGAGGATTCTTCTGCTGGCCACCTGGGGTGTGTACCCGATCGCGTACATCATTCCGCTGTACTTCTCGGACACCGGAGCCACGGCGTGGGTTGCGAAGCAGGCTGGATACTCGATTGCCGACATCCTCGCCAAGGTGCTGTACGGCCTGTTGATCTACAAGATCGCTCGCCTGAAGTCCTTCGCCGATGACCCCGATTTCGCGGCGCGGGAAAATGAGCTCGAAGTTCGGCCCGCGTCGGCCGGGAAGAACGGCTCGTAGCGCACGATCGTGAGTCTCACTGAACAATCGGGCGACTCGACGACAAGCACCTCCGCCCCACTGCTGACTGCTGCGACATGGTCGCGGTGGTTGGTGGTGGGGACGGTGGTGATGTCGAGCGGCCACCTGATCGGGCTGCCCGCCATCACCGCGCCGGTGGCGTTGGTTGTCGCGGGCGTGGCTTTCCTCGCAGGGATCCCGCACGGGGCGATCGACCATCTGATGGCAAAGCGATTGTCCGGGGGTGCACCGCTACTGGCGGTAGCCGCGGTCTATGCGGGCGCGGCTGCCGCAGCATGGGCACTGCTGGAGTGGGTCGGTCCGATCGCCTTGGTCGCGGCCGTGCTGTTCAGCGCGGTGCATTTCGGAATGGGGGAACTCGAGGTCTCCCGGTTGCTGACCGGGTGGCTGCCACGACGGATTCCGGCTGCTGCGATCGTCGTAGCGGGCTCCGGTGCTCTGGTGTTGCCGTTGGCGCGTTCGGGCGATCAGCTCCTTCGAGTGGCGACAGCTGTTTCGCCGGAGTTGGCCGTCCTCATTTCACTTGCGCCGGTTCAGATAGCACTGGTGTCGACGTGGTGCGTTGCGGCGTCCGTCGCAGTGGCCGCCGCCCTGCGGTCGGGGCATCGAACGGTGGCGCTCGATGTCGTAATTATCGGTGCCCTCGGGATGGCGGCACCACCGCTGGTGGCCTTTGCGGTCTGGTTCGGCTGCTGGCACGCGCTGCGCCACACCGCGCGATTGTTGACGGTCGAGCCCGGCTGCGCCGCACTCCTCGTCGATGGTCGGGGGCGAGCGGCGACCTGGCGGCTGGTTCGGCTTTCCGCAGTGCCGTCGCTGGCGGCGTTGACAGCGGTGCTCGCCCTCGGCTGGTTCACCGTTGCGTCACCGAACCCGACGACGATGGTGGCCGAGGTGCTTCGCCTCCTGCTCGCGCTCACCGTGCCGCACATGGTGGTGGTCTGGTGGCTCGATTTCGTGCCCTCTCGGCAGGTGCACGGGCCCGGCGCACGACCGGCTGCCGCACCGGCACCATCCGAGTCCCGACGCAGACTTCGACCGCTGCCGAGTTCCTACCTGTCCATAGCTACCAAGCGTCGTTCGTTCGAACGGCCTCGAGGAGCAGACGCACGGCGGCGACACGTCGAGCAGCATCGCCGGTGAGGGAGTCGAGGGCGCACTCTGGATCGGCGGGCGGCCCGAGGTGCGTGCATCCTCGGGGGCAGTTCTCGATCGTGTCGGCCAGGTCGGAGAACGCTGCGACGACGTTCTCGGGGGAGATGTGCGCCAGTCCGAACGACCGGATCCCGGGAGTGTCCACCACCCAGCCGCCGCCGGGTAGCGGTAGCGCCACCGACTGCGTCGAGGTGTGGCGGCCCTTGCCGACGCCCGAAACCACCCCCGTGGCGCGATACGCGTCGGGCACCAGCCGGTTGACGAGCGTGGACTTTCCGACGCCCGAGTGTCCGATGAGCGCGGTCACCGAGTTCGTCAGCATCGAGGTCAGCTCCGTGAGGTCCTCGGACTGGCCCGCCAGCACCACCGGTACGTCGAGATCGGCAAAGGCGGCGGTGAATTCTTCGGGGTCGGCCAGATCGCTCTTGGTCAGGCACAGAACGGGTTCGAGTCCGCCGACGTACGCCGCCACGAGTGCTCGTTCGACGAAGCCGGTGCGAGGAGGTGGGTCGGCGAGCGCGGCGACGATGAGCAGCCGGTCGGCATTGGCCACCACGACGCGCTCGAACGGGTCGGTGTCGTCCGCGGTGCGACGCAACACCGTCCGCCGCTCGGCCACGCGCACTATGCGAGCCAGAGTGTCGACCTTGCCCGACAGATCTCCGACGATACCGACCTCGTCTCCCACCACGATCGGAGTTCGGCCCAGCTCGCGGGCGCGCATCGTCACGACCGGCCGTGCCGGATCACCGTCGAGCACGCATCCCCATCGGCCGCGGTCGACGGACACGACCATGCCTGCTTCTGCGTCGTTGTGTTCGGGTCGAGTCTTGGTCCGTGGTCGCGAACTCTTGCCCGGTCGAATCCTAACGTCGGACTCGTCGTACCGGCGCGCGGTCAGGAGCCGACCCCGCTCGGTGTCGATGCGGACAGCATTGCGTCCCACAGCGTTTCGAAGCCGGGGAGCGTCTTGGCGGTGGTGCCGATGTCGTCCACCTCGACCCCGGGTACCCGCAAGCCGACGATCGCGCCTGCGGTCGCCATGCGGTGGTCGGCGTAGGAGTGCCAGACGCCTGCGTGCAGCGGTGCCGGATCGATTCGGATGCCGTCGTCGGTCTCGACGGCGCGTCCGCCGAGTCGGACGATCTCGGTTGTCAGTGCAGCGAGTCGGTCGGTCTCGTGGCCACGCAGATGGGCGATGCCACGCAGAATCGACGGCCCCTCGGCCAGTGCGGCGAGCGCCGCGACCGTTGGGGTCAGTTCGCCGATATCGTGGAGATCGAAATCGATGCCGCGCAACGTATCCGGGCCCTCGACGGTCAGGATGCCTGCGGTCAGGTCGACTCGAGCGCCCATCAGGGTGAGTATCTCGCGGAATGCGTCGCCGGGCTGAGTTGTCGATTCGGGCCAATTCGGCACGCGCACTCTGCCTTTCGTCACCACCGCTGCAGCGAGGAAGGGGGTGGCGTTGGACAGGTCCGGCTCGATGGTCCAGTCGATCGGCGCGACCGGGCCTGGGTGCACCCGCCAGGTGTTCGCGTCACCACCGGACTCGGGGGTATCGACTCGGACGCCCGCACGCCGCAACATCTCCACGGTCATGTCGATGTGCGGCATCGACGGAACGGGCTTGCCGATGTGGTGGATTTCGATTCCCTCGTCGAAGGCCGCAGCGGAGAGCATCAGACCGGAGACGAACTGCGAAGAGCCCGAGGCGTCGATCTCGACCGATCCGCCGCGCAGCGAACCGGTGCCACGCATCGTGAACGGCAGCGCGCTGCCGTCGATCTCGGCCCCCACCGCGCGCAGAGCGTCGAGGATCGTGTCGAGCGGTCGGATACGTGCCTGCTCGTCGCCGTCGAACGACACTTCGCCTGCGGCGAGCGCAGCCAGGGGTGGCACGAAGCGCATGACGGTACCTGCCAGCCCGCAGTCGACGGCTCCTCCGCGCAGCGGTGCCGGAGTCACCCGCAACGACGTCCTGTCGTCCTCCGCGGCCTCGATATCGATGCCCAAGGTTGTCAGGGCGTCGATCATGAGATCGGTGTCACGGCTGCGCAGGGCACCGGTGATCGTCGACGAGCCGGTGGCGAGCGAGGCGATGATCAGTGCGCGATTGGTGATCGACTTCGATCCGGGCAGAGTGACTGTCGCGTCGACGGGTGCGACGGCGGCGGGGGCTGTCCAATTGCTCACCCGTCCATCTTCTCTCATTCGGGATCAGCGCGCGGCGATGGGCGCGGATGTAGCGGCTGTGAGCCGGACGAGATCGGCCGGTGCGAGTTCGATCTCGAGTCCGCGCCGACCTCCACTGCACAGAATCGTCTCGAAACCGAGGGCCGAAACGTCGATCGCGGTGGGCAGGGATCTGCGTTGGCCGAGAGGTGAGATACCGCCGAAGACGTACCCGGAGGAGCGCTCGGCGGCAGTCCTGTCGGCCATCGTGATCTTTCTGGTGGACAGCGCGGCGGCCGCGGCCTTGAGCGAGAGCGTCGTCGTCACCGGGACGATCGCCACCGCCAGCGAGCGATCCGCTCGTTCGACGACGAGAGTCTTGAAGACCTGTTCGGGCCGAACGCCGAGTCGTTCGACGAGTATCTGTGCCGCCTCCTCGCCGTAGGACTGCGCCCGTGCGTCGTGGTCGTACGAATGCACGGTGTGCGCCACCTTTCGTGCGGTGAGCAGCGCGAGAGCGGGTGTGGACGCAGCCATTCACGGGACTCTAGCGATCGGGCGGGAACACGGCGGCGCGACGCCGTGTTGTGCAACAACAGATACGAATGCAGGTGGAAGGAATGACGAATGGCAGTGCTGACCGCGGGACGTCCCCTCGCGCTGAAGGGGGTGATCTCTTCGCAGAAGTCGACTTCGGGCGCGGTAGCCTGGGCGGTGGAAGCTATCGAAGGGATCAGCGTGACAGAAGCCAGCAATCCCGTCGCTGACGTGGACGACGAGAAGGCGATCGCGGAGCGCAGAGCTGCCGAGACCGAGGCGCAGTTGACCGAGCGCTTCGAGCGCGACGCGCTGCCGATGCTCGATCAGCTCTACGGCGCAGCTCTGCGTATGACGCGCAACCCCGCCGACGCCGAGGATCTGGTTCAGGAGACGTTCGTGAAGGCCTACTCGGCTTTCCGGTCGTTCCGTGAGGGCACGAACCTCAAGGCGTGGCTGTACCGAATTCTCACCAACACCTACATCAACTCCTACCGCAAGAAGCAGCGTCAGCCCGCTCAGTACCCGACCGACGAGATCAGTGACTGGCAGCTCGCCGCCACCGCCGAACACACGTCGACGGGGCTGCGTTCCGCCGAGGTCGAGGCTCTGGACGCGTTGCCGGACGACGACATCAAGGCGGCGCTGCAGTCTCTACCCGAAGAGTTTCGGATGGCTGTCTACTACGCCGACGTCGAGGGGTTCCCGTACAAGGAGATCGCCGAGATCATGGGCACTCCCATCGGCACGGTGATGTCGCGTCTGCACCGCGGACGCAAGCAGCTGCGGGGCCTGCTGGCAGGGGTTGCACGCGAGCGTGGTTTCAACCGGGACGGCGCAGTCGACCGGCACGAGCAGGAGGTAGTCCAGTGACGGGCACCGGAAAGATCGATAGCGGGAACGACGGCGACGCACAGTTCGAGCGTCTCGACTGCTCGGCGGTGATCGCGGACGTGTGGGTGATGCTCGACAACGAATGCGACGAAGCGAGCCGATCCCGTCTGCAGAAGCACATCGACGAATGCGGATCGTGCTTCGAGGCCTACGGAATCGAAGAGAAGGTCAAGCGGCTCATCTCACGCAAGTGCGGGGGAGACCAGGCACCGGCCGGGTTGCGCGAACGACTCAGCGTCGAGATTCGACGAACCGTACTGATCCGCCAGACGGACTCCGAGTAGTCGCAGCTCCTACCCACGAACGACGAGGGGCCGAGAAGCAGTCGCTTCTCGGCCCCTCGCGGCTTGTGGCAAACCGTCAGCTGTTGGGACGTTTGCCGTGGTTGGCCTTGTTGCCCTTACGAGCACGCTTCTTACGTCCACGCTTTCCCATGATGGGCTCCTCTCGTTTGTTCACTACAGTCTCCCACGTGTGATTGGCTTACTGTGACGGGCCTGGTCTCATATGGGTGTCCAGCGCAGTTCGTGGTGACGTGAGAGAGGGGTTCGCCGATGTCCGAGGACGTTCGCGCGGAAATGGTGTCCACTGTGTTTCAGGTGGTCGTGGCCCGAGGCGATGCCGTCGAGGTCGGTGACACCCTCGTGATACTGGAATCGATGAAGATGGAAATTCCTGTGCTGGCCGAGACCGCAGGGACGGTCACGTCGGTGGACGTCGCGGTGGGCGACGTCATTCAGCAGGGCGACCTCATCGCCGTCGTGTCCTGAGCAACGATCACGTGAGATCTCGTGTCGACCCTCAGTGACCTTCTGGCCGAGCACACCGACCTCCCCGGTGTTGCGGTGGACCATCTCCAACGCGTCGTAGGCGAGTGGCAGCTGCTGGCCGACCTGTCTTTCGCCGATGTGCTGCTGTGGGTCGGCACGGACGACGTGTCCAGTGGGACTGCCGACGTACTGTGTGTGGCTCAGTGCCGGCCGACGACCGCGCCCACGGTCTTCACTCACGACATCGTGGGAACGACGATCTCCGAATCCGAGCACCCCGATGTGATGGTCGCGCTGCAGCAGCGGAAGATCGTGCACGGAGGCGTGGTGACGCGAACCGAGAGCATTCCGGTGCGTTGCGGAGAGCACGTCATCGCGGTGCTGACCCGCGATACCAATCCCGCGCAGCTTCGACCGCCGAGTGCCCTCGAGGTGGCGTATCGAGAATGCGCCGACGACCTGTGTCTGATGATCAGCGAAGGCACGTTTCCCACCCCCGAAGAGCGCACCGATGTGAACTCGTCCCCGCGTGCAGGCGACGGATTCATTCGCGTCGACACCGAGGGGTTGGTGGACTACGCCAGTCCCAACGCCCTCTCGGCGTACCACCGGATGGGATTGACGACCGAGCTGTCCGGCCGGGATCTGGCGTCGGTCACGCGGTCGCTGGTCACCGACCCTTTCGACTCGCAGGAAGTGGCCGATCACATCAGGTCGTCGCTCAACGGCAACGTGGGACACCGGATGGAGGTCGATGCCCGCGGTGCCACCGTTCTCGTGCGCACGCTGGCCCTGCAGCCGCGCGGAAGGTCTGCCGGGGCGGCCGTGTTGATCCGCGACGTCACCGAGGTCAAGCGCCGCGATCGTGCTCTGCTCAGCAAGGACGCAACCATTCGGGAGATCCACCATCGGGTGAAGAACAACTTGCAGACGGTGGCGGCGCTGCTCCGACTTCAGTCGCGCCGACTCGAGAACGAGGAAGCGCGCACGGCGTTGTCCGAGTCGGTCCGCCGAGTCACGTCCATTGCACTCGTGCACGAAATGCTGTCGATGTCGGTGGACGAGGAAGTGGACCTCGACGAGATCGTCGATCGATTGGTGCCGATCATGCTGGACATCGCCACGGTCAATCCGAGGGTGCGAGTGGTGCGCGAGGGCAAACTCGGAGTCTTCTCGGCCGAACGCGCGACGCCCTTGGTGATGGTGCTCACAGAGCTGGTGCAGAACGCGATGGAGCATGGATTCGACGCCGGGTCGGCCGGTGTCGTCCGAATCGGAGCCGACCGGTCCGCGAAATGGCTGGATGTTGTCATCCACGACGACGGGCGCGGTTTGCCCACCGGGTTCTCGCTGGAACGCTCGGACGGCCTCGGGCTGCAGATCGTGCGCACTCTGGTCTCGGTGGAGCTGAACGGATCGCTGGGTCTGCATCCCGCGGCGGGTGGGGGAACCGACGCGATGCTGAGGGTTCCCCTGGGACGGCGTGTGCCCAGGCCCTGATGCACGTTCGGTGAACAGTGCGTAACGGGCTCGTCGACCGCCAGAGGGACCCTGGAGGCCCGTGGAACGCAGAAAGCCCGGTATCCGCTACAGCGGATACCGGGCCTCGAGCGTGTGCTGGTTTCGCGTCCTAGACGGAGCTGCGTGCGCGCGTACGTGCGTTGCGTCGCTTGAGTGCACGGCGCTCGTCTTCACTCATTGCGCCCCATACTCCTGCGTCCTGGCCGGATTCGAGTGCCCAGGACAGGCATTCAGCGGTGACGGGGCACCGAGTACAGACGACTTTGGCATCGGCGATCTGCGCGAGCGCCGGACCACTGTTTCCCACCGGGAAAAATAGTTCCGGATCTTCATCGCGACAAATTGCCTTGTGGCGCCAGTCCATCCTCTGCTCCTTACCGGGCGCCGAAGCGCCGTTTCGTTTCTCTTCTGTTCACGAGTGGGTAACCAATGTTTCCGCACTGTTGCTTGTGAATGCTTTCACGAACTCAGGTGAAGTCAAGGGGTACGCGCGTGACCGTGGTCAAGCTCACTCTGTTAGGCTCGCTTTAGCCTTCTGCGCTCCTTTGTACCCCGAGTGAACAGATTTCGCTCGTGATTTCACAGAAAGTGCGCTCTGCGCCTCAGTGGGACTCGGCACACGCGGCCCCTCACATGCTCGGCGCAACCACCTGCAGCGCGTCGGGAGTGGAGAAGAACTCGGCCTCGGTGCGTTCGCCCAGGTAGTCGCCGTCCATCTGCAAACCGACCGGTTCTGCTGAGGAAATACGGACGCTCGGTACATCGTCGATACGAATCAGCTTGCGAGACTTCGGTTCTGCACCTTTGGCAAGCAGCTGGCGAGAGACCCGCAACGTAGGGAACAACGCAGTCGAGCGCATGCCGAACACTCCGAGACCCGAATCGAAACCGGTACCCGGATTGGTGTGCACCGGCCTCTGGTTCAAATAAGTCCACGGACTCGAATTCGACACGAACGCATAGTGGACTCCCTCGAACGGATCCCGACCCGGAACCTCCACCGTCAACCGAGCCGGCTGCCGCTTGTGCTTGAAGAACTCCTGCACAGCCGACCGCAGATACCGCGTCGCAGACACCGGCTTGCCGTCCTTACGGCCGGCATCGATCGCCCGACACACATCGGCATCCAGACCCATACCCGCGTTGAAAGTGAACCAGCGATTGTCGCAATGCCCCAACCCGATCGTCCGCCGCGCCCGTGCGTCGAGCAGCCCGATCAACTGATTCGTCGCCGCCACCGGATCCGCCTCGATACCCAACGAACGAGCGAACACATTCGCACTACCGCCAGGAACGACCGCGATCGGCGGAATCGCACCGATCGTCACCGCCTGCATCGACGTGGGCAACGGCACCCCGAGCAAACCGTTGATCACCTCGTTGACCGTCCCGTCGCCACCGTGAACGATCACCAACCCCATCCCGTCCTCACGGGCACCCCGAGCCAGCTCCGACGCATGATCACGATGAGTCGTCTGCGCAACCGTCACCCGCACCCGACTCGACAATGCATGAGCCAACAGATCCCGAGCCGCAGCAGTCGTAGAAGTCGCATTGGGATTGACGATCAGCAGCGCACGCACGAGCAATGACACTAACCGGGTCGTTCCGCACGCTCCACTCCCGGTTGCCTAGGCTGGTCGCGTGTCCACCTCACCCGAGAACCTCACCCCGCCGGCCACGTTTCGATCCGCCGGGGCGCTCGTCGCAGCGCAGGGCGTGGCGTCGTTGGTGGCCGCGATCGTCCTACTCGTCCGAGCGTTCTCCGGAGAAGGGGAGAACGCAGTGGCCAACGGGTACGGCACCGCGGGATGGTTCGGCGTCCTGGGCATCGGAGTCGGAGCCGCAGGCGTTGCCCTGGTCCTCGGAAAACGCTGGGGACGATCCATCGCCACGGTCGTACAGCTGTTGCTGCTGCCCGTCGTGTGGTCGCTGTTGACCGGATCGCATCAGACCGTCTACGGCGTCGCCCTCGGAGTCGTGGTCGTCGGCGTGCTCGTCTTGCTGTTCAGCCCGCCGTCCTCTCGGTGGATGGCCGCCGAATACAGCGACGTCGACGACGACTTCCGATGACGTAGTCGTTTCAACGCGCCTGAATGGCCAACTCGACCAATGCATCCTCGGTCAGGCGGAACGTGGTCCACTCGTCCTGTGGCTCTGCCCCGAGCGATCGGTAGAAGCCGATCGACGGGGTGTTCCAGTCCAGAACCGACCAGGCCAACCGCGTGTACTGCCGATCGACGCATTCGGCGGCCAACGCGGCGAGCAGTGCAGTTCCGAAGCCTTCTCCCCGCGCGGCGGGTTGCACGTAGAGATCCTCCAGATAGATTCCGTTGACTCCGTCCCACGTGGAGAAGTTCAAGAACCACAGCGCGCACCCCACCACCGTCCCCTCGTGCTCGGCAACGTGCGCGAACACCGACGGCTGCGCTCCGAACAGAGCGGAGCGAAGCTGCTCGTCTCGAACGGTGCACAGCGAGGACGACTTCTCGTATGCGGCGAGTTCGTGCACGAGAGCGGTGACGGCGGGAACATCGGCCTCGGTGGCGCGGCGAATCATCCTGGGTTTCCTTTCGGTGCCGTGGCGGCGGTGAGGATCGACGGGTGCACGTTGTGAGCGACGAGCTGGCGGAACGAATGCTCGAAGCCGAGCAACGAGTACGCGGCGGGCGAGAGGGCGAAGCGTTTGCCCTCGGTGATGGGGGCCTCTGTCCAGCCGGCGATCAGTGCGCGCGAGAAGTGGCCGTGACCGACCAACACGACGTCGCGGCCGCTCAACAGCGGCAGGACGACCGAGAGCACCATGTCGACGCGCACGGCGATGTCACCGATGGACTCACCACCAGGACACGGATGAGTCCAGACGGTCCAGTGCGGCACAGTTTCGTGGATCTGCGTCGACGTGATGCCTTCGTAGTCTCCGTAGTCCCACTCCGACAACGCATCCCACTCCCGATCGGCCTCGAGGCCTGCGAGCTCGGCGGTTCGACGTGCGCGCTCTCGCGGGCTCGTGATCACCAGAGGATCGCGCAGGTTCAGTAATCGGAGCAGCGATCCTGCCTCGACGGCCTGTTGCTCGCCGACGCTGGTGAGGGGGACGTCGGTGTTACCGGTGTGCTTGCCGGCAAGCGCCCATTCGGTCTCGCCGTGCCGGAGTAGAACGACTCTGCCTGCCTCGACGCCGCCGTGTGTGGTCATGGAACGATCATGCCTGCCCTCGCGATGTGGCCCTTGTCATAGTCGACCTGCGGATGTGTCCGATTTGTCGATTGAGTACAGACCTACCGGCCGGTTACTCTCTTTCCGAATCGTCACTGCCATGGGCGACGCAGCTCTGTCCGTCGTGCCGCACAGCTCGATTTCCGCGGCATGCTGATGCTCTCGCCCGGCCTCGCACTGTTCCTCTACGGCGCGTCCTCGGTCGTCGAAACCGAAACCGTTCTCGCGGTGAAGGTGCTGGTCCCGGTCATCGTCGGGCTCGTGTTGATCGTCTTGTTCGTGTTCCATGCACTGCGCGTGCAGCATCCCCTGATCGATCTACGGCTGTTCCGGAACAGGTCGCTCACCGTGGCCGTGATCACCACGACGCTCTTCATGGTCGCCTTCATGGGCGCGGGTCTGCTGTTCCCGAGCTATTTCCTGCTTCGTGGAGAAACGACGTTGACTGCCGGGCTGCTGCTCGCACCACAGGGCATCGGCGCGATGATCGCGGTGCCGATCGCCGGAGTGATCGCCGACAAGTTCGGTCCCGGCAGGATCGTGCTGGTGGGGATGGTGCTCATCACCGCAGGGATGGCGGTGTTCACTCGGGTCGGCACCGACACCTCGTACACCGTGCTCATCGGTGCACTGTTCGTCATGGGATTCGGACTCGGTTCGACGATGATGCCGATCATGACGGCTGCGCTGCAGACGTTGACCGACGAGACGGTTGCGCGCGGCTCGACGTTGATGAACATCGTCCAGCAAGCGGCCGGTTCGATAGGTACCGCACTGATGTCGGTGGTGCTGACCGCTCAACAGAAGCCCGCACTGACCGCAACCAGCCAGGTCGAGGCCTTCGACATCTCGGCCAGGGCCTTCGGGTCCACCTTCATGGTCGCGTTGGTTCTGATCGTCGTCACGTTCGTTCCCGCCTTCTTCCTGCCCCGGACGAAGCACGTGACCGAGCGGTCCGCGGCACCGATCTCGCTGCACTGACGCGCCCGAGAGATGCCGAACCCTCGCTCATCGGCTCGATGTAAGCAAGGATCAGGGCCGTGACGACAATTCTTGCGGTTGCGAATCAGAAGGGCGGCGTCGCCAAGACCACCACGGTGGCTTCGCTCGCGGCTGCGCTGCATGCTCTCGATCGACGAGTCCTGGTGGTCGACCTCGACCCGCAGGGCTGTCTGACGTTCTCTCTCGGACACAATCCCGACAAGCTCGATTCCTCGGTGCACGAGGTGCTGACCGGGGATGCGAAGGTCGAGGACGTGCTGATCGAGACTGCGGAAGGAATCGTTCTGCTTCCGGCGACGATCGATCTCGCAGGTGCGGAAGCCCTGCTGCTGATGCGCGCGGGTCGCGAGTTCGCGCTCAAGCGAGCACTCGCGCCGATCCTCGAGGATTTCGATGTCGTCGTCATCGATTGTCCGCCGTCGTTGGGGGTGCTGACCCTCAACGGCCTCACTGCCGCACAGTCGGTGCTCGTGCCCCTGCAGTGCGAGACCCTCGCTCATCGCGGGGTCGGGCAGTTGTTGCGAACGGTGTCCGAGGTGCAACAGATCACCAACCCCGATCTGACGCTGCTCGGTGCCCTTCCCACACTGTTCGACGCCCGCACCACGCACAGCAGGGATGTGCTCGGCGACGTCTCGGACCGCTACTCGTTGCCGGTTCTCGCACCGCCGATTCCGCGGACCGTACGCTTCGCCGAGGCCAGTGCCTCGGGCGCGACGGTACTCTCGGGACGAAAGAACAAGGGCGCACAGGCCTATCGAGGACTTGCCGAGAATCTGCTGGCGTACTGGGACGGTAAAGCCGATCTGAAGACATACGATCCGGCGGAGTAGAACGAAGCCCGTGCCGGCGGGTCAGCCGAGAGCGACCACGTCGGAACCGCGTTGCTCGACGATCACATCGCCGATCACCGACATCTGTATCGGGCCGTCGTAATCGCCTCGGTCGACCGGAATGTCGGCCGTCGAGACTCCGGTGGAGAGATCGACCACCGAGATGCCGTCGGGCACCGGTAACAGGAGTCGACCTGCCATGACCGCTCCACTTCCGAGGGCTCCGGGGACGGTCCAGAGAGGGCTCAGGTTGTTGGAATCGAACGCCTGGACCCCCGTGCCGGTGAACCAGGTGAGAGCCGAACCTGCCTTCGTCGCAGGAAGATACGGGGTAGGGGAGGAGCCGGCCGGGAGAGTGAATTCGGACAGTTTCGCGGCCGCGTCGTCGTAGAGTCCTACCCGGTCGGGCGCGCCGTTCTCCGCTGGAATGTACAGCGCGACAACGCTGCCCGTGATCGCGATGATCTGCCCGGCAGTGGGTGCGTCGGATCGGGGAACGAGTTCCGGTACCACCGTCGACCCGTACTCCTCAGGTTTACCGGCGTCCTTGGGTGCAGGATTCATCAGCGACAATCGGGCAGCGGTCTCTCCCGGGCACTGTTCGAGCACAGCCGTCCGCGAGTTCGTCGAGGCCGAGGACAGCAGCGTGCACCCAGTTCGCGGCTGACTACCCGGATTGACCGGGGCATCGACTCGACCGTATTCGAGGGTGCGCACCATGTCCGACCGCCACAGCTCCATGCGAGTGTCGCCCCTCGACGTCACGTAGGTGCCATCGGAGGACAGGCGGACCGCATCGTCGGCGTCGGATGTGCGCTGTGCCTTGCGTTCTCCGGTGGCCCCGTCGAGTTCGGTCACCTGGGAGCAGCCGCGGTCGTCGCGGTAGACCGCGACCGCGGTGTTCCACGACGCGACCACCGAGCAGAGCGGGAGATCGCGTGTGTACGACCAGGATTGCTCACCGGACCGCGGATCGCGGCCGAGGACGGAGCCCCCGTCCGCAGTCACCACCGTGGATCCGGTGACGACAGGCAGCGGGGTCCGCGTCGAATCCGTCGCTGCACTCGGCGCACGCCACAGTTCGGTGAGCGCAGTGGGCACCGTGAGCGCGGGCTCGGCCTGAGCCAGCGGCTCCTCGGCCGGGATCGATGTGGTTCCGCGAGCATCACCGGTGAACCAGGCGATGCTCGCGGCAACCACTACCACCACCGCGATGACGGCGGCGACGACGAGGTCGGTTCTCGTCCTTCGTTCTGGAGCCAGCACGGCGGGAGATTACTCCGACGCGCTCGCAGTCGAGGATCCGGCGTCGGCGGACGATCCACTGGGGCGACGACGCCTGCGGCGGCGCGGCGCAGTCTTGGTGACCGTGTCCGCGGACGCCGCATCGGACGTATCCGACTGTTCGGCAACCGATTTCGTTGCCGGTGCGGAATCGTTCTGCGCAACGCTGGTTGCGGCGGTGTTGTCGCCGTCCTGCCCTGCGCGGGTGCGACGCCGACTGCGCGAGCGGCGCGGCTTGGTAGCCGAAGACGCGTCGGCCGCAGGCGCTGCCGTCGCCTCGCCGTCGTCCGCCTTCTCCGGGGCGCGCGAGGGTGCCTTGCGTACCGTGCCGGTGGCATCGGTGGCGATACCGAGGTCGGTGAACAGGTGCGGCGAGCTCGAGTAGGTCTCGACCGGATCCGGCATGCCGAGATCGAGCGCCTTGTCGATCAGCTGCCAACGGGGGATGTCGTCCCAGTCGACCAGGGTGACCGCGATGCCGGTGCGCCCTGCACGGCCGGTGCGGCCGATGCGGTGCACGTAGGTCTTCTCGTCCTCGGGGCACTGGTAGTTGATGACGTGGGTGACGTCGTCGATGTCGATACCGCGGGCCGCGACGTCGGTCGCCACCAGAACGTCGATCTTGCCCGTCCGGAACGACTTGAGGGCCTTCTCGCGCTGGACCTGGCCGAGGTCACCGTGCACGGCACCGACCGAGTATCCGCGCTCGGCCAGCTCGTCGGCGACCTTCTGGGCGGTGCGCTTGGTGCGGGTGAACACCATGGTCGCGCCGCGACCCTCGGCCTTGAGAACCTTGGCGACCATCTCGACCTTGTCGAGGGCGTGGGCCCGGTAGACGTGCTGGGCGGTGCGGTCGTGGACGGCCGAGGACTCCGCCTCTTCGGCGCGGATGTGCGTCGGCTGAGTCAGGAAGGTCCGGGCCAGAGTGATGATGGGGCCGGGCATCGTCGCCGAGAACAGCATCGTCTGACGCTTGTCGGGAACCATGCCGAGGATGCGCTCGATGTCGGGGAGGAACCCGAGGTCGAGCATCTCGTCGGCCTCGTCGAGGACCAGGACTCCGACCTTGCCGAGGATCAGGTGGTTCTGCTTGGCGAGGTCGAGCAGTCGGCCCGGGGTGCCGACGACGACGTCGACGCCGTTCTGCAACGCGCTGATCTGCGCCTCGTACGGACGGCCGCCGTAGATGGAGAGCACCTTGACGGGGCCGTTCGCGCCGCTGAGGTACTTGGATGCGTTCTCGAGGTCGGAGCTGACCTGAACGCACAGTTCACGGGTCGGCACGATCACCAGGGCGCGGGGAGTGCCGTCGAGCGGGGAGGTACCGGAGTTGTCCGTGGCGAGTCGGTGCAGCAGGGGCACCCCGAAGCCGAACGTCTTGCCCATTCCGGTGCGTGCCTGACCGATGAGGTCGTCGCCCGCGATGGCGAGCGGCAGCGTCAACTCCTGGATGGCGAACGTGCGCTCGATTCCCATCTCGGAGAGCGCACGAACGATGGTGGGGTCCACGTTCAGTTCGGCGAAAGTGGGGGGTACGTGCGTGTCGTCCAGCTGCGCCGACAGCGTGGTGTCGCCGGTGTCGGATTCTTGGTCGATGACTATCTTGCTCAGGGGACTGGCCTTCCTCGTGGTCGAACGTGCGCACGAGGAGGGCATAGGCCTATTGCCGGCCGAAGTCGATGCCCTCGATCCGATGTGATGTCGCCGTCAGCCTCAGCGCGGCCGCGAACTGCGATGTCCGCTGCGGCGAAGCTGTCGAGGCGACCCGGATCAGGTGCGCACACATTATCGATGACCGTCGTGTGCTTCTTCGGTCCGTTTCATCGGTCCGCGAGTGACGATCGAGCACCATGGTAGCTTGCCGAACGGAATTCTCCATTGTCGGCAGGTCACGGTAGGTCCAGCGCGCGCCGCGACGAGGCGTCGGGCACCGGACTACGATTGCCAGCCATGGGAGCCCATTCGTCGGAGCCGTCGTCCGCAGTTTCACCCACCACTGTCGTCGAGTCGCCCGAGTCGGATCGAGTCGAGCCGGCTATCGCGCACGATCACCCCGGTATTCCGGATCTGTTCGCGGTGCTCGCGTACGGCGAGATTTCCGCGTTCTATCGCCTGGCGGACGACGCTCGAATGGCTCCGTCGATGGAGGGTCGCGTCGCGCTCGCGAGCATGGCGGCTGCGGAGATGAGTCACTTCGAGACGTTGCAGAGAGCCTTGTCCGATCGTGGTCTCGACGTCTACGCCTCGATGGACCCGTTCGTTCGCGCCCTGGACGAGTACCACGAGTCGACGACGCCGTCGACGTGGTTGGAGTCGTTGGTCAAGGCGTACGTCGGTGACGGCATCGCGGCCGATTTCTACCGGCAGATCGCGCACAGTCTCGCCCCCGACGTGGCCGAGATCGTCCGCGACGTGCTGGCCGAGACCGGGCACTCGGAATTCGTGGTGCACGAGGTGTCCGATCGGGTTCGTGCGAGCTCGCAGGAGAAGGCGCGATTGATGCTGTGGGGTCGTCGTCTGCTCGGTGAGGCCATCACCCAAGCGCAGTTCGTGCTCGCTCGCCGTGAGTCGCTGACCGATCTCGTCATCACCGCATCGGGAGACCTCAACGGTGTCGTCGCACTGTTCGATCGCATGCAGGAACAACACGCGGAACGGATGTCCTCACTCGGCCTCGACTGACCGCACAGGACTGTGTTCGCTGACAGCACAGGGCGTCGGGCGTCTGGCTCGACGCCGCTGCACTAGCCTGGCGTGAGCAGAGTTGTCGAGAGTTCGGAGGTTGACCGTGGAGGTCAAGATCGGTGTTTCGGAGAGTTCCCGTGAGCTCGTCGTGAACAGCACGCAGTCCCCGGCCGAGGTCGAAGCGCTCGTATCGACCGCCTTTGCCGGTAAGGATGGAGTGCTGGCGTTGGAGGACGAGAAGGGACGCAAGTTCTTGATCCAGGCTTCCAAGGTGTCGTACGTCGAGATCGGTCCGTCCGATTCTCGGAAGGTCGGATTCGCGACCGCCTGAGACTGCTCGGAACGCAGAACACGCCCCTCACTCGCATCGAGTGAGGGGCGTGTCGAGTTTGCGGGTTGCGAGGCTACGGTGCCTGCAGGGGAACGTGCGACAGACCGCCCCAGGCCAGCGAGACCGTGGTGTCGACGGCGTCTTCCTTCGAGATCGGCCGGTCGGCTTCGAGCCAGTACCGAGCGGTGAACTGACTGGCACCGACCAGGCCTACGGCCAGTACGCGAGCTCGATAGGGATCGAGTCCGGAATCGTGGGCAACGAGGTCGAAGACGGCGTCGACGCACGCTTCGGTTGCCTGCTCGACGCGTGCATTGACCTGCGGGTCGCCCATCAGATCGGATTCGAAGACCAGGCGGAATCCCTGTGTGTCGGTGTCGACGAAGTCGTAGAACGCCAGCACCGCGGCACGAACTCGTTGCTTGTTGTCCGTGGTCGAGCGCAGAGCCTGGCGTACTCCTGCGATCAGGGTGTCGACGTAACTTTGCAGCACCGCCAGATAGAGCTCGAGTTTTCCGGGGAAGTGCTGATACAGGACCGGCTTGCTGACGCCCGCGCATTCGGCGATCTCGTCCATTCCGGATGCGTGGTACCCACGGGTCACGAATATCTCGCTCGCCGCAGCGAGCAGTTGCGCCCGACGGGCATCGCGAGGCAGCCGTGCGCCGCGCCGATTGCCGGTGGTGGCCGGCCGGTCCGAAGACCTCCGGTCGTCGAGATCTGTCATCAATTATGTTCCCATCCGCGTCGACAGCTGCGCTCGTCTTGGTTCGACAACGAACGGTCCGGCATGAACTTCCGGCGGGTGGCCGTCGGTTCGGACCGCTCGTAGCGCAGATCACGGGCAACGATACTCGTGGCGGCCGGCACCCACGGGATCCTGGGGGACCGTTGCGGAAAGTGGGCGATACCGGAACATGTCGAGCGGTTTGTTCGTACGATGTTTTCGTACCGAAAACCCGATAGTTCCATTCCCGGTATCGGCGTGCCGAGCAGCGGGCGGTGAGGATTGTGAGATCGTGTTCGAGTGACTGACCGAGGCGGGCCGCGTATCCGCGGTGGTGTGCAGTCGGACGGCGTCGACGACGGTTACGACGATCGCGCGGACGATTTCCCACGCAGCGTGGGCAGTCGCGGATCGCATCAACCGCTCCGCGCGCAGTGGGATCCGACGCAACGCGAGGTGAAGCTGCGCAGTCGTCGACCGGATCGCGATATCAGGAAGCAGAGCAAGCTCGGAAAGTTCGCGTCCACGTACGGCTGGCGGGCGTACGCGGTGCCGATTCTGATCGTGGTGACCGCGCTCGTCGTATTCGATGCCGTGCGGACCGGTGACCCCGTCACCGGCACCGCAGCGCAGTCGGCCAACGCCGATCCTGGATTCGGCACCTTGAGTTCGGATACGACGTCGGGTACCGGAATCATCGGCGTTCCGCCGCAGGCCGACGGTAACTTCGCAGCGTCGATATCGTCGGGTGAACTGCCCGACGGTGGTCCGTTCGCGGTGGAGGGGGCCGGAACGTGGCACACCGTTCCGGGGACAACGGAGCAGGTGGGGCAGGGGACCGAGCGGGTGTTCACCTACACGGTCGAGGTCGAGGACGGCGTGGACACGGTCGGGTTCGGCGGCGACGAGTCGTTCGGCCGATTGGTGGATCAGACCCTTGCCAACCCCAAGAGTTGGACCAACGATCCACGGTTCGGATTCCGTCGCATCGATCAGGGCGATCCCGACTTCAGGATCTCGCTGACGTCGCAGATGTCGATCCGGCAGGCCTGCGGTTACGACATTCAGCTCGAGGTCTCCTGCTACAACCCCGGCATCGAGCGAGTGGTGCTCAACGAGCCGAGGTGGGTGCGTGGGGCGATCTCGTTCCAGGGCGACATCGGCTCGTACCGCCAGTACCAGATCAATCACGAGGTCGGCCACGCGATCGGCTACCAGCAGCACCAACCGTGCGAGACCGACGGTGGGCTCGCTCCGGTGATGATGCAGCAGACATTCGGAACGAACAACGACGACATCGCGCGACTGGACCCAGCGGGCGTCGTTCCGATGGACGGCAAGACCTGCCGATTCAATCCGTGGCCCTACCCGCGAGGCTGATCGGCTGGGTTTCCGACAGGCCGGGGGATTAGATTCGAACGTGTCGCGCCGGGTCACCGGCCGCCGTGTCGAGTCGAGGAGCGTCGCTGCGTCGTGGTCCACCTACCCCCGCTGGTCGAACCCGCAGGCGAACTGTCGCCCGAGGACGTCGCCCGGTACAGCCGGCACCTGATCATTCCCAGTGTGGGAACCGACGGTCAGAAGCGACTGCGCAACGCCCGCGTGCTCGTCGTCGGTGCCGGGGGACTGGGCTCACCCGCACTGCTGTACCTCGCGGCCGCCGGTGTCGGGACTCTGGGCATCGTGGAATTCGACGACGTCGAACTTTCGAACCTGCAACGGCAGATCATCCACGGCCGGTCCGACGTGGGTCGCCCGAAGGCCGACAGCGCCAGGGACTCGATTCTCGAACTCAACGACGGCGTCGAGGTGACGCTGCACCGTGTTCGACTCGACTCGTCGAACGCACTCGAGCTCTTTCGGCAGTACGACCTCGTGCTCGACGGGACCGACAACTTCGCCACCCGATACCTCGTCAACGACGCGGCCGCGCTGGTCGGAATCCCTTATGTATGGGGTTCGATCTACCGGTTCGAGGGGCAGGTGTCGGTGTTCTGGGATCGAGCCCCCGGCGACGCAGGTATCAATTATCGCGACCTGTACCCCGAGGCTCCGCCGCCGGGTATGGTGCCCTCGTGCGCCGAGGGTGGGGTGCTGGGGGTGCTGTGCGCGTCGATCGGGTCGATCATGGTCACCGAGGCGATCAAGCTGATCACCGGAATCGGCGAGACGTTGCTGGGTCGGTTGATGATCTACGACGCACTGGCGATGAGCTATCGAACCGTCGGTCTGACTCGTGACCCGTCCCGCACGCCGATCACCGAGCTGATCGATTACGAGGCATTCTGCGGAGTGGTGCCGGCCGCCGACTCCACCGGCGAATCGATCACTCCGGCGGAGCTGCACGCAATGATGCAGTCCGGTCGCGAGATCGCCCTCATCGACGTGCGTGAGCCGGTGGAGTGGGACATCGTCCGCATCGACGGTGCGCGCTCGATTCCCAAGGGTCGAATCCTGTCGGGGGCGGCGATGTCGGATCTACCGCAGCACATCCCCATCGTGCTCTACTGCAAAACCGGCATCAGGTCCGCCGAGGTGCTCTCCGCCCTCGTGGCAGCCGGTTTCTCGGACGCCGCCCATCTGCACGGCGGAATAGTGGAGTGGGCCGAGCAGATCGATCCTGGTTTGCCCATGTACTGATGTGTCGCGTGTGCGCGTCGTCCGCAGCAGCACCGCGATCGGCGGTAGCGTGGCGCTCGTGAGCTCTGTCGAACCTCCTCAGCACGTGATCTCTACGTTCGGGCTGCGCGATGTCGAGCCTGCACCTCTCGGTGCGGACTGGGACGGTGGATGGCGTCTGGGCGATGTCGTCCTGTCCCCGGTGGCAGACCATGCCCGCGCCGCATGGTCGGCCAAAGTGCGCGAGACGCTGACCGTGGACGGGGTCCGTCTCGCCCGACCGGTTCGGTCGACCGACGGTCGATACGTCGTGTCGGGCTGGCGAGCAGACACGTTCGTCGCCGGCGAACCGGAGCCTCGTCACGACGAGGTGGTCTCGTTGTCGATGCGGTTGCACGCGGCGACCGCGCAACTCGAGCGACCGCGATTTCTGGTTCAGCCCCCCGTGGCCCCGTGGGCCGATGTGGACGTGTTCGTTGCTGCCGACAGAGCTGCATGGGAAGCGGTCCCGCTGCGCTCTGCTCGTGGTGCCGGCGCACCCGAGCCGTCGTCCAGTGATGGCAAGAGCAGCCTGGAATTGGTCAAACAGCTTGCGACACTACGCAAGCCCGTCGAGTCACCGGACCAGTTGGTGCACGGTGATCTGTTCGGAACGGTCTTGTTCTCGGGTAGCGAGGCGCCAGGGATCAGCGACATCACCCCGTACTGGCGTCCTGCGCCCTGGGCTGCCGGGGTGGCCGTGGTGGACGCCCTTTCCTGGGGTGACGCGGACGACGGTCTGGTCAACCGCTGGGACGATCTACCGGAATGGCCGCAGATGTTGCTGCGCGCGTTGATGTTTCGTCTCGCAGTGCATGCGCTTCATCCGCGTTCGACGTCCGAGGCGTTCCCCGGCTTGGCGCGAACGGCAGATCTGGTGCGCCTCATTCTGTGACTTCCGCTGTGCGAGCCGGTGATTCGGAGAGTTCGTGGAACAGTGATCGAGCGGCCTGCATCGCGCGGGCCGCGTCACCCGCGATCACCGCCCCCACGAGCGCCGTGTGTTCGTCGATGTAATCGTCGTCGTGCTCGATGGCATGGTGGCGCATGGCGTCGTGGATCACCGGCAGCAGCGAATCGTAGAACTCCAGATAGATGGCGTTGTGGCTGGCCGCGACGATGGCGCGGTGCAGGCGTGCGTCGATCCGAACCGCATCGGCCAGCGGAGTCTCGTCGGACCACGCCGCGTTGCGATCGGCCAGCGCGCCGAGCATGGCACGGATGTCGGCGTCGTCGCGCCGGTCGGCCGCAAGAGCCGCCGCAGTGACTTCCAAGGTTTCGCGTAGCTCGGTGACATCGCGGTGCCGGGCGTCCGAGAAATACTTTCCCAGGGTTCCGCCGAGATCGGAGCACGTCATGACGAAGGTGCCCGAACCCTGCCTGCGTTCGACCATGCCGGCGTGCACGAGTGCCTGCACGGCCTCGCGCACGGTGTTGCGCCCGGTGCCGGTGATCTCGCACAGTTCGGGTTCGGTGGGGATGCGGGTACCCACCGGCCATCGCTGGGACGTGATCTCTTCGCGCAGCTGAGCGGTGACCTGGGAGATCAGGCTCGATCGCTGGACCTGCCGCACGTGGACTCCTCATGCCGGGGACGGACGTTGCAGCGTCGATAGTAATGCTTTGCACCCGATGATCCGGTCATCCTATGATTACGCGGTGAGTGCGCCCACCGCCCCCGATACCCGCCTCGTCGGTACCTCGCTCGTGCGTGGTCGAGTACTCGTCTTCTCCGCGATCGTCGTGTCCGCGCTGACTCTGCGCGCCGCCGTCACCTCGATCAGCCCGCTGTTCGGCAGAATCGGCACCGACCTCCAGTTCGGCACCACCGTCATCGGCATCGTCGGCATGTTGCCTCCGGCGATGTTCGCCGTCTTCGGCCTGGCCACCCCGTTTCTCGCCAAGCGCACCGGCCTGGAGCGGGCAGCTCTGCTGGCGATGGCGCTGACCACGATCGGTATGGCCACTCGTGCGTTCGCGCCGAACACCGCGTCTCTGCTCGCGCTGTCCGCGATCGCTCTCGCGGGCATGGGCATCGGAAACGTCGTCATCCCGCCGTTGGTCAAGCGGTATTTCTCCGAGCGGCTCGCCGTCGTCAGCACCATCTACATCTGCGCCATGCAGGTCAGCACCATGGTTCCGCCGTTGCTGGCCGTCCCCATCGCCGACGCGCACGGTTGGCGCATCTCCATCGGGATCTGGGCCGTCGTCGGCCTGGCCGCCGCGCTGCCGTGGCTCGGTGTGGTCATCGCCCGACGCGGCCGCGACGAGAAGGACGTCTCGGGTGAAGCCGGGTCGGCGTCGGTCCACGCATCGCCGAGCGGCCGAATCCACCGGTCCTCGCTGGCGTGGGGGATGGTGATGATGTTCGCAATGACTTCCCTGATCACCTACTCCATGCTCACCTGGTTGCCGACGCTCCTGATCGATGCGGGGATCGGAGAAGGCTTGGCCGGTGCGTCGGTGGCGGCGTTCGGCGCGATGGGACTGATCACGTCGCTGGCCGCGCCGACGCTCTGTGCGCGCGTGCGCAATCCGTACGGCATCGTGATGGTTGCCGCGGCGTGCTACCTCGGCGGGTTCGCGGGCCTGCACTGGTCTCCGACTGCCGGTACGGTCGCGTGGGTGTGCCTGGTCGGGCTGGGCACGATGACGTTCCCGATGTCACTGACGCTGATCAACCTCAGGACGCGCACGGCCGTTGGCTCGTCCTCACTCTCGGGATTCACCCAGGGGCTGGGTTACGTGGTGTCCTCGACCGGTCCGATTCTGTTCGGGCTGCTGCACACCGAGTCCGGGGGCTGGGGACTCCCGTTGGTTCTGTTGACCGGATGTGTGGCGGTTCTGCTGGTCGGAGGATTCCTGTGCTGCCGACCGAGGATGCTCGAAGACACCTGGTGACGTTCGGTGCACGTTGACGCTTCAGCTCACGTCGGTGCTCGACGGCGCGTGAGACCAAGTTAATCAACGAGTCATCGCGCGCAGCGCCGCGGCAACATGGCTTTCCTATGTTCGGTTCACACACCGATCAGGAGGCCACTAGTGACCAGCCTTTCTCGCAGCGCTTCGGCAGATGCCGGCTCAGCCACCACGGCGACTGCTCCACCCGGAACAGTTCCCGTCTCCGTCAACCATCACATCGCGCACTGGAATTCCGAGGACGTCGAGGCCTGGGAGGCCGGCGGCAAACAGATCGCCAAGCGCAATCTGATCTGGTCGGTCATCGCCGAGCACGTCGGATTCTCGATCTGGTCGATCTGGTCGGTGATGGTGCTGTTCATGCCGTTGTCGGTCTACGGCATCGACGCGGCGGGCAAGTTCTTCCTGGTGGCCGTGCCCACGCTCGTCGGCGCGATCCTGCGCATTCCGTACACCTTCGCCACGGCCAAGTTCGGTGGCCGTAACTGGACCATCTTCAGTGCTCTGGTGCTCCTGATCCCCACCGTGCTGACCATGTACTTCATGCTCAACCCGGCGTCGTACACCACCTACATCATCGTTGCGGCGTTCGCCGGACTCGGCGGCGGTAACTTCGCATCCTCGATGACGAACATCAACGCGTTCTATCCGCAACGCGAGAAGGGGTGGGCGCTCGGCTTGAATGCGGGCGGCGGCAACATCGGTGTGCCCGTCATCCAGCTCATCGGCCTGTTGGTCATCGCCACCATCGGCAACACCGCCCCCGAGATCGTGTGCGCCGTCTACCTCGTCTTCATCGCGCTGGCCGCCGTCGGTGCCGCGCTGTACATGGACAACCTGGACAACCAGAAGACCAACGGACGCTCCATGATCGACGTGTTGAAGTTCTCGGACTCGTGGTGGATCGCCTTCCTGTACATCGGCACGTTCGGATCGTTCATCGGCTTCAGCTTCGCGTTCGGGCAGGTCCTGCAGATCAACTTCCTCGCCGGACTCACCGACGGAGCACCGGCGACTCCCGCTCTACAGGCGCAGGCATCGCTGCAGGCCGCTCAGATCGCGTTCATCGGACCGTTGCTGGGATCGTTGTCGCGTCCGTTCGGCGGCAAGCTCGCCGACAAGATCGGTGGCGGCAAGATCACCCTCTACACGTTCGTGGCCATGACGTTCGCCACCGGGATTCTGGTTGCGGCCAGTACCTGGGACGATTCGACTCCCGGCGCGGCCAGCGGCACCGTGATGGTGCTCTTCGTCGTCGGATTCATCGCACTCTTCCTGCTCTCGGGCCTCGGAAACGGATCGGTGTACAAGATGATCCCCGCCATCTTCGCTGCGAAATCCGCTCAGCTTCAGGGCATGACCGTCGACGAGCAGCAGCACTGGTCGCGCAAGATGTCCGGTGCCCTCATCGGAATCGCCGGCGCGATCGGCGCTCTCGGCGGCGTAGGAATCAACCTGGTGCTGCGGGCGTCGTATTCGGGCACCGCGAAATCCGCGACCACCGCGTTCTGGGTGTTCCTCGCCTTCTACATCGTCTGCGCGATCGTGACCTGGGCGATCTACCTGCGCAAGACCAACCCCGCCGACGCCGACGCACCGGTAGCAGTCTGAGGATCCATCACCGCCAAGAACGAAACACACTGCACGGCAACGTAGATCGGAAGGACCCGCAATGAAGAACGCGGTAGTGGTAGGTCACGGGATGGTCGGACACCGATTCGTCGAAGCGTTGCGTGCGCGCGACGAGGCGGCCGAGTGGAAGGTCACGGTGCTGTGCGAGGAGGCACTGGCGGCGTACGACAGGGTGGGACTGTCGTCCTACGTCGGTGCCTGGGACCACAAGGAACTCGCTCTGGCGGGCAACGACTATCCCGGTGACACCCTCGTCGAGATGCGCACCGGAGTACGGGCCGATCGCATCGACCGCGACCACCGCACCGTCGTGACCTCGGCGGGGGACACCGTCGAGTACGACGCTCTCGTCCTCGCCACCGGCTCCTACCCGTTCGTGCCGCCGATCACCGGACACGACCTGCCCGCGTGCTTCGTCTACCGAACCCTCGACGACCTGGACAAGATCCGTGCCCGCGCCGACGCCGCAGGCCCGGGCGCCGTCGGTGTGGTGGTCGGCGGTGGCCTCCTCGGTCTCGAAGCGGCGAATGCGCTGAAGAAGATGGGCATGACCCCGCACGTCATCGAGTTCGCTCCACGATTGATGCCGCTGCAGGTGGACGAGGGCGGCGGCGCGCTGTTGGCGCGTCTGGTCACCGAACTCGGATTGAACGTACATGTGGGAGTCGGCACGTCGTCGATCTCCGAGAACGACAGCGCCGGTCTGACGGTCGAACTGAGTGACGGCAGCACCATCGACGCCGCGCTGCTGGTGTTCTCCGCCGGTGTGCGTCCCCAGGATCGACTGGCACGCGAGAGTGGCCTCGAGGTGGGTGAGCGCGGCGGCATCATGGTCGACATCGGCTGCAGTACCTCCGATCCTGCCGTCTACGCGATCGGTGAATGTGCTGCGGTCGAGGGTCGGTGCTACGGACTGGTCGCTCCAGGGTATTCGACGGCGGAGGTCGTGGCCGACCGATTGCTCGGCGGCGCAGCGCAATTCCCGGGTGCCGACATGTCCACCAAGCTCAAACTGATGGGCGTCGACGTCGCGAGCTTCGGCGACGCGATGGCGGCAACGCCGGGCGCTCTCGAAGTGGTGTTCAGCGATGCCCCCAAAGGCACGTACGCCAAGCTCGTCGTCACCGACGACGCGAAGACCTTGCTCGGCGGCATCCTCGTCGGCGACGCCTCCGCGTACTCGCTGTTGCGGCCGCTGGTCGGTCGCGAGTTGCCCGGCGATCCGGGCGCTCTGATCTCACCTGCCGCCGAGCAGGTCGGCATCGGTGCACTGCCCGACGACGCCGAGATCTGCTCGTGCAACGGTGTGAGCAAGGGTGCCATCTGCTCGGCGATCGCCGACGGAGCCTGCGACCTGGCGGCCGTGAAGAGCTGCACCACCGCGGGTACCACCTGTGGCGGATGCCTGCCCTCGATCAAGTCGTTGCTCGCCGCGTCCGGTGTGGTCCTCTCGAAGTCGTTGTGCGAGCACTTCGCTCAGTCCAGGGCCGAGCTGTACGAGATCGTTCGGGCCACGAACACCCGCACCTTCTCGTCGCTGATCGCCAAGTACGGCTCGGGAACCGGCTGCGACATCTGCAAGCCTGTCGTCGCGTCGATTCTCGCGTCTACGTCCTCCGATCATATTCTCGACGGCGAGCAGGCGTCGTTGCAGGACACCAACGATCACTTTCTGGCCAACATCCAGAAGAACGGCACCTACTCGGTTGTGCCGCGTATGCCCGGCGGCGAGTGCACTGCGGAACAGCTCATCGTCATCGGCGAGGTCGCTCGCGATTTCGGGCTCTACACGAAGGTGACCGGAGGGCAGCGCATCGACATGTTCGGTGCCCGCGTCGAGCAGTTGCCGGCGATCTGGAAGCGCCTCGTCGACGCCGGGATGGAGTCGGGTCAGGCGTACGGGAAGTCGCTACGGACGGTCAAGAGCTGCGTCGGATCGAGTTGGTGCCGTTACGGCGTCCAGGATTCGGTGGGGATGGCCGTCGATCTGGAGAACCGCTATCGAGGTCTGCGGTCGCCGCACAAGATCAAGTTCGGCGTCTCGGGCTGCGCTCGCGAATGCGCCGAGGCCCGCGGCAAGGACGTCGGGATCATCGCGACCGAGGGTGGTTGGAACCTCTACGTAGGCGGTAACGGAGGTCAGTCGCCCAAGCACGCGCAGTTGCTCGCGTCCAATCTCGACGATGCCACCCTGGTCAGCTACATCGACCGTTACCTCATGTTCTACGTGCGTACAGCCGACCGGCTGCAGCGCACGGCACCGTGGCTCGAATCGCTCGACGGGGGACTCGACCACCTCAGAGCCGTCGTGTGCGAGGACAGTCTCGGGATCGGTGCCGAGCTCGAATCCGACATGGAACGCCACGTCGCCGGATACAAGGACGAGTGGGCCGGCGTGCTCGAAGACGACGAGAAGCTCGGTCGGTTCGTCTCCTTCGTCAATGCTCCGGACGAGTCCGACCCCACGATCGCGTTCGACGAGTCCGGCGCGCGCAAGGTGCCCGTGCTGATGGGAATGCCACGTGTGGGCGCGTGAGCCGATACGGGAGCTGACAACCGGCAGGTCACGAGACTGAGTGCATGTGCACAGACGAGTAATCGCGACTTAACGGCCAAGAAACACAAGCAACGTGGAATAGCTGATCAGGAGGTACGCCATGACTGTCATCGATTCGTCAGCAGTGAAGTCACCATCAGCGGTACCGAACGACATCGCTCGTGATTGGACCCCGGCCTGCACGCTCGACGCGCTGATTCCGGGGCGCGGGGTAGCGGTGCTCCTGCGAGGCGGCACCCAGGCGGCGCTGTTTCTGCTCGACGACGGACGACTGTTCGCGGTGGGCAACATCGATCCGTACGGGCGTGCAGCAGTGATGTCACGCGGACTGGTGGGAGACCGAGGGGGCGAACCCACCGTCGCATCGCCGCTGCTCAAGCAGGTTTTCTCGCTGGCCGACGGGCGCTGCCTCGATGACCCGCAGGTCACCCTCGGATCGTTCGAGGTCTCCTGCGTCGAGGGCGTCGTGCTCGTCCGCGGCGGATCTACGTGAGCGAAATTGCAGGGGCTGCAATGCCTCTGGTCGGGTTCACCGTCGGGATCACCGCATCGCGTCGAGCCGAGGAGTTCGCGACTCTGCTCGAGCGGCGCGGGGCCACCGTGATGCATGCCCCCGCTATTCGCATCATCCCACTGGCCGACGACGCCGAGCTCGAACGCGTCACCGCCGCCGTCATCGCGGATCCACCCGAAATAACCGTGGCCACAACAGGAATCGGATTTCGTGGCTGGGTCGAGGCAGCGGACGGGTGGGGGCAGGCAGAAGAACTGGGGCGCGCACTCGGTGCGTCCCGGCTGCTCGCTCGCGGTCCGAAGGCGAAAGGAGCCATTCGAGCGGCCGATCTACGCGAGGAGTGGTCGCCCGCCTCGGAGTCCTCGGCGGAGGTGCTCGAACATCTGTTGGCCGAAGGGGTGGAAGGCAAACGCATCGCCGTGCAGCTGCACGGCGCGACCACCGAATGGGAGCCGGTCCCCGATTTCTGCGAGGTGTTGCGCTGCGCGGGAGCCGAGGTGGTGCCGGTGCCGGTGTATCGCTGGACAGCGCCCGACGACCAGAGCCCGATGGACCGCATGATCGAAGCCGTCATCGTCGGTGATCTCGATGCCCTCAGCTTCACCTCGGCACCGGCGGTGGCGTCGATGCTGATGCGCGCCGACGAGAACGGCGTGCTCGAACCCTTGCTGCAGTCGATGCGATCGAGGGTGCTGCCGGTGTGCGTCGGGCCGGTGACGGCCGCGCCCCTCGAACAGCTGAACGTGGCCACCACACAGCCGACACGGGCGCGTCTGGGGGCACTCGCGCGGCACATCGCCGAAGAACTGCCGAGGCGCACCGGTCGGCTGCATGCGGGCGGACACGTGGTCAGTGTCCGCGGTAAGTGCGTGGTGGTCGACGGTGAAGTTCGACCGGTGTCCCCAGCGGGCATGGCGTTGATGAAGACATTGGCGCGCAATCCAGGACGCGTCGTCTCCCGCGAGGACCTGTTGGCGTCCCTGCCCGGCGGAGGGGGCGACACCCACGCGGTGGAAACGGCGATGACCAGACTCAGGTCCTCGCTGGGCGCGCCGAAAGCTATCCAGACCGTGGTCAAGCGTGGCTATCGCATCGCACTCGATCACATCGAGACCGAAACGGACTGCGATTCCGAAGAACCGGCTGATCGAGTGGCCGTCGTAGAAGGGGGAAAGTACTGATGACACCGACTCTTGTTCTGGTCGCACACGGCACCCGAAACCCCCGTGGTGTCGAGATGGTCGCCGCACTCGCCGATGCCGTGTCGACGCAGATCGGTACCACGCGCGTGGCATTCGTCGACGTACTCGGGCCGTCACCGGCCGAGGTGCTGCGCGACACTGCCGGCTCGGCTGTCGTGGTTCCCGCCTTCCTCGCGTCGGGCTACCACGTGCACACCGATGTGCCGCGAGAGATCGCCGACAGCGCTCACACGTCCGTCGCCGTCACCCGCGCTCTCGGACCCGATCCGGTACTGGCGGAAGTCATGGTCGATCGACTCCGTGACGCCGGGTGGCGCTCGGGTGATCCGATCGTGCTCGCTGCCGCAGGATCGTCCGATGCTCGTGCGTCGGAAGAACACCGGCGCGCGGCGGCGATGTTGGCCGATGTCGCCCGAGTCCCGGTACGTATCGGCTACGTCGCCACCAGTACCCCCACCGTGTCCGACGCGGTGTCGACTCTGCGAGAAACCGGGCACACTCGGGTGTTCGTGGCGTCGTATCTGTTGGCGCGCGGCCTCTTTCACAACCGTCTGGCCGACGCCGGAGCCGACGGCGTCGGTGAGCCGCTCGGAGTGCATGCCGCGATCGTCGATCTCGTGGTCGCGCGTTACCGCGAGGGTGTTCGATCTCTCGGTGAAACTAGTGGTGCGGCAACGGAAGAATTGTCACCGGCTCGTCGGCGCTGACCTCGGCCGGGATCACAGCCAGTGCGTCGCGGCCGACGAGGTGCGCCAGGTGCGCCGTGCGGACTCGGGTATCTGCCCGCCACCGTGTGCCGTCCGCGGTGACCGGGACGATGCGAGGCGTCGAGGATCGAACCTCGGCAGCATTGGACAACAGGCCGATCCGCGATGGGCGCACCGTTCTCCCGGTCAGGGCATCGACGATGGCGGGCGCGGCGAGCATCGCGGTACCGACGGCCGCCAGCGGATTACCCGGTAGGCCGAGTACCACTGTGCCGTCGGGCAATGCCGCGGTGATCTGAGAACCGCCGGGACGCATGCGCATTCGCCCGACGACGGTCTCGGCATCGATGCCGGCGAGGGTCGCGCGGAGCTGATCGGCTGCCCCGCCTCCGGTTGCCCCGACGACGATGATCACGTCCACGTCCCGAGTGCGGGTCAGCACGTCTCGAAACCCCGTCGCAGAATCCTCGAGCAGCGTCACGTCGACGACGGTGATGCCGCAGTGCGCCAGGTACTCCGGCAACACCGACCCGAGCACGTCCCTGGTCTCGCCAGGGGCGAGTGGCCCGGTGGATCGAATCTCGTTGCCGCTGATGATTACTCGTCCGCGTACCGGACCGCGCACCGCCACCTCGAACACCTCTGCACTGGCAGCGAGCGATCGTACGGCCGCATCGATCGGGGTGCCGGCTGCGACCAGTTCGGTACCGGGCAGCCAGTCCTCGCCGCGTCGACGCGTGTCGTCGGACTGCGGTGCCGTCGGCATGCGTCGAGCCGAACCGTCGGACTCGCGGGTGATGTGCTCGTCGCGCACCACCGATGTCGCTCCGCGCGGAAGCGCTGCGCCCGTCGCGATGCGCACGGCCGTTCCTTCGATGAGTGGGGCGATGTCGGAGGTACCGGCGTACGCGATGTCGGACCGGAGGGTCCACGGATCGGTGCCGCACACGGCGTAGCCGTCCATCGCGGAGATGTCTACTGCCGGCAGCGCGGTTCGGGAGATGAGGGGTTCCGCGAGCACGGTTCCGGCACTGTCCTGCAGGGAAATTCGACGGATCGGCAACGCGGGGAGTCGGCTCCGAACGCGTTCGAGTGCGTCGCTCACCTCGAGCGTCTCCGGCTGTTGTGCGGCCAGACGGGCGGCGAGAAGATCGGCGGGGGTGTCGCAGTCGTCGACACCGGACACCGCGATCACCAGATGATCGGCAGGAAGGATCGTGCGCATCGGCGCGCCCTCCACCGAATCCAGCTGTGCCAGCGCGGAACGCAACGCGGCGTGCCGCCACACTCCCAGCAGGAATTGCGTACGACCGGCACTGTCGCGGGCGAAGACGGCGTCGGTGTGCGAGCGCGATACGGCACCGATCAGCGACTCGACCGTCGCGGCGTCGAGAAAGGGCAGATCCGACGCGATGACCACCACCAGATCTGCGGTGCCTTCCGCACAGTCGTCGAGTGATCGCAGGCCCGCGGCGAGTGCAGCGACCGGGCCGCCGCCCACGGGGGACTCGCGAGTCTGCACCACGTGATCGGGCACTCCGGTACGGGTCGGACCCACCAGAATCGTTGTGCGACAACTCGTTACCGCGTCCACGGCGATGTCGACCATACGGCGCCCGCCGACGGTCATGGCAGGTTTGTCGACCTCGTGCGGCGCAGCGGGGTTCTCGGGATCTGCCATCCTCGACCCTCGACCGCCGGCGAGGACGATCGCGTCGCAGACCGGTTGCGTCACGTTGCGAGCTCCGTCATGTCGGCAGCGGCACGTTCTGCAGGCGAACCTGCCCGCGTGCTATGACTTTTCCGCTGTCGGAGGCGGTGATCGTGACCAGCCACAGTTGTTGAACACGGCCCTGCTGCAACGGTTCTGCGACAACGTCGACGCGGCCGCCCTTGCTAGCGCGGAGAAAGTCGGTGCCGTTGTGTACGCCGACTGCGAATTCACCGCGATCCTTGACCGCCTCGCTGGCACCGATGCTCGCTGCGCTCTCGACGGCAGTGGTGTAGACGCCGCCGTGGACGACCCCCCAGGGCGTGAAGTGCTCGTCCGTCAACTCGATGTGCCCGGCCACCCTGGTGCCCGAGACCTCGTCGACGACGAGACCGGCGGAGGCGACGAAGCTGCTCGCCTTCGACAGCGCGAACTTCGCCGTGGGGCGTGGATCGAACTGCTCGAGTGCGTCCCTGATGTTCATTCTCCGAGATTAGTGGTCGGCGGAGGTGGCGGTGGGAGCGCCCCGAAGTCGAATCGAATCGAGCTCAGTGGCACGCGCCCGTCGTGGTTCGGAACGCCTTCGCTGCGCAGAGTCTCCAGCTGTCTCGAGGCCAGGTGCGGGGCGGGCCTTCCACTCGCGCCGAGGACTCGATGCCAGGGCAGGTCGGCGGAATCGGTGCGCATGATCCATCCGACGATGCGAGGACTCGACAGGTCGGCGGCGGCCGCGATGTCTCCGTAGGTGGCCACGAATCCAGGGGGGATCGACGCGACCAACGCGCGAACTCTCTCGACCTGGGCTTCGGTGATCGGGGCCATCTACAGCAGGGATCGCACCAGCTCGGCGACCTCGACCGGTTTGGCCTGGCCGACCATGTGATCGCAGTCCAGTTCGACCGTTCGTAGGTTGTCACCGAGCTTGTCTCGCAGCGCCGAGAGGAATTCCTCTGTGACATAGGGGGGTTCGACGCGCATGGCCCGCACCACGATCGTCGGGACACTCTCGGTGGGAACCACGATCGGACGTGCGAGCTCTCCCCACGTTGCGACGATCGCCGGAATCGACATTCGCCACGCGACTTTTCCGTCGTCGGCGGGGATGAGGTGATCGGCGACCTCACGGTCGAGCAATTCGGTGGGCACGTCCGCCCACGCCCCGTGGATCTTCTCCGAGCGCGCCTCGTCGACGTCGGTGTAGTCGGGGGATTTCGCGGTCGCCTCGGCCACCTCGAGAAGCTCCTCCGGCGGCAGAGCGATCGCGGGATCGAGCAGAATCAGCGCCCGCACAGCTTCGGGAAACCTCTGCGCGAGATGCACGGCCAACGCGCCGCCGTACGAGTGGCCGAGGACCACGACCGGTCCACGCGCATGGGCGTCGAGCACGGCTTTGAGCGCAGTGACCTGCGCGTCGATGTCCCAGGGCGGTGTGGACGGGGAATGCCCGTGGCCGATGAGGTCGGGTGCCAGAATTCTGGCCTCCGGAAGGTGGTTCTCGGCGAGGTCCCACCACCGGGCACCGTGTCCGGTGACACCGTGGACGGCGAGGATTTCGGGACCGTCTGCGGGTCCGAACGTGTGCAGATTCAACTCGGTCACGTCGACCACTATGCCGTATCGCGCTAGGACCAGCGAAACAACCGGATCGCGCAGGCGGTTCCGGCGATCACCGCGACCACGAGTCCGATGGGTCCGCCGATGTCGACAGGCGTTCCGGCCCAGGCAGATCCCAGCGCACTGACGGTGGCACCGAAAGGAAGTACCTCACCGATGGCCGCAACCGGACCGGGCAGATCCGCGACCGGTCCGAACAGCCCGCCGACTGCACCGAGAACGAGGAACAGGGTCAGGCCGATCGCGACGGCCGAGTTCGCTGTGGGTGCGATGGCAGCCACGACGATCCCCAGCGAGTACATCGCCGCGGCACCGAGCACCAGAACGGTCGCAACCAGGATCGGGTTGTGTGGGGGCGTGATTCCGAAGAGCAGCGCAGCCGTGGACAGAGCGATGCCGATTCCGAGTGTCGCTTGGACGACGCTGGTGATCACCTGCGCAGCCAGCACCTGCGTCGGTCGGATCGGTGTCGTCGACAGTCGCTTCAGTACGCCGGACTTGCGATAGAGCGCAAGAAAGCTCGGCATGTTCACGATTCCGACGACGGCGATGATCATGGTCAGGGCAAGCGGCAGTACGAACCGATCGAATGCGGTGATCGTGCCGGGCCCGACGATCTCCGCCGAAGTACCCGAGCCGTTCATCACCAGTACGAGAACCGGGAGGGCGATGGGAACGATCAGACCTGCCGTGTCCCGGGTGACCATGCGCATTTCGGCCCGGACGAGTGCGCCGGTGGCGCGCAGGCCCGGACGAGGTACAGCGTCGATCTCGTGTGCGGTCATGCCTAGCTCCGTTCGGTCAGCGTCAGGAATGCGTCCTCCAGGGTGGCTCGGTGGTCGCCCCCGAGGCCGGCGTCGGCGATCAGAGAATCCGGTGTTCCGGTGGCCACCACGGAGCCTCGATCGAGGACGGTGACTCGATCGCACAGGCGGTGTACCTCGTCCATGTGATGGCTGATCAGCAGGATGGTGACACCGTCTGCGCGGAGGTCCTCGATCAGTCGCCACACGGTGCGTCGTGCATCCGGGTCGAGTCCGGTGGTGAGCTCGTCGAGCAGGACCACCCGAGGGGAACCGATCAGCGCGAGGACGACCGACAACCGTTGTTGCTGGCCTCCCGACAACCGTTCGTAGCGCACCCGGCGGTGCTCGTGCAGGCCGACGGCACGGACGAGAGCGTCTCCATCGGCAGGTCGACGGTGGAAGGAGGCGAACAGATCGACCAGTTCGGCAACGGTGAGCGCGGTGTGCAGGTCGTTGGACTGCAGCTGTACTCCCAGCACGGAGCGCACTCGATCGCGGTCGGTGAAGGGGTCGAGTCCAAGAACTCGTACGGCACCGGAGCTCGGCCTGCGAAGGCCTGCAACGGTTTCGACCAGGGTCGTCTTGCCGGCACCGTTTCGCCCGAGCAGGCCGTGCGTCTCGCCTTCGGCGACCGTGAGGCGCACGCCTGCCACGGCGGTCCGTCCCCGATACCGCTGGGTGATGTCTCGAACGTCGATCGCTGCCATCCGATGCTCCCTTCTCGATGGTCTCGATTTCGACGCTAGATCGGCCGTGGCCTGCGCACAGGTGCCGATGGTCACCGATGGTGATCGTGACTTTCGGCAGGGGTGTGCGGACGAAATGGGCGATAAAGTCGACAGAATGAGACGCCTCGGACCCGACGTTCTGGCCGGTGCGTTCGTGTCTGCGCTCGCGGTCGCGATGGGCGCTCTCGTCGTCTTCGATCGGTCGATCGCCGACGGTCTCGCGGTTCCCCGCTGGTTCTGGGCTGCGCTGTTCGTGGTCTTTCTGCTCGTGCAGACCGCAGGCATGTGGTGGGAAGACCGGTTGCCGGATCGTCTCGTGCGCGCGTGCTTCGGCGCACAGGTGGTACTGGCACCGATTCTGGTGCTGACCGCCCCGACGGCGGGTTGGTTGCCCATCCTGCTGGTGTTCACCTCGACGTTCGCCGTGTATCGGGTGACCGGTCTCTCGGTGGCGGTCGTCGTTGCGGTTTACACCTGCTGCGTGGGGGTGTCGGTTGCGATCCGGGGTGGACGGATCTCGGAGATCGCGCTGATCACGTCGATCTACGGGGCGCTGCAGGTGGCCAGTGCGTTGTCGGTGACCGCACAGCTGCGACAGGCTCGGCTGCGTCGGGAACTGGCGGTCGCGCACGCCGAACTACGAACTGCCAGTGCGTTGTTGGACGATTCCTCCCGTGCCGACGAGCGATTGCGCATCGCACGAGAGTTGCACGACGTGCTCGGTCATCAGCTCACCGCACTGAGCCTCGAACTCGAGGTGGCGTCTCACAGGGTCTCCGAGCCTGCGCGCGAGCACGTCCTTCGGGCGCAATCCATCGCACGCGACCTGCTCGGCGACGTTCGGTCGACGGTCGGCGAGGTGCGCGCCAGGACTCCGGTGCTGGGGGAGTCGCTCGATCGTCTGGTTGCGCAGCTACCCGAACCCGTTGTGCATCTGACGGTCGACCCCGAGATCAGGGTCGACGAGGCTCGCGCGGTGGCTGTGGTCCGCTGCGTGCAGGAGATGATCACCAACACCATTCGTCATGCGAATGCCGACGAGATGTGGATCGAGGTACGCGCGGATTCGACCGGTGCGCTGTCGGTCTCGGTGCGCGACGACGGCCGGGCGACGGCCGATTTCGAGCCGGGGCACGGGCTGCAAGGAATCCGAGAGCGCATCGAAGGACTGGGCGGCACGGTCACGTTCTCGGTCGATCGCGGGTTCGCGGTCCATGCGACGGTGCCCGCACCGTGATCAGGGTCTTGATCGTCGACGACCACACTCTGGTTCGGCAGGGTATCCGCAGCCTGCTCGACCTGGCCCCCGACATCGAGGTGACCGATGAGGCGGACGACGGTGCCGCTGCGGTCGCGTCGATCGAACTCGATCCTCCCGATGTGGTGTTGCTCGACCTGCGCATGCCACGGTTCGACGGACTGTGGACGCTACGGGCTTTGCAGGACAGAGGAATTCGGGTTCCGGTCTTGGTTCTGACGACGTTCGACGACGACGAGTTGGTGCTCGGGGCGCTGCGTGCGGGCGCGAAGGGATACCTGCTCAAGGACGTGACCTTCGAGCGGCTCGGCGGTGCCGTACGTGAACTCGCGGCCGGGCGCACCTTGGCACAACCCGCCATCACCGAGAGACTGCTGGACGCTCTTCGGGCAGGGAAACACGGCCCGAGCGACGTCGGAGTCGCCGACACACTCACCGCCCGCGAGATCGACGTCCTACGGCTCGTCGCAAGCGGATACACCAACAGATCGATAGCCGACGCACTGCATCTGGCCGAGGGAACCGTCAAGAACCACATGTCGTCGGCCATTCTCAAACTCGGTGCGAACGACAGAACGAGCGCAGTTCTGCGTGCGCTGCGGGACGGCCTGCTCGACTGATCGGGCCGGCGATCGGTCCGGGCGGCAGCCGATGTGTCGGTGGCTCGTGATTGCATCTGTGTCATGAGCTCGGACGGCAGACACGGCGCGACGGTCACACTCGTCCGTGCGCCCAAGGTGGCTCGCCCGGCACGTGAGTGGACCGGCTCGGCAGCGCGGCTGCTGTCCTCGACACCCGACTCGGCAGCAGAGGCCGCGACAGGTGCACCGCGATGGAATCCGTGGCAGATCCTGGGTGGTCCCGGCACGGGTAAGACATCGCTCGTGGCCGATTACGCCGTCTCGCGCATCGTCACCGGTGATCCGGAGTCGGTGCTGGTGCTCACCCAGTCCAAACGGGCGGCAACCGCCGTCCGCGAGGTCATCACCTCTGGTCTCTTCAGCGGCGATCACGCACTGCGGGCGACCCGTGAACCGTTGGTGCGCACGGTGCACTCCTACGCCTTCGCGGTGCTGCGGCTGCAGGCCTCGCTGTACGGCAATCCGCCGCCGCGATTGCTGACCGGTGCCGAGCAGGACGCCGTGGTGCGCGAGATGCTGCGCGGCGATCTCGAGGACGGAGCTCGAGACTGGCCGGAGCGGCTGCGTCCGGCACTGGGCACCGCGGGATTCGTGACTGCGGTGCGAGACATGATGCTCAGGTCCGCCGAACGCGGGATCGGACCGGAAGACCTCGTCAAACTGGGTCGCAAACACGGCCGACCCGAGTGGGTTGCCGTCGGGAGGTTCGCTGCCGGATACGAGCAGGCCATGTTGTTGCGCGGTGCCGTCGGAGTGGAAGCGGCCGGAGCCACGGCACCGGGTCTGGACGCCGCCGAGCTGATCGGTGCAGCGCTCATGGCGTTCGCCACCGATCCCGAATTGCTGCGCAGCGAACGCGCCCGTATCCGGCACCTCGTCGTCGACGACGCGCAGCACCTCGATCCGCAAGCGGCACAGCTGGTTCGGCTGATCGGAACCGACACCGAATCCACCGTCGTCGCCGGGGATCCCGATCAAGCCGTGTTCACCTTTCGCGGTGCCGACCCCTCTTTCGTGGCAGACCTGGTCGAGGTGGATTCGCCGCGTCGCGTGATGCTCACTCGCAATCACCGGTCCGTGCCCGAGGTCGCAGAGCTGACCGACATCATCGCCGGACGGTTGCCCGGGCTCGGTCGGCACCGCTGTCCCGAACCGGTGGGCACCGCACGCTTCGGTGAACCTGCAGCGCGAGTGCACGTCGTGTCCTCGCCTGCCAAAGAGGCGGCGATCATCGCCGACGCCATGCGTCGTGCCCACCTGATCGACGGCATGCCGTGGTCCGAGATGGCGATCGTGGTGCGGTCCGTGCCGCGCACCCTCGCACCGTTGCGTCGGGCGCTGCACGGCGCAGGGGTGCCGATGATCACTCCGACCTCGGAGCTACCGCTGCATCGCCAGCACGGGGCCGTGGGTCTCCTGCTGGTGCTGCGTGCGATCTCCGACCCGAGCTTCGACGGTGAAGATGCACTCGCGCTGCTCTCCGGGCCGATCGGCGGGGCCGATCCGGTGGGTCTGCGGCGATTGCGCCGGGGCGTGCGCAGGCTCGAACTCGCATCGGGCGGCGAGCGCGACTCGGCCGAGCTGCTCAGAGTCGTACTCACCGACGACGCTCGGGGGAGCGCCGGGTGGATCGGCGGACTCTCGGATGTGGAGTCCGCCCCGTTGCGTCGAGCCCTCGGTGTCATTCGGAAGGCACGGGCGCTCGCCCGCACCGGCCGCGGTGTCGAGGACGTGCTGTGGGCGGCGTGGCAGGCATCGGGGCTCGAGCGGCGTTGGTCCACCGCGTCCGCCTGGGGTGGCTCGGCCGGTGCCCAGGCCGACCGCGACCTGGATGCGGTGGTGGCGCTGTTCGACGCGGCGGCAGCATACGTCGACAGGTTGCCGCGGGCTCAGATCGGTGGATTCCTCGATTACATTGCGCAGCAGGAGATTCCTACTCTGAACTCACACCGCGCCACGGTTCGAGCCGACGCGGTGACGCTGCTGAGCGCGCATTCTGCCGCGGGTCGGGAATGGGAGCTCGTCGCGGTCGCCGGGGTACAGGAAGGCCTGTGGCCTGGGCTGCGGTCACGTGGCAGCCTGCTGGGCACCGACACCCTGGTCGACCTCGTATCCGGGAAGGTCGATGCAGCAGCGGCGCTCGACGGGCGACTGTCGAAGTCGGCACCGTTGCTGGCCGAGGAGCGCACGCTGTTTCTGGTGGCGTGCAGTCGCGCTCGATCGACCTTGCTCGTGACAGCCGTCGATTCCAGTACCGGAGATGCGGATCTGGTCCGATCGCGATTCGTGGACGAACTACGCGGCGTCGACGGCGGAGGCGAGTCGGATCTCGCACCCGGGACCCCCGTGCCGGAGACCGCGCACCGAGTGTTGGCGCTGCCCATGCTGGTGGCCGAACTCCGAAGTGTGGTGTGCGATCCGATTGTCGCCGAACAGGATCCGGACAAGCGTGCCCGAGCGGCCCGGCATCTGGCCACTCTCGCCGACGCCGGTGTCCGAGGCGCGCATCCCGACGAGTGGTTCGGAGTGGCAGGGCCGAGCACCGACGCGCCGCTGTGGCAGCTCGGCGACGGTCCGGTGCCGCTGTCGCCGTCGACGGTGGAACAACTCACCACCTGTCCGCTGCGGTGGATGCTCGAACGTCACGGCGGCAACGACGGCACCAACACCCATGCGGTCACCGGCACGCTCGTACACACTCTCGTCCAGGCGGTGGCCGGCCGGATACCGCCGGAGCAACTCCGGCGTGCGCTCGAAACAGCTTGGGATGCAGTGGACCTCGGATCGCAGTGGTTCTCACGGCACGAACTCGACCGAACCGGGGCGATGCTCGAGACCTTCGAGACCTGGTTGCAGGGCAGTCGAGGCGAGCTCACCGAGGCCGGAGTCGAAGTGCGCGTCGACGGCATACTCGACGCTCGGTCGGAGGACGAGCCGGCGGTGGCGTTGCGCGGCCGCATCGACCGACTCGAGCACGATCCGGACGGTCGGCCGGTGATCATCGACGTCAAGACGGCCAAGACCGTGATGTCCAAGGAGGATGCCCAGGGTCATCATCAGCTGGCCACCTACCAGGTCGCCGCGGCAGCCGGTGCCATCGAGGGCGAGCCTGCGGGCGAGCCCGGCGGAGCGCGGCTGGTGTTCGTGGCCAAGCCCCACAACAAGGACGGGGCAACGCAGCGTGTCCAGCAAGTGCCGACGCCGGAGAAACTCGAGGAGTGGCGAGACACCGTGCATCAGGCCGCATCGGCGACGCAGGGACCCACGTTCGAGGCGCGGATCAACGACGGCTGCAGGCACTGCCCGGTCAAGTCCAGTTGCCCTGCACACGAGACGGGAAGGCAGGTGACCGAGCAGTGACGACATCGACGAAGACACGGACCGGTTCGGTACGGGTGTCGCCGGTCGAGCTCGCCCGGGCGCTCGGGCAGAAGCATCCACCGACCGACGAACAAGCCGCGGTGATCGCAGCGCCGCCCGGTCCGACGCTCGTCGTCGCGGGGGCAGGTGCGGGCAAGACCGAGACCATGGCGGCCCGCGTGGTGTGGATGGTGGCCAACGGTTTCGTCGACCCCGACCAGGTTCTGGGACTGACCTTCACTCGAAAAGCAGCACAGCAGTTGACCTCTCGAATCAGAGCTCGGCTGGCTCGGCTGGCCGGATCCGATCTGGTGCGCGCACTCGACCCCAGCCTGGCACTGCGCGAGAGAATCCTCGGTGCCGAGCCGGAAGTGAGCACCTACCACTCCTACGCGGGCCGACTGCTCACCGAGCACGGCTTGCTGCTGCCGATCGAACCGTCCGCGACTCTGCTCTCGGAGACCGAACTGTGGCAGCTGGCCCACCGTGTCGTCAGCACCTGGGACGGCGACCTGGACACCGACCGCAATCCCACGTCGGTGACCGAGGCCGTACTCGCACTCTCCGGTCAGCTGGCCGAGCATCTGGTCGATCCCGAGGATCTGCGCCATGCACACGTCGAGTTGGAGAAGCTGGTGCACACTCTCGGGCCGGGACCGCGACAACGTGGTGGCCCCACAAAGGAGTTGCTGAACATCCTCGACGCGCAACATCAACGAATCGGGTTGCTGCCGTTGGTGGAACGGCTGGCGCAGACGCTGCGGCGCGAGGGCGCACTGGATTTCGGCTCGCAGATGTCGATGGCGGCTCGGGTCGCCGCCGAGCATGCCGAGGTGGGAATCGCCGAACGGCAGAGATTCCGGCTCGTGTTGCTCGACGAGTACCAGGACACCGGGCATGCCCAACGCGTCCTGCTGTCGTCGCTGTTCGGTTCCGGCAGCGATCCGCAGTTGGCCCTGACCGCCGTCGGTGACCCGATGCAGTCGATCTACGGGTGGCGCGGCGCATCGGCAGCAAATCTGCCTCGGTTCGCCACCGATTTCCCCAAGGCCGACGGCAGCCCGGCACCCCGGCTCGAGCTGCTCACCAGCTGGCGAAATCCGCCCGAGGCATTGACGCTGGCCAACCTGATCACCGACCCACTGCGCCGCGTCGGGGTGCCGGTGCCGACCCTGCGGGCCCGCCCGGGTGCGGTTCCCGGTGATGTCCGACTGGCCGTCACCGATACCGTTGTGGGCGAAAGAGAGTGGATCGCCGACCGGATCGCGGGGGAGTACCGCGCTGCCCTCGAACAGGATCGCACGCCGCCCACCGCCGCGGTTCTGGTGCGCCGCAACGCCGACGCCGAGCCGATCGCGGAGGTGCTGCGTAGCCGCGGGTTGCCGGTGGAGGTCGTGGGGCTCGGTGGATTGCTGCACGTTCCCGAGGTGGCCGACATCATCGCGATGCTGCGGTTGGTAGCCGACCCCACTGCCGGTGGCTCGGCGATGCGCATCCTCACCGGCTCTCGGTGGCAGATCGGACCGACGGATCTGCGGGCACTCTCGCAGCGCGCCCGAGAACTCGAGATCCGCGGCGGCTACGGCACCGCAGGTCGCGTCGACGACCCGGAGGCACTCGATGCTGCGCTCGGTAACGCCCTACCCGGCGAGCAGTCGGAGCAGGCCGGTCTGGCCGACGCGATTGCCGATCCCGGTCCGGCCGAGCGGTACTCGGAGGTGGGGCATCGCCGGATCGTCGCCCTGGCAGGTGAACTGCACCTGCTGCGCGACCGAATCGGTCAGCCGCTGACGGAATTGGTCGGCGACATAGAACGGATCATGGGGATCGGCGTCGAAGCTCAGGCCCGCACACCGATCAGCACCGACGGCGCGGTCGGTCGTGAACATCTCGACGAATTCGCCCATGTGGTAGCCGATTACGCCGACAACCCGACTGCCACGGTCACCGGATTCCTGTCGTTCCTGGCCGCTGCGGAGACGGTCGAGGACGGCCTCGCCCCCGGTGAGGTCGACGTCGCCCCTCATCGTGTGCAGGTGCTCACCGTCCATTCCGCGAAAGGCCTCGAATGGGAGGTGGTGGCTGTCCCGCACGTGGCGAAGGGCGTGTTCCCGTCCTCGAACGCATCCTCGACCTGGCTCGGGGCGATGGCCGAGTTGCCGCCGTCGTTACGCGGTGACCGTGCACTCGACGGCGAGGGCTCGGAAGGCGTTCCGGTCCTCGAACTCGACCGACTCCACAATCGCAAGGACCTAGAGGACGCCGTCAAGAGTCACAAGGATGCGCTGGCGAGGCGTCGACTCGCCGAGGATCGCCGACTGTTCTACGTGGCACTCACCCGAACCGAACGGGTGCTGCTGGTATCCGCGCATCACTGGGACGAGACCGCCACGAAGCCGCGTGGGCCGTCGGAGTTTCTCGCCGAGTTGCACACGCACATCGAGCAATTCGCCGACACCGCGGTGATCGAGCAGTGGGCACCAGCCCCGGAGGATGGGGCGTCGAACCCGCTCGGGGCCGTGCCGCACACCGCGTCCTGGCCACGCGATCCACTCGGCTCCAGGCGCGGAGCGATCGAGAGCGGTGCGCAGGAAGTGCTGCGCGCGCTGGCGGATATCTCGGCCACACCGAGCGAAGAGCGTGACGGCATCCAGGATCGAACCCGGGAGGACCCCGAGAACTGGGCCGCGGACGTCGACACTCTGCTGGCCGAGCGGGCCGCACGATCGGTCGCGGGAGTGGACGTGGCTCTTCCCGGCAACCTGTCGGTGACGCAGCTGGTCGACCTCGCGGCGGACCCCGATGCGTTGGCCTCACGCCTGCGCAGGCCGCTGCCGTTTCCGCCGAACCCGTTGGCGCGCAGAGGAACCGCGTTTCACGCCTGGATCGAGCGCCGTTTCGGCGCGACCCGATTGCTCGATCTCGACGAACTGCCGGGCTCGGCCGACACCGGAGCCTCGGCCGACGTCGACCTCGAAACCCTCCAGCAGGCGTTTCTCGAATCGGACTGGTCGCTCCGCAGCCCCGTCGAAGTGGAGGTGCCGTTCGAGACCTCCGTGGCGGGAACGGTACTGCGAGGACGCATCGACGCCGTGTTCGCGGACGCGGACGGCGGCTGGACCGTCGTCGACTGGAAGACGGGCGCAGAGCCGACGGCGTCGGAACAGCGGGCGGTAGCGATGCAGCTCGCGGCCTACCGGCTGGCGTGGGCCGAGCTGATGTCCATCGGGCGCGCCGAACCGGTACCGCTCGACCGAGTGCGCGCAGCGTTCCACTACGTGCGCAGCGGTCACACCATTTCGCCCGAGAACCTGCCGGACGCAACGGAATTGGCCCAGCTTCTGGAAGGCCGGGCCGGGCCCGAGCAGCCAGAGCCTACGGTGCGTTCCGACGAGCCTTCAGAGCCTCGGTGACCAGCGGAATCTGCAGCGGCAGCCGGGCGATCATCGCTGCTTTGAGAGCAGGTGAGGTCTTCGGGCTCTGCACGTACTTCCACGCGAGGTTGATGTTGGCGGGGAAGACCACGACGAACAGCGCGGCCGCGAGTGCACCGCCCAGTCGACGAGTCCGTGGTGCGGCCAGCGTTGCGGCCACGGCGAGTTCGGCCACACCCGAGACCTGCGTGTAGGTCCGCGCTGAGCCGGGCAAGGCCGTCGGTACCTGGGCATCGAAGAACTTCGGCGTGGCGAAGTGCAGAACTCCGGCTCCGGCGAGCAGTCCCGCGAGGCGCAGTGCGGCTGCCTGACTCGATCTCTGTGTCATGCCCATACCGTGCCACACCAAGCGTCGTCGGCACGGAAGCCTGGCATGGGGTTACGCTGCGTGCCGTGAATGATCTCGACATCGGTGAGTACCTCGGCGGGCGACGTGGCAGGTAGGTTGCGAGCGCGCTTGGGTGACAGCGGCGCGCTGACCGACAAGCCCGACTTCGCCCTCGTGGGAGTGCTCCGGGTACCCGAACTGGAATCGAGTCCGTGGCGCGCCATCTACAAGCGAGTTCTGATGGCGCTGGGCATCCTGTTCTTGGCGGCGTTCGTCGTCTATCTCGATCGCGACGGGTACAGCGACAACCAGAACGGTGAATTGTCCTTTCTGGACGCCTTCTACTACGCAACCGTGTCGCTGTCGACGACGGGATACGGCGATATCGCACCGATGAGCCCGTCGGCTCGACTGGTCAACATCCTGGTCATCACACCCCTCCGGGTCCTATTCCTCATTCTGTTGGTCGGTACCACGCTGTCGGTTCTCACCGAGCGGTCCCGGCAGGCATTCAAAATTCAGCGATGGAGACGCAGCGTGCGCAATCACACCGTGGTCATCGGTTTCGGCACCAAGGGCCGTACCGCAGTCGACGCGATGCTCGGAGACGGCGTGTCGGCGTCCGACATCGTGGTCGTCGACACCGATCAGATGGTGCTCGACACCGCATCGGCCATGGGCTTGGTCACGGTCCACGGTTCGGCGACCAAGTCCGACGTGCTCAGACTCACCGGTGCCCAGCACGCGTCGGCGATCATCGTGGCGACCAATCGAGACGACACCGCAGTGCTGGTGACTCTGACCGCCCGAGAGATCGCTCCCAAAGCCAAGATCGTCGCAGCCATCAGGGAAGCCGAGAACACGCACCTGCTGCGTCAGTCCGGTGCCGATTCGGTTGTCGTCTCGTCCGAGACCGCGGGACGTCTGCTCGGTATCGCCACGTCGACTCCGTCCGTCGTGGAGATGATCGAGGATCTGTTGACGCCGGAGGCAGGCTTCGCAATCGCCGAGCGCGAAGTCGAGCGTGACGAGGTGGGCGGGTCTCCGCGGCACCTGACCGACATCGTTCTCGGGGTGGTGCGGGGCGGCAAACTGTTCCGAGTCGGTACTCCGGAAGTCGATGCGGTCGAGGCCTCCGACCGACTGCTCTACATCCGTCGCGTCGGCGACTAGTCACGGCCAAGTAGGGTCGTGCGCGTGCCGAAATTCCAACTCGCTCACCCCCCTCGACTGTCCCGATCGCCGCTGAACAGGGCAGAAGAACTGCGCCGAGACACCGCAGCGTTGGCAGCGGGTTGGCCGACTGCTCGCATCCTGAACGTGGACGGCAGAGGCCGATTCCCGATTGACGAGAACGGCCTGGTGTTCGGCTCTGCCGCGGATCTCGCCACCGAGCCGACGGCCGATGCGGTGTTCCTCGGAATTCACGGCGATCGGCATCTGTGGGCCCGCCGGGTGGAGGTCGTGGCAGGCACGGTCGGAGACCTGCGCACCGACGGCGATCGACTCGACAGCGCCGCGTTGTCGACGGTGACCGGAGCCCTGGCGATCCTCAATTGGCATGCGAGCGCGCAATTCAGCTCACTCGACGGCGCGCCGTCCGTTCCGTCGAGCGCAGGCTGGTCGCGAACGAGCACGTCCACCGGTCACGAGGAATTCCCGCGTACCGATCCTGCGGTGATCTGTCTCGTTCACGACGGCGGCGACCGAGTGTTGCTGGCGCGGGCACCCGCGTGGCCCGAGCGTCGTTTCTCGGTGCTCGCGGGCTTCGTCGAGGCCGGTGAGTCGCTGGAAACCTGTGTCACACGGGAGATCAGAGAAGAAGTGGGCCTGGACGTGTCCGGTATCGAGTATCTGGGCAGCCAGCCGTGGCCGTTTCCGCGATCGGTGATGATCGGGTTCTCCGCCGTCGCCGACCCGGAGCAACCGCTGCACTTTCAGGACGGCGAGATCGCCGAGGCCCACTGGTTCGATCGGGCAGAAGTTCTCGCCGCGCTCGAGCTGGGCGACTGGGGATCGGATTCGACCTCCCGGTTGCTTCTGCCGGGCTCCATCTCCATCGCACGGGGAATGCTCGAGGCGTGGGCGGCGACGGCCTGACGTCCGATCAGAGCGACAGCGCGCGCTTGACCTCGGCCAGAGTGGGGTTCGTGGCCGTCGAGCCGTCGGCGAAGAGCACGGTCGGCACCACATGGTTGCCGTTGTTGACGCTGCCGACGAAGTCGGCCGACTCCGGGTTCTGCTCGATGTCGATCTCGGCGTACTCGATTCCGGCCTGGTCGAGCTGGGTCTTGAGCCTGCGGCAGTAACCGCACCACGTGGTGGAGTAGACGGTCAGCGCGGCCGGGGTCTGCGGGGTGTTCTCGGTAGTGGTCACGTGAACAGTCAACAGGAGCGCAGGCGCGATTGTTCCGGCCGACACCTGCATCGGCCGTCGGCCACCCGGTTCGGCCCCGGGTGGAACTGTCGGTACGCACTGACACAATGGTCCTCATGGCTGACGACGCGATGACCGCCGGACTCGATCCGGAGCAATCCGCGGCGGTACTGGCTCCCCGTGGCCCGGTCTGCGTTCTGGCCGGTGCGGGCACGGGAAAGACACGCACGATCACCCGACGTATCGCCCACCTCGTCTCTGCCGGGCATGTGTCCTCGGGGCAGGTGCTGGCGGTCACGTTCACCGCGCGCGCGGCCGGCGAGATGCGTGGCCGTCTGCGCGAGCTCGGCGTCGGGGGAGACGGTCCTCCGGTGCAGGCTCGTACGTTTCACGCCGCGGCCATGCGCCAGCTCAAGTACTTCTGGCCGCAGGTGGTCGGCGACACCGGCTGGCAGCTGCTCGACCGCAAGTTCACCGTCGTCTCGCAGGCGGCGAACCGCGCCGGGGTGTCGACGTCGACGGACGCCATCCGAGATCTCGCGGGGGAGATCGAATGGGCCAAGGGATCGCTGATCGCACCCGAGGACTATCCGCGCATCGCGGCGAGCAATCGCCGTGACGTTCCGATGGACGCGACCAAGGTCGCCGCCGTGTACGCGGGTTACGAGGAGCTCAAGTCTCGCGGTGGAGACGGGATGTTGCTCGACTTCGACGACCTTCTGCTGCACACGGCCGCTGCGCTGGAGGAACATTCGTCGGTGGCCGACGAGTTCCGTGAGCGCTACCGCTGCTTCGTCGTCGACGAGTACCAGGACGTCACTCCGTTGCAGCAACGGGTGCTCGACGCCTGGGTGGGCGAGCGTGACGATCTCACCGTCGTCGGCGACGCGAACCAGACCATCTATTCCTTCACCGGGGCATCTCCGCGGTATCTCCTCGACTTCTCACGGAAGTACCCCGAGGCCACCGTGGTTCGGCTCGAGCGCGACTACCGTTCCACGCCCGAGGTGGTGTCCCTGGCCAATCGCGTGATCGGTGCCGCTCGCGGTCGCATCGCCGGCACCCGACTGCAGTTGATCGGTCAGCGTCAGCCGGGGCCCGAGCCGGAGTTCTTCGAGTACGACGACGAGCCTGCGGAAGCCGACGGTGTGGCGCGTGCGGTCAAGCGATTGATCTCGAAGGGCGTCGAGCCGGCCGAGATCGCGATTCTGTACCGCATCAACGCACAGTCGGAGGCACACGAGCAGGCGTTGACCGAGCTGAAGATCCCCTACCAGGTGCGTGGCGGCGAGGGGTTCTTCACCAGGCCCGAGGTGCGGCAGGGAGTCAACGCGTTGCGGCAGGCAGGCGGCCGTGACGATCTGCCCGACGGCGCACAGGCGGGCGAGGGACTGCCGGCTCTGGTGCGAGCGGTGTTGGCCCCGCTCGGCCTCACGGCAACCGAGCCGACCGGTGCACAGGCCCGCGAGAAGTGGGCCTCTCTCGGCGGTCTGGTGCAGCTCACCGAAGAACTTCTGGTGCACGATCCGGAACTGACCCTCGAGAAGTTGTTGGGGGAGCTCGCCGCGCGCGCCGAGGCGCGGCACCCACCGACGGTCCAGGGCGTGACCCTCGCGTCGCTGCATGCGGCGAAGGGGCTCGAGTGGGACGCGGTGTTCATCGTCGGTCTCGCCGACGGCACTCTGCCGATCTCGCACGCGATCGGCAACGACCCCAGTGCCAACAACGAGGCGGCCGTCGAGGAGGAACGCAGGCTGCTCTACGTCGGTGTCACCCGCGCCCGTGTCCACCTGCATCTGTCCTGGGCGCTCGCCCGCAACGAGGGTGGACGCAAATCGCGGCGGCGGTCGAGGTTTCTCAACGGTCTGATACCCGAGGACTCACCCGCCTCGCGTATCGCCGCGCCCGCTGCCAAGAAGTCCGGCCCCAAGTGCCGGTTGTGCGGGAAGCCGTTGATCGGCACGTCCGCGACCATGCTGGGTCGATGCGACAGTTGTCCGTCGAACGTCGACATCGCCCTGCTCGACGCGCTGAAGTCGTGGCGATTGGACAAGTCCCGCGAACTGAAGGTGCCCGCCTACGTGGTGTTCAGCGACAACACGCTGACGGCCATCGCGGAGCAGCAACCGCAGGACGAGCGTGGGTTGGTCGCGATTCCGGGAATCGGGGCCAAGAAGCTGGAACGGTTCGGCGAAGAAGTTCTCACCGTGGTGCGAGCCTCGGACACGTGACGCGGAGGTCCGAAAATCTCCGTAAAACCGCAGGTAGAAAATAACTTGTGCAGATATCGGCGGGGGGCTTAGTCTGTTTCACGTGCCGCGGGAGATCGCGCACTGTCCAATCCGCCGACGAGACCAGAACAGGAGCTGAAGAAAATGATCAACACATTGCACGCCGCCGTTGCCGACGCAACCGTCGCGTTCAGCCCTGTCCTCGGCACGGCACCTTTCGGAGTTGCCCCCCTCGGCACTCATGCCGCCGCCGCAGGCTCTGTTGCGCAGACGTGGATTCGTTCCTCCGCTTTCGGCCCCATCCACGAGTCCGCATACGCGGCCTCGGTGTCGAATTCCGCCCAGGTCGCCCTGGCACCAGGAGCGAAAGCAGTTGCTCAGGCAGCTCGACGTCACCGCGCACCACGTGCGTCCGTGCTCGACAGCAGACACCGACTTCACTGTCGGTAGACGCTTCGACAAGCCCCACCAGGCCACGGACCCGCACTCGCGGACCGTGGCCTTTCTCGTTCAGGTAGTTCCTCTATCCGAGCGTGAGGCCGACTGGTTCGCATCACCCCTCGAACCGATAACGACGCCGCACGAAAAGTAGAGGAGACCGACGTGTCAACCGCCACGATCCGGACGACATGCCGACCAGAGTCCGAAAGTGCCTACGCTGCACAGTATTCGACCGAATCGGTGGAACTGGCCTTGTCGGTGCCCTGCCGAGCGGCGAACCCCGACATGTGGTTCGCCGACACCCCTGCCGAACTCGAGCAGGCCAAGGCGCTGTGCGCCGAATGCCCCATCCGGCGTACCTGCCTGAGCGCGGCCCTCGACCGGGCCGAGCCGTGGGGCGTCTGGGGCGGCGAGATCCTTGAGCAGGGTGTCGTCATCGCCCGCAAGCGTCCCCGGGGACGGCCACGCAAGAACGCAGCGTGACGCCCGAGACCGGTGCCCGGTTTCGCCGAACGAATCAGTCGGTGAAGCCGGGCATCCACTCGGTCAGGATCGCCATGTACGGCGCGTAGGCGTCGAGTTGGGCACAGATCCCGACCAGCCCGCCCAGCACGCGAAAGATCATCACGTATTCCGCAGGCATGTTCAGTGCCCGAACGGTGCGGAACTGCGCGCTGTTGAAATCTGCAGCGGTGCCCGCGGCCTTCTGCAGCCAGGCCCGGGTGAAGTGGAACGATTCGGTGTGAATCGGATCGGTGAAGGGACGCAGATAGTCTTCGATCTCCTTCTCTGTCACCGTTCGGCCCGGCACCACGAAGCCGCTCTCCGTGAACAACACCACGAGCTCGTCGAACTTCTCGTCGCGTGCGAGCGAGACCATACGACCCAGGACGGGCGGGAGACCGTCGGGCATCGGAGCGCACGCACCGAAGTCGATGACACCCATGCGTCCGTCGTCGAGCATCATGAAGTTGCCCGGATGAGGGTCGGCGTGCAGCAACTTCGCCCGCGCCGGGGACACGAATGCGAACAACGCGAGCAGTTCGCCCGCCCGGTTACGCTCCTCGGCCGTCCCGTTCGCGATCACATCGGCCAACGGCCTGCCCGTCATCCATTCGCTGACAACGACTTTGGGAGCACTGGCGACGATCTTGGGAATCGCGAACTGCGAGTCGCCTGCGAATTCCTTGCTGAAGGCACGTTGATTCGCGGCCTCGATACGGTAATCCAGCTCGTCCTCGGTACGGGCCGTCAATTCTTCGAGCACCGGCTTGACGTCCGTGCCCGCGAGCACCGTGCTGAACAGGTTCGCGAACCGCGACAGCGTCTTGAGGTCGGAGCGCAATGCGTCGTCCGCGCCGGGGTACTGGATCTTGACCGCGACATCGCGTCCGTCGGCCCAGGTTGCGCGGTGCACCTGTCCGATGCTCGCCGACGCGATCGCAGTGTCGTCGAAATCGAGGAAACGTGACCGCCACGCAGTTCCGAGTTGCTGGTCCAACACCCGATGCACGGTCTTCGCGGGCATGGGCGGGCCCTGCGCCTGCAGTTTGGTCAACGCCTCGCGGTACGGCTCCGAATACTCCTCCGGAACGGCCGCTTCCATCACCGAGAGCATCTGCCCGAGCTTCATGGCACCGCCCTTGAGCTCCCCGAGGACGGAGAAGAGCTGTTCGGCTGCCTTGGCGGCCATGTCCGCATCGATTTCGTCACGATTGCCGCCGGCGAGCTTCTTGCCGAACCCCATGGCGGCACGACCGGCCATCCCGAGGGGAATGCTGGCCAGTTTTGCAGTACGAGTCGATCCACGGCGCGGTATGTCAGACACAGCTCCATCATGGCTGAACCTTCCGACAATTGCTCGGACCGCCCCGCGCCGACCCCCATCGGTCGTGGTGAGCTCGCTACGGGCATGTGTGGTCAGTGCCAGCAATCGCAGTGAGGATGCTTGGACCACAGGCGTTTGTGCACGGTGGTTCCGGTTGCTGCGAAGTCCAGTTCCATGGTGCAGTCGGCGGTCTCGGGAAGCGCGGCGTCGGAACGGCCGATGAGGTTCTCCAACTGAGCGAACGCGAACGCTGCCGTGGCCAACACCGTCGCGCTGCTGGCCTGGCCGACCGTGCCGAGCAGTTGAGCGGAAAGATGCGGCCACTCGGGCTCGAAGTCGCATCGCGTCAGATCTGCGCACCGTAGGCAACTCGTTCGACCGGGCAACACGAAAGGACCGACGATGCCCTTCCCGTCTCGCAGCCGCACCTGCAGATGTGGGATGCGCAGCCGCACCAGGTCGGTCACCAGTCGAGGTTCGGCAACCAGATCGTCGGCGAGCACCACGACGTCGTAGTTCCACGACCTCACCACCGAGTGCGGATAGCGTGTCGGAGTCAGACTCGTTCGACTCACCGTGACACCGGTTCGACTCAGACCGGAGGCCAACGCGTCCGAGATCGGACCCCGCCCCACGAGGTGCACGGTCTTCACCGTCCCCGGTCCGGCCTGCGACGCATGCGGCGAGGCGTCGGGCGGAACGGGTTCCCTCGTGCCGTGCATCAGCAACCCGGAGTCCTCCAGTTCGCCGAGCATCGCCGATGTCCGATTGGCCGACAGTCCCAATGTCATTGCGTGACAGACGATATGAGGCCTGGAATGGCCCGCGGCCAGCAGTCGGAGTATTTCGAGTATCGAGCCCGGTTCGGCACCGGGAGGTGGCGTGACGACGACGCTGGTCTCGGGATTCCAGCCCAACTGAACGGTGCCGTCTCGACGCGGCAGAATTGCCACTGCAGGATCGAGTCGAACGGTCGGAGTGATCATGAGACACACTCTGACAGCACCGACAACGAAGAACGCCCGCTCAGGGCACGTTATCCACAGGGTGGAAGTGCCTCCGAGCAGGCGTTCGACGGTCTCGATCGAAGTGGCGCGAACCCGACGGTTCAGGGTGTGGATGAACCCTTCTCGGGATCTCCGTCGGTGCCCTCGTCGTCGCCTTCCGCGGCGCGTTCGGCAGCCTCGGCGCGCTCCTTGGCCTCCATCGCCTCGAGCTGCGCGATCGGGTCGTCGAAGCTCGACGTTCCACCGCCGACCACGCGGTCGATGAACGCCGCGGGGTTGTCCAGGTCCGAGGAGTCGGGGAGCAGATCGGGGTGTGCCCACACACCGTCGCGTCCCTCGACGTCGGCTGCGGCGAGGAGCTGACGCCACAGCTCGGCGGCCTCGCGAACCTTGCGGGGTCGCAGTTCGAGGCCGACCAGCGTCGCGAAGGTCTGTTCGGCAGGGCCTCCCGACGCCCGGCGGCGCCGGATCGTTTCGCCGAGCGCGACGGCACCGGGCAGGCGGTCGCCCAAAGCGGCTGCAACCACTGTCTCGACCCATCCTTCGACCAGGGCGAGCAGTGTCTCGAGACGCTCGAGTGCGTGCTTCTGCTCCGGCGTCGTCTGTGGCTCGAAAGCACCCTGCTGCAGGATCGCCTCGATCTTCGACGGATCGGTCAACGCGGACGGGTCGAGTCCTGCGGCGGCCTCCTCGATGGCCGAGAAGTCCATCCGGATGCCGCGCGCGTACTCCTCGACGGTGGCCAGAACCCGTTGCCGCAACCACGGAATGTGGCTGTACAGCCGCTGGTGGGCGGCTTCACGTGCGGCGAGGAACACCAATACCTCACGGTCGGGCTGCTCGAGTCCCTCACTGAACGACGAGATGGCCGACGGCAGCAGTGCCGCTGTTCCCGACGGTCCGAGGGGCAGGCCGATGTCGGTGGAGGTCAGCACCTCTTTCGACAGCTGGCCGAGTGCTTGGCCGAGCTGCGAGCCGAACGCCATTCCGCCCATCTGCGTCAGCATGCCCATCATCGGACCTGCCATCTGCTGCGCCTCGGCGGGCAGGCCGGAGGTCCACATGCCCGAGATCTGCTCGGCGACCGGGTCGCACAAGCGCTTCCAGGTGTCGATCGTGTTGTCGAGCCAGTCGACCGGCGTCCATGCAACGGTCTTCGTAGCACCGGCCGGCAATGTCGTCGCCCCGTCCAGCCACAGCTCGGCCAGGTGTGCGGCGTCGGTGATGGCCTCTCGTTCGCCTGCCGACACCGGGCTGAAATCGCCCATCTGCTGACGTGCGAGCTGTTTGGCCAGGTCGTAGTTCACCGGCCCCGAACCGGTTCCGCCCGCAGCTCCCATACCGCTGAGCATCTGGCCGAACTGGGTGAGCATCTGGCCCAGCTGTGCGGGGTCGAATCCCTCGCCGCCGAAGCCGAAACCGGCAGGGTTGCCCGAGCCGTCCGGATCCTTCTTCTTGTCCGGGTCGTCGTCGGAGGCACCGAAACCAAAATTGCTCATGACTCAACGGTACAAGCCCGACGAACGGAGAGAGTGGTGGATCGTCACGCTGACGGCGAACAGTCCGAGCCGTGAGATGTCGGCACGGACGTACTCGGTAGGGGCGGTCTGCACCGTCGACCGTATTCGGATCTAGTGTCTACGGAGTGAACCGAAGGATCGCCACTCTTGTCGCTGCGCTGGTACCTGTGGTGGTGCTGGGCGTCACGGGCTCGGTCGTCACCGTTCCGTTCGCCGCTCTCGGCCCCGGCCCGACGTACAACACTCTCGGTGACGTCGACGGGGTACCCGTGGTGCAGATCGACGGAACCGAGGTCGACCCAACCGCGGGCCACTTGAACATGACGACCGTGGCCGTACGCGATCAGCTCAATCTGTTCGAGGCACTCGGCTTCTGGGCCAGCGGCAGGCAGGGACTCGTTCCGCGCGAGGAGGTCTATCCGCCGGACATGTCGAAGGAAGAAGTGCAGGAGGGTAATCAGGCGGACTTCGAGGAGTCGGAGTCCAGCGCCGAACTCGCCGCGCTGCATCATCTGGATCTGCCGGTGACGCTCGCGGTGGCGAGTGTGGCCGATGACGGGCCCGCTGCCGGCGTGCTGAACGTGGGGGACACGCTCGTCTCGGTCGACGGAGCCCCGGTGTCCACGGCGTCCGCGGTTCGCGAGGCGGTCAGCTCCAGGGCCCCGGGTGATTCCATCGATATCGAGTACGTCCGGGACGGCACGACGCGGACGGATTCGGTGGTGCTCGAAGCCCGGCCCGACGACGAAGCATTGGGGTACCTCGGCGTCACGCCCGAGGAGCAGCCGGACGTGCCGTTCGACGTGACGTTCAACCTCGCCGACGTCGGTGGACCGTCGGCCGGACTGATGTTCAGCCTGGCCGTGGTCGACAAGCTCAGTCCCGGTGAGCTGAGCAACGGAGAGTTCGTCGCGGGGACGGGGACCATCGACGCCGAAGGCACGGTCGGCCCCATCGGCGGCATTCCGTACAAGCTGATCGCCGCCCGTGAAGCCGGAGCCACCACGTTCCTGGTGCCGGACGCGAACTGCGGTGAGGCGCAACAGAACGTCCCCGACGGCCTCAGGCTGGTGCGTGTCGAATCGTTGGACGGTGCAATCGACTCGCTGCAGGCGATCGGCTCCGGCGGCGACGTGCCGTCCTGCAGCTGACCCAGCCCAATCGCTAGTCGTCGTCGACGGTATCGAACGTGGCGTAGAGACCGTGCACGACGTTGGGGGCCAGGTCCTCCGCGATGCGAAGGTCGATGGGTGCGAAGGGATCGGCGTCCTCGTCCGGGTGCAACTGCAGAAGAGTCAGGGACGGACCGTCCTTGAGAACCGCGACGATCAACCGAGCATCTCGTTTCTCGGGATGGTTCTCGGCGGCCGAGCGAGCGGCCTGGTCGGCGGCATCGGGATCGGCGAGTAGTGGGATCAAGGCATCGTCGAGGGTCGATTCGGCTGCTGGGGGAAGAACCACGATCTCTTGGACCAAGGCGCATCCGACGACACCCTCGGGCCACGTGGAGGTGGCCAGGAACTCGTCCAGGGCGGGGGAGCCGCCGGTGATGTCCTCGGGTAGCGAATGCTGTTGGATCGGAGTCAGGGCAGCGCCGTCGGCCAAATCGTCGAGCAGTCCCGGCTCGGCCGCGGCGAGTGCGGCTGTGGGCACCAAAGCGAACATCTGGGGTGCCTGGTGCCATCCGCCGGCATCGACGAAGTCCGCCACCTCCCGCGCACACCGTGCCAAGGCGTCGGCCACATCCTGTCCACCCGTCTCGGGGTCGAACTCGACACCGAAATCGTCTCGGCCGGGCACTCCGTCGCTGTCGTTGCTCACCGCACTATCCTCGCATTCGGATGGTTCCTCGGATGCGAGGCTCCTGACCTGCGGTCGGCTGTGGCCGCGGTACGGGCGTCGCAGCCGTAGGATCAACGTACGTACAGTAGGGCGAAACGGACATGCGGCGCACGGCGAGTGCGCCGCCGAAGTCATCTGCGGCGCCGGTCGGCGTCGCCCGAAGTTGGAGTGTGGCTCGTGGGCATGAGGCCCCCCACCGGTATGCCGTCCTTGTCGCGGCGCAGCCGGATCTTGCTCGTATTGGCCTTGGTAGCAGCAGGTTTGCTACTCATCGGTCCCCGTCTGATCGACGTGTACACGAACTGGCTGTGGTTCGGCGAAGTCGACTTCCGCGGCGTGTACACCACCACTCTGCTGACGCGGTTGGTGATCTTCTTCGTCGTCGCCCTGGTTGTCGGACTCATCGTGTTCGCAGCTCTGGCGGTGGCGTACCGCAACCGTCCGGTGTTCGTGCCCGTCGCCGGGCCCAACGATCCGATCGCGCGATACCGCACCACGGTGATGAGCCGACTGCGCCTGTTCGGCATCGGAATTCCTGTGGTGTTCGGGTTCTTGTCCGGCATGATCGCCCAGACCAATTGGGCGACCGTGCAGTTGTTCATCCACGGCGGCGACTTCGGCATAACCGACCCGCAGTTCAATCTGGATGTCGGTTTCTACTCGTTCGACCTCCCGTTCTACCGGTTCATCCTCAATTGGCTGTTCGTCGCCATCCTGGTTGCCTTCTTCGCGAACCTGGTGACGCAGTACGTGTTCGGTGGAATTCGTCTCGCCGGGCGCGAGGGTGCACTCACTCGCGCAGCGCGGATTCAACTCGCGGTTCTGGCCGGTACTTTCGTCCTGCTGAAGGCCATCGCGTACTGGTTCGATCGGTACACGCTGCTGTCGAGCAGTCGCAAGGAGCCGACGTTCACCGGTGCCAGCTTCACCGACATCAACGCGGTGTTGCCGGCCAAACTGATCCTGCTGGCAATCGCCGTCATCTGTGCGATCGCCTTCTTCGCAGCGATATTCCTGCGTGATCTCCGTATCCCGGCGTTGGCTACGGCTTTGTTGGTGCTGTCGTCGATCCTCATCGGTGCCGTCTGGCCGCTGGTGATGGAACAGTTCTCGGTGCGCCCGAACGCGGCGGACAAGGAGAGCACGTACATCGAGCGGAACATCGCAGCAACCCGAGACGCGTACGGCTTGAACGACGACGTGGTCACCTATCGGGACTATTCCGGTGAAGCAGCATTGAGCCCCGGCGAGGTGGCGTCCGAGTCGGCCACGATGTCCAACATTCGCTTGCTCGACCCCAACATCCTCGCGCCCACCTTCACCCAGCAGCGTCAGATTCGTAACTTCTACGGGTTCCCCGACACGCTGGCCGTCGACCGATACCCGGATGCGGACGGCAACCTGCGCGACTATGTCGTTGCAGCCCGCGAGATCTCACCGCAGACGCTCGACGCCAACCAGCGTGACTGGATCAACCGCCACACCGTGTTCACACACGGAAACGGCTTCGTCGCAGCGCCGGCCAACTCCGTCGACGAGGCCGTCGCAGACGAATCAAGCGGTGGACGCGGTGGTTACCCGAACTACCAGGTCAACTGGATCGAGAACGATTCCGAGGGCACCATCCGCAAGGACGGACCCGGCGACCTGGATCAGCCGCGCATCTACTTCGGCCCGGTCATCGCCAACTCCGACGCGGACTACTCGATCGTCGGTTCCACCGGCGAGCCCCGCGAGTACGACACCGACAGCAAGAGTTACACCTACACCGGTGCCGCAGGCGTCGACGTCGGTAACTTCTTCAATCGACTCGTGTTCGCCAGCAAGTACGCCGAGCGCAACATCTTGTTCTCGAGCGTGATCGGGGACGAGTCGAAGATCCTGTTCAATCGTGACCCCCGCGACCGCGTACAGAAGGTCGCACCGTGGTTGACCACGGATGGATCGACCTACCCGGCGATCGTCGAGGGCAAGCTCGTCTGGATCATCGACGGGTACACCACGTTGGACAACTTCCCGTACGCCCAGCGGATGTCGCTCGAGGACGCCACTGCCGACAGCATCGAGTCGACGACGACACGTGCGTTGCCGAGCCGAGAGGTCTCGTACATCCGAAATTCGGTGAAGGCCACCGTCGATGCCTACGACGGCACCGTCAAGCTCTACGAGCAGGACGAGAACGATCCGGTGCTCAAGGCATGGGAAGGAGTGTTCCCGGGAACCGTCATCCCGAAGGACCAGGTGTCCGACGAGCTGCGCGATCACTTCCGCTACCCGGAAGACCTGTTCAAGGTCCAGCGTGAACTGCTGACCAAGTACCACGTCAACGATCCGCGAGAGTTCTTCACCAACAACGCGTTCTGGGAGGTTCCCACCGACCCGACCGCAGAGAACACCGCGGCCAAGCAGCCCCCGTACTACGTCGTCGCATCCGATATCTCGAACCAGGAGAATCAGGCGTCGTTCCAGCTGACCAGTGCGTTGGTCGGTTACCGCCGAGAGGTGTTGGGCGCGTACGTCAGTGCGGATTCCGATCCGGAGAACTACGGCAAGATCACCGTGTTGAGATTGCCGACGGATACATCCACGCAGGGTCCTAATCAGGTGCAGAACCAGATGACGACCACGACCGACGTGTCCGAGAGTCTCGGTATCGTGCGCCGTGAGAACACCGTGGAGTTCGGAAACCTGCTGACACTCCCGGTCGGCGACGGCGGATTGATCTACGTGGAACCGGTGTACGCCTCTCGTACCAACGAGGCGTCGGCCTATCCGCAGTTGATTCGGGTGTTGGTCTCGTACGAGGGCCGCGTCGGGTACGCCGCGACACTGCCCGAAGCGATCGAGCAGGTGTTCGGAGCGGGTGCCGGACGCACAGTCACCGCACCCGGTGAGACCGACGGAACCACGCAGCCCGGCGCTGTTCCCGAAACCGCGCCGTCCGACGGTGGTACGCCTGCGGCAACTCCGGCCCCGGCCACCGGTGGTTCGACGACCAGGGATGCGGCCGTGTCCGAATTGAATTCGGCACTCGCGGCCGTGCGCACTGCGCAGCAGAGCGGAAATCTCGCGGAGCTCGGTACTGCGTTGGAGGATCTGCAGACCGCCGTCGATACCTACAACCAGGCAGGTAACTGATCGCTGAGGCCACGGCCTGCTGACCGAGCGGAAGAGCCGCCTCACCGAATGGTGAGGCGGCTCTTTCGTCGTTCGTCACCTGGCTCGTTCACGCGGTACAGCGGTACAACGCCGAGGTGAGTGGCAGTTCGACGAACTGCCGGGCGATCAGCGTCCGATGGGCGCGAGCACCGGGGCGTTGGCAGCAACGAAGTGCTGGAACTGCGTGCTCAAGCCGTACTGGTCGGCAAGCTTGGACGCTGCGTCGAACGCGCCCTGTGCAGCCTGCGTGGCCGCTGCGGCCTCGGGAGCCACGGCCGGTGCCGGTGCCGGAGCCGGCTGCGGTGCCGGTGCGGGAGCTGCCTCGGGCTCGGGAGCGGAGGCACCCTTGCTCAGCTGCTGACCGCACACGGGCCATGCGCCCGGTCCCTGGGTCTGAAGGGTGTTCTCCGCGACGCGGATCTGCTCGGCCTTGGATGCGTTGGCCGGTGATCCGGATCCGCCGTTGGCCGTCCAGGTGCTCTGAGAGAACTGCAGGCCACCGTAGTAGCCGTTTCCGGTGTTGATGCTCCAGTTGCCACCGCTCTCGCACTGCGCGACCGCGTCCCAGTTGTTCGGGGCTGCGTTGGCGGTTCCGGCAGAGACACCGAGGGGGATTGCTACAGCGGCACCTGCGATGACGGCCATTCCGAGTGCGCGCTTGCCGACATTGTTCAGTGTGGTCATTCGGGGTGAATCCTCTCCGCGCTCGACTGGCGCGACTGGCCTGCAATCACCTCGCCGGTGTGGATGGCGTTGGTGACCAGGCGCTTCGTATCGTCGCGGCTCTGCCCCCGTACGTCTTGGGGACCACACCCGCGGGGCAGAGCGAAAGGAGCGGCGGGGTGGTGCAGGCCCAGCGGTTTAGGGCCGTCCGTGAAGGTAGTCGAGGATCTGCTCACCGTCACTGAGCCGTAATGGGATGGTCGATGTCCACATATTGGGACGACGGGGGGTGTTTCCGCAGCTCAGACCAGCTCGTGGCGCTAATGTTTCTACTTCGTAACCCGAACGTTATGTGACTCGAAACACGCCCCAAAAGAGACGCGGAGCACTATTTTCTGCGGTGTTCGGCGTGATAAACGCGTGCCGTGACGCGTCGCGGTGCACTCGTCGGGGTGCGCGAGGACGCGGAGAAGTCACGTGATTTGCATTGGTTGTACGCACGGGAGTAACTTCGTAGACGCAACGCGGGGTGGAGCAGCTCGGTAGCTCGCTGGGCTCATAACCCAGAGGTCGCAGGTTCAAATCCTGTCCCCGCTACCACTGAAGAAGACCCAGGACATATGTCCTGGGTCTTTTTTCGTGCTCTGATGGGTCCGGAACGGACTCTCGGCCGCAGTCTGCACGTTCGATACCGGAAGGTTCGCCTCGCATGATTCTCCCCGCCGTCAGAGATCCGCGCCTCATCACCGTGCATCGCGGCGGCCTTCTGTCCAATGACGACCATCGGAGCCTTGCGCTCTGGGCGGCCGAGTGTGCGGAACATGTTCTCCACCTGTTCGAGGAGCTCGAACCTTCCGACTCGCGGCCGCGTGAGGCAATCGACGGTATCCGTGCGTGGACGCGCGGCGAGCTCGCGATGATGGCAACCCGCGCTCTCGGCGGGCACGCCATGGGTGCGGCACGGCCGCTGCACGGTTGCGCTCGCTTCGCCGCATACGCCGCGGGGCAGGCAGCCTGTGTGGCACACGTACCCGAACACGACCTCGGAGCGGCCGCCTATGCCATCAAGGCAGCTCGGGCGGCCGCACGTGACGGCCTGGAGCCGAGTGCAGGTCTAAAGGAACTCGAATGGCAGCGCGACCGGCTCCCGAGCAGTGTGCGAAAACTGGTGCTGGAAGACCAGGAGAGAAGGAACAGTATCTGTTGGTCTTTGTTCGCCTGATTACGTCCAGGTGACCGATACCGTCAGAAGCTCGCGCGGGACGATCACCGACCGCAGATCGGTCGGCGTCAGCAGTGTTCCTGGCACCAGAGATACGTCGGGCAGGAAGCGAACGGTGGTGCCGGTGCTGCCGGTCGACGCAGCCGAGCTCAGCTCGGTGACGGGAACTCCGTGCTCGTACCGTCTGGTCCACGAACCATCGACCCGCCGGTTGGTGTGTTCGAGCATCCGCGAGAGAGCAGCCACTGTGGACATCCCACGTCGAGCGTGTCCGTCGTCGAGCATGACGGGCTGTGATTCGTCGAAGAAGCGGACATCTTTCGTGCTGACGACGGGCTTACGGATGGCTACTCCGTCGTCGAGCCTGGTGTCGGTGCCTCGACCTGCGTCGGACACCTCGACAGTCCCGTCCGCGCCCAACACGACTGTCGCGTGACCACCGCCCTGATGTTCTGCTTCGTCCACCGCGTAGGCGAGTACCTCGAGAACCAGGTGCAGAACTCCGCCGGGCGCGTATTCGCCGGGTCGAGATCTGATGTGCGACAGATGATCCAGATCGACGTCCACCGACCAGTCGTGTGTGGTCGTGGACCACGTGTGGCGACTGGGCATCGGGAGTTCAGTCCGTGATCTGCTCGCGGGCATCGTCACTGGTGACTGCTTCGGAAGGGGCGGGGCCTCCTTCGTCGTCTGCATCATCGGCAGTGAGGTCGACGGTGTCCACACCTTCGAGTGCGGTCAGTTCCTGCTCTGCCTCGGCGATGAGGCCTTTCGCATTCTCTTCCATCTTCTTGATCCACTCGGCCATGACGGTGACACCCTTCGCTCGATCGTGTACCACCGGTCTACCAGACTTCTTCACCCCTAGGATCCATGGTGTGCGAACACGAACCTCGCGTCTCGATCTCGACGAGCCGGTCGGCACGGATCTCGATGAGCTGTACGCGATCTGCAGCGACCCGCAGTCGTGGACGCACTTCCCGAGCCTGCGACACACCGATCCCGCTGCAACCGAACGAATGTTGCAGAGCTGGGCGGAGCAGTGGCGGCGGGATGGACTGTCCACGTGGATTATTCGTGAGCGCGGCAGCCGCACGATCAGTGGCTACGGCGGATGCTCGAAGCGGCGGAACACCTTCTGGAATCTCGGGTATCGCCTCCATCCCGACGCACAGGGCAACGGGTATGCCGCGGAGATGTGTGAGATCGCAGCCGAGTGTGCGCACCGAACCGAGCCCGAATTGCCGATCGTGGCGTACCTCCTCGAACACAACGTCGCGTCGGCCCGAGTGGCCGAGCGCGCGGGCTTGCAGTTGATCGCCCGTGGACCCGACGTCGGCAATCCCGATGTCGACGCAGTACGCCTGGTGTACGCAGACCGTTCGTTGACTGCAGATCAGGTGGACGTGGTGCTGTCGGCCTGACCGGGGTACGCGCGCACCTCTGCGAGCCGAGCGCGAAGCAGGCGTTTCTCCGGTGCGGTTCGGGCGAAATCCAACGCTTGTCCATAGTCGATTGCCGCCTCTTCGAACCTGCCGAGTCGTTGCAGCAGATCTGCTCTCGCCATGGGATACGGGTGATAGCGGCGCAGGGACGGCTCGTCGGCAAGCAGGTCCAATTCGTGCAGACCGGCTGCGGGACCGTCGCGCATCGCCAGCGCAACCGCCCGGTTCAGCGCGACGATGGGGCTCGGTGCCCGCGTCATGAGTACGTCGTACAGGGCGACTATCTGAGGCCAGTCCGTGCTGTCGGCGTCGAGTGATTCGTCGTGCAGTGCGGCAATGGCAGCCTGTAGAGCGTAAGGACCGCTCCGGCCGCCGCCGAGAGCCTCGACCACGAGTTCCCTACCCTCGGCGATGAACTCGGCATTCCAGAGTCGACGGTCTTGGTCGGCCGACAAGACGATCTCACCGTCCGGTCCGGTTCGCGCGTCGCGTCCGGCATCGACGAGCAACATCAGCGCCAGTAGGCCGATCACCTCGGACTCCGTCGGCAAAGCGGCGTACAGGAGTCGGCCCATCCCGAGGGCCTCGTCGGTGAGATCGATTCGTCCGACGTGATCACCCGACGTCGCCGAATAGCCCTCGGTGAAGATCGAATAGATCACCTCGAGCACCATCGGGACCCTGCCTGCCAACTCGTCCGGGCCCGGGAGACGGAACGGTATCCGTGCGGCCCGAATCTTGTTCTTGGCTCGCACTATTCGCTGCGCTGCTGTCGCCGGGGGGACGAGCAGAGCCCGGGCGACCTCGCCGGTGGTGAGACCGGCCAGGCATCGAAGAGTCAGTGCGAGCCGGTCACCGGCGGCAAGGGCAGGGTGCGCGCAGGTGAAGAACAACTGCAGTCGGTCGTCGGGCAGATTATCGTCGAGCGAATTCAGGCGACTCGGTTCGGTACGATCCGTATCCGCCTGCAGCACCCCGACTTTCGCGGCCAGAGTCTGGTCGCGCCGCAAACGATCGACTGCCTTCCGGCGGGCAGTGGTGAGCAACCAGGCTCCGGGCCTGGCCGGGACACCATCGACCGGCCAGTGTTTCAGGGCCGCTTCGATGGCGTCCGAGGTCACTTCTTCGGCGAGGTCGAGGTCGCGATACAGCTGCACCAGCGAGGCGAGCAGTATCGAGCGCTCGGCGCGGAAGACCGAGTCGAGCGCTCGACCAACCTCGGCATCGGTCACCGAAGAACCGAGTCCGTCGGGCTTCGGCGGTTCAGAACTCGGCAAGGGGACGTACGATCACCGTGCCGCCGTCCTTGGAGCCCGGGCATCGGGCCGCCCACTCGAGTGCAGCGTCCAGGTCGGGAACGTCGATGACGTCGTAGCCACCGAGAACCTCATGAGATTCGGCATACGGGCCGTCGGTGACGCTGCGTTCTCCTGTGGCGGCGTCGACGCGCACAGCCGTGGCTGTCGTGAGGTCGGCCATCGCGTGACCGGAGACGTGAACGCCCGCCTCCTTCATCTCCTTCTCGTAGGTCATCCAGTCCTCGACACTGCTGCAGCCCGGTGCTGCTCCGGGTGCGGTGTCTGCGTTGATCAAGAGGATGTACTTCATGGTGCGCTCCTGGGTTCGGTACCTCGGTGTCGCGGCGCGAGTCGCCGTACACGATGACGACGTTCGACAGACCACGATATCGACACCGCCTCCCGATTTTTCTTTCTCACACACGAAAAACGGCACCGGACGCAAAGTCCGGTGCCGTTCAGCGGTTACTCCTCGGCTCGACGACGAGCCAGGTGTCACTTCAGTTCTGCCGACGACTTTCCGAGTACACGGCGAGCAACGATCAGCTGCTGAATCTGCTGCGTTCCCTCGAAGATGTCGAGAATCTTGGAGTCGCGGCTCCACTTCTCGAGCAGCGGGCGCTCCGAGTAGCCGTACGTGCCGGCCAATTCGACTGCCTTGAGGGTGATGTCGACTGCCGAGCGACCGGCCTTGGCCTTGGACATCGAGGCCTGGAGGGAGTTGGGCTCCTTGTTGTCGGCCATCCACGCCGCACGCAGTGCGAGCAGATGTGCTGCCTCCCAGTCCGCTTCGAGGCGCAGGAACTCCGCGGCCGCCGCGTGCTGGTTGTAGGCGGGCGTCTCGTAGGAGATGTCGACTCCGGCGTCCACCAGGATGGAACGCAATTCTTCGAGAGCCGCACGTGCGACGCCGATCGCCATGCCTGCCACCAGAGGACGGGTGTTGTCGAACGTCTGCATGACGCCGGCGAAGCCCTTTTCGACGTTCACTTCGGCGGTGCCGAGCAGGTTGTCCTTCGGGATGCGGCAGTCCTCGAGCAGCAGGGCTGCGGTGTCGGACGCCTTGATGCCCAGCTTGTGCTCGAGGCGGGCGACCGAGAGGCCCGGAGCGTCACGCGGGACGACGAACGATTTGATGGCCGCGCGGCCGAGAGACTTGTCCACCGTTGCCCACACCACGATGTGGGTGGAACGCTCGCCGGCGGTGACGTAGATCTTCTCGCCGTTGAGGACCCACTCGTCTCCGTCGAGGACGGCGGTGGTGGTGACAGCTGCGGAGTCCGAGCCGAAGCCGGGCTCGGTGATAGCCATCGAAGCCCACACCTTGCCGAAGCGCTCGAGCTGCTCGTCGGTGGACACCGCGGCGATGGCCGAGTTACCGAGTCCCTGGTAGGGGATCGACAGCGTGAGGCCGACGTCGCCCCAGCAGGTCTCGATCACGTTCACCAGAGCGGACATGTTGCCGCCGTTGGCGTTTGCGGTCTTGCTGGGCTTGGCCGACTCGCTGTCCTTCTCGCGGCCACCGGCGGCTCCGCCGATTTCGCCACCGGCGTCGGACATGCCTTCGACCATCGACGCCATGGTGTCGAGTTCCACCGGATACTCGTGCTCGGCGAGGTCGTACTTGCGGGAAATCGGGCGGAAGATCTCGGCAGCGACCTGATGAGCCTGATTCGCCTGCGCCCGAAGCTTCTTGGGAAGTTCAAGATTGATCATCGTGTATGTCCTTGGGTGAGTGCCATGGAAATTCGGGGCGGCGAGCTAGATGAGAACGATGCCCTCGGCGACGCCGACGGACCGCAGATCGCGGTACCAACGCTCGACCGGGTGCTCCTTGGTGAAGCCGTGACCGCCGAGCAGCTGCACGCCGTCGGAACCGATCTGCATGCCCTTCTCGGAGGCGAGTCGACGGGCGAGCGCCGATTCACGAGTGAACGACAGTCCCTGCTCGGCCCGCGAAGCGCCGCGCAACGTGACCAACCGCATGCCGTCGAGCTCGATGGCGATGTTGGCGACCATGAATGCCACGGCCTGGCGATTGCTGATCGGCTCACCGAAGGCGACGCGATCGTTGACGTACGGAATGACGTAGTCGAGTACGGCCTGGCTCGTACCGACGGCCAGCGATGCCCAGCCGAGGCGCGCGAGGCCGATGGCAGCGCTGTACTCGGCTGCCCGCTGGTCTGCGTCACCGTCACCGAGCAGTGCCGACTCGGGAACCGCGACGTCGGTCAGGATCAGGCGACCCAGGCCGGCTGCGCGCAGGCCCATGCTCGGGTCGGCTTCGACGACGAGGCCCTTGGAGTCGGACTCGACGATGAAGAATGCCGGACGGCCTTCGAGTTCTGCGGCGATGACGAACAGCTCGGAGCTGCCGGCAGCGGGCACGAGGCTCTTGACTCCGTTGAGCTTGTAGCCGCTGGGAGAGCGAACGGCCTTGGTCTGCAACGCGTACGGATCGAACAGTGCGCGTGGCTCGTTGACGACCACTGCTGCGTTCGGCACCTTCTCGCCGACGAATGCCGGGAGGTAGGTCTTCTGCTGTGCGTCGGTGCCCCACTGGGTGAGAGCGACGGCGACACCGCTGGGCGCGAGGATGGGCAGTGCCAAGCCCATGTCGCCGTGGGCGAGGGCCTCGGCGACGAGAGAGTTGGTGACCGCACCACGCTCGCTGGCGGCACCGTCGAGCTCCTCGGGAACGTTGATGAGCGTGATGCCGAGCTCGGCGGAGCGACGAACCAGATCCTCGGGCGACGAGGCGCTGTGGTCTGCGTCGAACGCAGCCGGACGGAGGATCTCCTCGGCGAACTCCTTGACCGTCTCGACGATCATGCGCTGTTCGTCGTCCGGCGTCAGGTCGAAGTAGCTCAGGTTCTTGGCAGCGCCGTCGTCGAGACGCTTGGGCTTGCCGCCACCGGTGACCTTGGCGAACGTGCGATTGGCAGCGCCGAGGGTCTTGAACCCGGTCTTGGTGCTCTCGTACGTCACCCGGTCGATGGTTTGGCGGAGGTTGTACTTCTCCGCCAGTTCCGATCCGGTGATGGCGGTCAGAACGCGCATGGCGGTTCCGATCGCATCCCGCTTGAACGGGTTGAGGCCAACTGCAGAAGTATCGCGGGGCACCTTCGGGGCCTTCGCGTCGACCACACTGTCTTGCTTGCTCATGATCACCAGTTCCTCGGCGTCGGGCACGGACTTCACAGATCTTACTCCCGAGTAAGTTAGCTGTCTACTGTCGAGTAAGTACTGGTGGCGCTCGACACTCGAACGACATTTCGTATCACCCGTCGTATCGGTGTGACAGGCTGTTCGCGTGCATCCGATCGCCCAGGTCTTCGCCGCCCTCGCCGCGGCCCTTCACGTCGTCATCTTCGTCATGGAAAGTGTCTTGTGGTCGAAGCCGGCCATCTGGGCCAAGTTCGGGGTCGCAAGCCAGAACGACGCCGATGTGATGAAGCCGATGGCGTTCAATCAGGGCTTCTACAACCTGTTTCTGGCCGTCGGCATCGTGGTGGGCCTCGTCGTGGGCGGGTCCGCGGGCCACGCCGTCGTCTACTTCGCGTGCGCGAGCATCGTCGGCGCAGCGATCGTTCTGGCGACCGGCGGTGCGAAGTATTTCCGGCCCGCATTCGTCCAGGGCATCACACCGCTGATCGCGCTGATTCTGGCTGCAGTTCTCCAGGCGTAACTCAGGCGCTGGCGGACAGGTGCGAGAGGACCTGGTGCTGCAGTAGGCCGTTGGTGGCCACGGCGCTGCCACCGTGCGGGCCTGCGGTGGCGTCGAGTGCGGTGAAATCGCCTCCGGCTTCGCGCACGAGGACATCGAGTGCGGCCAGGTCCCACAGCGAGACCTCGGGTTCTGCGGCTATGTCGACCGCCCCCTCGGCGACGAGGCAGTAGGAGAAGAAGTCGCCGTAGCCGCGAACCCGCCATACGGCGTCGGTCAGATCGAGGAACCGATCCCTGATGCCGAGTTCCGCCCACCCACTCAGGCTCGAGAAACTCAAGCTCGACGACGCCAGCGAATCGACCTTCGAGACCTCGATCCGGCGCGGGGTACCCCCGTCCGATGCCGTCCAGGCTCCCAGATCGAGTGCTGCCCACCACCGTCGGCCCAAGGCGGGCGCGCTCACCACGCCGACACGGGGTATTCCGTCGTCGAGCAGCGCGATCAACGTCGCCCACACCGGAACGCCACGGACGAAGTTCTTGGTGCCGTCGATGGGATCGACGACCCACTGGCGTCCGCTGAACGTTGCAGTGCCGCCGAATTCCTCGCCCAGCAACGCGTCTGCAGGGCGTTGCGCTCCGAGCACGCCGCGGATCGTCGTCTCGACGGCCAGATCCGCGTCCGACACCGGTGTCAGATCCGGCTTGGAATCCACCGAGAGGTCCATGGCGAGAAATCGTCGCCGGGTGATGGCGTCGGCCTCGTCGGCGAGTCGGAGGGCGAGAGAAAGATCCTCGGAGTAGTCGGTCACCGCGTAAGACTAACGACGGACACATCCGACTGTGCCCGGTGTTGCTCGGGGGCGGTCGGGTTCGGGTTCGCGTGCCGGTAACCTTGACTCTCGTGCATCCCGACGTTTCTGCAGACCTTGCCGAGCTCGACACCACTCTCTCCACCGTCGAGTCTGTTCTCGACGTCGAGGAACTGCGGCGACGCATCGACGAACTCGAACATCAGGCGGCCTCACCGGATCTGTGGAACGACCAGGAACACGCTCAGCAGGTCACCAGCCAGCTGTCCCACGCGCAGGCCGAGCTGCGCCGCGTCGAAGAGCTCCGTCAGCGCCTCGAGGACATGCCGGTGCTGTACGAGCTCGCCGAGGGTGAGGAAGGTGACGACGCCGCATCCGCCACCGCCGATGCCGACGCCGAACGCGCGTCGCTTCGTGAGGACATCGCAGCCATGGAAGTACGGACCCTGCTGTCCGGTGAGTACGACGCACGTGACGCGCTGGTCAACATCCGGTCCGGTGCAGGCGGAATCGACGCCGCCGACTGGGCCGAGATGCTGATGCGCATGTACATCCGCTGGGCCGAGAAGCACGGCTACGGTGTCGAGGTCTACGACACGTCCTATGCGGAAGAAGCCGGCATCAAGAGCGCGACGTTCGCGGTCAAGGCTCCGTACACGTACGGCACGTTGTCGGTGGAGCAGGGCACACACCGGCTCGTGCGGATCAGTCCGTTCGACAACCAGGGTCGACGCCAGACGTCCTTCGCCGAGGTCGAGGTTCTCCCGGTCGTCGAGACCACCGACCACATCGAGATCCCCGAGAACGACATTCGCGTGGACGTGTACCGCTCGTCCGGGCCGGGTGGGCAGTCGGTCAACACCACCGACTCCGCTGTTCGGTTGACGCACATCCCGACGGGGATCGTGGTGACCTGCCAGAACGAGAAGTCGCAGCTGCAGAACAAGGTGTCGGCCATGCGAGTGCTGCAGGCCAAGCTGCTCGAGGTCAAGCGCAAGGAAGAACGCGCCGAGATGGACGCCCTCAAGGGAGACGGCGGCAGCTCCTGGGGCAATCAGATGCGCTCGTACGTACTTCACCCGTACCAGATGGTCAAAGATTTGCGTACCGAGTACGAGGTGAACAATCCGTCTACTGTTCTCGACGGAGACATCGACGGATTCCTGGAATCGGGAATTCGATGGCGAATGCGAGGGGAGCAGTAGATGACCGGTCATTGCGCAGGCTCCACTCCGACGATCCGATGACGAGCTGGTTGAACCCGACGCTCGACCTGAAGCAGAATGCCCTCGGCATACTGCTGTACATTCTCGGCGGGCTTCTGGCCGCGCGCTTCGTCACCTGGACCGGGTCGCGGATCACTGCCCGCATCGACCAGAACTACCAGCACAGCGATGCGCTCGTGCGGTCCGAGGCCGCCAAGCATCGGCACGCCCTTGCCCAAGTCATCACCTGGGTCGTGGTCACCCTCATCTACATCCTGGTCACCATCGAGGTGCTGAGGCGTTTCGGATTCGGCGTCGGCGGGCTGGTGGCACCCGCAACGGTCATCGGCGCGGCACTCGGTTTCGGAGCTCAGCGCGTGGTGCAGGACATTCTGGCCGGGTTCTTCATCATCACCGAACGTCAGTACGGATTCGGTGACGTCGTGCAGATTGCCGTCAACGGTTCTGCCGAGGACGCCGAGGGCACGGTCGAGGATGTGACGCTGCGCGTGACCCGGGTTCGTAGCGTCGACGGTGAGGTCATCACCGTGCCGAACGGGCAGATCGTCAAGGCGATCAATCTGTCGAAGGATTGGGCGCGCGCCGTCGTCGACGTTCCCGTGCCGAGCACCGCGGATCTCACCCAGGTCAACGCACTGCTGCGCACAGTCGGCCGCGACGCGTTCGCGGACACCCGGCTTCGTCCACTGTTGCTCGACGAACCGACCGTGATGGGCGTGGAGAGCATCGAGGTGGGCCAGGTCAACGTTCGTCTCGTGGCGCGAACATTGCCCGGCAAGCAGTTCCAGGTGGGACGAGAACTTCGTGTCCGGGTGGCTGCCGCACTACGCCCCGAGGGCATCAGTGTTGCTCCCGATGTCAGTACGGCCGGGGTCGCACCGGATGCGTCGGGACGAGACCGGAGGGAGGATCAGTGAGCACGACGGAGACCGGAACCGATCACCCGCGACGGAACTGGCGACAGTGGCGCATACCGGCCAAGATCAACGGTCGCGTCCGGACGTCCACCGTGGCCTTCGGCATCTGCTTCGTGCTCACAGGTCTGTGGTACGGCCAGGTCAGCGCCGAGATCGCCGAAAGGGACAGCGAACAGATTCAGGGACCGATTGCTGTCGATCCGGGCGAGCTCACCCCGTACATCCAGCCGCAAACCTCGGAGCCGAGTTTCACGAGCACCACGGTGACACCCACGCCGACGGCCACCACCGATCCGGATGGATCGGACAGCGTCGACGGATCCGGTCAGCCGGCGACCACGACGACTGTGCCACCGACGACGACCGCGCCGTTCGGCGTGCCGATTCCGCCGGCAATCCAGTCGCTGATACCCAGCCAACCTGCGCCGACATCCGCGCGCTGAGTCGGCCTTTACCGTCTCTCGGGACTCGCCGCGACGCCCGAGCGGTTCCGGCAGCTACCGGCGAGTAAGGACTACACTGGCGACCCGTGATCAGCACCTCGAATGTCTCCAAGTCCTACAAGACCTCCACCAGGCCCGCCCTGGACAAGGTGACGGTCTCCATCGACAAAGGCGAGTTCGTGTTCCTGATCGGCCCGTCGGGTTCGGGGAAGTCGACGTTCATGCGGCTGCTGCTCAAGGAGGAGACGCCCACCTCCGGCGACATCCATGTTGCCGACTTCCATGTCAACAGGTTGGCGGCCCGTCGTGTCCCGCGGTTGCGGCAGAGCATGGGCTGCGTGTTCCAGGACTTCCGTCTGCTGCAGCAGAAGACCGTCGTGGAGAACGTGGCGTTCGCTCTCGAGGTGATCGGCAAGCCGCGCTCGATGATCAAGCGCACCGTCCCCGAAGTGCTCGACCTCGTGGGACTCGGCGGCAAGTCGGATCGTCTGCCCAACGAGCTGTCCGGTGGTGAACAGCAGCGAGTCGCCATCGCTCGGGCGTTCGTCAATCGTCCGCTCGTGTTGCTCGCGGACGAGCCAACCGGAAACCTCGATCCGGATACCAGTCAGGACATCATGCTGTTGCTCGAGCGCATCAACCGCACCGGAACCACGGTGCTGATGGCCACCCACGACAACCACATCGTCGATTCGATGCGCCGACGCGTCGTCGAGCTCGACAACGGACGAGTCGTTCGTGACGAGGCCCGCGGGGTCTACGGCGTCGGTCGCTGACGACACCCGACCAGGACCTATCGGACTTCACGACCGAACGAATCGAAGGGCTCGGATTCCGCGATGCGCGCAAGTTTCATCTTCAGCGAGGTCTTCACCGGACTTCGCCGCAACATCACCATGACGATCGCCATGATCTTGACGACCGCTATTTCTCTCGGCCTGTTCGGCGGGGGACTGCTCGTGGTGCAGATGGCGGGCAAGACCCAGCAGATTTTTCTCGATCGGGTCGAAGTGCAGATCTTCCTCACCGACGACATCTCGGCAACCGATCCCGATTGCGCCGAGGACACCTGCGCCACCCTGCGCTCGGATCTGGAGAGCACGCCGTCGGTGGTGTCGGTGCAGTACCTCAATCGTGAGGATGCGGTGAAGGACGCCACCGAGCGAGTGTTCAAGGACCAGCCCGAGCTGGCCGAACTGGTCAGTGCCGACAGCTTTCCCGCGTCGTTCAAGGTTCGTCTGAGTGACCCGGAGCGGTTCGGGGTGATCAACGACAACTTCGAGAATCGACCCGGCGTGCAGAGCGTGCTGAACCAACGCGACCTGGTCGAACGCTTGTTCAGCGTGCTCAACGGCGTGCGCAACGCTGCATTCGCCATCGCCACGGTGCAGGCGATCGCCGCAATCCTGTTGATCGCCAACATGGTTCAGATCGCGGCGTTCACCAGACGGACCGAGGTGGGCATCATGCGCTTGGTCGGTGCCACTCGCTGGTACACCCAGCTGCCGTTCCTGCTCGAGGCGGTGGTGGCGGCCTTGATCGGCTCCGCGCTTGCCATTGCCGGCTTGTTCACGGCCAAGAACATGTTCATCGACGACGTTCTGTCGGATGTGTATCAGGCCAACATCCTGGCCCGGATATCGAACAGTGACGTGCTTCTCGTCTCGCCGTTCCTGGCGCTGGTGGGAGTCGGCATGGCTGCGGTGACGGCCTACATCACCTTGCGCCTGTACGTGCGCGAATAAATTCGCTTGCCGTTCGGTTCTATGCTGGAGCGGTTGCCCGTGGAACCGGTCTGCGCGACGAACGCTCGAGAAAGGGCCCTGCAGTGAAAGAGAAGGGCCGCAAGGCCATCGCGACCAATCGCAAGGCGCGGCACAACTACTCCATACTCGATGTCGTCGAGGCCGGAGTTGCCCTCGTCGGAACCGAGGTCAAGAGTCTGCGTGACGGCAAGGCCTCGCTGGTCGACGCCTTCGCGACCGTCGACGACGGAGAGATCTGGCTACGCGGACTGCACATCGCGGAATACACGCTCGGTAGCTGGACCAACCACGCGCCGCGGCGCAACCGCAAACTCCTGTTGCACCGCCGCGAGATCGACCGACTCGCAGGCAAGGTCAAAGAGGGCAACCTGACGTTGGTGCCGCTGTCGATGTACTTCTCCGACGGCAAGGTCAAGGTCGAGCTGGCACTGGCCAAGGGCAAGCAGGACTACGACAAACGACAGTCGTTGGCCAAGCGCACCGCCGAACGCGAGGTCACCCGCGAGTTGGGCCGTCGCGTGAAGGGAATGCGCTGACCGCTGTTCTGCTCGCTCTGGTAGCTGCCGTCGGCTACGGGGTGAGCGATTTCGTCGGCGGTGTCGCATCCCGCCGGGTCGCCGCCCTCCGGGTGGTCATCGTGTCCTACCCGCTCTCGCTGGTGATCGTTCTGCTCGTCGCTCCGTTCGTCGGCGGCACCATCGAGCTCCCGGCGATGCTCTGGGGACTGGCCTCGGGTGTCGCAGGCGGAGTTGCCGTGTGGTGGTTCTACCTGGCCCTCGCCGCCGGACCGATGGCCGTGGTCTCGCCGGTCACTGCGGTGCTGGTCGCCGGTATCCCGGTGCTGGTCGGATTGTCGATGGGCGAGCGGCCCAGCGTGATCGCGTTCGTCGGTATCGCCGTCGCACTGGTGGCCGTGGTGCTGGTCAGCAGAGAATCACCGGACGAGGTGACCGGTGAGGTTGCCGGTGGTCGAGAGATGAAGTTCACCCGAACGGTCGCCTGGTTGACGGTCGGTTCGGGGGTGACGTTCGCGTTCGCCTTCATCTTTCTGCACCGGATCGGAGACGGCAGTGGGCTGTGGCCGCTCGCGGCGTCGCGCGCATCGGCGACCGCGGTCGTCTGGATCGTGGCCCTTGCCTCCGGTCACTTCTCACCTCCGCACGGCAGCGTCCTCAAACTCGCCGCCTTCGTCAGCGTGCTCGACGTCGTGGCCAACGCTGCGATGATCTACGCCTACCAGGGTGGTCTGCTCTCCCTGGTGAGTGTCATCGCGTCGCTGTATCCGGCGGCGACGGTACTGCTGGCGATGGTGATGCTCGGCGAGCGGGTCGGCACTCTGCAGAAGATCGGTATGGCGTTGGCGCTCGGTGCCATCGCGATGATCGCCCTCTCCGGTTGAACCGCACCGCGCGGGGGTAATGACTCCGCTTATGACAGGTTACGATTCGCCCTCCCACGATCCCGCAGTTCAGGACGACGCCCGGCCTCCCCGCGTTCTGGTGACCGGTGCCACGGGATACCTGGGTGGACGACTGGCTCCGCGACTACTCGAAGAGGGGTACACGGTCCGCGTGCTGGCACGCACCCCCGCCAAGCTCGACTCCGTGCCGTGGGCGGCCGATGTCGAGATCGCTCAGGGCGATCTGAGCGATCGGGAATCGTTGAAGGCAGCGCTCAGCGGAGTCGACATCGTGTACTACCTGGTGCACTCGATGGGCACCGCAGGTCACTCGGATTTCGCCGACACCGAACGCGACAGCGCCGAGAACGTCGCAGCCGTAGCGGCGGAATGCGGCGTGGGGCGCATCGTCTACCTCGGCGGGCTGCATCCGCCGACCGGTGAGCTCTCACCACACCTGAAGTCGAGAGCCGAGGTGGGACGCATACTGATCGACTCGGGTGTGCCGACGATCGTGCTGCAGGCAGGCGTCGTGATCGGATCCGGTTCGGCGTCGTTCGAGATGATCCGGCACCTCACCAATCGGCTACCGGTGATGACCACACCGCGGTGGGTACACAACCGCATCCAACCGATCGCCGTTCGCGACGTGTTGCACTACCTGATCGGGGCCGCGAGTGCGCCGATCACCGAATCCAGGACGTTCGACATCGGTGGTCCCGACGTCATGCAGTACGGCGAGATGATGAACATCTACGCCGACGTCGCGGGCCTGCGGCAGCGTCGAATCATCGTTCTCCCGGTGCTGACTCCTCGACTGGCCGGCCACTGGATCGGTTTGGTCACTCCCATTCCGCGCGGCCTGGCGATGCCGCTCATCGAATCTCTGCAGTACGACGCCGTAGGCCACGAGATGGACATCGACGCCGTCGTACCGCGTCCGGACGGCGGCCTGACCGGCTACCGCGACTCCGTGCGATTGGCACTGCGCAAGATCGACGACGGTGAGGTCGAGACGCGGTGGACCGACGCCACCGGTACCGCGGCACCGTCGGATCCGTTGCCCTCGGATCCGACATGGGCAGGGGAGGTCGTCTACACCGACACCAGGGTCGCCCGAAGCGCGGCACCGTCGACCGCGATCAGGCCCGCTCTCGAACGATTGGCCGACGCCGACGTTCTCACCGGTTGGCGTCGCGACGTCACCGGACCAGACGCGTCCGCGTCGGGCACCGAACACACCACTCGGCTCAAGTCCTCGACTCGACTTCCCGGGGAGGCCTGGCTCGACCTGACGGTGGGAGGAACTGCAAAGCAGCCGACCATCGAGCAGCGGCTGGTGTTCTTTCCTCGCGGTCTTGCCGGTCGGGCTGTCTGGTACGCCTCGCTGCCGGCACGCCTGGTCATGACCCGTCGAATGTTGCGCACTGTCGTGCAGCGAGTGGACGAAGATGCCGCGTCGAACACGACGGATCGCCGGGTCGGCCGTTAATGGAATGAATGTGCTCGGGAGAGGCGTTACACTGAACAGCCCGGACACGGTGTTCGGGAACATACGGGGCTGAACGGTTTCGACTTTGTATGTTGAGTCAGGGGAAGCGTGTCGGTGCAGGCGAGAGACCACCGTAAGCGTCATCGCAACCTTATAAGCGCCGATTCCAATCAGCGCGACTACGCACTCGCTGCCTAAGTAGCGACTGCGTGTCTGTCAGTCCGGGCTTGCCCTCGGTCCGGGTACTGGCATCAGCTAGAGGGCTCACCGATTCATCCGGCCGCGGGATGATGAGGAACATCAAACAGTGGCTGGGATCGTCATCCTGACTTGTTCGCGAGATCGGGAGATCCAAGTAGAGGCATAGCGGACTGCACACGGAGAAGCCCTGGCAATGCAGCAGAGGACCCGGGTTCGATTCCCGGCAGCTCCACCGCAGAAGACCGGGCCGAGAGACACACTCTCGGCCCGGTCTTCTTTCTCTGTCGGCCAGGTCACAATCGACTCGACTCGACCCATCCCACCCGAAGCGGCCGCAGTGCCGAATAGTGGTCATGAGCAACGAGCCGACTCCACTTCTGCGGACCGGGAAAAGAGTCTCCGAGCCTGCACTGGTCGTGTTGGTCCTCGGCGGCGGCAAGGACGTGAGCCGGGCGCGCAGTAGGCCCTGGCACCTGGCCGGTCTGCGCATGTGGCCGTTCACGTGGATGCTTCGTCGCGCGGGCCGAGCACGCGGCATTTCGGTCCAACAGCTGCAGTATCGGTTTCGTGGTTGGAACGCCCCCCAGCGGTCTCCGGTCGAGGATGCGCGGTGGGCGCTCGATCGCATTCACGCCGAGTATCCCGACGTTCACGTGGTGGTCGTCGGCCATTCGATGGGTGGCCGCACTGCTGCTGCTCTGATCGACGACCCTTTTATCGTGGGTGTCGTCGCGTTGGCTCCGTGGTGGCCGGAGGGTACGGAGGCCGACGGATTCGGCGCGCAGCATGCGTTGCTCGTCGTACACGGGACGGCCGACAAGTGGACCGATCCGCGAACCTCGCGTCGGGCGACCGAGCGAGCAGCATCCCGAGGGGCGGACGCCCGCTACCTCTCCGTTCCGGGTGGGCACTTCATGCTGCGCAATCCGCGGGTCTGGTCGCGGGCGACGCGTGACTTCGTTCTCGGCATCGCCGATGCGCGGGCCGACTGCATGGGAACACCGTCGTGACGCGCCGTCGTATCGCGGTGGTCGGGAGCGGTATCGCCGGCCTGACGGCCGCATACGCGCTGTCGAAGAACTCGTCGGTGACGTTGTACGAGGCGGACTCTAGGCTCGGGGGCCATGCGGACACCCATTACGTGGACGGCCCGGACGGTCCGGTAGGCGTCGACACCGGGTTCATCGTGCACAACGACCGGACCTATCCGACTCTGCTGCGCCTGTTCGACGAACTGAACGTCCCGACGCAGGATTCGGACATGAGCATGTCCGTGCGCTGCGACGGGTGCGGACTCGAATACTCGGGCGGCCAGGGCATGCGCGGGATCCTCGCGCAGCGCATCGCGGTGTTCAAGCCACGATTCGTCTCGATGTTGCTCGATGTCAAGCGTTTTCATCGCCTGGCCAACGAACTGCTGGACAGTGCCGAACCGGTGGAGTCCGAGACGACCCTCGCGCAGTTCCTCGCAGATCATTCGTTCTCCGCGTACTTCGAATCCCACTTCATGACGCCGTTGGTGTCCGCGGTGTGGTCGTGCGATCCGGACACTGCTCTCGCCTACCCGGCTCGCTACCTGTTCACGTTTCTCCGCCACCACGGAATGCTCACCGTCACAGGATCTCCCACCTGGCGCACCGTCACCGGCGGGTCCATCGAATACGTTCGCCGAGTTGCGAAGCACATCGACGAGGTGATGCTCGATACCCCGGTGCGCGCGGTGTACAGGTCCGAGGACTCCGTGCAGATCCGCGACGGCCACGACCGCCTGCGCACGTTCGACGCGGCCGTGATCGCCGCGCATCCCGGTGCCGCGCTGAAGATGCTCGCAGAACCGACGGCGCTCGAGCACAGCATCCTGGGCGCGCTGCCGTACTCGACCAATCACACGCAACTGCACACCGACTCGTCGGTGTTGCCGAAGAGCACGAGGGCTCGGGCGTCGTGGAACTACCACCTGCCGTCCTGCGCCGCCAAACCCGACCGGGTGCTCGTCAGCTACGACCTGACCAGGTTGCAGCGTCTGGGCGACACCGATCGCAGGATGCTGGTCACCCTCGGCGGAGCGGATCGCATCGACCCGAATGCGGTACTCGACGAGATGACCTACGAACACCCGCAGTACACCCCCGAATCGGTTGCAGCGCAGCGTCGACTCCCTGAATTGGATACCGACACAGTGGCCTTCGCCGGTGCGTACCACGGCTGGGGATTTCACGAGGACGGTGCGTTGTCGGGAGCGCGCGCCGCACAACGGGTGGGGGCCACGTGGCTCTGACATCCGTTCTGCCGAGCACCCGCGCACACGGGGCGGCGTTGTATCGCACTCGAATCGACCACGTTCGACGCGCGCCGATCCGAAACACGTTCTCGTACAAGAGCTACAGCTGGTTCGTCGACCTCGACGCACTCCCCGAACTGCCCCGGATGCTGCGACCGCTGGCCTCGTTCGACGCCCGTGACCATCTCGGTGACCCCGACGCCACCATTCGGGAGAACGTGGACGGGTTCCTGGCGGAGAACGGTATCGACCTGGGCGGCGGACGGATCACGATGTTGGCCAGCGCGCGGGTGTTCGGGCACACGTTCAACCCACTGAGTGTGTACTGGTGTCACGATCGCGACGGAGACCTCCGCTGCGTGGTGGCGGAGGTCCACAACACCTACGGCGAGCGATACCGGTATCTGCTGCACACCGATCATCGCGGCGCGGCCCGCACCTCCAAGGAGTTCTACGTCTCGCCGTTCAACGACGTCGACGGCGAATACTCCATGCTGCTACCCGAGCCGGACGCGGCACTCCGGCTGTCGATCGTCCTCGAGCGGCCCGGTCAGTCGCCGTTCGTGGCGAGCGTGGACGGCCGTCGGCGAGAGGTGACGACGCGGTCGATTCTTCGCACCGCACTCGAGATCCCCTGTGCGCCGCTGCGAGTGGTGATACAGATCCGCTGGCAGGGCATTCGGCTCTGGGCTCGGGGGCTGAAGATCGTGCAGAAACCTGCCCCTCCCGGGGCACGAGAATTCCAGAAGGAAGGGGCCCGCAGATGACAACTGTGTCGAAGGCCGATTCTGTGTCGAACCCGTACCGTGCTTCCGCTGTCGGTCCGCGTCCATCGGTGGATCCGCGGGTCTGGCCTCAGATCGCCCATGTCCCCGGTGGCGTCAAGGTTGCGGCTGCCGCACCCGTCGCCGACTTCCTCTTTCGCCGCGCGGTCGCGCGATTGCAGGTCCGGGTCGCGATGCCCGACGGTGAGGTGATCGGGGCCGGCTCGGCCGATGCACCGTTGATGACCGTCTACCGACCACACGACTTCGCCGCACGGGTCGGCGACAGCGGTCTCATCGGATTCGGTGAGGCATACATGGCCGGAGACTGGGATGCCGAGGACCTCACTGCCGTGCTCGAGGTCTTCGCGCGGCGCATGGCGTCCCTGATTCCGAAGTCCCTGCAGCGCCTGCGAGGGATCTATGTCCCCAAACCTCCACGGAGCGAGCGTAATACGACCACGAACACGCGATCGAACATCTCGCGCCACTACGACCTGTCGAACGAGCTCTTCGAGCTCTTCCTCGACGAGACGATGACCTACTCGAGTGCGTTGTTCGCCGCATCGGGAAGCGACGACGACAGCGAAGAGCTCGCCGATGCGCAGCGCCGCAAGATCGACCGGCTACTGGACCGGGCGGGCGTCGGCGAGGGAACCAGGGTGCTCGAGATCGGCACCGGGTGGGGCGAACTGGCCATCCGCGCGGCTGCGCGAGGGGCAAACGTTCGCTCGGTGACCTTGTCGGTCGAGCAACAGGAATTGGCACAGAAACGATGTGCCGCAGCAGGATACGGCGATCGGGTCCAGATCGACCTACTGGACTACCGGCTCGTCGACGGCGAGTACGACGCGATCGTGTCGGTCGAGATGATCGAGGCCGTCGGGCATCAGTACTGGGCGACGTACTTCGAGACGATCGACGCGCTGCTCGCGCCGGGTGGGCGGGTTGCCCTTCAGGCCATCACGATGCCGCACGACCGAATGCTGGCCACCCGAAACACGTACACCTGGGTACACAAGTACATATTTCCCGGCGGGTTTCTGCCGTCAGTGCGGGCCATCGAGGAGGTGACCGAGCAGCGCACATCGCTCAGGGTTCGCGAACGTCTGTCGATGGGCGATCACTACGCGCGCACCCTCGCTCAGTGGGACAAGCGTTTCCGTGAATACCGCAGCGAGGCCGAGGAGCTCGGTTTCGACGAGGTGTTCGCACGAATGTGGCACTTCTACCTGTGCTACTCGGAGGCCGGATTTCGATCCGGGTACCTCGATGTTCAGCAGATCTTGCTCGACCGAAGGGACAACCGATGACCACCTCGACACTTTCCGTGGACCGGACCGATCGCAGTGTCGGTGTTGCACATCGGATTGCCGAATTGATCGAACCCCTGGTGGGTGGTCCGCTTCCCGTTCGGCTGCAGGCGTGGGACGGATCCATTGCAGGAGATGCGTCGGCACCGCGAGTGCTGTTGCGGAGCCCGAGTGCCCTTCGTCGATTGCTGTGGAGCCCGGGCGAACTCGGCGCTGCGCAGGCATACGTCACCGGGGAGCTGGACGTCGACGGCGATCTCGCCGCGGCCCTGGATCACGTCTGGGGAGTGGTGCGTGCGCGCCGACTCTCGGCGATACGACCGGGGCCGGCGTCGCTGGTGCGGTTGGCGAAACTGGCCAAGGATCTCGGAGTGTTCGGCCGCCCACTACCTCCGCCCGTGTCGCAGGCGTCTGTGAAGGGGCGGTTGCACTCGGTGCTCCGTGACCGCGCTGCGATCAGCCACCATTACGACCTGTCGAACGACTTCTACGAATTGGTCCTCGATTCGCACATGGCGTACTCGTCGGCGTACTGGACCTCGGATTCGCCGGAGTACACCCTCGACGATGCCCAGCGCGACAAACTCGACCTCGTCTGTCGAAAGATCGGCCTCGACAAGCGTGCAGGGCAACGCTTTCTCGACGTCGGCTGCGGCTGGGGGTCCCTGAGCCTGCACGCCGCTCAGGAGTACGGAGCGCAGGTCGTCGGAGTGACCATCTCGCGCGAACAGAAAGCCTTCATCGACAAGCGAATCGCCGACCGAGGACTGCAGGACAACGTCGAGATTCGAATTCAGGACTATCGAGAGATTCCGGACGGGCCCTTCGACGCGGTGGCGTCGATCGAGATGGGTGAGCATGTGGGGGAGGCCAATTACCCCACCTACACCGCCGCACTGCACTCCAACGTCAAGCCGGGTGGACGCGTGCTGATTCAGCAGATGTCGCGAAGAGAAGGGGACAACCCCGGCGGCGGAGCATTCATCGAATCGTTCATAGCGCCGGACATGTACATGCGCCCGGTCGGGCGGACCGTCGCAATGATCGAGGAGGCAGGACTCGAGGTTCGCGACGTCCACGCCCTTCGGGAGCACTACGTGCGGACCGTCGACGTCTGGACGGAGCGTTTCGAGGCGCGCTTCGACGATGTGGTGGCGATGGTCGGGGAAGAGGTCGCTCGCGTGTGGCGGCTGTACCTGATCGGCGGCGGAATGGCGTTCCGGGACAACCGGATGGGCGTCGACCAGATTCTGGCGGTTCGGTCCGAGAACGGATCGTCCGAGATGGAACCGGTGCGGCCGGTGTGGGTGTGCCCACGGTGAACTGGTCAGATTTCCTCACCGTATCGCTGGCGAGCCTCGGCGGCACCGCCCTTCTGATGATCGTCACCGCCCTCATCGGCGCGCGCATCGGACGCCACAACGTCGTGGACGTGACGTGGGGCGGCGGGTTCGTTCTGATCGCGCTGATCTCGGCTGCGACCGGAACAGGCGAATTGTGGCGTCGAATACTTCTGCTCGTCCTCGTCGCTGTGTGGGGACTTCGTCTTGCGCTGCACGTCTTTCGACGTTCGCGCGGGCACGGTGAGGATCCGCGCTACACCGAACTGCTCGCCAAGGCCACCGGTAACGAAACCCTGTATGCGCTGCGGAAGATCTACCTGACGCAGGCGGTTGCACTGTGGTTCGTGTCCCTGCCGCTGCAGGTATCCGCTGTCTCTCACGGATCCGTTCTGCCGGTGGTCGCACTCGGCGTACTGGTGTGGATTCTCGGATGGACGTTCGAGGCAGTGGGCGATGCGCAGTTGGCGGCCTTCAAGGCCGATGCGTCGAACAAGGGCAAGATCATGGATCGTGGTCTGTGGTCCTGGACGCGGCACCCCAACTACTTCGGCGATTCGGCGGTCTGGTGGGGACTGTTCCTCGTCTCGGCGTCGGCGTGGCCCGGAGTGTTCACGTTGCTGTCGCCCATCGCGATGACGTACTTCCTGGTGTTCGCCACCGGTGCGCGGTTGCTCGAGCGCAGCATGGAAAAGCGTCCGGGGTATCGCGAATACCAGCAGCGGACCAGCTATTTCCTCCCGCGGCCGCCGAAACGAGCCGGCAAGTAGCTCGCGGGTGGGGCAGCGGCGCTAGGGTTGGTCGAGGATTTCGGTTCGTCGATCAACGAGGAGGCGCATCGTGGCGCACGAGAGAGCTGGAACCACTGCACTGCCGGAGGATCTGGTCGATCTTTCGCAGCTCGTGACGGCGTACTACTCGCGGGTTCCCGACGTGTCGGAACCCAGTCAGCAGGTGGTGTTCGGCACCTCAGGACATCGAGGGTCCAGTCTGGATTCGGCGTTCAACGAGGCACACATCGTCGCGACGACGCAGGCGATCGTGGAGTACCGCGCGGCACAAGGCATCACCGGGCCGTTGTTCATCGGCCGGGACACCCACGCGTTGTCCGAGCCCGCCTGGACGACGGCTCTGGAAGTGTTGGCAGCCAACGACGTCGACGTCCTGGTCGATTCGGGGGATCGGTACACACCGACCCCCGCCGTCAGTCACGCCATCCTTCGGTACAACGAGTCCGGCCCGTCGGCGCAAGCCGACGGCATCGTGGTGACTCCGTCGCACAATCCGCCCCGGGACGGCGGCTTCAAGTACAACCCTCCGCACGGCGGTCCGGCCGACAGTGATGCCACATCGGTCATCGCCGCTCGAGCGAACGAGCTTCTGCGCGATGGCATTTCGGGCATCAAGCGGGTGACCCTCGCACAGGCGTTCGCGGGGAGCGTCTCGCGCTACGACTTCCTCGGCAACTATGTGGACGACCTGCCGAACGTGCTCGATCTCGACGCCGTTCGCGCGGCCGGGGTGCGCATCGGAGCAGATCCGTTGGGTGGTGCGAGTGTCGATTACTGGGATGCCATCGCCGAGCGGCACAATCTGGACCTGACCGTGGTGAACCCGTTGGTGGACGGCACATTCCGCTTCATGACTCTGGACACCGACGGCAAGATCAGGATGGACTGCTCGTCGCCGAACGCGATGGCGTCGCTCATCGCTGCCCGCGATCGCTTCGACATCTCGACGGGAAACGACGCCGACTCCGATCGGCACGGCATCGTCACTCCCGACGGTGGCCTGATGAATCCCAATCACTTCCTCGCCGTCGCCATCGACTACTTGTTCACGCACCGACCCGATTGGTCACCCACGGCGGCAGTGGGCAAGACGTTGGTGAGCTCGTCGATGATCGACCGGGTCGTCGGAGGTCTCGGTCGTCGACTCCTCGAGGTGCCGGTCGGGTTCAAGTGGTTCGTTCCGGGTCTGCTCGCAGGTGAGCTCGGTTTCGGCGGCGAGGAGAGCGCAGGCGCGTCGTTCCTCCGCCACAACGGCCGAGTCTGGACCACCGACAAGGACGGCATCATCCTCGCGCTGCTGGCGTCCGAGATCACCGCCGTCACCGGGTCCACGCCATCGCAGCGCTACGGCGAGTTCACCGCGAAGTTCGGTAATCCGACGTATGCCCGCGTCGACGCGCCGGCCACCCGCGAGCAGAAGGCCGTTCTCGCCAAGCTCTCACCGAGCCAGATCACCGCCACCGAGCTTGCCGGGGAACCGATCACGGCAACGCTGACCGAGGCGCCGGGCAACGGGGCTGCCCTCGGTGGACTGAAGGTGACGACGGAGAGCGCTTGGTTCGCTGCGCGCCCGTCCGGAACCGAGGACGTGTACAAGATCTACGCGGAGTCGTTCCAGGGCGAGGAGCATCTCGCCCGGGTTCAAGCCGCAGCACGTGAACTGGTGTCGTCCGCACTCGAGAGCTCGTGACCGACTCACCTCCACCCGATCACGACAGTTCGACGCCCGAGCCGGCGTTCCAACCCGGAGGCAAGCTCCCGCCGGAGATCTGGGTTCTGGTATCTGCGGCGTTCGTCATCGCGCTCGGATTCGGCATCGTCGCGCCCGCTCTGCCACAGTTCGCCCGGGAATTCGGCGTCGGCTACACCGCGGCGTCGGCGGTCATCAGTGCATTCGCCCTCATGCGGTTGCTGTTCGCACCCGCCAGTGGCGCTCTGGTGCAGCGGCTCGGCGAGCGACCCGTGTATTTGATCGGACTGCTGATCGTTGCGGTGTCCACCGGTGCGTGCGCTCTGGCCCAGACGTACTGGCAGCTGCTGCTCTTTCGTGGACTCGGCGGCATCGGCTCGACAATGTTCTCGGTGTCGGCATTGGGACTGCTGATCAGGATCAGTCCTCCGACCAGTCGTGGCCGTATCTCCGGCCTGTATGCGACCGCCTTCCTGTTGGGAACCATCGGCGGTCCACTCGTCGGCGGCGCGCTCGTCGGATTCGGTCTGCGGGTGCCGTTCGTCATCTACGCCGTGGCTCTCGTGATCGCCGCGGCCGTCGTGTATTTCACCCTGGGCAATTCCGACCTCGTCAAGCCGGAGAAGGGCTCGGCACCGCCCACGATGTCGTTGCTCGCCGCCCTGCGGATTCCGTCGTATCAAGCCGCGCTGGCGTCGAATTTCGCCAACGGGTGGGCAGTGTTCGGTGTTCGGGTGGCCTTGGTGCCGTTGTTCGTCGTCGAGGCGATGCAGCGATCCGAGGTGTTCGTCGGTATCGCGCTGACCGTGTTCGCAGTGGGAAATGCGCTGGTGCTCACCACTGCCGGTCGCCTGTCCGATGTGCGCGGTCGCAAGCCCTTCATGGTGGGTGGGTTGGCGGTGTGCGGCCTGGGAACCGTCGTGATGGGGTACGTGCACGATCCCGTGCTGTTTCTCGTGGTGTCGTTGATCGCCGGAATCGGATCGGGACTGATGAGCCCCGCCCAGCAGGCCTCGGTTGCCGACGTGATCGGATCGAAGGCGCGCGGAGGGCCCGTGCTGGCTGCATTCCAGATGGCCTCCGATGTCGGTGCGGTCATCGGCCCGATCGTGGCCGGGATGATCGTCGAGCAGGTCTCGTTCGGTCCGGCTTTCGCGGTGACAGGAGCGCTGCTTCTCCTGGCCGGACTCTGGTGGTCGCGAGTTCCGGACACGCTCGGGCGCGAGCGCACCTGACGCACGCAACCGTAGTATTCGCTGTGTGAGCCAGAAGAAGATATCGAGTACGAAACACACACCCGAGGCAACCTCCAACACGATGACGTACGTATTGGGCGGCATCGCATTCGTCGTAGTGGTGATCGTCATCGTGGTGGCGATCATGTGGCAGAGCGGAAGCGACGCTCCCCGCAACGACGGCTACGGAACGGTCAAGAATCCGGCGGTCGAATTGTCGTTGCCGGGTGACGGTGTGGTGCAGCTGTCGCGTCCGGAAGCGCAGCGGGTCATCGATGTCTTCGAGGATCCGATGTGCCCGTTCTGCGGCGACCTCGAGGTGAAACACGGCCAGGAGTTGGCTCAGAAAATCGACGACGGTGTCGTCTCGGTGAATTACCACCTGGTCAATTTCCTGGATCCACAGTCGGCGTCCGGTGACTATTCGACGCGTGCCGTCGCGGCGTCGCACTGCGTGGCAGCGACCGAGAACGCGCGGGTCTACTCCGCATTTCACGCCGGGTTGTTCGACCCGGAATTTCGCCCCGAAGAAGGCGGTGACTCCGACCGAACCGATGCCGAACTCGCCGAACTCGCCGGATCTGCAGGAGCGAGCGAGCTGGCAACGGAGTGCATCACCAGCGGTGCGCAGCGCGACGCAGCAGTAGCGGATGCGAACACCGGACGGGACGCACTGGCGGCGTCGGGTGCCCGGGGAACGCCGGGGGTCCTCGTGGACGGTCAGGTTGTCGACGCGCTCGGTGATTCGGAATGGCTTGCGTCGATCAACTGATCTCGGGCGTGGGTGCGGTCGGTCGTGGAGGATTCGGTACCGGTCGCACCAGGTGATTTGTTGCTGCTGCGGCCGATGGTGTAACTTCGTTCGAGCAACCGCATGAGCGGGAGCACGCAGTAACTCGGGGCTATGGCGCAGCTGGTAGCGCACCACACTGGCAGTGTGGGGGTCAGGGGTTCGAGTCCCCTTAGCTCCACCGAGAAGCATGCTTTACCGAGTAAGAAGCTCCACCGAGATGGTCAATGAAAAAAGCGTCGCCCTCGGGCGACGCTTTTTTTGTGTTTCGGTGTCGAGACTGCCGAATCGGCTTTCGGGTGTCGGACCGGAGCCCGATTCGGCTGTGGTGGCTCAGTGAGCGGCGTCGAATGCCTGCTCGACCTCGGCGGGGATTCTGCCTCGCGCCGAGATGTTGTGGCCGTTCGCCTTGGCCCATTCTCTGATGGCTTTGGTCTGATTGGCGTCGCGCTTGGCACCGGTTGCCGGGGTGCTCGACTTCTTCGTTCGCTTTCCACCGACCTTGGTGGAGTGCTCGATGTAATAGTCGAGCTTGCGGTGAAATTCCTTCGCGTTCTTGTCGCTCAGGTCGATTTCGTAGCTGACTCCGTTGACCGAATAGGTTATGTGTTCGCCACCGGATTCGATCGGTTTTTCGTCGATGTCGTCGACTAGTTGCACATAGACTTTTCTGGCCATGCTGAAGCTCTCCAATGATGCAGGGGATGATGCGGGGATGTCCAGATCGAACTGAAGCGACTATACGGCTGAACAATGTGTTTATCCATGTGGGTCGGGGAATTGTTACTCGATTCGCAGAATTCTCACAATCACCTCGACAGCTCGGGAAACCGACGAGGTGATTGTGAGAAGCATTGTCTCGGCGATCCTGTTCATCGTTATCCGTGAGAAAGACGAACTGTCCGGTTTGAATACGTAGTGCCATCCTCGAGTCGGTTCGAGTTCGATCGAATGCGATCGGCCGGCGCACTCCGCTTCGATGTTTCCGGCAACGAATCGGTCACGAAACGCACTCGTTTCACTAACGAAAAATCACCCGATACGCGTCGACGGCAATATCTGCTTCACTTGAGGCGCAAGTGTCTGTTGTGACGTGTGGTGCCCCGCGGTGCGGTGACCCGCTCGGATCAGCGGTGTCCGAGGGGTCGAGAGGGGAGTTGCGCAGCGAGTTCCACCGTTGCGCCAGACGCTATGAAATCTGCACCGATGACCAGATCGGTAGTGACGGCGCTGATGTGCGTCGGGATTCTCGGTGCCGGGGTGCTCGTGTCCGCACCTGCCATGGCAGCACCGGACGGCACGGCACCCGCCGCAGGCACGGAGTTGTCGGGGAAGACGGTCTTCCTCGATCCGGGTCATCAGGGCACCGCACACTCGGAGAATCTGCAGCGGCAGGTGAACGACGGACGTGGCGGCACCAAGGACTGCCAGACCACCGGCATGACCACCCTGGACGGCGTGCCCGAGCACACGATCAACTGGAAGGTCAGCGAGCTCGTCCGATCGAGCCTCGAAAGTCTGGGTGCGACGGTGAAGACGAGTCGAGCAGACGACACCGGCTGGGGTGGCTGCGTCGACGACAGGGCGAGGGCAGCCAGTGAGTCCGGAGCCGACGTGGCCGTGAGCATCCATGCGGACTCCACGAGTACGACGACCGACACCGACAGGCACGGGTTCCATCTGATCGTGCCCGCTCTGCCGATTCCGAGCGCCGCTGCCGACGCTGCCCAGTCAGAGGGGGGACGTTCGGCGTCGACGCTGATGCGAGACTCCTACGTGCGCGCAGGCTTCGAGCCGGCGAACTACGCGGGGGTCGAGAACGGGATACAGGAGCGATCCGATGTCGCCGGTCCTGCGCTGACCACGGTGCCCCTCGTGTTCGTGGAGATGGGCAACGGATCCAACCCCGACGACGCAGCTCTGCTGGAGAGCTCGGACGGTCAGCTCGAGCATGCGATCGCCATCTCGACGGGGATCATCGACTACCTCCTCGGGGCCGAAACCCCCTCGACCCCAACGGACGCCGCGACCACCCCTGCGGCTGCCCCCGCCGCGACTGCCACCACCGACACCGCCGCGTCTCCGGCAGCACCCAGCGGCGCAGGCCCCGCGGACGCGGGGCGCAGCGCATTGTCCAGGTTGCTCAAGAGCGTGTCCCCGTACGTGAATGCGTTGGGCGTCGACGGCCTGGAAGCACTCGCGACCCCGGACAGCGTGAGCAGTGTTTCGACGTTCGCTCGAGGCCTGCTGAAGCAGATTCTCGCCGACCGGTAGTCTCGGACGCCGTGGCGCGTCGACGAATTCCGGTGGTGATAGTTGCGGGCTTTCTCGGCGCAGGCAAGACCACCCTGCTGAACCACCTGTTGCGCAATGATTCCGGTATCCGAATAGGTGTTGTGGTCAACGACTTCGGGGCGATCAACATCGACTCGATGCTCGTGGCCGGCCAGGTCGATTCGATGGTCTCGCTCGGCAACGGTTGCATCTGTTGCGCCGTCGACATCAGCGATATGGACGCGATGTTCGACGCCCTCGCACACCGTCGGTCCGCCATCGACGTGATCGTGGTGGAGGCCAGCGGCTTGGCCGAACCCCGCAATCTCATCAGAATGGTCCGGGGCAGCGAGAACGAATTCATCGTCTACGGCGGGCTCGTCGGGGTCGTCGACGCCGTGGAATTCCCGCAGACCCGCGTGCGGCATCCCGAGATCGACCAGCACCTGCAATTGGCCGACCTGGTGGTGTTGAACAAGTCCGACGCGGTGAGCGAGTCCGAACGCTCCGCGGTGGTGTCGACGGTGCAGTCGGTCGTAGGAGACGTCCCCGTCGTACCCGTGGCCTTCGGTCGCGTCGACCCGCTGCTGCTGTTCGACCGACGCGAGGATCACTCGGTGAATTCGGCAATGGCGGTGCAGCTGTCGTTCGACGAACTACTCCGAGAGAATCACGACCACGACCACGAGCACGACCACGACCACGACCACGACCGACACCTGCACGCGCAGTACTCACACACCGAATTCGTCACGGCGGAGCCCGTCGAACCGCGTCGGTTGATCGAGTTCTTGGAGAATCCCTCCGGGAACCTCTATCGCATCAAGGGATTCGTGCATTTCGGCATCGCCGGCTACCCGCAGAAGTTCGTCGTGCACACGGTGGGCCGACACATTCGATTCGAGGCTGCGTCCTGGGCCCGAGGCGAGACCGAGCAGACCTCACTGGTGCTGATCGGTACCGAACTCGATGCGTCGGCCGTCGAGCAGCGGTTGCGTGCCTGTGTGCGAGGACCGGACGACGTCGCCGACGCCTCCGCGATGCTTCCGGTCCATCGCTACCTCGAGACCGGCTAGTTCCCTAGAGCCCGACCCACTCGGTCCGTCCGCCCTCGAAACCCTGACGCTTCCAGATCGGGACCTCGGCCTTGATGCGCTCGACGAGTCGGGCGCAGGCCTCGAACGCTTCGGCGCGATGAGCCGAGCCGACGGCCGCTACGAGTGCGAGGTCGCCGACGCGCAGATCGCCGACGCGATGCACTGCGGCCACCGCCAATCCGGTCTCTGCCGATACCTCCGAGCAGCAGCGGCTCAGGAACCGTTCTGCATCGGGGTGGGCGCGGTATTCCAGAGTCTCCACCGCATGTCCGCCGTCGTGATCGCGCACGATTCCGCTGAACAGTACGACGGCACCGTGACGCGAATCCTGCACTGCTGCCTCTACTTCGGCAGTGCTCAGCGGTTCGTTCGAGATACGGGCGACGAGCTCACTCATCGTGGGGGCCTCCTCCGGCGATCTGGGCGAGCACATGGTCGAGGAGCGGGTCGAGAACGGAGAGTCCGTCCTTCACGCCACCCGGTGAGCCCGGCAGGTTGACTATCAGTGTGCGTCCGATCAGACCCGAGACGCCGCGGCTGAGCACCGCGTGGGGCGTCGCAGACGTTCCGCGGGTTCGGATGGCATCGGCGATGCCCGACATGTCGATGTCGAGGAGCGCTGCCGTCGCCTCGGGGGTCGCATCGGTGGGGGATACGCCGGTGCCGCCCGTGCTGACGATCAGCGACGGTTCGCCGAGCAGAGCGTCCTGCAGCCCCGCAGCGATCTCGGCATCGGCGTACACCAGTGGGCCGCGCACGGCGAAGCCTCGATCGGTCAACCAGGACGCGATGGTGGGGCCGGTGGTGTCCGGTCGAGTTCCGTTCGCGCCACCGGTGGAGGCCACCAGTACCGCCGCGGACCGTGAGGACTCGAAGATCGGCGCAGCCGCAGCCTCGGGGGAGACCTCTGCGTCGTCCCGCTGCCAATGTCCGTGCTTGCCGCCGTCTTTGGTGAGCAACCGGACGCCGTTCATGGTGGCACCGGGATCGACGGCCTTGACCATGTCGTGCAGGGTCAGGCCGGCGACGGCGACCGCGGTCAGTGCTTCCATCTCCACCCCGGTACGTCCGGTGGTGCGGGCGGTTGCCTCGACCGTGATGGACGACTCGGTGAATCCGAACGAGATCTTCACCGAGGAGAGGGCGAGCTGATGGCACAGCGGAATCAGCTCCGACGTCCGCTTCGCTGCCGAGATGCCGGCGATGCGGGCGGTGGCGAGAACGTCCGCCTTGGGCATGTCGTCGGCGCGCACGAGCGCGATGACCTCGGCCGTGGTGACGAACTCACCGGCGGCGACGGCCGTGCGCGAGGTTTCCTTCTTGTGCGCCACATCGACCATGCGGGCGCGGCCCTGATCGTCGAGATGAGACAGCTGGGGTGGCTGGGCGTCGGTGGTCACAGCGGCCACACCTCCACGTCGGTTCCTGCGGCGAGTTCGGTTGTCTCGGAGTCGATATCGATCAGCACATCGGCCCATGCCAGTGCGGCCACCAGGTGCGAGCCGGGGCCGGCGACGAGCTCGACCCGACCGTCGTCGCGTAATCGGCCCCGAAGTAGTTGTCTGCGACCGGGCGGTGACACGATCGATTCGTGCAGGGCCGCGGTGGTCGAGAGCACCGGCGGCAGACCGGCCGCTCGCCGAACGATGTTGCGCGCGAACATGATGTACGAGACGACCGTACTGACGGGATTGCCGGGAAAGCTGAGCACGGGGACGCCGTCGAACATCGTGATGCCCTGCGGTCCGCCCGGCTGCATACGAACCGATCCGAAGTTGCCGCCGAGCGGGCGGAGTACGTCCTTGACCACCTCGAAGTCGCCCATCGACACCCCGCCGGACGTGATGATCAGCTCGGCCGATTCGGCTGCGGCGTCGAGGATCTCGCGAAAGCGGCTCGGCTCGTCGGAACTGCGCGAGACGGAGACCACCTCTGCGCCGCTGGCGCGAAGGTGTGCGGCGAGAGTGATGCCGTTCGAGTCGTAGATCTGACCGGGCGTCAGCGTCGAACCGGCGTCGACCAGTTCGGCACCGGTGGTCACCACGGCCACCCGAGGGCGCGAACGAACGTCCACTTCGCCGAAGCCGACGGCGGCGAGAACGGAGATGTGGCGGGGTTCGAGCACTCGGCCCGACTCGACCAGGATTGTCCCGACGCGTACGTCGCTTCCTTGTTCGCGTACGAATTCGCCTGCTGCGCGGCTTCTTTCGATCGTCACGGAACCGGCCGTCGGTACGGAGGTGTCCTCGACGGGGACGATGGTGTCCGCTCCGTCCGGAACGGGGGCACCGGTCATGATCTTGGCGGCGCTGCCCGGCGCGAGAACTGCCGACTGCGTCGGGCCTGCGGCGATGATCGTCGAGACCGCAAGCGTCACCGGGGTCGTCGCCACGGAGCGAGAATCCACGGCGTAGCCGTCCATCTGCGAGTTGCGGAACAGTGGCAGATCGACCGGAGATCGAACGTCTTCGAACGAGACGCGGCCCAACGCGTCGTCGAGAGGAATTCGCTGAGCGGTTCTCGCTGTCAGCGCCGCGAGCAGAATCTCGACCGCGGCGGCATGTTCCTCGACCGATACTGCGGTCACCGTGCGGATCCAGTGATCGCGTGCCTCTGCTCAACCGTCATGGGTGCCAATCCTAGGCACGCCGATCCGTCCGCTCGGTGTGGGCTGCGGCATAATGGGTAGACACATCTACGACAGGCGTGATTCCCGACAGAGACGAGGTACGAGGTGACGGTGGACAGTGTCACCTCGCTCGGCATTCCAAGGTTCGGCACCACCACGGGTTCTGCGGCAGGCGGGGTGAACTCCGTGTCCGATCGGCCGGACGTGCCACACCTGATCGATCGATTCGGCCGGGTGGCCCGCGACCTGCGTATCTCGATCACCGAGAAATGTTCGCTGCGCTGCACGTACTGCATGCCGGAGGAGGGCCTTCCGGCTATCCCGGCGGCAGCGTTGCTGACACCGGCCGAGATCGCTCGCGTGGTCTCGGTGTCCGTGCGGCTGCTGGGGATTCGGGATGTGCGTTTCACCGGAGGCGAACCGCTGATGCGCCGCGACCTCGACGACATTCTGCGGTTGTGCCGCGATGCCGCGGAGGGTGTGCCGCTGTCGATGACCACCAACGCCGTCGGTCTCGAACACCGGGCTCGGTCCTTGGCCGACGCCGGGTTGACCCGAGTGAACGTCTCGTTGGATTCCGTCGACCGCGAAGATTTCGCTCGTTTGACCCGACGAGACCGGTTGCCGTCCGTGCTCGCCGGAATCAGGGCAGCGCAGCGAGCCGGGATCGGACCGGTCAAGGTCAATGCCGTTCTGATGCGCGACACGCTGTCCGGTGCCGTCGATCTGCTGCGCTGGTGTCTCGACGAGGGGGTGGCACTTCGATTCATCGAGCAGATGCCGCTCGACGCCGATCACGAGTGGGCCCGCGCGAACATGATCGACGCCCAGACCTTGCTCGACGAGCTGTCCACCGAATTCGATCTGCGTGAGGTGGGGCGTGCCGACCCCTCGGCCCCGGCCGAGGAGTGGAGCGTCGACGGCACCGACGCCACCGTCGGCATCATCGCGTCGGTGACACGCTCGTTCTGCGGTGATTGCGACCGCACCAGGATCACTGCAGAAGGAACGATTCGGTCCTGTCTGTTCAGCGACGACGAAACCGATCTGCGGGCCGCTCTGCGCGGCGGTGCCACCGACGAGGAACTGGCAGCGGTGTGGCGCGGGGCCATGTGGAACAAGTGGGCTGGACACGGCATCGACGCCGACGGCTTCGTACCTCCCACCCGCAGCATGGGAGCCATCGGTGGGTGACACCCAGGTGGAGGTGCGGTATTTCGCTGCAGCGGTCGACGCGTCGCACTGCGAGTCCGAGTACCTCACCGTGCCGGTCGGTGCCACCCTCGCAGATCTGAGAGAGCTGATTCTGTCCCGGCACGGCGCGCCGATGGAGCCGATTCTTCGGGTCTCGGCCTACCTGGTGGGAGAAGATCTCACCCGCGATCTGGGGCGCGTGATCGGCGGCAGGGTCGACGTGCTGCCGCCCTTCGCCGGCGGCTGAGCACACCCCGCCGCCGACCCGTGGCTGCCCGATTCAGCTGCTTCTCTTCCACCAATCGTCGAACGGCGTCACGGGCACCGTGCGCTTGTGACGGGTTGCCAGGAACATCTTCTCCAGCTTGTCCGCGACCTCGTCGGTGATGTCCTTGCCCTCCAGGTAGTCGTCGATCTGCTCGTACGTGACGCCGAGGGCTTCCTCGTCGGGTAGCGCAGGTCGATCGTCTTCGAGATCTGCGGTGGGAACCTTGCGCCAGGTGCTCTCGGGTGCCCCCAGCTCGCGCAGCAGTGCCGCGCCCTGGCGCTTGCTCAAGCCGGTCAGCGGAGTCAGATCGACGCCGCCGTCACCGAATTTGGTGAAGAAGCCTGTGATCGCCTCGGCGGCATGATCGGTGCCCACGACGACGTAGCCGAGTTCGCCTGCGAGGGCGTACTGCGCGACCATGCGCTGGCGAGCCTTGATGTTGCCGCGGACGAAGTCTCGGATTCCGGCACTACCGAGTGCTTCCGCCGTCGCGGCCGCTGCGGCGTCGGCGGCGTCCTTGATGTTCACCGTCACTGTGCGGTCGGGATCGATGAACTTCAGCGCGATCGAGGCGTCGTCCTCGTCGGCCTGCACGCCGTAGGGGAGGCGAACGGCGACGAACTCGGCCTCGTGTCCGTCCGCTCGGAGCTCCGTCGCAGCCTGTTGGGCGAGCTTGCCGGTGAGCGTGCTGTCCTGTCCGCCACTGATGCCGAGCACGAACCCCGAGGCCGGCGTCGACGCCAGGTAGTCCTTGAGGAAGTCGACTCGCCTGCGGACCTCCGTGATCGGGTCGATGGTCGACTGCACGGCCAGCTCGCGCATGATCCCCGTGCGCAATTCCGAGTTGATGTGTCCCATCACGTCATCCTAATGACGAATGCCGGGGCCGATCTCGCGCCGTGCGTAGTGTCGGTGGTCGTGAGTGGAACCTCCGATACCTTCGTCAAGCGAATCCCCCAGGCACACCCCGACTTCTACGCCGCCGAGGCCACCGGGCTCGGGTGGCTCGGCGAGGCCGGGGCCCCGGTCGTCGGGGTCGTCGGGCACGGCCGGGCGTACATCGAACTCGAGCGGCTGGTTGCGACCCGTCCCACGCCTGCCGCAGCCGAACGATTCGGGCGCGCGCTCGCAGCGACACACTCGGCCGGAGCCGCCGGGTTCGGTGCGCCACCCGTGGATGCCGACGGCGTCGCCTTCTCGGGTCAGCTGTTCATCGGATCCCGGCCCATGAGCAGTACGGTGCACCGATCCTGGGGAGCCTTCTACGCGGCCGAACGAGTGTTGCCGTTTCTCCGAATCGCGGTCGACGCCGGAACCGTGACGCCGGGGGAGGCATCGATCGTCGAATCGGCGTGTGGACGCATCGCGGACGGCGACTTCGACGATGCAGAGCCGCCGAGTCGTATTCACGGCGATCTCTGGAACGGCAACGTGTTCTGGACCGACGCGGGAGTGGTGCTGATCGATCCGGCGGCGCACGGTGGGCACCGCGAAACCGATCTGGCGATGCTGGCACTGTTCGGTTGCCCCCACCTCGACGTCGTCGTCGGCGGCTACGAGACGGTCCAGCCGTTGCGAGCAGGGTGGCGCGAACGCACAGCACTGCATCAGCTGCATCCACTCGCCGTTCACGCAGCCGGTCACGGCCGCTCGTACGGCACCGCGCTGCACGCGGCGGCCGCCGCCGTCGTCCGTCTTTGAACGCAGGAGCTACCGAGTGCGAGTTGCCCCGATGGCTATCGGACTCGAGTTGCCCTGCGTACCAAGTCTTCCCAACCGTCGGCAAGGCGATCCATCGGCATTCCCAGATCGCGGTACTGATGGAGGACCAGGGTGGCTTCGAGTGGTGTGAGCAGCCAGTACGCGAGCAATTCGAGATCCCCGTCCACCTCGGCGGCGCGGAGCAGCGACAGCACGTGGGTGAAGTTGACCATGTGCGCCGGGGCGGAATACCGCGCGTCGTCGGCGCTCTCCGCGGCGCGGAGCACTTCCCCCTGAACGTTGACGAATTCCAGTCGCGCTCGGCCGAAGGCGACGAGACGGTCGATCGGGTCGGCTCCCGGGCCCAGCGGCGGAGCGCCGAACATGAACGAGTGCTGCAGTTTCTTCTCGGTGTGGTCGAGCAACGCACGCATCAGCCCGGCCCGGTTCCCGAAGCGACGGAACACGGTGCCCTTGCCCACTCCGGCCTTGGTGGCCACCGCGTCCATGGTGATGGCGTCGGCTCCGACGGCCGCCACCAGATCCGTTGCGGCATCGAGGAGAAGGCGACGGTTGCGGGCTGCGTCGCACCGCTCGGAGTCCTCGCCCGCTATGGGCAGCATGGGGCCGGTCACAGACGAAGCCTACCTTGCCGGGAACATAAATGGACCACGGTCCGTTTGGATGGTAGGAATTGACACGACGATCACGTCATCCGAACTCGCGAAGGAATAACCTCATGTCAGACGCTCATGTACTCGTTCTCGTCGGAAGCTTGCGCGCCGAGTCGGTGAACAAGCGGATCGCCGAGACTGCTGTCACCGTGGCACCCGCCGGTGCCGAGGTAGTGGTCTACGACGGACTCGGAGATGTCCCCTTCTACAACGAGGACATCGACGTCGAGGGATCGGTGCCCGAGGGCGCACTCGCTCTGCGGGCCGCTGCCGAGAAGGCCACGGCGTTGTTGCTGGTCACGCCCGAATACAACGGCACCATTCCGGCCGTGCTGAAGAACGCCATCGACTGGCTTTCGCGCCCCTACGGTGCGGGTGCCATGGTGGGCAAGCCGGTCGTCGTCATCAGCGCTTCCCCCAGCGGCAACGGAGCGAAGTGGGCGCACGAGGACACCAGCAAGGCCGTCCGCATCGCCGGCGGAACCGTTCTCGAGGATGTTCGGCTCTCCATCGGTGGCACCGTCGACAAGTTCGGCTCGGCCCACCCGCGTGAGAACGCAGAGGTCTCCGGTGAGATCGGCCACGTCGTTGCCGAACTGGTGAAGGCCGCCGACGAACTCGTGAGTGCGTGACCCGTTCGGTTATGGGAATCGTTTTCATGTAGGGTTGCTGCATGAAGGTGAGAAACTCTTTGAAATCGCTCAAGAACAAGCCCGGCGCACAGGTGGTACGACGCCGTGGCACGGTGTTCGTGATCAACAAGAAGGAACCGCGGTTCAAGGCGCGCCAGCGCTGACCACTGCGTGATCGCCGAAGGGCTCTCGGAGAAGTTCGAGGGCCCTTCGGCGTGTCGTGGGGAGGGTCGGCGGTTCTCGGTACACGTCATGGTCCCGGCCCGGTCTCCCTGTGACGAACAACATGCGTGCGATGTGACGTGCGACACGCCGATATCGTCCGATTCTTGCGGCTCGACAACGCCGTGACCAGCGAATACCAAGCATGTTGTTCGCAACATCTCGTGTTCTAGCCAGATGTCGGACACTAGGTGTAGTGTTTGACCAACCGAGAGACAACAACTCGAAGAGCCTGCACACATGGGTTCGAGCAGGTCGAAGTCGCCCTGAGCGGGAGATGTTCTCGGTGCCACACGCAGAGCACATCGGTCGCGTCGGTTCACCCGATGGCGACAACGGAAAGAGGGACACCATGAGCATCACCGTTTACACCAAGCCCGCCTGCGTTCAGTGCAATGCCACCTACCGCGCCCTCGACAAGGCCGGTATCGAGTACTCCGTCATCGACATCTCGCAGGACCCCGAAGCGCGCGACTACGTCATGGCTCTCGGCTACCTGCAGGCTCCGGTCGTCGTTGCCGGTGACGATCACTGGTCCGGTTTCCGTCCGGACCGCATCAAGAGCCTTGCAGCGAACGCTGCTTGAACAGAACGAGGAAGTGAGTGAGCGGTGAGTTTCCAACCGCAGTCCACCCACTCACTGGTCTATTTCTCCAGCGCGTCCGAGAACACTCACCGCTTCGTCTCGAAGCTGGACATTCCCGCGACACGCATTCCACTTCGTGATCCGGACGGCACCTTTCGTGTCGACACTCCCTACGTCCTCATCGTGCCGACGTACGGGGGAGGGGTCACGTACTCCGGGCGCGACACCAACTACGTCCCCAAGCGTGTGATCAAGTTTCTCAACGACAAGCACAATCGGTCGTTGATCCGAGCTGTCATCGCTGCCGGAAACACGAACTTCGGTGACTCGTTCTGCTTCGCGGGAGATGTCATTTCGCAGAAGTGCGCAGTTCCGTATCTCTACCGATTCGAATTGATGGGCACCCCCGAGGACGTAGTGCGGGTCCGCGAGGGGCTGGAGGACTTCTGGGAACGTGAAGTCCGACGCGCCGCCCACACGCACTAGAGCACCACACACCACATACCCAGTAGGAGCATCGCCGTGGCACCGACCATCACCGACGCAGGACCCGTACCCAGCACCGTCCGCGGCGACGGCGACATGGACTACCACGCGCTCAACGCGATGCTCAATCTGTACGGCCCCAACGGTGAGATCCAGTTCGAGAAGGATCGCGAGGCCGCCAATCAGTACTTCCTGCAGCACGTCAATCAGAACACCGTGTTCTTCCACGATCTGGACGAGAAGCTGGACTACCTCGTCGAGGAGAACTACTACGAGCCCGAGGTTCTGGACCAGTACTCCCGCGAGTTCGTGAAGTTCCTGATCAACCACGCATACTCGAAGAAGTTCCGGTTCCCCACGTTCCTCGGGGCGTTCAAGTACTACACCTCGTACACGCTCAAGACGTTCGACGGCAAGCGTTACCTCGAGCGGTTCGAGGACCGGGTGTGCATGGTGGCACTGACGCTGGCCGCAGGCGACGAGGCCCTGGCCACCGATCTGGTCGACGAGATCATCGCAGGCCGCTTCCAGCCCGCGACGCCCACCTTCCTCAACTCCGGCAAGAAGCAGCGCGGCGAGCCCGTCTCGTGCTTCCTGCTGCGTATCGAGGACAACATGGAGTCCATCGGTCGCTCCATCAACTCGGCCCTGCAGCTGTCCAAGCGTGGTGGCGGAGTTGCGTTGCTGCTGAGCAACATTCGCGAGGCCGGCGCGCCCATCAAGCGCATCGAGAATCAGTCCTCGGGTGTCATCCCGATCATGAAGCTGCTCGAGGATTCGTTCTCCTATGCCAACCAGCTGGGTGCGCGTCAGGGCGCGGGCGCGGTCTACCTGCATGCTCACCACCCCGACGTCTACAAGTTTCTCGACACCAAGCGTGAGAACGCGGACGAGAAGATCAGGATCAAGACGCTCTCGCTCGGAATCGTCATCCCGGACATCACGTTCGAGCTGGCCAAGAAGAACGAGGACATGTACCTGTTCTCGCCGTACGACGTCGAGCGCATCTACGGAGTCCCGTTCGCAGACATCGACGTCTCCGAGAAGTACTACGAGATGGTCGACGACAAGCGGATCCGCAAGACCAAGATCAAGTCGCGCGAGTTCTTTCAGACTCTCGCCGAGTTGCAATTCGAGTCCGGCTACCCGTACATCATGTACGAGGACACCGTCAATCGCGCGAATCCGGTGAAGGGCAAGATCACTCACTCCAACCTGTGCTCGGAGATCCTTCAGGTCTCGACGCCGTCCACGTTCAACGACGACCTTTCGTACAGTCATGTCGGCAAGGACATCTCGTGCAACCTCGGTTCGCTGAACATCGCCAAGACGATGGACTCGCCCGATTTCGGCAAGACCATCGCCGTGGCCATTCGCGGACTCACCGCAGTGTCCGATCAGACGCACATCTTCTCCGTGCCGTCGATCGAGCAGGGCAACAACGATTCTCACGCAATCGGCCTCGGGCAGATGAATCTGCACGGCTACCTCGCACGGGAGCGCATTCACTACGGCTCGACCGAGGGCATCGACTTCACCAACATCTACTTCTACACGGTGCTGTTCCACGCTCTCCAGGCATCGAATCAGCTGGCCAAGGCTCGTGGACAGTACTTCAAGGGGTTCCCGGACTCCAAGTACGCGTCGGGTGAATTCTTCGACAAGTACACCGATCAGGTCTGGGAGCCGGCCACACCCAAGGTTGCGAAGTTGTTCGCCGAAGCGGGCGTATCCGTTCCCACTCAGGCGGATTGGACGACGTTGAAGGCGTCGGTGCAGGAGTACGGGATCTACAACCAGAACCTGCAGGCCGTCCCGCCGACCGGTTCCATCTCGTACATCAACAACTCCACCTCGTCGATTCACCCGGTGGCGTCGAAGATCGAGATTCGCAAGGAAGGCAAGATCGGCCGCGTCTACTACCCGGCACCGTATCTCGACAACGACAACCTGGATTTCTACCAGGACGCGTACGAGATCGGGTACGAGAAGATCATCGATACCTACGCTGCCGCAACGCAACACGTCGATCAGGGGCTGTCTCTGACGCTGTTCTTCAAGGACACGGCCACCACTCGTGACATCAACCGCGCGCAGATCTACGCATGGCGTAAGGGCATCAAGACGCTCTACTACATCCGCCTGCGCCAGTTGGCCCTCGAAGGCACCGAAGTGGAGGGTTGCGTGTCCTGCATGCTGTAGTCGACTCGGTCGGTCGGCCTGTGGCGAATACCGCGATATCGCGGTGCGCCGCGGAGCATAATCAGGCATGGACACCGAAGCGGGCGACGAGGTCGAATCCGATATCGATGTGACAATTGCTCGGAAGGACGCACGTCCTTCCGAGCAATTGTTGCGTGGTCGACACGCCCGACGGCGCGTACCCCGCAGCGGGTTGGGCGAGTGGGATCCAGCCTCACGTGGCCATGATGCGCTCGAAACGGTGCTGGCGCAGAACACCATTCGGGTGCCGGAGCTATTGCCGATCCGCTACGCCCGTATGTCCGCGTCGCCGTGGACCTACTTCCGTGGGGCCGCGGCCGTGATGGCGGCCGATCTCGCGTCGACTCCGCACACCGGCATCGAGGTCCAGTTGTGTGGCGATGCCCACGTGTTGAACTTCGGATTGTGGGCCACCCCCGAACGGAACCTGTACTTCGATCTCCGCGACTTCGACGAGACGCTGCCGGGCCCGTTCGAGTGGGATCTCGAGAGGCTGGCGACGTCTCTGGTGGTTCTCGGTCGCGAGAACGGGGTCGATGCGCGGCGCTCCGATCGGGCGGTCGCAGCGATGACAGCGGCGTACTGCAGAAAGATGAGGGCGTACGCGAAGACCCCGGAGATCGACATCTGGTACGACCGCATCGACGTCGCGGGATTGCTCGGTCACTTCTCGTCGGGCATCGCCCGCCACGCCGAGAAACTGATCGAAACGAAAGCCGAGCGTCGTACCAGCCGTGGGGCGTCCCGCAAGTTCACCGAGACGAGGGACGGGCGTAGACGAATTCGCGAGGACGCGCCTTTTCGCACCCACGTGGGTGATTCCCAGATCGAGCTCGTGCAGGCGGTCATCGCCGGTTACAGCGAGTCGGTCGACGACCATATCTGGAGTCTGCTGTCCAGGTTCCGAGTTCTCGACGTGGTTCGGCAGGTGGTCGGCGTCGGGAGCGTAGGGATGCGGGTGTATCTGGCGCTGCTGGAAGAACGGCGGACGGGCGACCCGTTCTTCCTGCAGATCAAGCAGGCGGGGCCGTCGGTGTTCGAGCGGTTTCTCGAACCGAGCAGGTACGACAATCACGGTGCGCGCGTGGTCAGCGGACAGCGAATGCTGCAGAGTGCCACCGATATGTTCGTGGGATGGACTGCAGTGGGGGACATGAACTTCTACGTTCGGCAGTTTCGTGACATGAAGGTCATTCCCGACGGCGAGATCATCGGGCCGTACCTCACCGAATTCGCAACCGCATGCGGTGAGGTGCTTGCACGAGCGCACGCCCGAAGTGGTGACGCGGAGGCGATCGCCGACTACCTCGGACGAGGAGACAAGGTCGGTCGGGCGATGGTGGCTTTCGCCCACGCCTACGCCGATCAGAACGAGCGCGATCATGCGCAGTTGGTCGAGGCCATCGAAGCCGGAACCGTCCCGTGCTCGGTGGGGTGGTGACAGACCGAAGCAGGCGTAGGGGTCGTCGCTGCGGGCGACACTCGCGGCACACTTTGTAGTGCCTACCGGACTTGTCGGACACAACGGGTAGTGTTCGTGTCAGCGACTTTTCACGCAGTTCCGTCCCAGTTCTCGCTCATCGACCTGTAGGTAGGCACCCATGGTAAAGCTCATCGATCGCGTCTCCGCGATCAACTGGAATCGGGTCCAGGACGACAAGGACTCCGAAGTGTGGGAGCGCCTCACCAGTAATTTCTGGCTGCCGGAGAAGGTGCCGGTGTCAAACGACATTCCGTCGTGGGCAACGCTGACCGCCGTCGAGAAGCAGTTGACGATGCGTGTGTTCACCGGATTGACACTGCTCGACACCATTCAGGGCACCGTCGGCGCTGTCAGCCTCATTCCGGATGCCATCACTCCCCACGAGGAGGCGGTGTACACCAACATCGCGTTCATGGAGTCGGTGCACGCCAAGAGCTACAGTTCCATCTTCTCCACCCTCAGCTCCACCCGCGACATCGACGACGCATTCCGCTGGTCCGAGGAGAATGTCAACCTCCAGCGCAAGGCCGAGATCGTCCTGAACTTCTACCACGGTGACGATCCGCTCAAGCGCAAGGTCGCGTCGACGCTGCTCGAATCGTTCCTGTTCTACTCCGGCTTCTACCTGCCGATGTACTGGTCCTCACGGGCCAAGCTCACCAACACCGCTGACCTGATCCGTCTGATCATCCGCGACGAGGCCGTGCACGGGTACTACATCGGGTACAAGTACCAGAAGGGTCTCGAGAAGGTCAGCGAGGCGCAGCGCGAGGAACTCAAGAACTACACCTTCGAGTTGCTGTTCGAGTTGTACGACAACGAGGTCGAGTACACCCAGGACCTCTACGACGAGATCGGCCTGACCGAGGACGTCAAGAAGTTCCTGCGCTACAACGCCAACAAAGCACTGAACAATCTCGGCTACGAGGGCCTGTTCCCCAAGGACGAGACGGACGTCAACCCGGCGATCCTGTCGGCGCTCTCACCCAACGCCGACGAGAACCATGACTTCTTCTCCGGTTCGGGTTCCTCGTACGTCATCGGCAAGGCCGTCAACACCGAAGACGAGGACTGGGACTTCTGAGCCCGTTCGCCACGCCGGGACGCTCACGAATTCGGTGGGCGTCCCGGCGGGCGAATGTCCTCGGCGTCCTTGGGCATTCGGCCCTTCTCGCTCAGAGCGCGGCGCAATAGGAACTCGATCTGAGCATTGGTGCTCCGCAACTCGTCGGAGGCCCAACGGGCGAGAGCGTCGTGCACCGCTGGGTCCAACCGCAGCAGAATCTTCTTACGCTCGACGGCCATGACTCACTGGTACAGCGATCCGGTGTTGACGACCGGTTGCGTGTCTCGGTCGCTGCACAGGACCACGAGCAAATTCGACACCATCGTGGCCTTGCGCTCCTCGTCGAGCTCGACGACGTGCTTTTCCTCCAGCTTCCCGAGCGCCATCTCCACCATTCCGACGGCACCTTCGACGATCTGCTGACGGGCGGCGATGACCGCGCCTGCCTGCTGCCGCCGCAACATTGCCTGAGCGATCTCCGGGGAGTAGGCCAACCGGTTGATTCGGGTTTCGATCACCTCGACACCGGCCGAACGTACCCGTGCGTGCACCTCCTCCGACATGGCGGCAGTGATCTCGTCGGCGTTCTCCCGCAACGACATTCGCCCTTCGGCGTCGTACGGGTAGCTGCCGGCGATGTGCCGGACGGCGGACTCGGTCTGGACGGCGACGAACTCCTCGTAGTCATCGACCTGGAACGACGCCAGTGCGGTATCGGCGACCTGCCAGACGACGATGGCGGAGATCTCGATCGGGTTGCCGTCGGCGTCGTTGACCTTGGATTGTCCGGTTTCGTGGTTGCGGATTCGCGTCGAGATGGCCCTGCGATACGTCAACGGATTGGTCCAGCGCAGCCCCGGCGTCCGCAGGGTGCCGCTGTACGAACTCCCGAGGAGCTGAAGAACGCGAGCCTGATTCGGTTGCACCAGCGTCAGGCCCATGAGCGCCGGAAGTGAGAGGACGAACAGTACGACCCCGGTCACGATCAGTCCGACGACGGTGAAGACCAGTCCGACAGTGAACGCAGCGATTCCGCCGAGAAACAGCGCGAGGCCGATGCCGAGCATCGACCAGCCGGGAAGATCCCATCCCGGGCGCTCGGCGATGGTGGTGGTCGGGGTACCCGTCGGCTTCTCGGCGACGGTTGCAGGTGCGGACATGAGTACCTCCCTCTCGATGGTGATATTAAAGTGATATCACATTACGAATCGAAAGGGGGAAGGTTCGGTCGAACTGTGCCCTCGGTGCGGTCGGGAGTCAGCGCCGGAACCACGCCGACGGCTCGTCGGCGATGGCCTTCTCGATTCGCAATCGCGAAGTGGCCGTGAGGTTTTCCGGGAGCGCGTCGAGTGCGAACCAGGCAACGTCGAGATTCTCGTCGTCGGCCACATGCGGGATGCCGCCGGTGTATCGAGCGAGGAACGTGATGTCCAGATACTGCGCGACGTCGCCGTTGGGGTAGGTGATCGGCTCCGTCACGTCGACGCTCGTCAAGCGCTCGATCGAGGCGTCCACCCCGGTTTCCTCGCCGATCTCACGCAGCGCTGCCGGGGCGGGTTCCTCGCCCGGTTCGAGAATTCCCGAGACCACGGCCCAGGTGTTGTTGTCCGCTCGCAGAGTCAGCAGCACGCGCCGGTCGTCGTCGAGAACGACTGCGCTGACACCGGACAACCACAACGGCGACGTTCCGACGACACTGCGCAGGGCACGGACGAATTCGGGAATCGGCATCGCGTCAGGAGACGTAGGCGTTCAGGGAGGCGGACAGGTCGTCCAGAACGGCCCGTGCCGCGACGACGCCGCTGCCCGACCACACCGTGTCGTCGACGGCGAAGACCCGACCGTCGGTGACAGAACCGAGAGCGTGCCACGCATCGGAGTCCATCACCTCGCGCCCGAAGCTCTCGCCGTCGGGGCCCGCGAATCGCACGTAGACGATGTCTCCCTCGACCGGCGTGAGGTTGTCCGACTCGACCGAGAACGTGGCGTCGCGCTGGCTCTGGGGCCGGCCGACTCCGACCTCGTCGAGTATCTGGCCTGCGAACGAGTTCGGTCCGTCCACCTCGATGGAATCCGCAGCGAATCGGACGACGGACGCCTGAGTCTGGGTGGCGTCGATCTCACGACCGACTCGTTCGGCGTCGGCGGAGAACGATGCGAGTGCCTCGAATGCCGCCTGGCCGCGACCGAGCGCCGCCGCGGACTGCAGAAAGGTGTCTTTCCAACCCTGCCCCGTTGCGGTGAAGACGGTCGGGGCGATGGCTGTCAGCTCGTCGTAGGTAGTCGATCCGAGCGACTCGGCACCGAGGATCAGATCGGGGTCGAGGGCGGTGATGGCATCGATGTCGGGTGAACCCACCGGCCCGACGGACGGAACGGACGCCAGTCCGGTGCCCAGGTACAGCGGTTGGTCTCCGTCGCCCCGGAAATCGGGGTCGATCGTGGCCGCCCCGACGACGCGCTCCCAGATGCCGACCGCGCAGCTCGCGTCCAGGCCTGCGGCATCGAGCACGACGATGCGCTGGGGGTCGGCCGGAAGGACGCTGATGCCCTCGGCATGTCCGACGGGTCTGGTGTCACCCTCGATGCCGGTCGGATCGAGTGGTGCCAGGGCGGGGCACAGACCCGCGGTGTCCCGGTTGTTGCCGACCACTCCGGCACCGGCGATGTTCGTGGTGGTGCGAACGATGGTGGATGCGTCGTCCTGCGACTCGGAGTCGGAACAACCGACCAGCGCCACGGCGGCGGCGAGGCACACGGAGGCGACGGCACCGATCCTGCGCGGCGCACACGAACGGGGGACTCGTGGATGGAGTGGCAACGCTGGACTTCCTTCGACGGGTCGGGTGGTCTCACACAGTATCGGAAGGCGGCCGTCGCAGAACACCCGAACGGGCACCGCGGAGCGTGCGGAATCGGCAACTCCCGCGGCGTCCCCGACTGCGCCGGAAAGGCCGACAGCGCAGGCAGATCGCGCGATCCGGGCACGGCCGATCGGGCCCAATACGACACACGGTAGGACCGGTTCGGCAAGCGTCGGTCCGAAGGTCTACGATTCGAGGAGCGCACGACTAGATGACGTCGCCTCGTGGTTCGAGGTCCGACGCGCAATCAGGAGGATCTGTGACTGCCCTAGCGCCTAGGCCCGCACCTGCGGTGGATGCTGCTCGGCCGTTCCCGCCGCGGACGGGACCGAAGGGGTCGTTCCTGCACAAAGCGGTGACGACAACCGATCCCAAGGTGTTGGGAATCATGTACATCGCGACATCGTTCGCGTTCTTCCTGGTCGGTGGACTCATGGCGCTGCTGATGCGCGCCGAGTTGGCCATACCGGGAATGCAGTTCCTGTCCAACGAGCAGTACAACCAGCTGTTCACCATGCACGGCACCATCATGCTGCTGCTGTACGCGACGCCGATCGTGTTCGGATTCGCGAACTACATCCTGCCGCTGCAGATCGGGGCCCCCGATGTCGCGTTCCCACGGTTGAACGCGTTCTCGTACTGGCTCTACCTGTTCGGTGCGCTGATCACCACGGCCGGGTTCATCACTCCCGGTGGCGCAGCGGACTTCGGTTGGACCGCGTACACCCCACTGACGTCGGCTCTGCACTCGCCGGGCGTCGGCGCGGACCTGTGGATCATGGGCCTGGCCGTTGCCGGTCTCGGCACCATCCTCGGTGGCGTCAACATGATCACCACGGTGATCTGCCTGCGCGCCCCCGGTATGACGATGTTCCGTATGCCGATCTTCACCTGGAACATCCTGGTGACGTCGATCCTGATTCTGCTGGCCTTCCCGCTGCTGACGGCGGCGCTGCTCGGCCTGGCGGCCGACCGTCACCTGGGCGCGCACCTGTTCGATCCGGCCACCGGTGGCGTGTTGCTGTGGCAGCACCTGTTCTGGTTCTTCGGCCACCCCGAGGTGTACATCATCGCGCTGCCGTTCTTCGGAATCGTCTCCGAGGTGTTCCCCGTCTTCTCGCGTAAGCCGATCTTCGGCTACTCGGGTCTGATCTACGCGACGATCGCGATCGCCGCTCTCTCCATCGCCGTGTGGGCGCACCACATGTACGCCACCGGCGCTGTGCTGCTGCCGTTCTTCTCCTTCATGACGTTCCTCATCGCGGTGCCCACCGGTGTGAAGATCTTCAACTGGGTCGGCACGATGTGGCGAGGCCAGGTGACGCTGGAAACGCCGATGCTGTTCTCGATCGGGTTCCTGATCACCTTCGTCTTCGGTGGTCTGACCGGTGTTCTGCTGGCATCGCCGCCCATCGACTTCCAGGTCACCGACACGTACTTCGTGGTCGCCCACTTCCACTACGTGGTGTTCGGCACCGTGGTGTTCGCTACCTACGCCGGCATCTACTTCTGGTTCCCGAAGATGACGGGCCGGATGATGGACGAGGCTCTGGGCAAGTGGCATTTCTGGCTGACGTTCTTCGGATTCCACGCCACGTTCCTGGTGCAGCACTGGCTCGGAAACGAGGGCATGCCGCGTCGGTACGCCGATTACCTTCCCTCGGACGGGTTCACCGAGTTGAACGTCATCTCCACGGTCGGTGCTTTCATTCTCGGTGCCTCGACACTGCCGTTCGTGTGGAACGTGTTCAAGTCCTACCGATACGGCGAGGTCGTCACAGTCGACGATCCGTGGGGCTACGGCAACTCGTTGGAATGGGCCACCTCGTGCCCGCCGCCGCGACACAACTTCACCGAACTGCCTCGGATCCGTTCCGAGCGTCCGGCGTTCGAGTTGCACTACCCGCACATGGTCGAGCGGATGCGCGCGGAAGCGCACGTCGGGCCGGGAGCGCACGGCGGTAAGACCACCGCAGTGCTCGAACAGGCCCGCCGGGCCCCGATCGCCACCAGCGATCACGAAGGGTCAGGAGACCCGGACCCCAAGTAGTCCACAGCGCAGCGAGAGCCCCTCCCGGCTACCGGGTGGGGCTCTTCGCTTGCGACAATCTCGTGGCGTGTTCGGGCTCGCTCGTCCACGACAGGTGACACGAAGACCTATCCGGCCGCTGGGGCCGTGCACGAAAGGGAGATTCGGTGACTTCGAGCGACACCGCAGTGCTGGTGACGGTGACGGGACCCGACAAGCCGGGCGTCACATCGGTGCTGTTCGCAGCACTGTCACGGCACAACGTCAGTCTGCTCGACGTCGAGCAGGTGGTCATCCGCGGCAGATTGACACTGGGCGTCCTCCTGTCCTGCCCGCGCGATCCCGAGGCACTGCAGGAGGAGCTCGAGGATGCGATGGCGACGGTCGGCGTTCACGTCGATGTCGAGATCGACACCGCGCGGGGCGGTGGTCAGAGCTTGGCCACCCACGTCGTCGTCGTGCTGGGACGACCCGTGACAGCGCGCGCTTTCAGCACCATCTCCCGTGAACTCGCACGCCAGGGCGCGAACATCGATTCCATACGCGGAATTGCCGACTATCCCGTCACCGGCCTCGAACTGCAGGTGACCGCGACCGACACGTCGCCGGATGCCGACCTGCAGTTGCGCACGGGGCTCGCGGCCATCGCAGCCGGAATCGGCGTCGACATCGCCGTGCAGCGCGGCGGAATCGCACGGCGATCCAAGCGACTGATCGTGTTCGACGTCGACTCCACGCTCGTCCAGGGTGAGGTCATCGAAATGTTGGCTGCCCGCGCCGGACGCGAGGACGAGGTACGTGCGGTCACCGAAGCTGCCATGCGCGGTGAGATCGACTTCGCGGAGTCGCTCGAACAGCGGGTCGCCGTGTTGGCGGGACTCGACGAATCCGTCATCGACGAAGTGGGCGAAAGCCTGGAACTGACCGCGGGGGCCAGAACCACCATCCGCACCCTCCGGCGTCTCGGCTTCGCGTGCGGCGTCGTGTCCGGGGGATTCCGACAGGTCATCGAGGGCCTCGCTCACGAACTCGAACTCGACTACGTCAAGGCGAACACTCTCGAGATCGTCGACGGCAAGCTCACCGGACGGGTCATCGGAGAAGTGGTCGATCGTGCTGCGAAAGCGACCGCACTGCGTGAATTCGCGGCGCAGTCGGGAGTGCCGATGGAGCAGACCGTCGCCGTGGGCGACGGAGCGAACGACATCGACATGCTCACCGCAGCAGGCCTCGGGGTTGCCTTCAACGCCAAGCCTGCGTTGCGAGAGATCGCCGACACCGCTATCTCCCATCCGTACCTCGACGCGGTCCTGTTCATCCTCGGCGTCACCCGCAACGAGATCGAAGCCGCGGACGCAGTGGACGGGGGAGTCCGCCGCGTCCCGATCCCATGACCGGCGATCCCGTGACCGGCGATCCCACGCCCTGCGACGCACCGGATGACGTGGTGGCCGAGACTGCAGTCGAGGTATTCTCACCGGAGAACACGTTCGTCTCGCGCCACGCCGAGCTCGCTCGTGGGTACGGCGGAGCGGAAGACCCGGCAGATCCGTCACAGGTTCTGGCGATGCCGTTGGTGCTGCACATCCCCAAGATCGATCCGCCCCTGCGCAGCGAGTTGCTCGAGGCGGCTGCACGAGCAACCGTTGCGTTGTGCCTGGACCCACGAGTGGGCGTGGACGCGTCGTGGAACGAGGCCTTCACCGAGTGGACGTCGGCACGCATCCGGAAGGTTGCCCGACGTGCACGCGGTGCGCAGTGGCGTGCGGCGCAGGACGTTCCGGGTGTCACGGTCGACGTCGGGGGAGCGTCGGCACGTGCGTTCGTGCCCGGTCGGGTCGGAGATCTGGATCCTCGGATCAAGCGGCTGCAGATCGGTGGAACCGATGTGTCGGCCGACGACGAGCCTTCGGTCTCGGCCGGCCCGGTGCTGTGGGTCGACGCCTCACTGTCGATGACGGTGGGCAAGGCAGCCGCTCAGGTGGGGCACGCGTCCATGCTGCTGGCGGGTGCGATGAGCACAGCGCAATGCCGCGAATGGGCTGCGTCGGGCTTCGAATGTTCGGTCCGATCCGCGAACCCGGAACAGTGGACGCGTGCACTGGGCGAGGTTCGCGCCGGTCGCGCCGTCGCGGTACGGGATGCAGGCTTCACCGAAGTGGCACCCGGTTCGACGACCGTGATCGCCGTTCCGTAGCTCTGGGGTCCACTGTCGCACAAGTGGCTATGCCGAACATATCCAGTAGCCCCGAGACTGGAAGCATGTTCACCTCACCACGTCGTCTACTCGCCGGTCGCCGACTCCCTGCTCGGTTGGCTGCCCTCTACGTGGGGCTGTGGCTGTACGGGGCGTCGATGTCGTTCATGATCGCCGGTGGACTGGGCGTCAACCCGTGGGACGTCTTTCATCAGGGGCTCGAAAGCCACCTGTCGCTCAGCTTCGGAACCATCACCGCGATCACCGGCGCGGCCGTACTGCTGATGTGGATCCCGCTACGGCAACGTCCTGGCCTGGGCACCGTGAGCAACGTGGTGGTGATCGCCGTTGCGGTGGACACGACGTCGGCGATGTTGCCGGACCTGGACGGGCTGCCGATGAGGACCCTGGCCATGGTGTCGGGCATCGTGGTCAACGCGTTCGCAACCGCGCTGTACATCGGTGCCGGGATGGGTCCGGGGCCGCGAGACGGACTGATGACCGGTCTGGTGGCCAGGACCGGATGGTCGATTCGCCTCACCCGCACCGGAATCGAGTGCACGGTGGTGCTCACCGGTTGGTTGCTCGGCGGGACGCTCGGCGTCGGGACGGTTCTCTATGCGCTCGGAGTCGGTCCGCTCGTGCAACTGTTCATGACTCACCTGCCTGCGCTGCGCAGCACCAGGACCGTCGATCCGGTCACCGATATCGTCGAACCCGGTTCCAGCGCAGTGGTATCGGAGGGCACACCGTCCACACTCGAGGAATCGAGAACCGGAACGAACCGAGACGACGACCAACTCGGGCACGCCAGAACGATATCGGCTGGGCCTCCGGAATGGAGAACGAGGAGCGAGCTGGCATCGTCGACCTGCCCGCCGTCGGAGGCGAAGGAGCGGACGTCGGAACCGTCCACCCAGGCCTGAATGGTGCGCACCGAGTCGTCGTTCCATCGGTCCGTGTCGAATTCGATTCCGGCGGAATCGAACCACACCAGATCGGGTCGGCCGGTCGGTGTCGCGCGGCCGGTGAAGAACTCCTGCTGACGCAGTGTCGGAGCGCTCGCTCGGACACGAAGGAGTCGACCCACGAAGCGAATCATGTTCTGATCGGCACTGTCCCAGTCGATCGCCCAGGCGTCGGCCGCCGGTGCATCCTCGGCGATGCAATAAGCGTTGTTGTTGCCTCCCTGACTGTGTCCCAGTTCGTCGCCGGCAAGAAGCATCGGTGTTCCGGTGGAGAGCGTCAGGGTTGCCAGTAGTGCCCGGACATGGCGTCCCCTCGCCTCGGCGACGGATGGATCCTCGCTCGGACCCTCGACTCCGTGGTTGACCGACGAGTTGTTGTCGGTACCGTCCCTGTTCTCTTCGCCGTTGGCCTCGTTGTGCTTTCGGTCGTACGACACCAGATCTCGGGCGGTGAACCCGTCGTGCGCGGTGACGAAGTTGATCGACGCCCATGGCAAGCGTCCACCGCTCGCGAAGAGGTCCTCCGAACCGGCCAGGCGCGAGGCCAACTCGCGGACGCCGTGTTGGCCCGCCCAGAAGCGTCGGACCGTGTCACGGTAGCGATCGTTCCATTCCGACCAGGCCACTCCGAAGTTGCCGACCTGATAGCCGGCACCGGTGGCATCCCACGGCTCGGCGATCAATTTGACCCGAGCCAGTACGGGATCGGTGGTGATGGCGGTCAACAACGGTGCGCGAGAATCGAATCGCCAACCGCCGGGTCGGCCGAGAGTGCTGGCGAGGTCGAATCGGAACCCGTCCACGCCCATGTCCTCGACCCAGTACCGAAGGCTGTCGCACACCATCCGCACGACCGCGGGCGACGCGGAATCGAGAGTGTTGCCACAGCCGGTCAGATCGACGTCCGATCCGCGTCCGTCCAGCAGGTAGTAGCCGGGCGCATCGAGCCCACGCCAGCTGATGGAGGGGCCGTCGATCGCGGATTCGCACGTGTGGTTGTAGACGACGTCGAGGATCACCTCGATTCCGGCAGCGTGCAATGCGTCGACCATGGTGCGAAATTCGTCCACCTCGTCACCGGGAACGGCGGCGAAGCGCGGATCCGGTGCGAAGTACGCACCCGTCGAGTATCCCCAGTGGTTTCGCATCCCCCTGGCACGGACGCCGGGTTCGGTGAATGTGGTGTGTACGGGCAGCAATTCGACCGACGTGATGCCGATGCGAGCGAGATGCTCGAGGACGGCCGGCTCGGCCAGGCCGAGATACGTACCGCGAAGATGCTGGGGGACAGCAGGATTGCGGGCCGTGAACGATCCCACGTGCAGCTCGTACAGGACGGTTCGGTCCCACGGCACCTCGGGGCGAGCGGGACGGCCGACGCGATCGGGGGCTGCGCGGACGACGCCGAGCGGGAGGTGCCCGAGCGAGTCTCGAGAACTGGGCGCACCGAACGGGTCGTCCTCGTAGGCGAGCAACGCCGACGGGTCTCCGAATGCTCCGATCACCTGGCGTGCCGCGGGATCGAGCAGAATCTTGGCACCGTTGAACCGGCGGCCGGAGTGCGGATCCCATCTCCCGTGGGCGCGGAAGCCGTATCGATCACCTGGCCGCACTCCCGGGACGAAGGCGTGTCGAACTCCGAATGTCCGGGTGGTCAGTTCCACCCGTCGCTCGCCGCCGTCCGGATCGATCAGGCACACCTCGACTCCGTCGGCCTCGGGTGCGTGGACTGCAAATTGAGTGCCAGTCGGCATCGCGGTGGCACCCAGTGGGAACGGTGATCCGGGCGGGTTCGAGACGGACTCGCCGCCGGTGGTCCGGTGGGAGCTACGAGGCAGATCGTCATTGGGCGACACGCGTGCACATCCTGCCGTGAATGCGCGGTCGATGTGCGGGAAGATAGGCGTCGTGTCTGAACCGGATCCCGACCTGCTCGTAGATTTCACCGACGTAGTCGTCCGCCGCGGCGGTGCGACCCTGGTGGGACCCGTCACCTGGAAGGTGGAACTGGACGAACGGTGGGTCGTCCTCGGCCCGAACGGTGCCGGAAAGACGTCTCTGCTGCGCATCGCTGCGGCCGAAATCCATCCCACGTCCGGTGTCGCCCACGTTCTCGGCGAGGTCATGGGCAAGGCCGACGTCTCCGAACTCCGACCGCGGATCGGTCTGTCGTCCTCCTCGCTGGCGCAGCGCATTCCGGCCGACGAACTCGTATCCGATCTGGTGGTGTCCGCCGGCTACTCGGTGTTGGGGCGCTGGCGTGAGAAATACGACGCGGTCGACACCGAGCGCGCAGTCGAAATGCTCGAGAGCCTCGGTGCCGAGCATCTCGCCACCCGCACCTACGGCACGCTGTCGGAAGGCGAACGAAAGCGCGTTCTCATCGCCCGCGCTCTGATGACCGATCCCGAACTGCTGTTGCTGGACGAGCCTGCGGCAGGTCTCGACCTCGGTGGACGCGAGGAACTGGTGGCGCGGCTGACCGACCTCGCTGCCGATCCCGACGCCCCCGCGACCGTGCTGATCACCCATCACGTGGAAGAGATTCCGCCGGGATTCAGTCACGCGTTGCTGCTCAAGGAAGGCGGGGTGGTGGCGCAGGGACTGGTCGACGACGTCATCACCGCAGAGAATCTGACCGAGGCGTTCAGTCAGTCGATCGCACTCGATCGCGTCGACGGTCGCTTCTTCGCGCGGCGGACCCGCGCTGCCGGGGCGCACCGCCGATAGAGCGGACCGATCGACTCCGCTGCGCAATGCAGCGGTACGTTCCCTTTCATGAGCTCGAACAGTGCTGCCGATCACGTACAGGCCCGGGACGCCTCGACGGTCATCTTGATTCGTGACGGCCTGTCACGACCCGACATCGAGGTGTTCCTGCTCGAACGTGTCGGTGGCATGGCCTTCGCGGGTGGCATGACGGTGTTTCCCGGTGGCGGCGTCGACCCCTCAGACGCGGCAGCTGACGTCCGCTGGGCAGGACCGCCGCCGTCGTGGTGGGCCGAGCGCTTCGGAACCGACGAGGGCAAGGCACAGGCCTTGGTGTGTGCCGCGGCGCGCGAGACGTTCGAGGAGTGCGGTGTACTGCTGGCCGGCTCGACACCGGATTCGATCGTTGCCGATACGGCTCCGTTCGCGGCAGAGCGGGGTCGGCTCGAGCGCCGTGAGGTGTCGTTCGCCGAATTCCTCACCGCCCACGACCTCGTTCTGCGATCGGATCTGCTCCGGCCGTGGTCGCACTGGATCACCCCGGTGGGCGAAGCTCGACGGTACGACACCCGGTTTTTCGTCGCAGTGCTTCCCGAAGGACAGAATGCGGACGGCGAGACCAGCGAGGCGGCGTCGGTGAGCTGGCGGTCCACCGGTGACGCACTGGCGGACTGGCGGTCGGGGAACACCATCCTCCTTCCGCCCACCTGGAGCCAACTCGACGCACTGTCTCGGTTCGACACCGTCGCACAGGTCGTCGATCACGACCGCGAGATCGCCCCGGTTCTGCCGATCCTCACCCGCGACGAGGGGACGGTCCGGGTGCTCTTCGACGGCGACGACGCGTACTACGCCGGAACGCGCCATCCCTGGTCGGATCGCTAGGCCTCGGCCCGGTAGCCTTTCGGCCCATGGCTGAGTTCGTGAATTTCGAAGTTTCCGACGGCATCGGCACCATCCGCCTCGACCGTCCGCCGATGAATGCGCTCGATCGGCAGATGCAGGACGAGATCCGAGCGGCGGCTCGCGAGGCCACGGTGAATGCCGACGTCAAGGCCGTCGTCGTCTACGGCGGTGAGAAGGTCTTCGCCGCCGGTGCCGACATCAAGGAGATGGTGGCGCTGTCCGCGTCGGAGATGGCCGCGATCGCCGGAGATCTGCAGTCGGCCCTCGGCTCGCTCAGTACCATTCCCAAGCCCGTGGTCGCGGCCGTGACCGGGTACGCACTCGGTGGTGGGCTGGAGGTTGCACTGGGTGCGGACCGTCGGATCGCCGGCGACAACGCCAAGTTCGGTGTCCCCGAGGTGCTGCTCGGTGTCATCCCCGGCGGCGGCGGAACGCAGCGGCTGGCTCGGTTGATCGGCCCGAGCCGTGCGAAGGACATGGTCTTCACCGGCCGCTTCGTCGGTGCCGAGGAAGCGTTGCGCATCGGATTGGTGGACGAGGTGGTGGCACCGGACGAGGTGTACAACGCAGCGCGCGCCTGGGCCATGCAGTTCACCACGGGTGCATCGCGAGCGCTCGCAGCGGCGAAGGCGTCGATCGATCAGGGGCTCGACGTCGATCTCACCACCGGTCTTCGGATCGAGGCTCAGCAGTTCGCGGCGCTGTTCGCCACCGAGGATCGCACGATCGGCATGACGTCGTTCGTGGCCGACGGCCCTGGTAAAGCGACCTTCACCGGACGGTGAAGCAACGGTCCCGCAGAGCAGAGTTGTTCCACAGCTACCGGATAGTAGGCTCGCCTGATGACTGCAAGCCCCCACGACGGTGTCAATCGATCGATCTCGAACGCGATGCCTTCGACCTCGTCCGAGACCGATGACCGCCAGGTCGATCCAGCCCCGAACCCGCACGCCACTGCCGAGCAGGTCGAGGCCGCACGGTCGGACACCAAACTGGCTCAGGTGCTCTATCACGACTGGGAAGCCGAAACCTACGACGACAAGTGGTCGATCTCCTACGACGAGCGATGCATCGACTACGCGCGCGGCAGATTCGATCAGGCGGTCTCCGGTGACGCGTCGGCGCAATCCGCACTTCCGTACGGCCGCGCCCTCGAGCTGGGCTGCGGTACCGGGTTCTTCCTGCTCAACCTGATGCAGGCCGGCATCGCAGACAAGGGCTCGGTCACCGACCTGTCGCCCGGCATGGTCAAGGTTGCTCTTCGCAACGCCGAGCACCTCGGCCTGGACGTCGACGGCCGGGTCGCCGATGCGGAGACGATTCCGTACGACGACAACACGTTCGATCTCGTCGTCGGGCACGCCGTCCTCCATCACATCCCGGACGTCGAACAGTCCCTGCGAGAGGTGCTGCGGGTACTCAAGCCGGGCGGCCGCTTCGTTTTCGCGGGCGAACCCACCACGGTCGGCAACTTCTACGCACGGTGGCTCGGACGCATCACGTGGGAGGCGACCACCCGCGCGACCAAACTTCCGTTCCTGGCGAGCTGGCGCAAGCCGCAGGAAGAGCTCGACGAATCCTCGCGAGCGGCGGCACTGGAGGCCGTCGTCGACCTGCACACGTTCGATCCCACCGATCTCGAGCACATCGCGCTCTCGGCCGGTGCCGAGTCCGTGCAGGCGAACACCGAGGAGTTCGCCGCCGCTCTGCTCGGTTGGCCGGTTCGGACCTTCGAGGCCGCAGTACCCGAGGGCAAGTTGGGATGGAATTGGGCGAAATTCGCCTTCGGCGGTTGGAAGACACTGAGCTGGGTGGACGAGAACGTGCTGCAGCACGTGGTTCCGCGCGGACTGTTCTACAACGTGATGATCACCGGCATCAAGCCCGCCCCTCGCGCTTGATCGGCTCGGACCGCCGCAGGCTCTGCGCTCGAGTCCGCTAGTGGGCTACGAATTCACCGGCACCGACCTCGACTTCCTTTCAAGCGAGGCCGGTGCCGGAGCTCTTGCTGCGGTCGACGATCTCGAGCTCAGCGCTCGAACGTCGGTGCGCGACACGGCCTCGGTGCGCACTCGCTTCCCGGACCACGCGAGTGCACTGATCGAAACGGTCACGGTCCGCCGCAAGGCCCGAGTGAAGTTGGTCGACTCCGATCGGTGGCTGGTGACCGACGAGGCGGTCCAGCAGGCCACGCCGACGCTCGTCGCGCGGAGGCGGGCCGCTCGACTCGCGGGGCGTCGGGTGCACGATGTCACGTGTTCGATCGGCAGTGAACTGTCCGTCCTCGTCGCTACGGCGGAGTTGGCGGTGGGCAGCGATCTCGACCCGATTCGGCTTCGGATGGCCGCACACAACGTTCCTGAGGCCACTCTGCTGCGCGCCGACGCACTGACCCCGACGACGCGTGAGACCGTCGTCGTTGCCGATCCCGGCCGCCGAGCAGGTGGTCGGCGACGCCATGACCCGGCGGCTCTGCAGCCGCCGCTCCCGGATCTGTTCGACGCCTATCGAGGCCGAGACCTGGTCGTCAAGTGTGCGCCCGGCCTGGATTTCGATGCGCTCGACTGGGCCGGCGAGATCGAGGTGGTCTCGCTCGACGGGGGAGTACGAGAAGCGTGCCTGTGGTCGGAGGGGTTGAGCGAGCGCGGTGTTCGGCGTCGGGCAGCGGTTCTTCGATCCGACGGCAGTGTTCTGGAATTCACCGATGCCGAGTCGGACGAGATTCCGGTTCGGCCCCCCGGCCGCTATCTGGTCGATCCCGACGGGGCGGTGGTCAGAGCCGGCTTGGTTCGGCACTACGGAGCCAGATTCGGTCTGTGGCAACTCGATCCGCGAATCGCGTATCTGACCGGCGACACCGTCCCGGCCGGGGTTCGCGGCTTTCGAATTCTCAAGCAGTCCAAGTTCTCGGAGAAAGTGCTTCGGCAACAACTGAATCGGATGGATTGCGGCTCGGTGGAGATTCTCGTCCGCGGGGTCGACGTGGATCCGGCGATACTGCGGCCCAGGCTCAAACTGCGCGGCTCCGTGGCGTTGTCGGTGGTGATCGCCCGAGTCGAACGGTCCGCGGTGGCGTTCGTCTGCGCTCCGGGCGCTGTCGCTCAGCCCGTGTAGGTGAAGATCTCGCCGAGGTAGCTCGCGGTGACGACCTGGCCGTCCGGGCCGATGGACGTGCCGACGGTGGTGCCGACGACGTCGGGAACCGGTTGCACGTCCACCGTCTCTCCGGTGGCCGCATCGAACGTGAGCAGGGCCAGCCCGTCGTCCTCGCGTACGACGGTATGGCCGCGTCCGTCTGCGGATTGGGCTGCGCTGCCTGCCTGTTCGATGTCGTCGCGGACCCACACCCGCTCGGCCGAATCTCCGTTGTCGCGCACGCCCATGAGGGTGCCGTCTCCGCCCGACGGCACGATCGTGCCGTCGGAAGCGATCGAGGGACTGGCACCGATGCCGAGCCCGGTGCCCTCGGTCCACTTCTGTCGCCCGTCGGCGGTGTCGAACGCGGTCAACCTGCCGTCGACGTCGGCCAGGTAGACCGTCGACCCGTCCTCGGACAGCACCGGACTCGACGCGACTCCGGCGGGCAGCAGGTCCGAGGACCAGCGTTCGACGAGTCCGGGAGAGCCGTCCCGGTCGTACTGCACCGAAACGAGTTGTGGTGCAATCGAACCCGGACGCCACAGTGTCAGGTACATCGTTCCGGTCGCACTGTCCACCGCGGGTGCTGCGGGTACGGGGCATTCGGATCCACCCGAGCTGCACTGGGCGAGTCCGGTGTCCATCGGCTGAAAATCGGAGTTCGGCTCGGTCAGGAAATCCGGCGTCGGAACCAGATCCAGAATGGGCACTCGGAGTTGCCCGTTCTGCGAATCGAGAACGCTGACCTGGCCCATCTGGGTGATCGAGAGCAGGCTGCCGTCCCCGAGGAACTGGGCGGACTTGGGCACTCCGTACACCGGTGTGCGCCAACGCAGTTGTCCGTGGTCGTTGTACGAGTTCATGCCGCCGTCGTCGCCGATGTAGACGTTGATGGCCGAATCGACGGTCGGCGTGGCAGTGACGACGGACGGCCCGACTCGATTGCACCAGCGCTTGCGGGCGGAGTCGATCTCGAACGAGAAGAGGTTGCAGCCGGATTCGGTGGCGGCAGTGACGAACATCTGGCCCGTCGATCCGATGGACACCGGAGAGGTCACCGTGCCGCCCGTGGGGCGCGTCCAGTCCAGGGACAGAGGTGTCGACACCGACACGGCCGTCGAACCGCTGTTGTGCGAGTTCGCATGCGCTGCGGGCCACGAATCGGGGGAGAGCGGTTCGATGGCCGAGGTGTCGGCGCTGCAACCGCTCACGGTCACCACGACTATCGCCGCAGCGACCGCAGTGACCTTTCTGCCGGTCCTGCCCTTGGCCGTGACGCCGCGCATCGATCGCTCCCCGTGTCTTGATTTCCGTGCCCGACATGGTGCCGGGGCGTCTGTGTTCGTCTCGTCGACGAGCAACAGTCGACAGGCAACCCTAGCCCGCGCAAGGGTGCCGGCAGAGAGCGGGCGAACGAGAAACTAGGGTGAACGTCCATGACGAGTATGTGGAACGCGCCGCTGCGGACACGCTGGCGCGGGTCGAGACGACGCGACACCGAGCAGGCGCGGTTCCTCACGCGTGCGTCCCTCGACTGGGTGCTCGCGAACAAGGCGTACACGCCGTGGTACCTCGTGCGGTACTACCGCCTCGCGAAGTTCAAGCTCGCCAATCCGCACGTGATCCTGAGGGGCATGGTGTTTCTCGGCAAGAACGTGGAGATACATTCGACCCCCGAACTCTCTCGTCTCGAGATCGGGCGCTGGGTCCACATCGGCGACGGTAATGCCATTCGCTGCCACGAGGGCTCGCTGCGGATCGGCGACAAGGTGGTGTTCGGTAAGGACAACGTCGTCAACACCTACCTCGACATCGAGATCGGCGCATCGACGCTGGTGGCCGACTGGTGCTACATCTGCGATTTCGATCATCGGATGGACGATGTGAACATGCCCATCAAGGATCAGGGAATCGTCAAGGGCCCGGTGCGGATCGGGCCGGACACGTGGATCGCCGCCAAGGTGACGATCCTGCGCGAGACCAGGATCGGGCGGGGCTGCGTGCTCGGAGCCCACGCCGTCGTCAAGGGTGAGATCCCGGATTACAGCATCGCGGTCGGGGCCCCGGCCAAGGTCGTCCGCAATCGCAAGGACGCGTGGGAAGCCGGTGCCGCCGACCGCGCGAAATACATTGCTGCGCTGGAGGATATCGCCCGCAAGAAGGCGCTCGGACAGGCCGAGGCGGCGCGAGAGATCTGACCCCGGTGTGCTCAGGTACGGCCGGGGATCGCGCGCTCGGCGATGTGCGGGCGGGCCAGCGGATGCCGAACCTTGCGTTTGGCTTCCAGGTAGACCTGGGCCGTCGACTCGGCGACGTGTTTCCAGTCGAAATCCACGGTGAGCCTGTCGCGGGCGGCCACGGCTCGTTCCTGCGCGGCGTCCGTGTTGTCGAGAACGCGCCGCACGGCTGCAGCGAGCCCACCGACGTCGCCGGGCTCGAAGGACAGGCCGGTCACGCCGTCGACGATGGCTTCACCCAGACCGCCTGCGGTGGACGCGACCAGTGGGGTGCCCGCAGCCGCAGCCTCCAGCGCGATGATGCCGAACGGTTCGTATCGACTGGGTAGGACGATGGCGTCGGCTCCGTGCAGCCAGCCGAGCAATTCTGTGTGGTCGAGATTGCCCAGAAAAGACACTGCGCGGGCAACCCGGTGGGTGCGTGTCAGCCCTGCCAACCAGGCGAACTGTGTTCCTTCGCCGGCGATGTGCAGGGTGGTGCCCGGGTGGCTTCGTCGGATGCGGGGCAGGGCGGCGATGGCATCCTGGATGCCCTTCTCGTACTCGAGTCGGCCGACGTAGAGCAGTTTGGCCGGCTCCGATCGGGGCTCTCGTCGACGAAAGTGCCAGGTGGATCGGTCGATTCCGTTGCGAATCACCGTCACCGCCGACTCGGATACTCCGAACAGGGTGGTGACCTCGTCCTTCATCGACCCCGAACAGGTGATCACTGCATCGGAATCGTTGGCGAGCCACCACTCGACGGAGTGCACCTGACGGTTGACGGGGCCGGAGATCCAGCCGCTGTGGCGGCCGGCCTCGGTGGCGTGGATGGTCGAGACGAGCGGTACGTCGTAGAACTCCGCGAGTGCGATCGACGGGTGCGCGACGAGCCAGTCGTGCGCATGCACGACGTCGGGTTGCCAGCCGTCGCCCAGACCCGGCTTTCCCAGCGCGACGCCGGCACGCACCATCGCGTGCCCCATCGCAAGGGTCCATGCGAGCATGTCCTCCCCGAAGACGAAGTGAGCCGGGTCCTCGGCTACGGCGACGACGAGCACCCCGTCCTCGATGTGGTGAGACGTCGGGTGGGTGGCGGCGTCGGTTCCGGTGGGTCGACGCGACAGCACCACGACCTCGTGGCCGCACCGGACCAGTTCGGTTGCCAGGTGATGAACGTGCCGACCGAGGCCGCCCACCACCACGGGTGGGTACTCCCACGACACCATCAGAATCTTCATCGACGCCCCCCTGCATCTTCTCGCTCGTCGCCGACGTGTGCACCGGGCAGTCGGCGTGCGTCCAGCGCAGGAAACAGCCCGTCCGCGCGGTTCCACTGCCGAGCCAATTCGTTCGCTCGGACAGGTGACCCACCTGCGGCCGCGGCCGCGATCTCGCGCAACGCATGTGCGTGAACGTGTGCCCGTTCCCGCGCGTAGCCTGCGGCGGAGTCCTTGCTGACCATGAATGCCCAGTCGCTGGCCACGGCCATCAGTGTCTCACGCAGTATCTGATCGTTGACGCGATTGCGGAGTTCGGGTCCACCGGCGCGACGCTGTGCAGCTCGGGCGGTATCGACGGCATCGAGAGCGGTCCGAGAGACCTCGGCATTGAGCGCGACCAGGTCCGCGACGTCGTCGCCCGCCCACACCCGCCAGTCCTTGCCCGATCCCCACGACGAATCCTGCAGTTCCAGTGGCGCTCCGACGTATCCCTGCTCGCGGGCGTCGCCGAGCGTGCCGACGGTGATGCCTGCCGCGGGAAGCGCGCGCATCAGCTTGCCGAGCCACTGCGGACCCTCGTGCCACCAGTGCCCGAACAGCTCGGTGTCGAATGCCGCGACGACGAGGGCGTCGCGACCGATCCGCTCGGACTCCGAGATCAGGCGCCGACGAACCACATCGACGAAGTCGGCCACGTGACGATCCACCGTCGCCGCCGCCCGCGCGGGATCGTAGGGAGCCTTGTCGTTCGACGCGACCGAGCGGCCGGTGACCCGGGCCGGTTTGAGACCGGTCGCGTGATCGTAGGTGTGGAAATCTCGATAGGAACCGTGGCCGGGATAGCCGGACTTCGGTGACCAGACGCGGTAGCTGACCGGCAGGTCGCGTCCGAACGCGACGACGTCGGAGTCCCAGACCGGCCTGCCGAGGGAGGTGTCTCCACGCATCGCGGGCCCGTCGACCATGAAGTGCGAGACCCCGGCGGCGGCGTATTCGGTTTCCATGCCGGGGGTGAATCCGCATTCGGGTGCCCAGATGCCTCGGGGCGTGGTGCCCCACCGGCAGCGGGCGTCGAGCAGGCCTTCGCTCAGTGAGAACTGCCGAAGCCGCGGATCGAGCAGCGGCTGGAACGGATGCGCCAGCGGCCCACCCAGCAGTTCGACGGTTCCGTTGTCGACCAGCGGCCGGAGTACCGCCGAACCGCCGTGACGCCACCGGGCCTCGAATCGATCGAGCGCGGCGGCAGAACCTCGGTGCTCACGAACGGACAGGTCGCGATCTGTCGCCTCGTGGGCCCTGAGCTGCCAGTTCCCGAGCCAGTGGTGCATTCCGGACAGGCAGTGTGGATCGTCGAGTTGAGCGGCCAGAACAGGGGTGATCCCCAGCGACAGCACGTCGGTGTGACCGTCCTCGGCCAGTTGCTCGAGCATCGCGGTGAGTGGCAGGTAGCAGTCGGCCCAGGACTGATACAGCCACTCCTCGCCTACCGGCCACCTGCCGTGATTGGCCAACCACGGCAGGTGGGAGTGCAGAACGAGAGAGAACATGCCCGGCACGGTGGCACCGGATGTCACCCGATCACCGTGCTCGAGCTCTTGCGGGCAACGGCGACCAGGTCGAGGCTGTCGTCGATGCGGTCGGCGGTGATGTCGAAATCTTCGATCGAGACAGCCGCGACGTCCTCGGTGAGTTCGGCAGGCCAGGGTTCGCCGGCCAGTGCTCGTTCGATCTGAGCGTCGATGAACGAACCGCCGTGCTTGGCATCGAGGGCGGCCAGAGTGCGTCCGTGCCTGACCCCGGTGAGTTCGTCGACCTCGAGCCGAGCGTCCACGAGTAGTTCGGTGAGTTCGGCCGCGTCGAGTTCGCGGGTGTGGAAGGGATTGAGCGGGGTGTCACGGCCGGGCGAGAACGTGATGCGGTTCGGTGTGCTGATCAACAGAATGCCCCCGGGCGCGAGTACCCGGTGCACCTCGGCAAGGAACGCACCTTGGTCCCAGAGGTGCTCGATCACCTGGAAATTGACGACGACGTCGATCGAGGAATCGGCCAACGGAAGGCGGTCGAGGTTGCCACGCAGCATGGTCACCCTCGGGTAGCGGGCATGCACGTGTGCGGCGGCCGACGCGTCGTAGTCGAGACCGAGAACGTTCGAAGCGACATCGGCAATCATGTTGGCTCCGTAGCCTTCTCCGGATCCTGCTTCGAGCACCGTTCGGTCGCGGCAGCGCTCGACGAGTGCGCGGTAGACCACCTCGTGGCGGCGGAACCAGTAGTTCTCCTCGGCGATGCCGGGCACGGTGCGTTCTCCGGTGAGGGGGAGTGGTTCCGGTGCCGGTGCCTGAGCCGATGAATCGTTCACCGCCGAAAGGTTAGTGGAGGCGCGCGGGAGGTAAGCCAACGTGGTCTCCATAACAGTCGGGGTGCAGATGTATGGTCGGACAGGCAGGGAGGTAAGTTACCCACGAGTAACTACGGTGAGGTAACCTCGTCCCAGACCGTAGAACTGCACGAACCAGTACTGCACCAACCGTTAGAACACTCACGATCAGCAGAACATGACCAGGAGGTCGACGCAGACCCATGACGAACATCGTTGTTTTGATCAAGCAGGTTCCAGACACGTGGTCCGAGCGCAAGCTCACCGACGGTGACTACACCCTCGATCGCGAGGCTGCCGACGCCGTCCTCGACGAGATCAACGAGCGGGCCGTCGAAGAAGCACTGCTCATCAAGGAAGCCCAGGGCGGTGAGGTGAAGGTTCTGTCCGCAGGCCCCGACCGCGCCACCGACGCCATTCGCAAGGCCTTGTCGATGGGTGCAGACAGCGCAGTGCACCTCAACGACCCGACCCTGCACGGCTCCGACGCGATCCAGACCGGATACGCGCTGGCCGCAGCGCTCGGCAACGTCGCATTCGAGAACGACGAGCCGGCCGATCTCATCATCGCCGGCAACGAGGCCACCGACGGCCGCACCGGTGCCGTTCCCGCGATCATCGCCGAATACCTGCAGATCCCGGCCCTGACGCAGATGCGCAAGCTCGTCGTAGCCGACGGCAAGGTCACCGGCGAGCGGGAGACCGACGAGGGCATCTTCGGCCTCGAAGCCGCGTTGCCCGCCATCGTGAGCGTCACCGAGAAGATCAACGAACCGCGCTTCCCGTCCTTCAAGGGCATCATGGCCGCGAAGAAGAAGACGGTGCAGACCATCACGCTCGCCGACATCGGTGTCGAGGACGGCATCGTCGGCGTCGACAACGCGGGAACGACCGTCACGTCGTCCACCCCCAAGCCTCCCAAGACTGCAGGCGAGCGGCTCACCGACGAGGGCGACGGCGGCGACAAGATCGCCACCTACCTCGTCGGCCAGAAGATCATCTGATCCCGCCCCACCGAGCAATCGAAGACAAACGAGGAGCAAGTCATGGCAGAAGTACTCGTGCTCGTGGAGCACGTCGAGGGAACACTGAAGAAGGTCAGCACCGAGCTGATCACCGCCGCTCGTGCGCTGGGTGAGCCGTCCGCGGTCGTCACCGGCCCGGTCGGCACCACCGACAAGGTCGCCGACGCACTGACCGAAGCCGGTGCCGAGAAGATCTACGCCGCCGAATCCGACGCGGTCGACGGATTCCTCGTCACCCCGAAGGTCGACGTGCTGTCGGCACTCGCGGAGTCGGTCTCACCGGCAGCGATCATCACCGCTGCCACGATCGAGGGCAAGGAAGTTGCGGGACGACTCGCAGCACGCCTCGGCTCGGGCTACCACAACGACGTCGTCGCAATCAACGGCGACGGCAGTGCCGTCTACTCCATCTTCGGTGGCGCGTTCACCGTCGAGGCCAAGGCCAACGGCGACGTTCCGGTCATCTCGCTGCGCCCCGGTGCAGTCGAGGCCGAGCCGAAGGCCGGAGCGGGCACCCGCGAAACCGTCGAGGTTCCCGCGCAGGAAGAAGGGGCCGTCAAGGTCACCTCACGTGACCCGATCGTCGGCGGCGACCGTCCGGAGCTCACCGAGGCATCGGTCGTCGTGTCCGGTGGACGTGGTGTCGGCAGCGCCGACAAGTTCTCCGTCGTCGAGAGTCTGGCCGACTCGCTCGGTGCCGCAGTCGGTGCCTCGCGCGCCGCTGTCGACTCCGGCTACTACCCCGGCCAGTTCCAGGTGGGTCAGACGGGCAAGACCGTTTCCCCGCAGCTGTACGTCGCGCTGGGTATCTCCGGAGCCATCCAGCACCGTGCAGGCATGCAGACCTCGAAGACGATCGTCGCGGTCAACAAGGACGAGGAAGCGCCCATCTTCGAGATCGCCGACTACGGCATCGTCGGTGACCTCTTCAACGTCGCACCGCAGCTGACCGAGGCAGTCAAGAAGCACAAGGGATAGCCTCCAGCGCTGTTCGACGACAGGCCCCCACCGCTCGCGCGGTGGGGGCCTGTCGTCTCGGGCAGCGCAACCTTGTTCACACAAACTCTTCCGACACGTTTCCCCGACGATGCCCGGTGGCCTTCCCCGCTCGTTAGACACACCTCATGACCACTTCCGTCATGAGCTCGACTGCATCGATCGTCCCGGCCACCGACCGTTATTCGCTGGTGTTGTCCACCGACCCGGAGCACCGACTCGCCGCGCAGCGTCTGCGCTACGAGGTGTTCGCTTCCGAGCCGGGGTTTTCCATTCCCACCGACACCGACGGCCTCGACGCCGATCGGTTCGACGAATTCTGTGATCACCTGCTCGTTCGTGACCAGTGGACCGACACGTTCGTCGGCTGCTACCGCATGTTGCCTCCGCAGGCCGCCGTGTCCGCCGGCGGGTACTACACGGCAACCGAATTCGATATCTCCGCGCTCGATCCAGTCGGCATGAACATCGTCGAAATGGGAAGGGCTGCAGTTCATCCCGATCACCGGTCCGGGTCCGTGCTCGGGCTGATGTGGGCCGGAATCCTGCACTACCTCGATGTGACGGGATACGAGTGGGTCATGGGGTGCGTGTCGGTGCCCATGCAGTCGGCACCAGGGGATCCGATCGGGGCCAACGTTCGCGGTGTTCGAGACCGCCTGTTGGACAAGCACGCCACGCCGCCCGACCGTCGGGTCCGGCCGTACGCTCCGGTCGTCGTCGACGGGGTGGATCTGATCGACATCGAACCCGCGAAGCGAACGTCGATGCCGCCGTTGATGAACGGCTACCTCCGGCTCGGTGCCTCTATCTGCGGTGAGCCGGCTCATGATCCGGAATTCGGTGTCGCCGATTTCGTCGCATTGCTCGGGCTGCACGAGGCCAACACTCGCTATCTCGACCGGTTACGTTCGGCAGCAACGACGTTCGAGTCGGGTGTCCGGTGACACGACCGATCGTGCACGCGTGGATGCCGTCGTCGCCGTGCAGTGACGGTTGTCTGCCGAAGAACCCACCGACGGTGGGACGAATCGTCCTCGCGCTCCGAATCGCACTGGCGATGGTGGCCTTCGGGTTGCTGCCGGTGTTGGTCGTCCTCGGGGTTCCGTTCCCGCGGGTTCGCCGCTCGCTGACGCGGATCGGTGCTCGCACTCTGCTGTTCGCCATCGGGATCGATCTGACCGTGCTCGACGCTCGCTCCGACCGCGAACGCTCCCGCACCGCCGCAGGTGCACTGCACGTCGCCGGTCACATCTCCTGGACCGACGTCGTCGTGCTCACCGCGGTACAGCCGTCGACCTTCGTGGCGCGTGCCGACCTGATCGACTGGCCGCTGCTCGGTCGCCTGGCGCGGGCCATGAAGGTACTTCCGATCGATCGAGCTCGACTGCATCAGCTCCCCGGCGTCGTCGATCAGGTTGCCGATCGTGTCCGCGCAGGCGGGTCGGTCGTCGTCTTCCCCGAGGCCACCACCTGGTGTGGTCGTGCTTACGGCTCGCTACGGCCGGCGCTGCTGCAGGCCGCGATCGATTCGGAGACCTGGGTACAACCGATTCGGCTGCGCTACGTCGACCGGACCGGCGAGCAGACCACCGCCACGTGCTTCGTGGGAGACGAAACGATCGGTGCCTCCATCGGCCGGATCTTCCGACTGCGAGGACTGCGCGCCGAGGTGGAGTTCACGGCCCCGGAGGCACCCGGCGGCGATCGACGCGACCTCGCCCGGCGGTGCGAGGTGGCGATTCGCCGGGACGACGTCTACGACCCAGCTGTGCACGAGGTCGTGGCCGAGGCCGAACGCAGCCCGGTGCCGCCGAAGGTCGCGGCGGCCTGACCGAGTATCGATCACCGTGACCGCGGACCCACCTCGCGCAGGTAGGTCCGCGGTCACGGCAGCGGGTATCGTCTAGCCTGTTATGCCTTCTGTGCGCAGTACGACTGCTCCCGTCCCGCCGCGGCCACCGGTGTACCTCGATCACGCAGCGACGACCCCGATGTTGCCGAGCGCGATCGAGGCGATGACATCTGTGTTCGCCACGGTGGGCAACGCGTCCTCGCTGCACACCTCCGGTCGGTCCGCTCGGCGTCGGGTGGAGGAATCCCGCGAGTCGATTGCTGCGGACCTGGGCGCGCGCCCGTCCGAGGTGATCTTCACCTCCGGCGGTACCGAGAGTGACAACCTTGCCGTCAAGGGCATCTTCGCGGCCCGTCGAGACTCCGATGCGGCACTGACCAGAATCATCGCCAGCTCGGTTGAACATCACGCGGTGCTCGACGCAGTGGAGTGGCTCGTCGCACACGACGGTGCGAGTGTCACGTGGCTCCCGGTCGACGCCGAGGGGCGGGTCACCCCGGATGCCCTGCGCGCCGAGCTGGCCCTGCATGCCGACGAGACCGCGTTGGTGACGATCATGTGGGCCAACAACGAAATCGGCACCGTCATGCCGATCGCCGAGCTCGCAGGCGTGGCCGCCGAATACGGGGTTCCGATGCACAGCGATGCGGTCCAGGCCGTGCCGCATCTGCCCGTCGGGTTCTCCGCGAGCGGCCTGTCCGCCCTCAGCATCGCCGCGCACAAGTTCGGCGGACCCCAGGGCGTCGGAGCGTTGTTGCTCGGCCGCCAGGTCCCGTGTGTTCCGCTCTTCCACGGCGGAGGGCACGAGCGAGACGTTCGATCGGGCACTCCGGACACTGCAGGCGTCGTCGCGATGGCGGCTGCGCTGCGTTCGACCGTCGAGGACTCCGTGCGGCACCGAGCAGAACTCGGAGCACTACGAGATCGGTTGATCGCCGGAATCCGAGACGCCGTTCCCGACGCGATCCTCAACGGTCCGGAAGGCGACGACCGGCTGGCCGGGAACGTGCATTTCACCTTTCCCGGGTGCGAGGGTGATTCGCTGTTGATGTTGCTCGACGCGGCGGGCATAGAATGCTCGACGGGCTCGGCGTGCACCGCAGGCGTCGCCAGCGCCAGCCATGTACTGATTGCGCTGGGGTGCGATCCGGCCGTCGCCCGTGGATCACTGCGGTTCTCGCTGGGAGCCGGCTCGTCCGAATCGGACGTCACCACTGTGCTTGCGGTTCTGCCGCAGGTCGTCGAACGTGCTCGCGCCGCCGGAATGGCCGGCGTCGGAGCTCGAGGAGGAAATCGCTGATGCGTGTTCTGGCTGCTATGAGCGGGGGAGTCGACTCGGCCGTGGCCGCGGCCCGTGCCGTGGACGAGGGCCACGACGTCGTCGGCGTGCACCTGGCTCTGTCGACCGCTCCGGGAGCTCTGCGCACCGGTTCGCGTGGTTGCTGTTCCAAGGAAGACGCGGGTGATGCTCGTCGCGCTGCCGACGTACTCGGAATCCCCTTCTACGTATGGGATTTCGCCGATCGCTTCAAAGAGGACGTCATCGACGATTTCGTCGCGTCCTATGCTGCGGGCGAGACCCCGAATCCGTGCTTGCGCTGCAACGAGAAGATCAAGTTCTCCGCTCTGGCGGACCGCGCCCTCGCGCTGGGCTTCGACGCCGTGGCGACCGGGCACTACGCGCAACTGCACGACGGCGTCCTGCGACGTGCCGTGGACGCGGACAAGGACCAGTCGTACGTGTTGGCGGTACTGAACCAGGCACAGCTCTCGCGTGCGATGTTCCCCATCGGCGACACACCGAAGTCCGAGATTCGCGAGGAAGCTGCCGAGCGAGGGTTGGCAGTTGCCGACAAGCCCGACAGTCACGACATCTGCTTCATCCCCTCTGGCGACACTCGCGCATTCCTGGGCGCGCGCATCGGCGTGCGCCCGGGCAAGGTCGTCGACTCCGAGACCGGAGCCGAACTGGCCGATCACGAGGGCGTGCACGGCTTCACCATCGGGCAACGCAAGGGTCTCGGTGTGGAAGGACCGGCCGCCGACGGCCGTCCCCGTTACGTGACGTCGATCGAACCCGACAGTGGCACGGTCATGGTCGGCTCCGCGCAGAAGCTCGACGTCTGGGCGATCAGCGGTGACCGCGCAGTGTGGACCGAAGGCACCGCCCCGACCGGCCCCATCGAGTGCGTCGTCCAGGTTCGCGCGCACGGTGGACTGACCGAGGCCGTCGCCGAGGCAGCGGGCGACGGCATGGAGATCCAACTGCGGGCTCCTCTGACCGGTGTGGCCAAGGGGCAGGCAGCGGTGCTGTACCGCAAGGACATTCACGGAGACATCGTCATCGGCAGCTCGACCATCTCGGGCACTCGATCCGAGCGCGAGTGACCCCGAGCGTTTTCGCGGGGCTCGCGACCGGTATCGGTTCGTGGCCGGGCACCGACATCCGTGAGGCCGCGGCGGTCGTCGTAGGGGAGTTCACCGAGCTTCCGCACATCGTCGAACTTCCGGCCCGCGGTCTGGGCGCGGACATGATCGGGCGCACCGGCGCCATCATGGTCGACGTCGAACTCGACGTACGCACCTCCGGCTATCGCGTCGTGCCACGTCCTATGCTCGCCGGCCGTCGGGCGACCGATTTCCTGGCCGAGGACCTCGATGTGCTCGAGGAATTGTGGGAGGTCTCGGGCCTTCGCGGTAGTGGCCGCACCATCAAGGTCCAGGCCGCCGGTCCGTTCACGATGGCAGCGCAGGTCGAACTTCGGCACGGGCATCGGGCCCTGACCGATCGCGGGGCGCTGCGGCATTTCGCCGAATCTCTCGGCGAAGGACTGCGTCTGCATTGTGCGGAGATGACGCGTCGGCTGGGGGTCGAGGTCGTCGTTCAGCTCGACGAACCAAGTCTCGCAGCCGTTCTGGCCGGTAGCCTGACGGGCATCACCGGCCTCGATTCGGTGCGGGCAGTCCCGGAACCGAACGTTCTGGACCTGCTGGATTCACTGATCGAGACGATCGACCTTCCCGTTGCGGTGCATTGCTGCGACGGCGACGTTCCCTTCGATCTTCTTCGCCGTTCGCGTGCCGTTGCGGTTTCCGTCGACGCGACTGCGCTGCGCCGCAGCGACTTCGACGGAGTCGGCGAGCTGCTGCAATCCGGCAAGACACTGATGCTCGGGTTGATTCCGTCCGAAGCCCCCGCGCGGCCGCCTCAATGGCGGGAACTGGCCGAGCCGGGTGTCACATTGATCGACCGACTCGGTTTCGACAGGTCGGTTCTGGCCTCCCGGATTTCTGCGACGCCTGCATGTGGATTGGCGGGCAGCACACCGGAGTGGGCCCGTCGCGCAACAGGACTCGCCCACGACGTGGCCGCCGCGTTCGGAGATTCACCCGATTCGTTGTGAGATCACACAGCCGGACGGAGTGAAACACCGCGGACTCCGGACGATCGAGCCCACTACTATTAGTACGTCGAACAGGTGTGACACTATTCACATGGCCGTTGGGGGTCTGTTGAATACGTGGGAGTTCGGAAATGGCATCAGGTGGTCGCGACTTCGACGAGGTTGCCTCCCTCCGGCGTTCCGGCAGGCACCGCCGAGGTCTCCTGGCGAAACTGGCCGCGGCCACCTCCGACTGGTATCGGGCTCCGCACGATTTCGAGTGGATCCTCAATCACAGATCGACCCGTCCGCTGACCGGGATCATTCGTGCCGTGTTCGGCACCGCCACGATGCTGTACGCCGTCACGTCGATACTGATGCTGTTCAGCGATCTCGGTCCTCAGGGCAGTGTGGCGATCGGCTGGGTTCTCTTCGTTCTCGTCACCCAGGTGTTCGTCGCCGCGCGGTGTGTGTTCGGGCCGCTGCCCGGGAAGAAGTTCTTCGTCGCGTTTCTGGCCTTCGGGGACATTCTCACGACCTCGGTGTTGATTCTGTACGCACCCGTCGCGTCCTTGATCGGAACCGTGTTGTTCGCCGTCACGGGGGCGTTCTGCACTTACTTCCTCAGTCCGCGACTGCTGGTGGCGCACCTGGTATGGACCGCGACGTTCATCATCGGGTTCGGCGTCCGCGTGTTCCTGGCAGTGATGAACGGGGAGGTCGAATACATCGACGGGCCTTCGGTGGCGACGGCCACTGTGGTTCTCCTTCTCGCCACCGTCGGTGTACCGGTGTTCGCTCAGGTGGCGTGGACGACGCTGTCCAACGACGCCAAGCGATCGGTTCTCGATCCGCTGACCGGGGTGTACAACCGGCGCGGCATCGACAGCGAACTGCTGGACCTGTGGCATCAGGCCAGCAAGCGGGGTATGTCCATGGCCTTCCTGGTTGTCGACATCGACAAGTTCAAGTCCGTCAACGACCGATTCGGGCACAGCCGCGGCGACGAAGTGATCGTGCGCGTCGCCGATCGGCTGCGCCGCTTGGTCCGGCATCAGGGCGGAGTGCTCGCCCGAACCGGTGGAGAAGAGTTCCTCGTCGCCATGGTCGGTGATGCGCGGGGGATGGTCGATCTCGGCTTCGACGCGGTTCGGGTGCTCTGCGACCACCGCGACGACATCCCCGTCACCGTCAGCGTGGGAATGGCGTTGTTGCGCGAGGATTCGGCTCTGTGGGACGTGGGGAAGTCCGTGGTCGGCAGAGCAGCCCGTACGGCGGACGCGGCGATGTACCGGTCCAAGCAGTCCGGGGGAAACAGCTTGGTCATCGACGAGATCTGAGCCCTCGAACCGACGTCGCTCGATGCGCCGGTGTGCCTGGGTGGGACCTCTGCGATGATCGTGCGATGTATCGGCTATCGGATGCTCAGCGACGTGGACTGCCTGCCGGAGTGCTGCTGTCGGTGATGGCCTCCGTGCTCGGCGGAATCTACGCCGACTCCTTCGTGACCGGATTCGCCTTGACCGCCGGTGTCTGCGCGGTGGCGATCATCGCCGCGACGCTGTTGCTGGGTCTGCTGGGGCGGTAGTCGCTGGGCTGCAGCCCGTGCTTCTCTGTCGGTGGGTTCGGATAATCTTCGACACGTGCCCGAAGCGACCGAACCGCCCGCAGGAAACGACGAGACCGCAGGGACCGTCGGTGTCGAACTCGATGCCGCGTCGTCGGCCGATCGTGAGCGATGGCAGATGCTGGCCGAGGAAGTACGCGGTCATCAGTTCCGCTACTACGTGCGCGACGCGCCGATCGTGTCCGACGGCGAGTTCGACGCGTTGCTGCGTGAGCTGAACGAGCTGGAAGAAGCACACCCGGATCTGCGCACCGCGGATTCACCGACGCAACTCGTCGGGGGTGGCTTCGCGACGGAATTCACCGCCGTGGACCATCTCGAGCGAATGTTGAGCTTGGACAACGTGTTCGATCACGACGAGCTACGTGCCTGGGCCAAAAGAGTCGAGACCGAGGCAGGGCCTGATCTGGAGTATCTGTGCGAGGTCAAGATCGACGGCGTTGCACTGAATCTGGTGTACGAGAACGGGGCGCTCGTGCGCGGTGCCACCCGAGGTGACGGGCGGACCGGTGAGGACGTGACGCTCAACGCACGCACGATCGACGACATCCCGGACACTCTGACGGGTAGCGAGCAGTACCCCGTGCCGGAGTTGTTGGAAGTGCGCGGCGAGGTTTTCTTCCGGCTCGAGGATTTCCAGGCGCTCAACGCCTCGCTCGTGGCAGAGGGCAAGCCCCCGTTCGCGAATCCACGAAACTCGGCGGCGGGGTCGCTGCGACAGAAGAATCCGGCGGTCACCTCCAAGCGACGTCTGGGAATGATCTGCCACGGCTTCGGTCGCATGGTGGGTTTCACCCCGGAGTCGCAGTGGCACGCGTACGAGGCGCTTCGCGCCTGGGGGCTGCCCATCTCCACCCACACGACCCGAGTACGGGGCGTCGACGCCGTCGTCGAGAAAGTTGTCTACTGGGACCAGCACCGACACGACGTCGAACACGAAATCGACGGCCTGGTCGTCAAGATCGACGACATGTCGCTGCATCGTCGACTGGGGACGACGTCTCGCGCGCCGCGGTGGGCCATCGCGTTCAAGTACCCACCCGAGGAAGTCACCACGACGCTGCTCGACATCCGCGTCAGCGTGGGCCGGACGGGCCGAGTGACGCCGTTCGCGTACATGACGCCGGTGCTCGTGGCCGGGTCCACAGTGTCGCTGGCGACGCTGCACAACGGTTCGGAGGTCAAGCGCAAGGGCGTTCTGATCGGTGACACCGTGACCATTCGCAAAGCGGGAGAGGTCATTCCGGAGGTTCTCGGCCCGGTCGTCGACGCCAGGACCGGCGATGAGACCGAGTTCGTCATGCCCACCGAGTGCCCGGAGTGTTCGACGCCACTGGCCCCGGCCAAGGAGGGTGACGCCGACCTGCGGTGCCCCAACTCGCAGTTCTGCCCGGCGCAGCGCCGCGAGCGAGTGTTCTTCGTCGCCGAGCGGCAGCGATTCGACATCGAGGGCCTCGGGTACGAGGCCGCATCCGACCTGTTGGCCACCGGCGCCATCGAGGACGAGGGCGATCTGTTCTCGCTCACCGAGGACGACCTGATGAAGACGGCGATCTTTCGCACCAAATCCGGGTCGTTGTCCGCCACCGGTCGAAAGTTGCTCGACAACTTGGCCACCGCACGGAATCAGCCGCTGTGGCGGGTGCTGGTCAGTCTGTCCATTCGGCACGTGGGGCCGTCGGCAGCCCGAGCACTGGCAGGGGAGTTCGGCAGCCTCGAGCGGATACGCGCGGCGTCGGTCGAGGAGCTCTCGGCGGTCGACGGGGTGGGTGGCACCATCGCGGCCGCAGTCTCCGAGTGGTTCGAGGTCGACTGGCACCGCGCCATCGTCGACAAGTGGCAGGCAGCGGGCGTTCGGATGGAAGACGAGCGTGATGCGTCGATCGAGCGGAACCTGGAGGGGCTATCGATCGTGGTCACCGGGTCGCTGACGTCCTACTCACGTGACGAGGCCAAGGAAGCGATTCTGCTGCGAGGTGGCAAGGCTGCAGGTTCGGTGTCCAAGAAAACGGCGTTCGTGGTCGTCGGCGAAGCTCCGGGGTCCAAGCACGACAAGGCAATCGAGCTCGGCGTGCCGGTACTCGACGAAGCGGGTTTCACCCTGCTGTTGACCGAGGGACCCGATGCGGTGGCTCCGACCGAATCAGAACCCGATTCGGCGGATTGATCGGGTCGGGACGCGTCCGTTCGGTCGCGTCGGTTCGGTCGCGTCAGTTCAGTACCGTCGCGACGATGCCGGCGAGATAACCGAGTCGGGCAACCTCGGAGGGTCTGAACTCCGGGCCGCCAGGCCTGCCCAGCATCAGCACGGTGCCGGTGGTGCCGAGGGGAGCAGCGGCGATCTTGGTGTCCATGTCGCGCCATACCTGGGGCACCCACTCGGCGTCGGAATCCAGAGCAGCGGGGGCGCTCAGCGGGAACCACGGCAGCTCGGCGGCGTGAGTCTCGGGAGCCCCCGAGCTGCCCACCAGACGGAACGGGCCGTGCGCGTTGGTGGCGACGACGGTGCTCCACCCCACTCGGAGGACGCGGGGAGCTCCGTCGACGAGCACCTGAAGTCGATCGTCGGACGCCGCGGCGACGCGATCGATCAATTCCAGTTCACGATGCGTGTCGAGGACGCCGGTGTATGGGCGGATGGAATCGACCCGGACATCGGTGAGGTTCTCGGCAGCCGTGATCAGCGTGTCCGGAAGCGAACCCGGAGCAACGTCGACCACCAGATCGTCGACCGCATAACCGTCGCCGCGTTCGATGACGTCGAGGGAGAGGATGTCCGCCCCGACCGAACCGAGCGCGACGGCCAACGATCCGAGGCTGCCCGGACGATCCGGCAGTTGGACGCGGAGCAGGTAGGACATGTCACGCTCCCTTTCGACTTCTGGCGTACTGCGGCCACCCCAGCGTCAGCGGTCGTTGCTGGCTGGCAGAAGGGAACACTGTGCACCCCGGCGCGAGCAATCCTTGCATCTTCGACCTGTCCGGTACGTCGCGCAACGCGGGCCGTGACAATTCCGACACCCGCTGTGCCCACGAGGAGTGCGCGAAGCCCGCGTAACACTACGCACTAGGCTGGACCGCGTTCGCGAACCCGTGAGGTTCGCTCTGCACGAATACGGGGCCGCTTCTGCAGGCTCCGCTCCTACCGTCTGAAAGGGGTCTACGCGGTGCCAGACATCTCCCGCGACGAGGTCGCTCACCTCGCCCGGCTGTCGCGCTTGGCTCTCAGCGACGCCGAACTCGACGAGTTCGCCGGCCAGTTGGACTCGATTCTTCATCACGTCAAGGCAGTGGCCGAAGTGGCGACGGACGACGTTCCGCCGACGGCCAACCCCAGTGACATCGTGAACGTGACGCGTCCCGACGTGATCGTTCCAGGCCTGACGCCGGAGCAATCGCTGTCCGGTGCACCGAACGCCGAGGAGGGCCGTTTCGCGGTGCCGCAGATTCTGGGAGAGAGCGAATGACCGACCTGACGAAGCTCGACGCGTCCGAGCTCGCCACCCGCATCCACGCGCGTGAGATCAGCGCCGTCGAGGTGACCCAGGCGCATCTCGACCGGATCTCCGAGGTCGATGGTGACCTGCACGCATTTCTGCACGTCGCAGGAGCCGAGGCACTCGCAGCAGCGACCGACGTCGATTCGGGACTGTCGGCGGGACACGCACCTGCCTCGGCTCTGGCCGGCGTGCCGCTTGCTCTCAAGGACGTGTTCACCACGACCGACATGCCGACGACGGCCGGATCGAAGATTCTCGACGGGTGGATGTCGCCCTACGACGCGACGCTGACCACGAAGCTGCGGGCCGCGGGCATTCCGGTGCTGGGCAAGACGAACATGGACGAGTTCGCGATGGGCTCGTCCACCGAGAACTCGGCGTACGGACCGACCAAGAACCCCTGGGACACCACTCGCATCCCCGGCGGCTCCGGCGGCGGCAGTGCTGCGGCGCTCGCGTCGTACCAGGCCCCGCTGGCCATCGGCACCGACACCGGTGGATCGATCCGTCAGCCGGCGGCTCTGACCGGCACCGTGGGAACCAAGCCGACCTACGGCAGCGTCTCGCGCTACGGACTGATCGCCTGTGCCTCGTCACTCGATCAGGGTGGCCCATGTGGTCGGACCGTGCTCGACACCGCGTTGCTGCACGAGGTCATCGCCGGATACGACGCGCGGGACTCCACATCGGTCGACACGGCTGTTCGACCGGTGGTCGCAGCGGCACGAGAGGGTGCTCGCGGTGACCTGACGGGCGTGCGCGTCGGTGTGGTGAAGGAATTGCACTCGGACAAGTACCAGCCCGGTGTGATCTCGTCGTTCGATGCTGCGGTCGCCGCACTCACCGAACTCGGTGCCGAGGTGGTCGAGGTGTCGTGCCCCAACTTCGTGCATGCACTGGCCGCTTACTACCTGATCCTTCCGTCGGAGGTGTCGTCCAACCTGGCTCGGTTCGACGGCATGCGGTACGGATTGCGTGCGGGGGACGACGGCAAGCACAGCGCCGAGCAGGTCATGGCCACCACGCGCGCGCAGGGGTTCGGGCCGGAAGTCAAGCGTCGCATCATGATCGGGACGTACGCCCTCTCCGCGGGATATTACGACGCCTACTACGGCTCTGCTCTGAAGGTGCGCACGCTCATCGCACGTGACTTCGATGCCGCATACGAGAAGGTCGACGTGCTGGTGTCGCCGACGACCCCGACGACGGCATTCCCGTTGGGGGACAAGGTCGGCGACCCGATGGCGATGTACCTCAACGACCTCTGCACGCTGCCGACCAACCTTGCCGGTCACTGCGCGATGTCGGTTCCGTCGGGTCTTGCCTCCGAGGACGGACTACCCGTGGGTCTGCAGATCATGGCTCCGGCGTTCGCGGACGAGCGGCTCTACCGCGTCGGTGCCGCATACGAGGCCGCTCGCGGCGATCTGAGGTAGTTCGAGGTGCTGCATCGGTGGGCTGCCGATCTGGCTCATCTGCCCTTGCTCTCCGGTGCAGTGCCCGTGCTCGCGTCGACGGCGGCCGTTGTCGTGACGTCGGTCCTGGCCGTCGCTGTCGTCCTGCGGGTCCGACGAGGCCGAGCACTGGGAGCGGTGTTCGGCTCGCTGAGCGCTCTCGGTCTCGTGGCGTCGCTTCTGTTGGCGGCGACGGTGCTCACCAATCTGACCGTCACTCGATACCCGACGGTGGCCGTGGCGCTGGGCCACCGTCCGGCCGTGACCGAGGGCACCGGCAGGTTGGTCGATGTGGACGTGCCCGGCACTGTGTCGCACTTCGCCGCGCGGCCCGCCACCGTCTACGTTCCGGCGTCGTACGACGCCGGAGCGAGCGATCTACCGGTGCTGGTGCTGCTCACCGGCCAACCCGGCCACGTCGTCGACTGGATCGAGGGTGGTCGTCTGGCCCAGACGATGGACGCCTTCGCGGCGCGGCACGGCGGTGCGGCCCCGATCGTCGTGGTGGCCGACGGTCTGGGTGACACCGAGGCGAATCCGATGTGCATGGATTCGAATCTCGGAAATGCCGCGACGTACTTGTCGGTCGATGTGCCGCACTGGATTCGGTCGAATTTTCGGGTGTCCTCGGATCCGAGGGCCTGGGCGGTCGGCGGGTATTCCTACGGGGGAACGTGCGCGCTGCAGCTGGCGGTGACAGCACCGTCGGTGTACCCCACCTTTCTCGACATCTCGGGTGAGGACGAGCAACGTCGGGGCACGAGAAGCGAGTCCGTTACAGCGGCATACGGCACGGACACCCCGGCGAACGAGGCGTGTTTCGAGCGCACGACGCCGCTGAACATACTCTCGCGCAACAGCTTTCCCGATTCGGCCGGTGCCTTCGTCGTGGGTGCCGACGACGAAGAGTTCCGGCCGCAGACCGAGCGTGCGTTCGAGGCTGCAGTGGCATCCGGTGTGGACGCGCACTACAGCGAGCTGCCCGGTGGACACTCGATGCAGGTCTGGGCTCCGGCGCTGGAACAGGAGATGGACTGGCTCGGCGAGCGTGTGGGTCTGCTCGACTGACGCACGGCCTCGCCTCGACGAAGTGAGCACCGAACGGTACCGACGCGCGCAGCATCCCACGCCCGATTAGGCTGACGTCCGTCACCGGGTCCGCTTCACGGACCTGCGAGCAGAGAGGCGAAAATCGATGCGCATCGGAGTTCTGACCGGAGGCGGCGATTGCCCAGGGCTCAATGCGGTGATCCGCGCAGTCGTACGCACCGCGGACGCCCGGTACGGCTCCACCGTCGTCGGTTTCCAGGACGGCTGGCGCGGGCTTCTCGAAGACCGTCGGGTGCAACTGCGTAACGACGACCGCAACGACCGGTTGCTCACCAAGGGCGGCACGATGCTCGGCACCGCGCGCACCAATCCGGATGTATTGCGCGCCGGACTCGATCGGGTCAAGCAGACTCTCGAGGACAACGGCATCGACGTGTTGATCCCGATCGGCGGCGAAGGAACCCTCACCGCTGCCGCGTGGTTGTCGGAAGAGGGTGTGCCGGTGGTCGGTGTGCCCAAGACGATCGACAACGACATCGATTGCACCGACGTCACATTCGGCTTCGACACGGCTCTGACCATCGCCACCGATGCGATCGACCGACTGCACAGCACCGCAGAATCCCATCAGCGCGTGATGCTCGTCGAGGTGATGGGTCGGCACGCGGGGTGGATCGCTCTGCACGCCGGCCTGGCGTCCGGTTCGCACATGACGCTCATTCCCGAGCAGCCGTTCGACGTCGAAGAGGTGTGCACGTTGGTGCGCAAGCGTTTTCAGCGCGGAGACTCGCACTTCATCTGTGTCGTCGCCGAGGGTGCCAAGCCGATCGAGGGCTCGATGCAGCTTCTCGACGGCGGAATCGACGAGTTCGGCCACGTTCGATTCACCGGAGTTGCCCACCAGCTCGGCGTCGAGATCGAGCGCCGCATCAACAAGGAAGTACGCACCACGGTGCTGGGCCATGTCCAGCGCGGTGGAACGCCGACGCCGTACGACCGTGTTCTCGCAACACGATTCGGCGTCAACGCGACCGATGCGGCGCATTCGGGAGACTTCGGCAAGATGGTCTCGTTGCGCGGCACCGAGATCGGCCTGGTGTCTCTGGCCGAGGCCACCAAGCAACTCAAGCGGGTACCGCAGACCCGATACGACGACGCCGCCGCGTTCTTCGGCTGAATTCGGTGTGGCGTCGTGAGCCGTCAGATGCGACCGGAGGCCTGCTGGATTTCGGCTTCGCGTTCCTCGGTCTCGCGGCGTAGTTCGCGCCGTCGCCGCGCTGCCTCGAAGCGCTGAGCACCGACCTCGGTGGTCGGCGTCAACTGGGGCAATGTCTTCGGCTTGCCGTCGTCGCCGATCGCGACCATGGTGAAGTAGCAGCTGTTGGTGTGGCGCAATTCACCGCGCTGAATGTTCTCGGTTTCCACGCGGATACCGACCTCCATGGAGGTGCGGCCGGTGTAGTTGACCGACGCGGAGAACGTGACCAGTTCTCCGACGTGGATGGGTTCGCGAAACACGACGCGATCGACCGACAGAGTCACGACATAGGCCCCCGCGTAGCGGCTGGCGCAGGCGTACGCCACCTGGTCCAGGAACTTGAGAATCGTGCCGCCGTGGACGTTGCCAGAGAAGTTGGCCATGTCGGGTGTCATCAGCACGGTCATGGACAGTGTCTGCTTCTCTGGGGGAGTCACCCGTGCACGGTAACGAGTGCACGTGGTTACTCGCGCGTCGTGTGCAACGCATAAACTACTGACCATGACTGCTGCAACCGTCGATCTGATCGATTACGACGATGTGCTCGCCAAGTTCGACCCCGTGTTGGGCATGGAGGTCCACGTGGAGTTGGGCACGGCGACCAAGATGTTCTGCGGTTGCCCCACCGAATTCGGTGCCGAGCCGAACACCCAGGTGTGCCCGGTGTGCCTGAGCCTTCCCGGCGCGCTTCCGGTGGTGAACTCGGCTGCGGTGGAGTCGGCGATTCGGATCGGGCTGGCGCTCAATTGCTCGATCACCCCGTGGGGACGGTTCGCTCGCAAGAACTACTTCTACCCGGATCAGCCGAAGAACTATCAGATCTCGCAGTACGACGAGCCCATCGCCACTGAGGGCTACCTCGATGTGTTGCTCGACGACGGCAGTACGTTTCGAGTCGAGATCGAGCGCGCGCACATGGAGGAGGACACCGGTAAGTCGACGCACGTGGGCGGTGCGACCGGCCGTATCGAGGGGGCGTCGCATTCGCTGCTCGATTACAACCGTGCCGGGGTTCCGTTGGTGGAGATCGTGACCAAGACCATCACCGGAACCGGTGCCCGTGCGCCCGAGGTCGCCCGGGCGTACGTCACCGCGTTGCGCGACCTGTTGAAGTCGCTGAACGTGTCCGATGTGCGGATGGATCAGGGCTCGTTGCGCTGCGATGCCAACGTGTCTCTGATGGAGAAGACGGCAACCGAATTCGGCACGCGCACCGAGACGAAGAACGTCAACTCGCTCAAGAGCGTCGAGGTTGCCGTTCGGTACGAGATGCGGCGTCAGGCAGCGGTTCTCGAATCGGGCGGAGAGGTGACGCAGGAGACTCGGCACTTCCAGGAGTCGGACGGAACCACCACCGCCGGCCGCAAGAAGGAGACCGCCGAGGACTACCGCTACTTCCCCGAGCCCGATCTTGCGCCCGTCGCTCCCGACGCGGCCTGGATCGAGGAGCTTCGGACGACGTTGCCCGAGCTGCCGTGGTTGCGCCGCGGTCGGATTCAGAAGGAGTGGGGTGTCTCCGACGAGGAGATGCGCGATCTGGTGAATTCCGGTGCGCTCGAGCTGGTCGCGGCGACGGTCGAGGCGGGTGCGTCGGCGCAGGCGGCGCGGTCGTGGTGGGTGTCGTACCTGGCGCAGCAGGCCAACATCGCCGGCGTCGAACTGACCGATCTGTCCATCTCCCCGGCTCAGGTCGCCGAGGTGGCGGCGTTGGTCGCAGACGGCAAGCTCAACAACAACGGTGCCCGTCAGGTCGTGGACGGGGTGCTGGCGGGCGAGGGTGAGCCTGCAGAGGTCATGGCTGCGCGCAATCTCGTACTGGAGAAGGACGACACCAAGTTGCAGGCCGCCGTGGACGAGGCGCTCGCAGCGAATCCCGGTGTGGTGGAGAAGATCCGCAGCGGCAAGGTTCAGGCCGCCGGGGCCATCGTCGGTGCGGTGATGAAGGCGACACGCGGCCAAGCCGATGCCGCTCGCGTCAAGGAACTCGTACTAGAGGCCTGCGGCCAGCCCTGATCACGACGGAGAACGACCGAGGCCGAGCGCAATCGAGCGCTCGGCCTCGGTCGTTTCTCGTTCAGTCGAAACCGCCTCCGCCGCCGCCGGGGAACGGCACTTTGACGACGCGGTCGTCGGTGGGTCCGGGCTCCGCACCGTTCTTGTTGACGGTGCCCACCAGAATCTGTCCATCGGCCGAGCTCGTCGCGCCGTTCAACTGGCCGTACTCGTCCTGGATCAGCAGTGTCGGTTCGGCCGAGACAGCTCCGGTGTTCGCGTCCGTGGTCAGTGCTGCAACAGCTTTGGCCGTTGTGAGTGCAACCGCCACGCCACCTTCTCCCGCTGCGCATCCGGCAACACCCGGACGGTCCGGCCACGTCCACACAGGGTTGAACACTGCGCCCAGTGAGTCGATGCGCTGCAGGCGATCCTCGAGCGCGGTGCGGTCGGTGACGTAGATGTTTCCGGTGCCGTCGGTGCAGACGTCGCCCGCCGTACCGATACCGCTGAGCGCGATCTGCGGTCGCGGCGGGTTCGTTGTCGGGGACAGTGAGGTCACCCGTAACAACTTGCCGGACAATGAGTTCGGGCTGGCCGCCGCACCCGGATCGCCGTTGTCGCCGGTGAGGACGAGCAATTCGTTCGGCGTGTAGAAGTCGATCGCCCCGCGATTGCCCGTCGTGCCGCGGGGGATACCGGTCAGGATGTCCTTGGGTACATCGCCCTGGGCCAGGCGGACCACCCTGGTGTCCGCGGATGTGGTGATGAGGGCGTAGAGCAACCCGTCCTCTATGTACGTCGGAGACAACGCGATGTCGAGAAGGCCGCCGTCGCCGGTGCCGTCGACATCGATTCGCGCCACCTCGACCGGTGTCCGGCCGGCGGTGACCTCCATGATGCGACCGGTGCGACGCTCGGCAACCAGCGCCGACTGTCCGTCGGGGAGCGCTACCAGCCCGCCCGTGGTGTCCAGGCATGTCGCGATGACCGCCGGATCGGGGTCGACACACGGACCGGACGGCGGTGGCGGTGCATCGGGATCGGACGGCGGCGTCGTCTCGCTGGGGGTCGTCGGCTCCAGTTCGGCCGCGCCCACCTCCGGCGCAGGAGTGAACGGCGACGCATTCGAGTCGTCGAATCGGGCGCACCCGGCGAGCAGGGCAGCGGTCATCGACAGGGCGACGACGGCAGCGGTTGCAGTTCGTGGCGACGCTCCGACCGGCTTCATACTTCGAACGGTACGGAACGCCGGGGAAGACTCGCCACGCGGCCGTGAGCGTCAACGTCGGTGACGAGCACTCATCGGCTCTAGTGTGGAGAGGTGACCGATACACCGCGCGACCCCAACCGGCCGGATACGTCGTACGAACCGGCTGAGAGCCCGTACGACAACCCCACGGAGAAGATTCCACCCTCGCGTTCCACCTCCGAGACGCCGGCGTCCGACCGCACCGATACCTCGGGTGCGCCGACCACGGCGTTCGGCGCTCAGCGTTCGGACCGACTGCCACGAACCGACGACGAACTCGACTTTCCGCACTCGTCCTCGTCCGATGCACGCTCGGCCGATGCACAGCCGACGGAGAAGATGCAGGCATATCGCCCGTCCGCCTTCGCCGATTCGTCGACCGATCGTCCGTCGGCCTCCGACAACACGTCGTCGAGTGCCTATTCCGATCGCTCCACCGAGTATCTGGGCACCACCGCAGCCGCGGCTCCGGCAGCAGCAGTCGCGTCCGAGCCGGAGATTCGTACGGAGACCGTCGAGGTTCCCGCGCGCCGCGGCAGCACCGACCTGGGCCTGTTCATCCTTCGCGTCACCATCGGCGCGGTGTTTCTCGGTCACGGACTGCAGAAGCTCGTGGGACTGTGGAACGGCCCCGGCCTCGACGGATTTCAGAACCTGCTGGAGACTTCCGGATTCCGCTACTCGGAGATCCTCGCGATCGCGGCCGCGGCAGGCGAAACCCTCGGCGGCGCGCTGCTGATCCTGGGTCTGGCAACACCACTGGCAGGTGCCGCTGTGCTCGCCACGATCATCAACGCTTGGTGCTTCAAGCAAGCCGTCGAGCCCGGACTGCAGTTCTCGGGCACCGGCGGCGTGGAGTACGAGACGGTTCTCGGCTTCGCCGCTGCCGCGATCATTCTCACGGGCCCGGGCAAGATCGCATTCGACGGCCGACGCGGATGGGCCACCCGTCCGCGGATCGGTTCGTTCCTCGCACTCGTCGTCGGTATCGCCGCGGGCGTGTGCATCTGGATCTTCCTCAACGGGGCCAACCCAGTCGTCCGCTGACTCCGGACACCGTCCAGACCACGTGAGCGGAACCTCGTAGCCTGCTACGACGTTCCGCTCACGTGCGTTTCACCGTCAGGGGACGTAGCGAACAGCACCCTTGTCCGCCGATGTCGCCAACGCCGCGTAGGCGCGCAGAGCGGTGGTGACCGTGCGCTGACGGTCGACCGGCTGCCATGGTCGCTCGGACGCGTTCATCTTCGCTCGCCGCGTCTCGAGGGTCTCCTCGTCGACGAGGATCTCGAGGGTGCGGGTCGCGACGTCGATCCGGACCTGGTCGCCGTTCTCCACGAGCCCGATCACACCGCCGGCAGCGGCCTCGGGGGAAATGTGTCCGATGGACAGTCCCGACGTTCCGCCGGAGAAGCGGCCATCGGTGATCAGTGCGCAGACCTTGCCCAGACCGGCACCCTTGAGGAAAGCCGTCGGGTGCAGCATCTCCTGCATGCCCGGACCGCCCTTGGGTCCCTCGTAGCGAACGACCAGCACGTCACCGGGCTGAATCTTCTTCTGCAGGATGGCCGAGACGGCTTCTTCCTGCGACTCGACGACCAGTGCCGGACCCTGGAAGGAGAACAGGTCCTCGTCGATGCCTGCGGTCTTGAGGATCGCACCGTCGACGGCGATGTTGCCGCGCAGTACCACCAGGCCACCCTCGACCGTGTAGGCATGTTCGAGATCGCGGATGCAGCCGCCTGCGGCGTCGGTGTCGAGCGAGGACCAGCGGTTTCCCGTGGAGAACGGTTCGACGGTGCGGACTCCGCCCGGGGCGGCGTGGAACAACTCGACGGCCTCGGCGGACGCCTTGCCGGATCGGATGTCCCACGTGTCGAGCCACTCCTCGAAGCTCTTCGTGTGCACGGTCGAGACGTCGGTTTCGAGGAGGTTCGCGCGCCGCAGTTCGCCGAGGAGAGCCGGGATTCCGCCTGCGCGGTGCACGTCTTCCATGTGGTAATCGGAGTTGGGGGAGACCTTCGACAGGCACGGAACCTTGCGGCTGATGGCGTCGATGGTGTCCAGGTCGAAGTCGACCTCGCCCTCCTGTGCGGCGGCGAGGGTGTGCAGCACCGTGTTGGTTGACCCTCCCATCGCCACGTCGAGAGCCATCGCGTTGCGGAACGCGGCCGGAGTGGCGATGTTGCGAGGGAGTACGGATTCGTCCTCGTCGCGGTAGTACTTCAGAGCGGCCTCGACGATGGTGGTGCCGGCACGCGTGAACAGTGCTCGACGGGCCTGGTGAGTGGCCAGGGTGGAGCCGTTGCCGGGCAGTGCCAGGCCTAGCGCCTCGGTGAGGCAGTTCATCGAGTTCGCCGTGAACATGCCCGAGCACGAGCCGCACGTGGGGCACGCGCTGCGCTCGACCTCGTCGAGCCCTGCCTCGGACACGGCGTCGTTGGCACTGGCGGAGATCGCGGTGATCAGGTCGGTCGGTGCCTGAGCGACGCCGTCGACGACCACGGCCTTGCCCGCCTCCATCGGTCCACCGGAGACGAACACGGCCGGGATGTTCAGGCGCATCGCCGCATTGAGCATTCCGGGAGTGATCTTGTCGCAGTTGGATATGCAGACGAGCGCGTCGGCGGTGTGCGCATTGGCCATGTACTCGACGGAGTCGGCGATGATCTCGCGGCTGGGCAGCGAGTACAGCATGCCGCCGTGGCCCATGGCGATCCCGTCGTCGACGGCGATGGTGTGGAACTCCCGGGGAACTCCGCCTGCCGCTCGGACGGCGTCGGCGACGATCTCGCCGACGTTCTTCAGGTGCACGTGGCCGGGGACGAACTGAGTGTACGAGTTCGCGATGGCGACGATGGGCTTTCCGAAATCCGAATCGGTCATTCCGGTGGCGCGCCACAGCGAGCGCGCGCCCGCGGCATTGCGTCCGACAGTGGTGACCCGTGAGCGTAGCGGCGGCATAGTGCGTTGTCCTCGTTCGTTGCGGCGGTTTCTCGCAGCGACGAGGTTACTCGCCGCCGACTACTGCTCCTTCGCTGCCTGTTCGTCGCCGTCCTCGCCGTCCTTGAGGTCTCGAGCCTCGGCCTCGGCTTCGGCTTCGGCCTCGGCTTCGGCCGCGGCTGCTGCAGCGGCATAGGGGTCGGTGATCCGGCCGCCGCTGGCCACGGCGAGTTGGGGGAGCAGATCGAATCGCACCAGCGGCAACGACTTCTCGCTCTTGTCGGTCAGGACCACCCGCGCCCAGCGGCGATCCGGGAAGTGCAGACCCGCCACCGATTCCCACGCGATCACATCCGAACCCACGAACCGTCGAGCCGTGATCGCCTCGGGAGAGATGACCGTACGCACTCGAAACACCCAGATGCCCGCGACGATCGGCAGGATCAGCAGCCAACCCATGGCCGCGGGCCAGCTGGCGGCAGTCAGTCCGGTGCCGAACAACAGCAGGCCGACGCCGAGGAGCGCGAGGCGCGGGACTCGAATGACCTGGGTTCTCGATGGTTGCGCTCCCTCGGCACCGTTCGGTGACTCGGGTGCGGTGTGGGATGATGGCCGAGGTGGTTCGGACTGCTGCGAAGACGACACCCATTCATCTTCGCATTGCATCTACGCGATCTCACATAATGGGATTGCGTCGTGACGAGTTTGACTCTTCCCTGTGCGCGCGCCTACCGTCGAGCGCGTGAAGCGGAATTGGATACTCGTAATCGGCCGGCGCGTCAACGCCTGAGCCGGTTGTTCAAACTCGCATCGACGCGCCACCCTCGTACAGCTCACGCTGACGGGGGTTTTTTCTTGCCCAGAGATCGCCCAGCAATTTCACATTCCTGAGGAAGCAATCAGTGAGCGCACCAACCGCACGCCCAGGGCCTACGACCCGTAAGTCGGGGACAGCCTCCAGCCCGTCGACCAGCCCGTCCGCAGAAGCGGCGACCAACGGTTCGCGACGCCACGTCGCACCGGAGAAGGTCACCGGCGCACAGTCGGTCGTCCGGGCCCTCGAAGAACTCGACGTCGACACCGTATTCGGCATTCCCGGTGGCGCGGTTCTCCCGGTCTACGACCCGCTCTTCGACTCCGTGAAGGTGCGCCACATTCTGGTGCGCCACGAGCAGGGTGCGGGCCACGCCGCGACGGGCTACGCCCAGGCGACCGGCAAGGTCGGCGTCTGCATGGCGACGTCCGGTCCCGGCGCGACCAACCTCGTGACCCCATTGGCCGACGCTCAGATGGATTCGGTTCCGGTCGTCGCGATCACCGGTCAGGTCGCCCGCAGTCTGATCGGGACGGACGGCTTCCAGGAAGCCGACATCTCGGGTATCACGATGCCGGTCACCAAGCACAACTTCCTCATCACCGACGGTGCCGACATCCCGCGCATCATGGCCGAGGCGTTCTACATCGCCTCCTCCGGCCGTCCCGGTGCCGTGCTCGTCGACATCCCCAAGGACGTGCTGCAGGCGCAGACCACGTTCTCGTGGCCGCCGGAGATGCGTCTGCCCGGATACCGTCCGGTCACCAAGCCGCACGGCAAGCAGGTCCGCGAAGCAGCCCGCTACATCGCCGACGCCAAGCAGCCGGTGCTGTACGTGGGCGGCGGCGTCATCAAGGCCGACGCCTCGGCGGAACTGCTCGAGCTCGCCGAGCTGACCGGAATTCCGGTCGTGACCACTCTGATGGCTCGCGGCGCGTTCCCCGACTCGCACAATCAGAACCTGGGAATGCCGGGTATGCACGGGACCGTCGCCGCGGTGGCCGCGTTGCAGCGGAGCGATCTGCTGATCACGCTCGGTGCCCGGTTCGACGACCGCGTCACCGGTCAGCTCTCGTCCTTCGCCCCCGATGCCAAGGTCATTCACGCCGACATCGACCCGGCCGAGATCGGCAAGAACCGCTACGCGGACGTGCCGATCGTCGGCGACTGCCGTGAGGTCATCACCGAGCTCATCGAGGCGCTGCGGGCGGACCGCGCGACCGGAACCACGCTCGACCTCGAGCAGTGGTGGGTCTACCTGAACGGCATCCGCAAGACCTACCCGCTGAGCTACGACCGCCCTGCCGACGGATCGATGTCCCCGGAGTTCGTCATCAGCTCGGTCGGCAAGTTCGCCGGACCCGACGCGATCTACTGCGCCGGCGTCGGTCAGCACCAGATGTGGGCCGCGCAGTTCATCAACTACGAGAAGCCGCGCACGTGGCTCAACTCGGGTGGCCTCGGAACGATGGGGTACGCGGTCCCGGCCGCAATGGGTGCCAAGAGGGGCCTCCCCGACGCCGAGGTGTGGGCCATCGACGGTGACGGATGCTTCCAGATGACCAACCAGGAACTCGCGACCTGTGCGGTCGAGGGCATCCCGATCAAGGTCGCCCTCATCAACAACGGCAACCTCGGCATGGTCCGCCAGTGGCAGACCCTGTTCTACGAGGAGCGCTACTCCAACACCAACCTCGGTACCCACGGTGCCGTCCGCATCCCCGATTTCGTGAAGCTCGCCGAGGCGCTCGGTTGCGTCGGGCTGCGGTGCGAGCGGGAAGAGGACGTCGATGCGGTGATCGCGCAGGCACGAGCGATCAACGATCGTCCGGTCGTCATCGACTTCATCGTCGGAGCCGACGCGCAGGTGTGGCCGATGGTCGCTGCCGGAACGGGCAACGACGAGATCATGGCCGCCCGCGGAATCCGTCCGCTGTTCGACGAGGACGAGACCGTGGGCAGCGAGCCCGGCCTCGACGAGGCCATGGAGCGCGAGCAGGCCCCGCACCCGCAGATCGACGACGTGAAAGGCACCGACAAGTGAGCACGAGCCATACCCTCAGCGTCCTCGTCGAGGACAAGCCAGGTGTGCTGGCCCGCGTCGCCGCGCTGTTCTCGCGCCGTGGATTCAACATCTCCTCGCTTGCCGTCGGCGGCACCGAGATTCCCGAGATCTCGCGAATGACGATCGTGGTGACCGTCGACGAATTCCCGCTCGAACAGGTGACCAAGCAGCTCAACAAGCTCATCAACGTCATCAAGATCGTCGAGCAGGACGACGACTCCTCGGTGGCTCGCGAGTTGGTGCTGATCAAGGTCCGCGCCGACGCCAGTGTGCGCAGTGAGGTCATCGAAACGGTGAACCTGTTCCGCGCCAAGGTGATCGACGTGTCTCCCGAGGCCGTGACGGTCGAGGCGACGGGCACCCGCTCGAAGCTCGATGCGTTGTTGAAGATGTTGGACCCCTATGGAATTCGAGAAATAGTTCAGTCGGGAGTCGTTGCCGTCGGACGTGGACCGAAATCGATCACAGCGTCGCGCTGAGCGGCGGACGTGATTTTCAGCGAAATCGAAGAGGAAAGGTTACAAACAGTGGCAGTCGAGATGTTCTACGACGACGATGCTGATCTGTCGATCATCCAGGGCCGCAAGGTCGCTGTGATCGGTTACGGAAGCCAGGGCCACGCGCACTCGCTGAGCCTGCGCGACTCCGGTGTCGATGTGCGCATCGGCCTGGCAGCGGGCTCGAAGTCCCGCGCCAAGGCGGAGGAGCAGGGCCTCGAGGTCGGCACTCCCGCCGAGGTGTCCGAATGGGCCGACGTGATCATGGTGCTCGCACCGGACACCGCACAGGCCAAGATCTTCTCCGAGGAGATCGAGCCCAACCTGAAGGACGGCGACGCGCTGTTCTTCGGCCACGGTCTCAACATCCACTTCGACCTGATCAAGGCTCCGGAGTTCGTCACCGTCGGCATGGTCGCACCCAAGGGCCCCGGCCACCTCGTGCGTCGCCAGTTCGTCGACGGCAAGGGTGTTCCCGCGCTCATCGCCATCGACCAGGACCCCAAGGGCGAAGGTCAGGCACTGGCCCTGTCCTGGGCCAAGGGCATCGGTGGAACGCGCGCAGGCGTCATCAAGACCACGTTCAAGGAAGAGACCGAGACCGACCTCTTCGGCGAGCAGGCCGTGCTGTGCGGTGGCACCGAGGAGCTCGTCAAGACGGGCTTCGAGGTCATGGTCGAGGCCGGCTACGCGCCCGAGATGGCGTACTTCGAGGTGCTGCACGAGCTCAAGCTCATCGTCGACCTCATGTACGAGGGCGGCATCGCTCGGATGAACTACTCGGTGTCCGACACCGCGGAGTTCGGTGGCTACCTCTCGGGCCCGCGCGTGATCGACGCAGGCACCAAGGAGCGCATGAAGGCCATCCTGGCCGACATCCAGTCGGGTGAGTTCACCCGTCGCCTGGTCGCCAACGTCGAGAACGGCAACACCGAGCTCGAAGGCCTGCGCAAGGCCAACGCCGAGCACCCCATCGAGGTCACCGGCAAGAAGCTGCGCGACCTGATGAGCTGGGTCGATCGCCCGATCACCGAAACGGCTTGATTCTCATCGAATCACGTTCGCACGCATGCTGATCGAAGGGCACCCCTGCATCGGTAGGGGTGCCCTTCGGTGCGTGCACCAGGTGGCGTCGCAGCTCGACGTCTCCGGCCTCTAAACTGTTTCTGCTGCACCAGCTCCGAATTTCACCGACAACAGTCTCGAACCGACATAGGGAGTTTTTCACGTGAGCCAGCCAGGCCGTCCTGTCGTTCTGATCGCCGACAAACTTGCGCCGTCCACCGTCGAGGCATTGGGCGACGGCGTCGAGGTCCGTTGGGTCGACGGCCCGGATCGCCCCGCGCTGCTCGCCGCGGTTCCCGAGGCCGACGCGATCCTGGTGCGTTCCGCGACCACGGTCGACGCCGAGGTTCTGGCCGCCGGAACCAAGCTCAAGATCGTCGCCCGCGCCGGTGTCGGCCTGGACAACGTCGACGTACCTGCAGCCACCGAGCGCGGTGTCCTCGTCGTCAACGCCCCGACCTCCAACATCCACACCGCTGCCGAGCATGCGGTGACGCTGTTGCTGTCGGCCGCGCGCCAGATTCCCGCTGCCGACGCCACCCTGCGTCAGCACGAGTGGAAGCGCAGCAAGTTCAACGGTGTCGAGATCTTCGGTAAGACCGTCGGCGTCGTCGGACTCGGCCGCATCGGTCAGCTGTTCGCGCAGCGTCTCGCCGCATTCGAGACCCACATCATCGCCTACGACCCCTACGTCTCGGCCGCGCGTGCCGCCCAGCTCGGCATCGAACTGGTGAGCCTGGACGAGCTGCTCGAGCGCGCCGACATGTTCTCGGTTCACCTGCCGAAGACCCCGGAGACCAAGGGAATCATCGGCAAGGAAGCCCTCGCCAAGACCAAGCCCGGTGTCATCGTCGTCAACGCCGCTCGCGGTGGACTGGTCGACGAGCAGGCCCTGGCCGACGCCATCACCAGTGGCCACGTCTTCGCCGCGGGAATCGACGTGTACGCCTCCGAGCCGTGCACCGACAGCCCGCTGTTCGAGCTGCCTCAGGTCGTCGTCACCCCGCACCTCGGCGCGTCGACGACCGAGGCCCAGGACCGCGCGGGCACCGACGTCGCCAAGTCCGTATTGCTTGCTCTCGCAGGCGAATTCGTGCCCGACGCCGTCAACGTCAAGGGTGGTGCCGTGGGCGAGGAGGTCTCCCCGTGGCTCGAGATCGTGCGCAAGCAGGGTGTGCTGCTCGGCGCTCTGTCCACCGAACTTCCCACCTCGCTGTCGGTCGACGTTCGCGGCGAACTCGCCACCGAGGACGTCGAGATCCTCAAGCTCTCGGCGCTGCGCGGACTCTTCTCCGCCGTCATCGAGGACGCGGTCACGTTCGTCAACGCCCCCTCGCTGGCCGAGGAGCGTGGCGTCACCGCCGAGGTCACCACAGCCTCCGAGAGCGAGAACCACCGCAGTGTCGTCGACATCCGCGCCGTCTACGGTGACGGTTCGGTGCTCAACGTCGCGGGCACGCTGACCGGTACCACGCAGGTCGAGAAGATCGTCAACATCAACGGTCGCAACTTCGACCTCCGTGCCGAGGGCAAGAACCTCATCGTCAACTACGCGGATCAGCCCGGCAGCCTCGGCCGGATCGGCACCCTGCTCGGCGACGCCGGCATCGACATCCAGGCCGCCGCCCTGAGCCAGGACTCCGAGGGCGACGGTGCAACGATTCTGCTGCGCGTCGACAAGGACGTTCCGGAGGAGCTGAGCGCGAGCATCGCATCGGCGGTCGGCGCGTCCACCATCGAGCTGGTCGACCTGTCCTGAGCATCGCTCGCAGTCGATCGAACGAAGTCGAACAATCACGAGGAGTGAGATGAAGCTGGCCGTCATCGCCGGGGACGGAATCGGACCCGAGGTCGTCACCGAGGCGCTCGCCGTGCTCGACGTGGTTGCGCCCGGTGCCGAGAAGACCGAGTACGACCTCGGTGCTCGTCGCTACAACGCCACCGGAGAACTGCTGCCGGACTCGGTGTTGGCGGAACTACGTGAGCACGACGCAATTCTGTTGGGAGCCATCGGAGATCCGTCGGTGCCCAGCGGCGTGCTCGAGCGTGGACTGTTGTTGCGAGCTCGGTTCGAGCTCGATCACCACATCAATCTGCGCCCGGCCAAGCTGTACCCCGGTGTGGTCGGGCCTTTGGCCGGTGACAAGCAGATCGACGTCGTGGTCGTGCGTGAGGGCACCGAAGGTCCGTACACCGGAAACGGTGGAGCGCTTCGCGTCGGCACGCCGCACGAGGTGGCCACCGAGGTCAGTGTCAACACCCGCTACGGCGTCGAGCGGGTGGTGCGCAACGGGTTCGAGCGGGCTCTGACACGGCGCAAGCACCTGACGCTGCTGCACAAGACCAACGTGCTCACGTTCGCCGGCAGCCTCTGGGCTCGGACTGTGAACGAGGTCGCGACGGAGTTCCCGGACGTCGAGGTCGCGTACCAGCACATCGATGCCGCGATGATTCACCTCGTGACCGACCCGGGCCGGTTCGATGTCATCGTCACCGACAATCTGTTCGGCGACATCGTGACCGACCTCTCGGCAGCGGTGACCGGTGGAATCGGTTTGGCCGCAAGCGGAAACATCGATGCGACCGGTACCAATCCGAGCATGTTCGAGCCCGTGCACGGCAGCGCTCCCGACATCGCAGGGCAGCAGAAGGCCGATCCGACGGCGGCCATCCTGTCGGTGTCGTTGCTACTCGATCATCTCGGCGATGCGGCGGGAGCGGCGCGAGTGGAAGCCGCTGTCGCAGCGGACCTCGCGCAGCGTGGAACCACGACTGCGTCGACGAAAGAGATCGGCGCACGAATCGCCGCTCGCCTCTAGCCGAACCGACACGAATGCCACGGTAGGCCCGACACGAATGCCACGGTAGGCCGACCGGCCACCGTGGCATTTCGTGTTTCCGGACATCCCCACCGTGCTGGATCAGCCGGCGCGGTCGGAATTCTTTTCGGGACTGTCGGCCTTCTCGTCGGGACTCTCGGGACGTGGATCGTCGGGGACGATCGGCACGGAGAGTGCGGGGAAGACCGCCGACACCAGGAATGCGACGGGAAAGCTGACCGCCGCGAGGGCCCCGAACACCGGCGGCACGGCCGACGCGAACACGTATTGACTCGTGTTCTGCACGCCGAGGGCGCGTCCGCTCCAATACGGTCCTGATATCTCGGCAACAGCGGTGAAGGCAAGACCGTTCGGGGCAACCGTGGCGACCGACGCGACGACGAGCATGACGATCGCGACGGGGGAGTCGAACCAGTCGGCCACTCCGAGTCCGAGCATGCTGACGGCGGCGGTCACCGCGACCCACCGGAGGGGCCGCATGCGGCTGCCGACCCGATCGGACAACGCGCCGACGCTCATCCGGCCCAGTGCGCCGAGAATCTGCGTCACCGTGACGAGGACGCCCGCCGCCGCTGCCGTCCATCCTCGGTCGGTCATCAGCCATACGAGCGCATACGTCCAGACCACGTACTGCGGCACCACCAACAGGATCGAGGTGGCGTGAATGCGCCACAGCTGCCTGCTGCCCCGGTACGGATTGTCGAGCAGACCCTGCTCCGCGGCATCGATGCGATTGGGACGCGGAGGGTCGACGACCGCCAGACACATCACTGCGGCTGTTGCGCACACGGCCGCGGGTACGAGCAGTGCCGCTCCGACGCCGTGGTCCCGGGCGATGGGTGGGATGGTCAGGGCTGCGATGGCGACGCCCAGAGGGACCGACATCTGTCTGATTCCCATGGCCAATCCACGACGCGGCGGCGGAAACCAGCCCACCACCACACGTCCGCTGGCGCTGTTCGCACTCGCCGCTGCCATCCCGCCGAGCAGGAGCAGGATTGCCAGCAGAGCAACGGACGTGGTGAACACGGCGGCTACAGCGGCGAGCGCCGTCAGGCCGAGCCCGACTGCGAGAACCAGTCTTTCGCCTATCCGATCGACCAACACACCCCAGGCGATCAGGGTGAACATGATGCCGACGGTGGGCATGGCGACGACGAGTCCGGCGGCGGGCAGGCTCAGGCCGCGGTCGTCGTGCAGGGCGGGAATGAGAAACGCTGCGCCGTTGATGAACACCGCGCCTGCGGTCTGCGCGAGCATGCCGAGGGCAAGCATGAACCATCGCCTGAACTCGCCGATGTCGGACAGCTGCGCGGTGGCGTCCATCGATTCTCCATCTCAATATATGGACGTGGCTTCTTGCAATATGGAACCAAAGTTCGACCCTACACCGGCCCGAACCGCGCTGAACGGACGGTGGCGGAGTGCACACCACGCTTGTCGATAGACTTCCGACATGCGTCTCGGTCGAATTGCAAGTCCTGATGGTGTGGCATTCGTGAGTATCGAAGGTGAGGGTGACTCGCAGACTGCGAAGGAAATCGCCGAACATCCTTTCGGCACACCCACGTTCACGGGTCGGTCGTGGCCACTGGCCGACGTGCGACTGCTCGCGCCCATCCTCGCCAGCAAGGTCATCGCCATCGGTAAGAACTACGCCGCGCACGTGGCCGAGATGGGCGGTGAAGCACCGAAGGACCCCGTGATCTTCATCAAGCCGAACACCTCCATCGTCGGCCCCGGTGCGTCCATCGTGTTGCCGCCGTCCTCGAACGAAGTGCACTTCGAAGGAGAACTGGCGATCGTCATCGGCCGTCCGTGCAAGGACGTCCCCGCCGCCAAGGCGTACGAGGTGGTGCTGGGATACACCGTCGCCAACGACGTCTCGGCCCGCGATCACCAGAAGCACGACGGGCAGTGGACGCGCGCCAAGGGACACGACACCTTCTGTCCGCTCGGGCCGTGGATCGAGACCTCGCTCGACCCGACCGATCTCGAGATCAAGACCGAGGTCGACGGCGTGGTCAAACAACGGAGCCGCACTTCGCTTCTGCTGCATGACATTCCGAAGATCATCGAGTGGGTGTCCGCGGTGATGACGCTGCTCCCCGGAGATGTCATCCTCACCGGAACCCCCGAGGGAGTCGGACCCATCACCGACGGAGACAGCGTGTCGATCACCGTCGAGGGAATCGGTACCCTCACCAACCCCGTCGCAGCGAAGAAGTAGGGCGAACATGACCACACCAACAGACGTCCGCGTTCGGTTCTGCCCGTCGCCCACCGGTACCCCGCACGTCGGCCTGGTCCGCACCGCACTGTTCAACTGGGCGTTCGCCAGGCATCACGGCGGCACCTTCGTCTTTCGCATCGAGGACACCGACGCCGCACGCGACTCCGAGGAGTCCTACGCCGCCCTGCTCGACGCGTTGCGCTGGCTCGGCCTCGAATGGGACGAGGGTCCCGAAGTGGGTGGCCCGTACGAGCCCTACCGTCAGTCGTTGCGTCGCGACCAGCACCTCGCCGTCGTGCAGCAGTTGCTCGACGCCGGGGAGGCCTACGAGTCCTTCTCCACGCCGGAGGAAGTGGAAGCCCGACACAAGACAGCCGGACGCGACCCCAAACTCGGCTACGACAACTTCGATCGCGATCTGACGCCGGAGCAGCGACAGGGATTTCTCGACGAGGGGCGCGGCGCCGTCGTGCGACTGCGGATGCCCGATCATGATCTGACATGGAACGACCTCGTGCGCGGGGAGACCACGTTCAAGGCGGGGACGGTGCCGGACTTCGCTTTGACCCGCGGTAACGGAGTTCCGTTGTACACGTTGGTCAATCCGGTCGACGACGCACTGATGAAGATCACCCACGTCCTGCGCGGCGAGGATCTGCTGTCGTCGACGCCTCGTCAGCTCGCTCTCTACGAGGCATTGATCCGGATCGGTGTCGCAGAACGCACCCCCGAGTTCGGGCACCTGCCGTTCGTCATGGGCCAGGGCAACAAGAAGCTGTCCAAGCGTGACCCCGAGTCCAACCTCTTCATCCACCGTGATCGTGGTTTCGTGCCGGAGGGATTGCTGAACTACCTCGCGCTTCTCGGATGGGGTATCTCGGACGATCACGACGTGTTCACGCTCGACGAGATGGTGGCGGCCTTCGAGATCTCGTCCGTCAATTCCAATCCGGCGCGCTTCGATCAGAAGAAAGCCGACGCGATCAACGCCGAGCACATCAGGATGCTGGCAGCGGAGGATTTCGCGGCGCGTTTGCGCGAATACCTCGTCGCACAGGGCCATCTCACCGAGCCGGTCGACGAGAAGGTCTTCGCTGTCGCGGCCGATCTGGTGCAGACCCGCATCGTCGTCCTGTCGGACGCATGGGGACTGTTGAAGTTCCTGTTCGTCGACGAGGCGGACTTCGAGATCGACCCCGCAGCCGCGGCCAAGAACCTCGGTGCCGATGCCGCACCCGTTCTCGACGCCACTGTCGAGGCACTGACGGCGTTGCAGACCTGGACCACGGCCGACCTGGAGGCGACTCTCAAGGACGTGTTGATCGAGAAGCTGGAGCTCAAGCCGCGCAAGGCTTTCGCCCCGATCCGGGTGGGAGTGACCGGGTCGCACATCAGCCCACCGCTGTACGAGTCCATGGAATTGCTCGGACGCGAGAAGACCTTGGCGCGCCTGGCTGCGGCACGCGCCCAGGTGGCGTGAGGGCGCACGGCCGCCGGCGCACCCCGGTCCTCGGGGAGAGCCTCGAATGAGTTTTTCCGATCGACTGGATCGACTCCAGCGCAGGCGGCCGGTTCTCGGATACCCCATTGCGGTGGTGTACAAGTTCGTCGACGATCAGGGTGGCTACCTCGCTGCCCTGATCACCTACTACGCCTTCGTCTCGCTGTTTCCCGCACTGTTGCTGTTCTCGACGGTGCTGGGAATCGTATTGGCCGGTAGTCCGGAACTGCAGCAACAGATCCTGAACTCGGCACTCGGTCAGATCCCGGTGATCGGGGACGAACTGGGCAGGCCCGACCGCATCGGTGGAGGCACCGTGGGTCTGGTGGTGGGTGTCCTGGGCTCCCTGTACGGCGGGCTCGGGGTGGCCGTGGCGCTCCAGAACGCGATGAACACGGCGTGGACGGTGCCGAAGAACCTACGGCCCGATCCCATCCGCGCCCGGGTGCGCGGCTTGGGTCTGCTGAGCACGGTGGGTCTGGCCGTCCTGGCCATCACAGCGCTCAATGTGCTCAGTGCCGCAGGATATTTCGGTCCGGAATCGGGCCTCGTGGTGTTCGTGGTCGGCACGTTCTTCTACGTCGGTGTGTTCGTCGTGGCGTTCAGGCTCGCCACCGCGAGGTCGGTGTCGATCCCACAGGTTCTTCCCGGGGCCGTCGTTGCCGGTCTGATCTGGCAGCTGCTGCAGACCTTCGGCAGTGTGTACGTGAAGTACGTCGTCAGCAACGCGACCGTCACCAACGGTGTGTTCGCTGTCGTTCTGGGACTGCTGGCGTTTCTGTACGTGACGTCGGTGTCCATCGTGATGTGCATCGAGATCAACGTGGTTCGCGTCGATCGGCTCTTCCCGCGCGCGCTGCTGGCCCCGTTCACCGACGACGTCGAACTGACCCAGGGCGACAAGCTCACGTACACCGGGCAGGCAGAAGCGCAACGCAGCAAGCCGTTCGAGGACATCGACGTGACGTTCGTCGACCCGCCGCGAGCTCAGTCCGAATCCAGCTCGGAACCGGCAGCCGAGGCACCGTAGAAGCGGTCGACTCTGGTCTCCATCGGAAACCGGACGGCCGTGTCACCGAACACCAGCCGAGTGGCCGACAACGCCGATCCTGCAATCGCTTCGGCGACACGACCCGACTCGGCGATCGCACAATGCACCACCACTTCGTCGTGCTGAAAGAACACCAACTCGCTGCCGCTTCCGGAATTCCGGTCGCTCCTGCGGGCTCCGCTCCCGGCCAACCGACCACGCAGATCGGCCAACAAACACAACGCCCACTCGGCGGCGGTGGCCCGCACGACGAAATTGCGAGTGAACCGGCCACGCGCATGGGCGTCACCGGTGGACCACCACTGCGCCGAGGGCGGTGGGCAGGCCCGTCCCAGCCAGGAACGAACGACCTCGCCCCGTTCACCGGCGCGGGCGGCCTCCTCCACCAGTGCAACGGCACCGGGGAACTTGGCCCGTAGTCGCGTCAGCAGAGCGCGCGCGTCACCCGAGGTTGCGCCGTACAGCACCCCGAGAACGGCGACCTTGGCGTGGCTGCGATCGCCGTCGAACGATTCTGCGGCCACCGGTGCGTACAGATCCGCGGTGCCTGCCGCGGCGACCATACGGGGATCGCCGGACATCGCCGCGAGGATGCGTGGTTCGAGCTGGCCGGCGTCGGCGGCCACAAAGGTGTGGCCGGGATCGGCGATCACACTGGCGCGCAGGGGTTTCGGGATCTGAAGGCCGCCCCCGCCGCGACTGGCCCACCGACCCGACACGACAGCGCCGGGAACGTAGACAGGCCGGAAACGATCGTCGCGGACCCACGCGTCGAGCCACGCCCACCCGTTCGCGGCATGCAGCTTCGAGAGGTCACGGTGCCGCAGCAGTAGCGGAACCGCCGGGTGGTCGATGTCGCGGATGGTATGCGCGCGAGTCGATGTCAGTTCGATACCGACGCGCGCGAACGCGGCGACCAACTCCACGGGCGAGGCAGGATTGACGCGTCGGCCGAACGCCGAGGAGATTTGATTCTCGAGCTCTACGAGGGCCGGGGGAGGGGATCCATCGAGCGGCCGGGTACCGAGCATCGTCTCGAGATGACGGCGATGCGCCGACGCCGAGAACGGCAACCCGTCGAAGGTCATCTCCGCTGCGGCCAGTCCTCCGGCCGACTCGGCCGCTGCCAGCAGGTGCAGTGCGCGATCGTCACCGACGCCGCGGAGCTGACGCCGATACTCGGCGAGAACCGCCGCCGGATCGGAGTTCGGGTTCGCGTCGAACAGACCCGGCCTCAGGTCGGCGGGAGCCGACGGGACAGTCGCCGAGCCGGCCCGCATCGACAGAATGGCACCGACCAGTGCGAGATCGTGACAGCGGCGTACGCGCACTCCTCGTTCGAGCAGCCGAGGGTAGATCCGGCTCGTGTCTTCCCACACCCACCTCGGCCGTTCGTCGCGCTCGAGCTCGGCTACGGCCGCGATGAGATCCTCGGCCACGGTGGGATCGCTCAGCATCGAGCCGTCGTCGGCGAGGTGGGTCAGCACGGCCTGCTCGCCCTGAGGGACGAGCAGAACCTTCATCGGACTCGGACGGGTCTGCGATCGGTCACGGAGAACAAGTCTGCTCCACTCGTCGGCCGAGGTGTGTAGGGGGCTCTTCCGGTCTCCACTCGACGGTGCCTCGGCCGCCCCCGACGCGTCCACGGCGCGGTTTCGGTGGCTCTGAGCAGCCGATTTGGAGAATGGGTAGTCACCTTTGATAGTCTCTATCCCGGCTCGAAACGCAGTGCACATCGATCGTGATGAGCAATTCGATTCAAGTCCATTGGGGTATGGTGTAATTGGCAACACAGCGGTTTCTGGTACCGCCATTCTAGGTTCGAGTCCTGGTACCCCAGCGAGCAGGTGAAGGCGATTTTGTCGCCGAGGCCGAGGCAGTTAAGCTGGCTCAGCACGTACAAGCTCGAACACAATGCAGGTGAAGTTCCTGGCCCCGTCGTCTAGCGGCCTAGGACGCCGCCCTCTCAAGGCGGTAGCGCGGGTTCGAATCCCGTCGGGGCTACAACTGACAACACCCTCTCGATCCGCGGATCGGGAGGGTGTTGTCGTTTCGGTGCGTGCGTCTCAGACGCTCTTGCGGCGGAACATCTTCTGATGGTCGGCCGGACCGTGGACGTTGTTGACCTTCGGTCCACCGTCCTTGTGTTCGACGGAATTGTGGGACTTGCTGTTCTTCTGTTCCAGAACCTCGCGGAACTTCTTCTTCAGTTCTTCACTGCCGGATTCGGGCATGGGGTGACTCCTCGCAGTCGTCGACCGACCGGGTAGGCCGCTCGAGACGAAGGTACCCCACTCTCGCAGCTCGATCAGCTCGTTTTACTCGGGCCGACGGGGCTGCGGTTTAACTCAGAGTCGCTTGTGCAGAGCGTCCGCGGCGGCAAGAAGATCCGCGGCCCACCGCGCTCCGGGCTTGCGTCCGATTCGATCGATCGGTCCGGATACCGAGATCGCCGCCACCACAGTGTCGTTGCCGTCTCGCACGGGCGCGGCGACGCTCGCGACGCCCGGTTCGCGCTCGCCGGCACTCTGTGCCCATCCGCGCCGCCGAACTTCGAGCAGAACACGCTCGCTGAATTCTGCATCCGGCAGAACTGTTCGTTGGGTCTGCGAATCTGCCCATGCGAGAAGGACTTTGGCACCCGATCCAGCCGTCATCGGCAGACGTGCGCCGACGAGTACGGTGTCTCGAAGTCCGGTCGGCGGCTCCATGGATGCCACGCACACCCGCACTGTCCCTTCGCGCCGATAGATCTGCACACTCTCACCGGTGATTTCGCGCAGGCGTGGGAGGACCGAGGCGGCAGCGTCGAGCAGGGTGTCCGATGCGCTCGCCGCAAGCTCTCCCAATCCCGGGCCGGTCCGCCACAGGCCGTCGGCATCCCGTACGAGAAGGCGGTGGGTCTCCAGTCCTACCGCGAGGCGGTGGGCCGTTGCCCGGGGCAGGCTCGTTCGAGCGCACAGGTCGTTGAGATTGCAGGGCGTCTCCGCCACCGCGTGCAGCACCGTCATCGCCTTGTCGAGGACACCGATACCGCTCGATTTGTCGACGAGGCCATTGGGGCTATGCTGTCTCATAGAACGATATTAGCCTCCCGAATGCTGAGATTGCACAACTACGAGATCTTCAGTGCGTGCCGGGGGCATGATGTCGAGACGATCACGCGAGGTGGACCAGCCCGTTCATCGGCGCGACGACGACAGGGAAGACGAGGTCCGCGACAGCGATGTCCGAAACACCGAAGACTTTGGCGGAGAAGGTATGGGACCAGCACGTGGTGGTCCGAGGCGGCGGAGAAGGCGGAGCGCGTGAGCCGGATCTGATCTACATCGATCTCCATCTGGTGCACGAGGTCACCAGCCCGCAGGCGTTCGACGGCCTTCGGCTGGCCGGCCGCGGACTCCGACGTCCGGATCTGACGATCGCGACCGAGGACCACAACGTCCCGACGGCCGACATCTTCGCGCCCATCGCAGATCTGGTCTCGCGCACACAGGTCGACACTCTTCGCCGCAACTGCGAGGAATTCGGTGTTCGGCTCTACCCGATGGGCGATCTCGATCAGGGCATCGTGCACATCATCGGGCCGCAGTTGGGTCTGACCCAGCCCGGCATGACCGTGGTGTGCGGAGACAGCCACACCTCGACGCACGGTGCCTTCGGCTCGATCGCAATGGGCATCGGTACCAGCGAGGTCGAGCACGTCATGGCGACGCAGACTCTGTCGCTGCGTCCTTTCAAGACGATGGCGATCAACGTCGACGGTGAGCTCGCCCCCGGTGTGACGAGCAAGGACCTGATCCTTGCCGTCATCGCACAGATCGGCACCGGCGGTGGCCAGGGCTACGTCCTCGAGTACCGCGGTGAGGCCATTCGCAAGCTGTCGATGGAAGCGCGAATGACCATCTGCAACATGTCGATCGAGGCCGGTGCACGGGCAGGCATGATCGCACCCGACGAGATCACGTACGAGTACCTGAAGGGACGCCCGCACGCTCCTCGAGGAGCCGACTGGGACGCGGCGGTGGCGGCGTGGGACGAACTGGCGACCGATCCGGATGCAGTGTTCGACAACGAGGTCCACATCGATGCCAGCACGTTGACGCCGTTCGTCACCTGGGGAACGAATCCGGGTCAGGGTGCGCCACTGGGCGATACGGTGCCCGATCCGGAGGCGATGGTCGACGAGAGCGAGCGGGCGGCAGCCCAGAAGGCTTTGCAGTACATGGGCCTGGAAGCGGGTACACCCATCCGCGAGATCGCTGTCGACACCGTGTTCGTGGGCTCGTGCACCAACGGTCGAATCGAGGATCTGCGGGCCGTCGCGTCCGTTCTCGAAGGGCATCGGGTTGCCGACGGAGTGCGAATGCTGGTGGTACCCGGGTCCATGCGGGTGCGAGCGCAGGCGGAGGAGGAAGGCCTGGGTGAGATCTTCACGGCCGCAGGAGCGGAGTGGCGTCAGGCCGGTTGCTCGATGTGCCTGGGAATGAATCCGGATCAGCTGGCGGCGGGCGAGCGATCGGCGTCGACGTCCAACCGGAATTTCGAGGGTAGGCAGGGCAAGGGCGGTCGCACTCATCTCGTGTCGCCTCTGGTTGCCGCCGCTACCGCAATCCGCGGAACCCTGTCCTCTCCGGCGGATCTCGCGTAACGCGCGTCCTCGCTCGGATCGATCGAACGCATAGGAGCACATTCGATGGAAGCTTTCACTCGACACACCGGTATCGGAGTTCCGCTACGGCGGTCCAACGTCGACACCGACCAGATAATCCCCGCGGTCTACCTCAAGCGCGTCACGCGCACCGGATTCGAGGACGGGTTGTTCGCGGCGTGGCGCTCGGACCCGAACTTCATCTTGAATCTCGAGCCCTACAACCGAGGTTCGGTGCTCGTTGCCGGGCCCGATTTCGGTACGGGATCATCACGCGAACATGCCGTCTGGGCACTCTCGGACTTCGGATTTCGGGTTGTGATCGCCTCTCGCTTCGCCGACATCTTTCGCGGAAACTCGGGCAAAGCCGGACTGTTGGCCGCCGAAGTCGATCAGTCGGACGTCGAATTGCTGTGGAAAGCCTTAGAAGAACAGCCCGGTCTGGAATTAATTGTCGACCTCGTCGACAAGACCGTAACGGCTGGAACGTTGGTGGTGCGCTTCGCGATTGACGACTACACGCGGTGGCGTCTGCTGGAGGGTCTCGACGACATCGGATTGACGTTACGCCAGGTAGAGGCCATTACGGAGTACGAAAAGTCAAGGCCTTCATACAAACCCCTGACCCTCCCGGCGCGGATCGAGACACCCTCCGAAAGCTGACCTGGCACCGGTCCGACACGCTTTGGGGCCGTGAACCATTCCGCGACACCGGAATGAAAATTGGCGTGGCGCATAGACTCTTGACGACTTGGGGTTTACCGTTGTAGTAGTCGGTCCGACGATGGACCACCATATAGCGGAGGAAATCCATGAACAAGGCAGAGCTGATTGACGCCCTGACCGAGAAGTTGGGGTCTGATAGGCGGAGCGCCACAGAGGCTGTCGAGAACATCGTCGACACCATCGTGCGCGCGGTCCACCGCGGCGAGAGTGTCACGATCACGGGCTTCGGCGTGTTCGAGCAGCGTCGTCGCGCAGCGCGTGTCGCCCGCAACCCCCGCACCGGTGAGACCGTTCGCGTGAAGCCGACCAACGTTCCGGCATTCCGTCCGGGCGCGCAGTTCAAGGCCGTCATCGCCGGTGGACAGAAGTTGCCCGCAACCGGACCTGCCGTCAAGCGCGGTTCGGCTGCAGCTCCGGCCAAGAAGACTGCGGCAGCGAAGAAGACGGCCGCCAAGAAGGCAGCGGTGAAGACGACCGCCCGCAAGGCCACCACCGCGGCAGCCAAGAAGGCAGCTCCGGCAAAGACCGCCGCCAAGAAGGCAGCTCCCGCAAAGACGGCCGCCAAGAAGGCAGCTCCCGCGAAGACCACCGCGCGCAAGACCACGACGGCTGCTGCCAAGAAGGCTCCGGCCAAGACGACCGCACGCAAGGCCGCAACCACGACGACTCCTGCCAAGAAGGCTCCGGCCAAGACAGCGGCCAAGAAGACCGTCGCCAAGAAGGCCCCGGCCAAGAAGGCTCCGGCCAAGAAGGCACCCGCGAAGCGCGCAGCGAAGAAGTAGAGCCTGCAGGTTTTCACTCGTGAGGCGCAGCCGCTGAAGCGGCAGCGTGAGTGAGACAGACTGTGGACGGCAGAAGGCCCCCGACTCCGAAGATCGAGTCGGGGGCCTTCTGTTTGTCGTTTGGCCGCTCAGCCGTCGGCGGCGAGGGTGGGCAACGGACTGGCGATGTGATCGGCCGAGATGAGCCTGCCGTCGCGGCGTGAGAGCACCCATACGCTGCCCTTGCGATTTCTGTTGGCCGGCAACGTGATTCCGTCCTTCTCGGCCCACCAACGCATCAAGTCCGGGATCACTTTTCCCTGGCTGCAGACAACGGGGGTGCCGGGCAGTTCGGCGATGTCGCGAGCGCGATGGCGGCCCTTGCGCGGGTCGTCGGCATACCCTTCCTCGGACAAGAGGTGCTCGGGAGTGATGTCCACCCCCAACGATTCCGCGAACGGAGCAACGGTCTGCACACATCGAGCACGGTCGGCTGCGTATACGGCATCGCCGCCGAAGGCCCGAAGCAACGACACCAAGGATTCGGCCTGTCGGCGTCCGATCCTGTCGAGTGGACGGTCGACGTCGTTACCCTTGAACCGTGAGCGCGACCCGGCACTGCCGTGCCGAACCAACAGCACTGTGGAGGTGTCTGCAGGCTTGGCCACGAACCGGCGAAGGATCTTGTGGTCCATGGGATAAGAGAGTTCGCGGCCGACGTCCTCGGGCGCTACCCAGCGCAGTTCGTCCACCTCGACGTTGGGGACGAACTCGCCCCCGGTGACCTCCGCTGCCCAGTACAGAACTTTCTTGACCCGACGGTGCCCCGGAATCGGGTACGTGACGTAGGACAGAGACCGTCCGAGTCTCGAGTCGAATCCGGTCTCCTCCTTGACCTCTCGGACTGCTGCGTCGACAGCTGTTTCACCGGGATCGAGCTTTCCCTTGGGGAACGACCAGTCGTCGTATTTCGGCCTGTGCACCAAGGCGACCTCGACGCCCGAGCCGCCGCTCGGTGAGCGTCGCCACAGGATCGAGCCCGCCGCGAAGATGTTGGCGCGGGGGGAGCCGTCGGAAGTGCCCATCAGGAGCCCTGATTCCTCCGACTGCGCATCAGGTCCACCTGATGCTCACGAACTTTCTCACCCCGAGCCGGTGACGCGACCCAGCCGCCGTCAGGTCCCAGCTCCCAGCATCGAGTGGTGGGGTCGAGTGCAGAATCGAAGATGTCGCTCAGCTGGTTCGCCAATCGAGGATCCTTGACCTGAGCCATCACCTCGACTCGGCGATCGAGGTTGCGGTGCATCATGTCTGCGCTGCCGATCCAGAATTCGTCCGCACCCTGGAAGTGCAGAACACGCGAGTGTTCGAGGAATCGGCCGAGGATGGAACGCACTTCGATGTTCTCCGACAGACCGGGAACGCCTGGCTTGAGTGCACAGATTCCGCGCACCACCACCTTCACCGGCACTCCTGCCATCGATGCTCGGTAGAGCGCGTCGATGACCTGCTCGTCCACCAAGGCGTTGGCCTTGAGGCGAATTCCGGCGCTGCGGCCCTCCTTGAGGTGCTCGACCTCCGCCTCGATGCGCTCGACGATGCCGCGCCGAACTCCGTACGGTGCGACGAGAAGGTTGCGGTACTTGGACTTTCGCGAGTATCCGGTCAGCGAGTTGAACAGATCGGTGAGGTCGGCCCCGATTTCGGGCGACGACGTCAGCAGGCCCACGTCCTCGTAGATTCGTGCTGTCTTGGGGTTGTAGTTGCCGGTACCGATGTGGCAGTACCGGCGAATGACGGATCCCTCTCGGCGCACCACGAGGCACGTCTTGCAGTGCGTCTTGAGCCCGACGAGGCCGTACACCACGTGTACGCCCGCCTTTTCGAGCTTGCGTGCCCACTCGATGTTCGCCTGTTCGTCGAAACGCGCCTTGATCTCGACCAGCGCAACCACCTGCTTGCCCGCGCCTGCGGCATCGACGAGCGCGTTGACGATCGGGGAATCTCCGGAGGTCCGATAGAGCGTCTGCTTGATGGCGAGCACCTGCGGGTCGGCCGCGGCCTGCTCGATGAAGCGTTGAACGCTGGTGGAGAAGGAATCGTACGGATGATGGACCAGGACATCGCCGTCGCGCAGGGTGGAGAAGACACTCTTGGGGGTCTCGCGCTCACCGAACGCCGGGTGGGTGGCCGGAACGAAGGGTGCGTCCTTGAGGTTGGGGCGGTCGACGCTGTAGACCTGCCACAGGCACGACAGGTCGAGCAGACCGGGAACCTGAATGACGTCGCCTGGATCGACATCGAGTTCGCGAAGCAACAATTCGAGCATGTGCTCGGTCATGTCGTCGGCGATCTCGAGGCGGACCGGAGAGCCGAAACGCCTACGGGCGAGCTCTCGCTCCAGTGCCTGGAGGAGATCCTCGTCGCGGTCTTCCTCGACCTCGAAATCGGCGTTGCGCGTGATCCGGAACGCGTGAGACTCGACGACCTCCATGCCGGGGAAGAGCACGTCCAGATGAGCCGAGATCAACTCCTCCATCGACAGGAAGGCGTCGATGCGGTGGTTTCCCTCGCCGCGCTTGACCCGCACGAAGCGATCGACGTTGTCGGGCACCTTCACGCGGGCGAAGTGCTCACCGGTGGTGGAGTAATCCTTCACTGTCACAGCGAGATTCAGGCTCAGTCCGCTGATGTACGGGAAGGGGTGGGCCGGGTCGACGGCCAGCGGTGTGAGTACCGGGAAGACCTGCTCGGTGAAGTACTCCGACAGCCGGGAGCGCTCGTCGCTGTCCAGGTCGGACCACCGGATGATCGCGATGCCCTCGGCGGTGAGCTCGGGCAGAATCGAATCCAGCAGCACTCGCGCATGCTTGAGCGCGAGCTCCTGGGTGCGTTGACCGATCACCGCGAGTTGCTCGCGTGGGGTCATGCCGTCGGCGGAGCGGACCGACAGTCCGGTTTCGTCACGGCGCTTGAGGCCCGCAACCCGAACCATGTAGAACTCGTCGAGATTCGACGCGTAGATCGCGAGGAACTTCGCCCGTTCGAGCAAGGGGAGCGACGAGTCCTCCGCGAGCGCGAGAACGCGCGAGTTGAAATCGAGCCAGCTCAATTCCCGGTTGAGATAGCGATTTTCGGGGAGCACGGTGGCAGCGTCGACGGATTCCGGTGTGGCGGCCGGAAGCGCGGAGGGAATACTCGGCATCGTCGCCGCGATCGGAGCGCTCCATGCCGGGTCCGAACCGGTGGCCTTTCCGGTATCGATCGGAGGATCCTGGTTCGCTGACTGCGCGTCGTCTTTGCTCACCGCACGATCATCCCCCATACCGGGCGTCGGTGAAACTCCGATGGCAGAACTCGAGTCTCCGTTCACTCGACTCCCACGGCGGTACGCGCCGTCAGGCAGTCGTCGCCGATGCTTCGTCACTCCACCCGAGCGAGTGTAGGACGGCCGCCGTCGCCGGTCCGACTCCCAGACGGTGCGCTCCGCGGACGTCGTCGGCGGTGTCCACGTCCAGTCGAAGACCCGGCCAGGTGCCGTCGAGTTCCAGTGCGCCCGAGACGGTGTGGCGACGCGCGGAGTCCCGTCCGAACAGTGGTGCCAACTCGTCGGGGGAGTCCTTGAGGATCAGGGCGGCGGTCCCCGTGCCGTGATGGTCGATCACGAGCGATCTGCCTCCCCGGCGGGCACTGGCGTAGGCCTGCGCGAGTTCTGCCGAACGCATCGCAGGCAGGTCTGCTTGCAACGCGATGATGTCGACGCGGCGCGCGACGGCCTCGCCCCCACGGACGTCCCCACGGTCGTCCACACCGACTTCACAGTGACGCAGTACGTGCGCTGCGGCCGCGAACGCGTGGTTCAGGCGTTGGTCCGGTTGCAGCGCAGGATCGCGGACCGGTTCGTCGAACACCAGTGCACCGATCCTTCGGGCCGTCTCTGCGACGAGAGGATCGGGGGTGACCACCGTGACCGAATCGACCACCGAGACGGCGTCGGCGGCCGCAACGGTGTCGCTGAGCATCGCGAGCACCAATCGAGTCCGATCGGGTGCCGAGAACTCCGCCGCCAAGCGCGACTTCGCTGCGGTGAGATCCTTCACCGCGATGAGAACCCTGACGACACGGTCGCCGTCGTCGTCTCGTGATGCACCCATGGTGCTCGATCCTGCCAGCGTCACCGATCTGTGCCGACTCCGACCGCCCGAGCAGGTCTGCGAGTTAGGGTGATGCGCGCGTGTACAGGGCATCGGCGAAGTAGGCGAGGGGTTGGCGGAATGAGCAGAGCAGCGGTATTGGGGTCAGGTTCGTGGGGGACCGCATTCGCCAAGGTGTTGGCCGATGCCGGAACGGACGTCACCATGTGGGCCCGCCGCGAGGAACTCGCTGCATCCATCACCGACGACCACGAGAACAAGGACTACCTTCCGGGAATCGAGCTACCGTCGTCCATCCGCGCGACGAGTGATCCGGTGCGTGCCCTCGACGGAGCCGACATCGTGGTTCTCGCCGTGCCATCGCAGAGTCTGCGGGCCAATCTGGGGGCGTGGACCGACTCGATCCCGCCGCAGGCAACGCTGCTCTCCCTGGCGAAGGGAATCGAGACCGGAACGCTCATGCGGATGAGTCAGGTGATCTCTCAGGTCACCGGTGCCGATACCAGCCGGGTGGCGTGCCTGTCCGGGCCGAATCTTGCGCGCCCGATCGCCGAGGGGCAGCCCGCAGCCACCGTCATCGCCTGCTCCGACTCCCAGCGAGCCCTCGAGATTCAGAAGTCCTGCGCGACCGGATATTTCAGGCCTTACACCAACAGTGACGTCATCGGTGCCGAGATCGGTGGTGCCTGCAAGAACGTCATCGCCCTCGCCTGCGGGATGGCCGCAGGCGTCGGATACGGCGAGAACACCCTCGCGTCGATCATGACCAGGGGTCTGGCCGAGATCATCCGACTCGGAGTGGCGCTCGGTGCCAAGCCGTCGACGCTGTCGGGCCTGGCCGGCGTGGGCGACCTGGTCGCCACCTGCTCGTCGCCTCTCTCGCGCAATCGCACGTTCGGAGAGCGACTGGGTTCGGGTGGCTCCCTCGAGAGTGCGCAGGAGGCAGCGCACGGGCAGGTGGCCGAGGGCGTCAAATCCTGCACCTCGGTGCGAGCGCTCGCCGAGAGTTACGACGTCGAGATGCCACTGACCGACGCGGTGCATCGGGTGTGTCACGGCGGCATGTCCGTTCCGGATGCGGTCGGGCACCTGCTGGGACGTCGTATCAAGCCCGAGTGAGGCAGTGATCGCGGTCTCGCGACGAACAGGGCGAATCCGCGTTCGATGAGCCGCGACGGTACGGTTTCTCATCGTGAGTACTCCCCGCATCAAAGTTGCCGTCGTCTTCGGTGGCCGCAGCAGCGAGCATGCCGTGTCCTGTGTATCGGCAGGTAGCGTGCTGCAGAACCTCGATCCGGCCAAGTACGAGGTTGTCCCGGTGGGGATCACCGCGGACGGTGCCTGGGTACTCGGCTCCTCCGACATCGATGCGCTGGCGATTCACGACAGGGTGCTGCCGACCGTCGACAAGACGGGAGCCGCGCTTGCTCTCAGTACCGACCCCGGCCACGCCGGTGCTCTGCTCGCGCTCGGCGAGGGGGAAGGCGGGACGGTGCTTGCATCCGTCGACGTCGTGTTCCCCGTTCTGCACGGACCGTACGGCGAGGACGGCACGCTGCAGGGTCTGCTCGAACTGGCAGGCGTTCCGTACGTCGGGCCGGGCGTGCTGGCCAGCGCTGCGGGCATGGACAAGGAATTCACCAAGAAGCTGCTCGGTGCCGAAGGACTGCCGATCGGTCGCCAGGTCGTACTCCGACGCGCGGTCGACGACCTGACGGCTGCCGAGCGTGACCGAATCGGCCTGCCCGCATTCGTCAAACCGGCCCGAGGTGGATCGTCCATCGGAATCTCGCGCATCACCGCGTGGGACCAACTACCCACCGCGATCGCCATCGCACGCGAACACGACCCCAAGGTGATCGTCGAGGGCATGATCCACGGCCGCGAGGTCGAGTGCGGGGTGCTGGAATTTCCCGACGGCACCGTGCGCGCGAGCGCCGTCGCCGAGATCCGAATTCCCGACGCGGACATCGACGATCATGCTTTCTACGACTTCGACACCAAGTACCTCGACGATGTCAGTGAGTTCGACATCCCGGCGGCACTCGACGACGCCACGAGCGACCGCATACGTGAACTCGCCGTCGCGGCCTTCCGAGCGTTGGACTGCCAAGGCCTGGCGCGGGTGGATTTCTTCGTCACCGAGAACGGTCCGGTCATCAACGAGATCAACACGATGCCCGGGTTCACGTCGATCTCGATGTACCCCAAGATGTGGGCGGAATCGGGCGTCGACTACCCGACGCTCATCGCGACTCTGATCGACACCGCCCTCGCCCGCGGCACCGGTTTGCGCTAGAGCCGTTGCGGCCCAGCGCTACTGCAACGGAGCCGGGTCGAGAGGTTGCTGGGGCAGCGCATCCGACACGGCCGAGGACGCGTCCTGCAACGGGGTGGGGCCCGAGTCTCCTGGAATCGTCAGGGCAACATAGACGCCGCGATCGACGACGAACCATGTGCTGGCATCGATCCCGTCGTCTTCCCCGGACACCTCGAACCACTGAACGCCGTTGATCACCTGCAGAGGTGCGGCCACATCGAACCCGATGGGCCGGGGCAGGCCGCACCGCAACACGACCGGCTCGGCGTTCTCCACGTCCGAGGCCCACGCACGGACTCCGACCGGGGCCGGGTCGGCCAACTCGGCTCCGGTGTAGTCGCCGAGGTTCTCGGGCAAGGCGTCGAGCAGGGACGTGCACTGCGCGCTCGCGGCATCGGGGGAGTCGACCGGGCCCAGTGCGACCGGATCGCGGACGGGTGAGCGGTTGACCGCGATGGCGGCAACCAGAACCCCGACGACCAGCGCGACCGGCAACGCGATCGCGGTGGCGATGACTGCGGGATGGCGCTGCTCGCGCGTGCTCTCGGTCTCGGCCGGGCTGTCTTCGGTGCCGGCGTCGTTGCCGGTGTCGGGTGAATTCACGAGCTATCCGACGGACGTCGTCGACTGCGGGGCCACGGGGCAGGTGAGGGTGCGAGTGATGGCATCGACCTTCTGGATGCGCGAGACGATCTCGGCGATCTCGGCGTCGGAGGCACCGTCGGCGCGCGCGATCACGTCGTAGGGCCCGACGACGGCCTCCGCCGACACGACACCGTCGACGGCCTCGATCTGCTGTGCGACGGCCGTCGCACGGCCCACCTCGGTCTGAACGAGAACGAATGCTTGCACCATCGGTGGTCCCTTTCCCCTGCCGGACTTCTCGACTGTAGGTTGGTTCGACTACGTTCTCTTCGCACGTAACCTGCTGCATCGGTACTGTCCCGACCGCCGCTAAAAGGTACCGCAGGCTCGGCGCGCGCTCCGCGTGAGACCGTCGCGCACGCACCGCGTTCTCAGGGAGGAACATCATCGACGACACCGTCACCGACTCGTCCACCGGCAGCGAGCGCACCGTCGCGCAGGTCGGTGAATTCGACGTGATCGCCCGCGCAATCGCAGACCGTGTGCAGCCACCGTCGACCATCGTCGGGCCGGGTGACGACGCAGCCGTCGTCGCCGCGTCCGACGGCCGGATCGCGGCGTCCACCGATATGTTGGTGCACGGCAGGCACTTTCGGCTCGACTGGTCGAGTCCGATACAGATCGGCCGCAAGTCGATCGCGCAGAACGGCGCGGACATCGCCGCAATGGGCGCGCAGTGCTCGGGTTTTCTCGTCTCGCTCGGGTGCCCGGCCGACACGCCGGTGAGCGTGACCGACGGCCTCAACGAGGGCATGTGGCTCGAGGCGGTCGCTGCTGGATCGGCCATCGTCGGCGGCGATGTGGTGCAGTCGCCGGAGCTGGTGATCTCGATCACCGCGCTCGGCGACCTTCAGGGCCGGGCCCCGGTTCTTCGATCGGGGGCGCGAGCCGGTGACGTGATCGCGTACGCGGGACGGCTCGGCTGGTCGGCGGCCGGACTCGCCCTCCTGCTCGGCAACAGGGACAGAACCGGCCACGACGCCGTGTTGGACGCGCACCGAGTGCCCGTCCCTCCGTATCGCGCCGGGATCGACGCGGCAGAGGCGGGTGCGACCTCGCTCACCGACGTCTCCGACGGCTTGTTGGCCGATCTCGGCCACATCGCCGACGCGTCGGGCGTTCTGCTGGACGTCGATTCCGACCTGCTGGACATCCCGGTCGAAGTGCGTTCGGCTGCAACACTGATGGGGCACGATCCGCTGGACTGGGTGCTCACCGGAGGCGAGGATCACGCTCTCGTCGGCACCTTCCCCGATACCGCAGGCGTTCCCCGGGGATGGACGGTGATCGGACGTGTCCAGCACGGCGGTGACGAACAGGGCCCGCGAGTGACGGTCGGCGGACGCCCCCATTCGGGTAGATCGGGATGGTCGAGTTTCGAGGGCGAGTGAACGCGGTCGGGTCCATCGGGTCGGCTAAGTTGCAGAGATGGCTATCTACGCACTCGGTGATCGCGAACCCGACATCCACCCAGACGCCTACGTCCATCCCGACGCCGTCGTCATCGGAGCGGTGACTCTGGCGGCCGGATCGTCGGTGTGGCCCACTGCCGTTCTGCGGGCCGATTACGGCACCATTTCGATCGGCGAGGGCACCAACGTGCAGGACGGGACCGTGGTGCATTGCACCCCGATCGACGCAACGGTCATCGGTTCCGGGTGCGTACTGGGCCACAACGCGCACGTCGAGGGTGCGACCATCGGGAACAACTGCCTCATCGCCTCGGGCTCGGTGGTACTGAACGGCTCGAAGATCGGTGCCGGCTCGATCGTGGGAGCAGGCGCAGTGGTGCCGTTCAAGTTCGTCGTTCCCGAACGCTCCATGGCACTGGGGGTTCCGGCAAAAATCCGCGAGGGGTACCAGGTTCCCGAAGGGCATGTCGACATCAACGTGCAGATGTACTCGGCCAATGCCGCGTACTACCGCGACGCGCTGCGGCGGATCGATCGGTGACGCCGCGTCCGCTCGCCGAGAGCGTCGAATCGGGGTGGGCGGCTGCCCTCGCGCCGGTCGAGTCGAATGTTGCTGCCATGGGCGACTTCCTACGGGCAGAACTCGCCGCAGGACGTCATTACCTCCCCGCCGGCGAGAACGTACTGCGCGCTTTTCGCCACCCCTTCGATGGAGTTCGCGTTCTCATCGTCGGTCAGGATCCGTATCCGACGCCGGGACACGCAGTGGGGCTGAGCTTTTCCGTTGCCCCGGATGTGCGACCAGTACCGCGCAGTCTGAGCAACATCTTCAAGGAGTACTCGGACGATCTGGGGTTGCCCACGCCCAGCAACGGTGATCTGACACCCTGGGCGGACCGCGGGGTGATGTTGCTCAACAGGGTGCTCACCGTAGAGCCGGGTCAGGCTGCGTCGCACCGGAAGAAGGGGTGGGAAGCGGTGACCGAGCAAGCAATTCGTGCACTCGTCGCCCGGGCCGAGAATCCCGACGCGCCCGGACTGGTCGCCGTTCTGTGGGGACGCGACGCGGCTGGCCTGAAGCCGATGCTCGGATCGGTGTCCTACATCGAATCCGCGCACCCGTCTCCGCTGTCCGCGTCACGCGGATTCTTCGGATCCAAGCCTTTCAGCCGTGTCAACGAATTGTTGGTCGAGGGGGGAGACGAACCGATCGACTGGACGCTGCCGTGATCGAATCAGGAGAAGTCGGGCCGACGCTTCTCGACGAACGCGTCGACGCCTTCACGTCCGGCAGGTGACGACGCGGCTGCGGAGATCGAGGAGGCTTCGGCGTCCAACTGCTGTGTCAGCGTGACCGATTCGGCGGCCCGCAGCAGAGTCTTGATTCCCTGGTACGCCGATGTCGGCCCGACGGCAAGGGTTCGCGCCAGGCGCTCGGCCTCGCTGTCGACGATGTCGTCGCCCACCAGTCGGCTGAGAATCCCGAGACGAACAGCCTCCTCGCCGTTGATGATCGAGTCGTTCAGGAGAATGTCCATCGCGCGGCCCGAACCGACTATTCGGGGGAGTGTCCACGACATGCCACCGTCCGGAGTGAAACCGATCGAGGGATACGCGGGGCGAAGCTTGGTCGACGGCCCGCCGATGGCGATGTCGGTGAGGCAGACCAGGCTCATTCCTGCACCGGCAGCCCAACCGTGCACACCGGCCACGACCGGGACGGTGACGGCGGCCAATTCACGAACGAAGGCGTGAAACGTGTCGGCGACAGAACCCACGAAGGCACCGCGATCGGCCGCACCGGCGAAATCGCGAACATTGCCACCTGCGCAGAAATTCGGCCCTCGACCGATGAGCAGGACGCTTCCGATCGCGGTGCTGCCGTCGTTGGCGGAGCGCAGAGCCGCGGTGCCGTCGGCGATACCATCCAGATCGAGCGACGCACCGCCGGCGTCGGTGGCGACGACGATGCGAAGTACACCGTCCTCGATGCGGACCTTGCTGGAAATGTCGGCGTCCGAATAAGTCACGTTCCGGACTCTAACCGACGTCGTGATTCCGTCGTGGGGCCGCGGTGCCTCGGTACGGATGCACGATCCCGCTTCCGGCACTTACCGGCTGTATAGCAGAACGGAACGGAACGGTCCGGATGCACGAACGACTGTGCCCCGCCTCCGAAAATCGGAGGCGGGGCACAGTGCTCGCACGCAGTCGAGGCCGTGGAGGAAATCGAAGAGCGAGGCCGAAATCAGCCCCGGACCACCTTGCCTGCCTTCAAGCAGGAGGTGCACACGTTCATGCGCTTGGAGTTACCAGGCGCAACCTGAGCGTGAACGGTCTGGATATTCGGGTTCCAACGACGGTTGGTCCGTCGGTGCGAGTGCGAGACCGACTTACCGAAGCCGGGCCCCTTGGCGCATACGTCGCAGACGGCAGCCATAGTCGCGAACTCCTTGATAGATGTTGATCGATACATGTGGTCGAAGACATCGAAACGAACTACGAGCAGATGCAAGGATTGCAATGCGTGAAGATCGCCTCGAGGCAACCCTGCAAGAATAGCGGCGCGGCCCGCAATCACCAAACCGCCACGGCAGACGCTGCGTGAGGGCTCACGGACGGCGCGCCACCGATCATGCCCGACTAAGCTTCGGGCACTGTCCGCGAGGGAGTTCGGACCAGGTAGCGGATGTGACGCGGGGGGAGGCTGCTCGACGTGGTCGACGTTCTCGAATCGATCGATGCGGCGGCCCTCCGACGGTGGGCCTACCGCTGTGTCGATTCTCTGACCGCGCGGTGCGACGAGATCGATGCACTCAACGTCTTCCCCATTCCAGACTCGGACACCGGCACCAATCTCATGTTCACCTTCCGTGCCGCGGTGGAGTCGATGCGCGCAGCCGGGCCCACTGCGGACGCCCGCGCCATCGGGCGGGCACTGGCCGTGGGGGCGGTCGCGGGCGCGCGGGGCAACTCGGGAGTGATCGTGTCGCAGTTGTTGCGCGCTGTTGCCGAGGCCTCAGCGGACGGCCCGCTCGACACGGTGTCGATCCAGGCGATGTTGCGACGCGCGAAAGTCCTGGTCGCAGCGGCAGTGAGCGTTCCCGTCGAGGGCACGATGCTCACCGTTCTGGACGCCGCCGATCGGGAGGCCTCCGCCCACGAAGCCAACGTCGGCCTCTCGACGCTGGTGGTCGACATCGCCGAGGCCACCGCTCGGGCTGTCGACAGCACGACCGATCAACTCGCCGAACTCCGCGAGGCGGGAGTGGTGGACGCAGGCGCTCTCGGTCTCTCGGTGATCATGGATGCCCTCGTGGAGGTGGTGATCGGCCGCACCCCGCCGCGCCGGCGTTACCGTCGCCCACACGAGCACGAACGCCGGGCGGTGAGCGGTTCGTCGAACGTTTCGTCGGAGTGCGGCGGTGCACCCGAGAGTGTGTCGGGGCACGGGTCGAGTCGCCCTCTCGGGTACGAGGTGGTCTACGTCGTGCACGGCCCGAACGACGCGAGGGCGGCGGAACTTCGACGGGATCTGGCCGACATCGGAGATTCCGCCGTGGTCGCCGGTGACGGTTCCGGGGCATGGTCCGCGCATGTGCACACCACCGACCCCGGCAGTGCCGTCGATCTCGGCATCGCAGCCGGAGACGTTCGCGGAGTGCGCATCTCGTGTTTCGGATTCGCCGAGTTCGACGGGGCGGTGAGCCCCCGAGCGCACGACGGAGCAGCGTTGTCGGTGGGTCGCGATATTTTGGCGCTGGTGGCCGGTGAGGGTGCCGCGGATCTCTACGTTCAGGAAGGCGCGACGGTGGTGCGGTGCGACGAGGCGATCGACTCCTCGGTGCTGCATCGTGCGATCGTCGGGATGAAGCACCGCGAGGTGTTGGTGTTGCCGAACGGCGCGTTGTCCGCGCAGGAACTGGTTGCCGTCGGCGCAGCTGCCCGAGCGGACGGCAAAGACGTGGTGATGTTGCCGTGCTCGGCCATGGTGCAGGGTTTGGCCGCGCTCGCGGTGCACGATGCAGCCAGGGCTGCGGTCGACGATGCATTCACGATGTCCGAGGCGGCGGCGGGCACGAGATGGGGATCTCTGCGTATCGCGCGGGAGCGATCGCTGACGTGGGTCGGCACGTGTGAGCCGGGCGACTGCATCGGGCTCGCGGGGCAGGAAGTGGTGATCGTCGCCGCCCGTCCGCTCGATGCGGGGTGTCGGTTGATCGATCAGCTCCTGGCGACGGGCGGGGAGATGGTGACAGTGCTCGTCGGTGCCGAGGCGTCGGAGGATTTCGGCGATCAGTTGGCCGAGTACGTGGCGGGCGCACACCCCGGAGTCGACGTGGTGGTCTATACAGGTGGGCAGCCGGGGGATCTCGTGCAATTCGGAGTGGAATAGGGAATCTCGGACAATGGCAACGTTGGTGGACCGGCTCGATCACGTTCTCGGAGCCGCGGCGGCGACGCCGCTGGCCGACGTCTTCGGTATTCACACTGTCGAGGATCTGCTTCGGCACTATCCGCACCGCTACATGACGCACGGTTCGGAGCTGGGGGAGAAGGAGCCGCCCGAGGGCGAGCACATCACCATCGTCGCGACGGTCGAGTCCGCGACTCTGCGGTCGATGAAGAACCGCAACGGCCAGTTCCTCGCGGTGACACTCGCCGCCGACGGACAGCGCATCGAAGCCACCTTCTTCAGTCCGCACAAGCTCAAGCATGTGGTGGTGCCGGGTCGACGCGGGATGTTCTCCGGCAAGGTCAAGTACTTCGGCAAGCGGTGGAATCTCACGCACCCCAGCTACGTGATTCTCGGTGGCGACGACAACGACGGTGCCGTCGTGCCCGCAGGTCGAATCGTCGGCGGCGGCACCCTGGCCGGACTCGCTCGTGGCTCGGTCGATTCCTCCGGAGCGGTCGACATGTCGGTGTTCGATCGAGCATTCGTGCCCATCTACCCGGCCGCGAAGGACGTCGAGAGCTGGACGTTCATGCGCTGCGTGCGGCAGGTACTCGACCAACTCGACGCAGTGGTCGATCCGCTGCCCGAGTCGGTACGTGCGCAGCGCGGTCTCGTCGACATCGACACCGCACTGCGGTCGATCCATTTCCCGGACACCGCACAGGACAAGGACTCCGCGCGCGAGCGGCTCAAGTTCGACGAGGCGCTCGCCGTTCAACTCGTTCTCGCCGACCGCCGACGCGACGCATCCACCCGGGTGGCAGCGCGATGCCCACCGATCACCGACGGTATCGCGGCGGAGTTCGATCGGCGTCTGCCGTTCGAGTTGACGGCCGGTCAGCACCAGGTCGCGGCCGAGATCGCCCACGATCTGTCGGCACCGCACCCGATGTCGCGGCTGCTGCAGGGTGAGGTCGGCTCGGGTAAGACGATCGTCGCGTTGCGGGCGATGCTGCAGGTCATCGACGCCGGACACCAGTGCGCGTTGCTGGCACCGACGGAGGTTCTCGCCTCCCAACATGCGCGCTCGATTCGCTCGATGCTCGGAAGCCTCGCAGCCGGTGGGGAACTCGGATCGCACGAGCTGGCGACCAAGGTCGCCTTGTTGACCGGCTCGATGTCCACTGCGGCCAAGCGGTCCGCGTTGCTCGATGCGGTCACCGGTGATGCAGGCATCGTGATCGGTACCCACGCCCTGATCGAGGACCGAGTGGAGTTCCTCGATCTCGCGATGGTCGTCGTCGACGAGCAGCACAGGTTCGGCGTCGAGCAACGAGATGCGTTGCGCGCGAAGGCTCGCGACAACACCAGTCCGCACTTGCTGGTGATGACCGCCACCCCCATCCCGCGCACCATCGCGATGTCGACCCTCGGCGACCTCGAGACGTCGGTGCTCACCGAACTGCCCCGCGGCAGATCGCCCATCGTCAGCAACGTGGTGCCCGCCAGGAGCAAACCGGGCTGGGTCGATCGAGCGTGGCAGCGTATTCGCGAGGAAGTGGCAGCAGGTCGGCAGGCGTACGTGGTGTGCTCCCGCATCGGCGACGACGAGGACACCGAGACCGGGAAGAAGAGCGCTGCGAAGAAGAAGAGCGCGAGCGCGGATGACGGCCCCGAGACGACTGCAGCGGTGGACCTGTACGAGACCCTCTCCACCGGACCGATGCACGATCTGCGCGTGGGGCTGCTGCACGGACGATTGTCGGGGGACGACAAGGACATCACCATGTCCGAGTTCAACTCCGGCGAGATCGACGTCCTGGTCTGCACCACGGTGGTCGAAGTGGGAGTGGACGTTCCCAATGCCACGGTCATGGTCATCATGGACGCGGACCGATTCGGCGTGAGCCAACTGCATCAGTTGCGAGGCCGAATCGGCCGAGGCGGGCACCAGGGCCTGTGCATCATGATCAGCTATCTCAGCCCCGCGGGCGGCTCCTTCGCCCGGCTCGAGGCGGTGGCAGCGACCAACGACGGCTTCGAGTTGGCCAAGCTGGATCTGGCCACTCGTCGCGAGGGCGACGTTCTCGGTGCCGCACAGTCGGGCACGGTCAGCGGGTTGCGACTGCTCTCGTTCATCGACGACGAGGACATCATCGCCGACGCGCAGGACTGCGCACGATCGCTGTTCGCGCGGGACCCGTCGCTGGCGAACGATCCCGGCATCGCGTCGATGATGCGGTCGGCCTGGAGATCGGATCGAGTCGACTACCTGCAGAAGTCCTGACGGGGCAGGAGTGGAGCCCGCAGCAACGACCAGGGAAGGCAGGAGTGGAGCCTGCAGGAACGATCAGGAACGGCCGTCGGGATGCACTGCACCGTTTCAGTCGGCCGATTCGAGCAATTCGTCTCGAATGGTGAGATCAGTACACCTCGGTGGCTCACTCTGCCGGGTAAGTTGAGCCAATGTTCTCCAAAGTTTTGGTTGCCAACCGCGGCGAAATCGCCATCCGCGCCTTCCGCGCCTCCTACGAACTCGGGGCCTCGACCGTTGCGGTGTTCCCGTTCGAGGACCGGAACTCGGTGCACCGGACGAAGGCCGACGAGGCGTATCAGATCGGGGAGAAGGGTCATCCCGTTCGCGCGTATCTCTCGGTCGACGAGATCGTCGCCGCTGCCAAGCGCAGCGGTGCGGACGCGGTCTACCCCGGGTACGGATTCCTTTCCGAGAACCCGGATCTGGCCGCAGCGTGCGCCGAGGCCGGCATCACCTTCGTCGGCCCGTCCGCCGACGTGCTCGAACTGACCGGCAACAAGGCGCGGGCCATCGCGGCAGCCAAGGCCGCAGGACTGCCGGTGCTGGCGTCGTCGGAACCGTCGTCCGACGTGGACGAGCTGGTCGCGGCGTCCGAGACCATGACGTTCCCGTTGTTCGTCAAGGCGGTCGCCGGTGGCGGTGGTCGCGGGATGCGCCGGGTGGCCGAGCCCGAGCAGCTACGCGAATCCATCGAAGCTGCTGCGCGCGAGGCGGAATCGGCCTTCGGTGATCCGACGGTGTTCCTCGAGCAGGCCGTGATCGATCCTCGGCACATCGAGGTTCAGATCCTCGCCGACGGCCAGGGCAACGTGGTGCACCTGTTCGAGCGCGACTGCAGTGTGCAGCGTCGGCATCAGAAGGTCATCGAGCTCGCTCCGGCTCCCAATCTGCCCGAAGGATTGCGAGAGAAGATCTGCGCCGATGCCGTGGCGTTCGCGAAGCAGATCGAGTACTCGTGTGCCGGTACCGTCGAGTTCCTGCTCGACACCCGCGGCAATCACGTCTTCATCGAGATGAACCCTCGAATCCAGGTGGAGCACACCGTCACCGAAGAGGTGACCGATGTGGATCTGGTGCAGTCCCAGCTGCGGATCGCCTCGGGAGAGACGCTCGCGGATCTGGGTCTGCAGCAGGAGAACATCGTGTTGCGCGGTGCGGCGCTGCAGTGCCGCATCACCACCGAGGATCCGGCGAACGGATTCCGCCCGGACGTCGGACGCATCACGGCATACCGCACGCCCGGCGGTGCCGGAGTACGTCTCGACGGCGGAACCACGTTGGGTGCCGAGGTCGGGGCCTATTTCGACTCCATGCTCGTCAAGCTCACCTGCCGTGGCCGTGATTTCGACACCGCTGTGGCCCGTGCTCGACGAGCGTTGGCGGAGTTCAGGATTCGCGGTGTGGCCACGAACATTCCGTTCCTGCAAGCGGTTCTGGTCGATCCCGACTTCACGGCCGGTCGCGTCACCACCTCGTTCATCGAGGAGCGCCCCGAACTGCTCACCTCGCGATCCTCGGGCGACCGCGGCACGAAGATCCTCGCCTACCTCGCCGATGTGACGGTCAACAAGCCGCACGGTGAGCGTCCGTCTCCGGTGTACCCGCACGACAAGCTCCCCGCGGTCGACTTCGAGGCTCCGATTCCCGATGGTTCGAGGCAGCGTCTGCTGGCGCTCGGACCCGAGGGCTTCGCTCGCGATCTGCGGAACCAGAAGGCTCTCGGCGTCACCGACACCACGTTCCGTGACGCACATCAGTCGTTGCTGGCGACGCGAGTGCGGACGAGCGGACTGCTCGGCGTCGCCCCGTACGTGGCGCGCACGACGCCGCAGTTGCTCTCGATCGAGGCGTGGGGCGGTGCCACCTACGACGTGGCACTGCGATTCCTGCACGAGGATCCGTGGGAGCGACTGGCGAGCCTGCGAGAGGCCGTGCCCAACATCGCAATTCAGATGTTGCTGCGCGGCAGGAACACCGTCGGCTACACCCCGTATCCGGAGAAGGTGACCCGCAGCTTCGTTGCCGAGGCCACCGACACCGGCATCGACATCTTCCGAATCTTCGACGCGCTCAACAATGTCGATCAGATGCGTCCGGCCATCGATGCCGTGCGCGAGACCGGCACGGCGCTCGCCGAGGTGGCACTGAGCTACACCGGTGATCTGTCGAACCCGAACGAGAACCTCTACACCCTCGACTACTACCTGAAGTTGGCCGAGCAGATCGTCGACGCGGGCGCGCACGTGCTCGCGATCAAGGACATGGCAGGACTGCTTCGCGCACCTGCAGCCAAGACCCTGGTGACGGCGCTGCGCTCGAATTTCGATCTACCCGTGCACGTCCACACGCACGACACCCCCGGTGGGCAGCTCGCGACATACCTGGCGGCCTGGGAGGCCGGGGCGGACGCCGTCGACGGTGCCAGTGCGGCGATGGCAGGCACCACCAGTCAGCCCGCGTTGTCCGCGATCGTTGCGGCGGCGGCACACACCGAGCGCGACACCGGTCTGAATCTGCAGGCCGTCTGCGACCTGGAGCCGTACTGGGAAGCCGTGCGAAAGGTGTACGCGCCGTTCGAGTCCGGGCTGCCTGCACCGACGGGTCGCGTCTACACCCACGAGATTCCCGGTGGACAGCTCTCGAATCTACGGCAGCAGGCGATTTCGCTCGGGCTCGGTGATCGGTTCGAGACCGTCGAGGCCAATTACGCTGCAGCCGACCGTATGTTGGGCCGCCTGACCAAGGTGACCCCGAGCTCGAAGGTCGTCGGCGACCTGGCTCTGGCTCTGGTCGGTGCAAGCGCGTCCGCCGAGGAGTTCGCCGAGAACCCCGGTCGTTACGACATCCCCGATTCGGTGATCGGCTTCCTGCGCGGTGATCTGGGTACGCCCGCGGGCGGATGGCCGGAACCGTTGCGGACGAAGGCGCTGGAGGGGCGCGGTGAGGGCAAGCCGGTGACACCACTCACCGAGGAGGACGAGAAGAGCCTCGACGGAACGTCGGCTCAGCGCCGCGAGACTCTCAACCGTCTGCTGTTCCCCGGTCCCACAGCCGAACTCGCTGCTCATCGCGAGAAGTACGGCGATACGACGCGGCTGTCGGCCAATCAGTTCTTCTACGGCCTGCGGCAGGGCGAGGAGCATCGGGTGGCACTGGAGAAGGGCGTCGAACTGCTCATCGGGCTCGAGGCGATCTCCGACCCCGACGAGCGCGGTATGCGTACCGTGATGTGCATTCTCAACGGACAGTTGCGTCCTGTCTCGGTGCGTGACCGGTCCATCTCGAGTGAGGCACCCACTGTCGAGAAGGCAGACCGATCGAATTCCGGTCATATCCCGGCACCGTTCGCCGGTGTCGTGACGCTCTCCGTCGAAGAGGGACAGAAGATCTCGGCCGGTGACACCGTCGCCACGATCGAGGCCATGAAGATGGAGGCCGCGATCACCGCACCTCGCGGCGGCACCGTGACCCGTCTGGCGATCTCGGGCGTGCAGCAGGTGGAGGGCGGCGATCTGCTCGTCGTCATCGGTGGGGGGTCGACGGGCGAAGAGGCCGGCAGCGAATGACGCGGATCGTGGCGGGTGTCGCGGGCGGTCGCCGATTGTCGGTACCCGGCCAGGGCACCCGCCCCACCTCCGAGCGTGTGCGCGAGGCGCTGTTCAGCTCTCTGGAGAGTCGGATGGAACTGGGTGGTGCCGCGGTGCTGGATCTGTTCGCGGGATCGGGGGCACTGGGGCTCGAGGCACTCTCGCGTGGCGCGTCGTCGGCGGTGTTGGTCGAGTCGGACGCCCGAGCGGCAGCGGTGGTGCGAAAGAACATCGAATCCGTGGGTCTGCCCGGTGCGTCGGTCCGGTGTGCCCCGGTGGCCTCGGTACTGGCCGGGACAGCGGATGCGGCGTACGACCTGGTGTTGGCCGACCCGCCGTATGCGGTCACCGACACTGCCGTCGCCGGTCTGTTGGACAGGCTCGTCACCGGGGGATGGCTCACCCCCGACGCGGTCGTCGTCCTCGAGCGCTCGTCGCGGTCGCCGGAGACCCGATGGCCGACCGGACTCGTTCCGGAGAAGTCGAAGAAGTACGGCGAGAGTCGAATCGAGATCGCGGCACGCGCGTGACGGGTGAGCCCGGTGTCGGCTGATAGGTTCGCGGGCATGACTGGCGCACTCTGCCCTGGATCCTTCGACCCGGTGACCAACGGTCACCTCGACATCTTCGAGCGCGCAGCGGCCGCCTTCGACGAGGTGGTGGTCACGGTGATGGTGAACAAGAGCAAGAAGGGCATGTTCAGCATCGACGAGCGGATCGAGATGCTCGAGGTCGCCACGGAGCATCTGCCCAACGTCAGAATCGGTTCGTGGTACGGCTTGTTGGTCGATTATGCTCGGCAAGAAGGATTTTCGGCGATAGTCAAAGGTCTGCGCAGTGCCAACGACTTCGATTACGAGTTGCAGATGGCGCAGATGAACAGAACGTTGACCGGTGTGGACACGCTGTTTCTTCCGGCGAATCCTGCGCACAGCTTCCTGTCGAGTTCGTTGATCAAGGAGGTCGCGACCTTCGGGGGAGACGTCACCGGCATGCTGCCGCCGTTCGTTCAGGACCGACTGCTGGCCCGTATCGCCGAGCGGGCGGCAGACTAGTTCGAGGAGCGACACACCGGGCCGGTATAGCGCAGACGCGCGCGTCGGCGGGCAGACTGGGTAGCGCAGCACTGCGAGTGAAGACCGCGCAGTGGCAGATTCGACGATTGGGGTAACCGGTGTACCGCGTATTCGAGGCGCTCGACGAGCTCGTCGCCATTGTCGAGGAGGCGCGCGGCGTTCCGATGACTGCCGGGTGTGTCGTCCCTCGCGGCGACGTCCTGGAACTGCTCGACGACGTCCGAGACGCCATCCCCGGCGAGCTGGACGACGCCCAGGACGTACTGGACCATCGCGACAAGCTCGTCGGCGATGCCAGGGCCACTGCAGAGAAGACGGTGAGCACCGCCAATGCCGAGGCCCAGAACACCGTCGAGAACGCCAGGGATTCGGCCGATCGCATTCTCGCCGACGCCAAGGCCCAGGCGGATCGCATGGTGTCCGAGGCGTCGGCGCACGCCGACCAGCTCGTGGCCGATGCCGAGGCAGAAGCAGAGCGCACGGTGCTGGAAGGCCAGCGTGAGTACGAGGCACTGACCGTTCGCGCCCGCACCGAAGCCGATCGGATGATCGAGTCCGGTACGGCGTCGTACGAGCGGTCGGTCGCAGACGGCACCGCCGAACAGAACCGTCTCGTGTCGGAAACCGAGGTCGTTCAGGCGGCCCACGCCGAGTCGGCTCGGGTGATCGACAGCGCGCACGCCGAATCGGATCGGATGCGCAGCGAGTGCGACGTCTACGTCGACACCAAGCTGGCAGAGTTCGAGGAGTTCCTCAGCGGCACCATCCGTTCGGTCGGCCGTGGGCGTCAGCAACTGCGAACCGGCTCGGGTGTACCGGAATACGGCAGCGAGCCGTACGGCGAATCGGCGTACGGAAGCCCGGAGCAGGGGCGTCGCAGCCGCCACTGAACGGCAGCAATTTGCCCTCGTATGCGTGTATGCGTATCGTTGTGGGGTTGCTTACCGACAGTAGGCATACCGACAGTAAGGAAGATCAGCCGTGCCCCCGCCCAAGAGAACGACCCGTCCGGAATTGGACGACGGATTCGTTCTGGACATTCTCAACCTCGGTCGTCGACCCGGGTCGACGAAGGCCATCGAGCGGACGGTTCCGGCTCCTTCCCGAATCGGCCTCGATGCCATTGCCATCGAAGCCGGTGTACCGGTCTCGCTCGATCTGCAGTTGCAGGCGGTCTCGGAGGGCGTTCTCGTCACCGGCTCCGTACGAGCAGCCACGGCCGGAGAGTGCACACGGTGCCTCGACCCGGTCAGTGGCAACGTCGACGTCTACCTGACCGAGTTGTTCGCTTACCCGAACAGCATCACCGAGGAGACCACCGATGCGGACGAGATTCACCGCATCGCCGACGACCTGATAGACCTCGAACCCGTCATCGTCGACGCGGTCGGTCTGGAGCTTCCACTCCACCCCGTCTGCAGTGACGAGTGCGAGGGATTGTGCCCAGAATGCGGCGTTCGCCTGGCGATTGCTGAATCCGGCCACTCTCACGATACAATTGATCCTCGCTGGGCTGGTCTTGCAGCCAAATTTGGCGTGGATCCAGAACCGAGCACAGAACTTGTGAACAACGAAGCCGAGGAGAAGTAAGTGGCTGTCCCGAAGCGCAAAATGTCGCGTTCCAACACGAGGTCGCGTCGTGCACAGTGGAAAACCACTGCGCCCACCCTCGTGACGTGCCCCAACCGCGGTTGTGGCGAGAAGACTCTGCCCCACATCGCGTGCCCCTCGTGCGGCACCTACAAGGGCCGCCAGGTCGTCGCAGCGGTCTGATTTCCGCTTACGTGACACACGAAGTAGTGGACCGGCACAACAGCGGTTCACAGAAGAATAGCTCCACTGCCGCCAGCGGCGGGGACGACCGAGAGTCGCTCCTCGCCGCTATCGGTGTCTCTCTGTCGGAACCGTTGTTGACATTGGCTCTGACGCACCGATCGTTCGCGTACGAGCACGGTGGTCTGCCGACCAACGAGCGTCTCGAGTTCCTGGGGGACTCCGTCCTCGGTCTTGCTGTGACCGAGCATCTCTACGCGGTGCACCCCGCGAAGTCCGAAGGTCAACTGGCCAAGATCAGGGCGAGTGTGGTCAACATGCATGCCCTGGCCGAGGTCGCGCGCGGACTCGGCGACGGCGGTCTGGGTCGCCACCTGCTGTTGGGTAAAGGTGAGGAGCAGACCGGTGGACGCGACAAGCCGAGCATTCTTGCCGACGGCATGGAGTCGTTGCTCGGTGCAATCCACCTGCAGCACGGCATCGACGTTGCGCGCACCGTCGTTCTGACGTTGTTCGCAGGCCTGCTCGATCGGGCTCCCAAGCTCGGTGCAGGACTGGACTGGAAGACGAGCCTGCAGGAATTGACCGCCGAACGTGCACTCGGCGTTCCCGCGTACGAAATCTCGTCCACCGGGCCCGATCACGACAAGGAATTCACCGCGACCGTGCTGGTCGGTGGATTCCCCCGCGGCGTCGGTATCGGCCGATCGAAGAAGGAAGCCGAACAGAAGGCTGCCAGTCTGGCGTGGAATGCGTTGTCGGACAACGACACTGCGATTCCGGCCGAGTCGGCCCCAGACCCTTCCTGATGCCGGAACTACCCGAGGTCGAGGTCGTCAGACTCGGTCTGGAATCTCATGTCGTCGGTAGGACGGTGCGATCGGTGGAGGTCTTGCACCCCCGCGCTGTGCGGCGTCACGATCTCGGTGGTCTCGATCTGATCGGCCAGTTGCGCGGTCAACGCATCTCCTCCGCTCGACGGCGTGGAAAATACCTCTGGCTGGTGATGGAACCCGGCGATTTCGCGACCGTCGTGCATCTGGGTATGAGCGGGCAGATGCTGGTGCAGCCGCCGTCCGCCCCGGACGAGAAGCACCTGCGGATTCGTGCTCGACTCGACGACGGCACCGATCTGCGCTTCGTGGATCAGCGCACGTTCGGCGGCTGGGCACTCGCCCCGATCGTCACCGTGGACGGCACAGAGGTACCCGAACCGGTCGCACACATTGCCCGCGACCCGATCGATCCACTGTTCGACGCCGAATCGGTGGTGAACGTGTTGCGCGGCAAGCACACCGAGATCAAGCGGGCACTCCTCGATCAGACCGTGCTGTCGGGCGTTGGCAACATCTATGCCGACGAGGCGCTGTGGCGTGCGAAGATCCACGGCAATCGAATCGCGGAGACTCTGACACGGCCGGCGCTGCGGCGCCTTCTCACAGCGGTGCACGCGGTGATGGGCGAGGCCTTGGCACAGGGCGGAACCTCGTTCGACGCGCTGTACGTGAACGTCAACGGTCAATCCGGTTACTTCGATCGATCCCTCGACGCCTACGGGCAGGAGGGCCTGCCCTGCTCGCGATGCGGAGCCCCGATCAGACGCGAGAAGTTCATGAACCGCTCGTCGTTCAGCTGCCCCACGTGCCAGCCGCGACCCCGACACGTGCGTGGCTGACAGGGAACAAATTGTTCCGCAGGCTCCACTCCTGTGCGCACGGGTCGTTCCGCAGGCTCCACTCCTGAACCGCCCGCCTAGTATTTCGGTCATGGCAGAACAGAGCACGCCGACCAACCTCTGGGTCGAGCGCACAGGCACACGTCGTTACACCGGCCGCAGCTCGCGAGGAGCCGAAGTGCTCATCGGGTCCGAGTCGGTCGACGGCGTCTTCACTCCCGGCGAGCTGCTCAAGATCGCCCTCGCAGCGTGCACCGGGATGAGCTCGGACCTACCGCTTTCGCGTCGACTGGGAGACGACTACTCCGCCACCGTCGAGGTGTCGGGTACCGCAGATCGGGAAAACGAGCTGTACCCGGAACTGAACGAAATTCTTCGGGTCGACCTCAGCGAAATGGACCCCGAGGCACAGGAGCGTCTGCTCACGGTCGTCCAGCGCGCCATCGACAAGGTGTGCACGGTAGGCCGGACCCTGAAGGCCGGCACGACTGTCACCCTGGACATCGACGTGGACGCCTGATGAAAGCCAGAGCAGCCGTGGTCGTCACGGGTCTGCTCCTCGGCGCGGCGACCGCCCTGGCTCCCACCTCGGAGGCGTCGAGCACCTGCAGTCCGTGGTCGGTGAGCACGGTGGCGTCGGGATTCGGGATGCTAGAGAATCTGGAGTTCGACGGCCGCGGTTCGATGATCGTCTCCGAGACCTCTCCCATCGGACCCGGCGCTCTGCGTACCGTGGCTCCGAACGGTGACCGGGGCACACTCGTTGCCGACGTCGATTCGCCGGGCGGACTAAGCGCCGACGGTGACACGCTGTACTTCACGACCGGAAACAGCGCTGCCGCAGGACTTTTCGATATGCGAACCGGCACCGTCGACACGATCGATCTCGGTACCGGGGTTCGGTCGACGTACGCGTCGGGTCTGGCGATGCCCAACGGGCTGACGCGATCGGAGGCCGGCGATCTGTTCACCACCCGGAACCTGGGTGCCGCTGCAGGACTGACCCGGATCGCGACCGATCGCACCGTGTCGACGGTACGTACGGACGTGGGAACGGCCAACGGAATCGGCATCGGCGGCGGAAAGATGTACGTGGCCAACACGTTCGATCTCGAGACGACGCTCACCGTGCTCGACGAGAACAATCCGTCCGGACCCTCCGAGCGCATTCGCATCGACGGCGTGGGACCGCTCACGATGTCGGACGACCTGACCGTCGGCGTCGACGGAACGGTCTATCTCGCACAGAATCTCGCCGGCAGGGTAGTTCGTATCGATCCCGAATCCGGAGCGTCCTGCGTGATAGCCACCGGTGTTCCGCTGACCTCGTCGGTAGCCTTCGGCGGGGTCGGATTCGACGAGACGGCTTTGTACGCCACCAGTTTCGACGGAACCGTCCGAAAGTTGGCTCGCTCGTGAGCGAAGAACGGCTGACGGCGTGGGTGCACGGGCTCGTTCAGGGCGTCGGGTTCCGGTGGTGGACGCGCTCGCGCGCCCTCGAACTCGGACTGGTCGGTCACGCGACCAACCACGCGGACGGACGGGTCCTGGTGATAGCGGAGGGCCCACGTGAGCGTCTCGAGGCACTGCTGGCCTTGCTCCGAGGCGATCGGACGCCGGGCACGGTCACGCTCGTCGTGGAGAGTTGGGACACCGCCCGCGGAGATCTGACGGGCTTCGTCGAACGCTGATCGCTCGTTGCGGACGGCTCGGCGCACATCGCTGCGTACTACCGGTAAAGTACGGACGCTATGTATCTCAAGAGTCTGACGCTGAAGGGCTTCAAGTCCTTTGCTTCGGCGACGACTCTGCGTTTCGAGCCGGGAATCACCTGTGTCGTCGGCCCCAACGGCTCGGGTAAATCCAATGTCGTGGATGCCCTGACCTGGGTGATGGGTGAACAGGGTGCCAAGGCGTTGCGCGGCGGGAAGATGGAAGATGTCATCTTCGCGGGCACCTCGGGGCGGGCCCCGCTGGGCCGCGCAGAGGTCACTCTGACGATCGACAATTCCGATGGCGCACTTCCGATCGATTACTCCGAGGTCTCCATCACTCGGCGTATGTTCCGCGACGGCGCGGGCGAGTACGAGATCAACGGCAGTTCGTGCCGTTTGATGGACGTCCAGGAACTGCTCAGCGACTCCGGTATCGGCCGCGAGATGCACGTGATCGTGGGGCAGGGTCGGCTCGCAGCGATCCTGGAATCGCGGCCCGAGGACCGGCGAGCCTTCATCGAAGAAGCAGCCGGGGTACTCAAGCACCGCAAGCGCAAGGAAAAGGCCGTCCGCAAGCTCGACGCGATGCAGGCCAACCTGGCGCGGTTGACCGACCTGACGACCGAATTGCGCCGCCAACTCAAGCCTCTCGGCAGGCAGGCCGAGGTTGCGCGCCGCGCGCAGACCGTCCAGGCCGACCTACGCGATGCCCGATTGCGACTGGTGGCCGACGATCTGGTGGCCAGGCGCGAGGAATTCGCGAACCAGACCCAAGACGAGGAAGCGGCACGCGAGCAGTACGCGATGGTGCAGGACGCCCTCGAAGCCGGCTCGGTGGCACTCGGCGAACACGAGCAGGCCGTCGCCCGGCTGACCCCCAGTGCCGAAGCGGCCGGGCAGACGTGGTTCCGCCTGTCGGCCCTGGCCGAGCGCGTCAACGCGACGGTGCGCATCGCACACGAACGGGCTCGGCATCTCGACGCCGTTCGATCCACCGGTCGAGGGCAGGACCCGGACGAGCTCGAAGCGCAGGCCGAGCGGGTCGCCGAAGAAGAGATGGAACTCGTCGAAGCAGTCGAGATGGCACGTGAGACCCTCGAGGCGGCACGCGAGCAGTTGGCCGAGCGCGAAGCTGCCGCTGCGGCCGCCGAGCGCGCCCACCTCGCCGCTGTACGCGCGGTGGCCGACCGGCGCGAAGGGTTCGCTCGCCTGTCCGGCCGAGTCGACACCTTCCGAACCAAGGTCGAGTCGATCGACTCGGAGGTGGCGCGCTTGTCGGTGGCCATCGACGAGGCCCGAGAGCGCGGCGAATCGGCTCAGCGTGAGTTCGAGAGCGTGCAGGATCAGATCGGCACGCTCGACGCGAGTGAACTGAGCCTCGACACCCATTACGAACGCGCCGTTGCCGCGCTGCGACATGCCGACGCCCGAGTGACGGAGCTGCAGGCAGAAGAACGCATCGCGGGCAAGAGGGTCGCGTCGTTCGAGGCCAGGATCGAGGCGCTCACGATGGGCCTCGAACGCAAGGACGGTGCCGGGTGGCTGGTGGAGAACCAGCAGGACGGCCTGTCCGGCCTGCTCGCCGGCCATCTCACGGTCGAGCCTGGATACGAGGTCGCGGTGGCAGTGGCCATGGGTCCGGCCGCCGATGCCGCACACGCCGAATCGTTCGACGCCGCGCGGGATGCCGTGCTGGCGCTGCGTGCGGCCGACGGCGGGCGCGCGTCCATCGTGCACGGCAGTGTCGCTGCAGCGCAGTCGTTTTCACGTCCGGAACTGCCGGACGGCGCTCGATGGGTGCTGGACCTGATCGAGTATCCGGACCGGTTGGCCGGAGCCATGGCGGCCCTGCTCGACGGTGTGGTCGCCGTCGAATCGCTCGACGCTGCACACAGTCTCGTCTCCGATTCCGGTGATCTGCGTGCGGTCACCAAGGACGGCGACGTCGTCGAAGCCGGCTGGGTCACCGGCGGCTCGGATCGTCGTCCGAGCACCCTCGAGGTGCAGTCGGCCATCGACACGTCCACCGTGGAGTTGGCGGCGGCAGTCCGCCGCGCGGAGGAACTCGACGCAGCGCTGTCGGGAGCGTTGGACGAACAACGGGACCGGCGCGAATCGGCCGAGCAAGCGCTCGCGGCGCTCAACGAATCCGATGCTGCCATGGCAGCGGTGTACGAGCAGTTGGGCCGATTGGGTCAACTGGCGCGTTCGGCGCATGCCGAGTCGGCGCGATTGACGACGCAGCGTAGCTCTGCCGAGGCCAGCCGAGAAGAAGCGATTGCGCGGCTGGCCGAGCTCGAGGAAAGTCTGCGGACGGCCGAGGACGAACAGTCGGGTTTCGCGGGAGACGGCGAGAGCAGTGACGCAGCCACCACGATGGAACGGGAGATGGCGGCAGCGGCACTGACCGAAGTGCGTGCCGTCGAGGTCGAGGCTCGGTTGAACGTGCGGACCGCCGAAGAGCGCGCACAGTCCGTGCGCGGCAAGGCGGATTCGCTTCGACGGGCGGCGCGAGCCGAGCGTGAGGCCAGGGCGCGAGCCGAGCGTGAGAGCGCGGCGCGTCGGCATGCGGCCGCAGTGGCGGCGGCGGTCGGAGAATCCGGCGAGGAAGTCGCCGCGCGGTTGGCCACGGTCGTGGCAGCCGCTGCACGGAGGCGAGACGAGCTCTCAGCCGAACGTGCAACGCGCACAATCGAACTCGACAAGGTGAAGGAGCAGGTTCGAGCCCTGCAGGGGCAGCTGGCGTCGATCACCGACGCCGTGCACCGGGACGAGGTGGCCCGCGCCCAGGCCGCGCTGCGGATCGAACAACTCGAGACGACGATTCTCGAGCAACACGGCATCGGCCTCGACGATCTGGTGGCCGAGTACGGGCCCGACGTGGCCCTGCCACCCACCGAACTCGAGATGGCCGAGTACGAGGCAGCCAAGGAGCGGGGCGAGCAGGTGGTGGCACCTGCCCCGATGCCGTTCGACCGCGCCACTCAGGAGCAGCGCGCCAAACGCGCCGAGCGTGACCTTGCGACACTCGGCAAGGTGAACCCGCTCGCTCTCGAGGAGTTCGCCGCCCTCGAGGAGCGCTACAACTTCCTGTCCACTCAGCTCGAAGACGTCAAGTCCGCACGCAAGGACCTGCTCGGCGTGGTCGCCGACGTCGACGAACGGATTCTGCAGGTCTTCACGGAGGCCTGGCTCGACGTCGAACGAGAATTCACCGGGGTGTTCGCCAAACTTTTCCCCGGCGGCGAAGGACGATTGATCCTGACCGACCCGTCGGACATGCTCACCACCGGAATCGAGGTCGAGGCCCGCCCACCCGGCAAGAAGGTCAAGCGGCTCTCGCTGCTCTCCGGTGGCGAGAAATCACTGACCGCGGTGGCCATGCTGGTGGCCATTTTCCGCGCCCGACCGTCACCGTTCTACGTCATGGACGAGGTCGAGGCAGCACTGGACGACACCAACCTGCGTCGACTGATCGGACTGTTCGAGCAGCTCCGCGAGAAGTCGCAGTTGATCGTCATCACGCACCAGAAGCCGACGATGGAAGTGGCCGACGCGCTGTACGGCGTCAGCATGCGCGGCGACGGAATCACCACGGTCATCTCGCAGCGGTTGAACCGAGAACGCGTCGCAGTGGACGCAGTGCAGCCGGACCCGACCGAGCCGGATGCGGTCGCTGAATCCGACACCGTCTCCTGAGCAGCGTCCTCCGTGGCTACTGCTTCGGGTAGAGCTGTTCGGCGTAGGACGGACCGTAGTATTCCCGCAGTTCCTCCACCGTTTCGGGAGCCTGAGGAATCAACGCTTTCGTCAGCGTCGCGACGTCGGGGATGGCGTCGGCATCCCAGGTCTCGGGCTGCCACAGCTTTGATCGCATGAACGCCTTCGCGCAGTGATGGAACACCTGCTCGATGTCGACGACCAGACACATGATCGGGCGGTGGCCCTTGACCTGCAGTTCGTCGAAGAACGGGGCGTCGGTGACCAAGGAAGCGCGACCGTTGACGCGGAGGGTGTCACCGCGACCGGGGACGAAGAAGTTCAGCCCGACGAACGGGTTCTCGACGATGTTGCGATAGCCGTCCATCCGGCGGTTGCCCGGCCGTTCGGCGAGAGCGATCGTGGCGTCGTCGAGGACGTGCACCAGGCTGCCGGGCGGATCACCCTTGGGCGAAACGTCGCATCGCCCGCTCGCGTCCGAGGTCCCGATGAGGCAGAACGGTGAGGTAGCGAGCCACTGCACGTCCAGAGGGTGCAGCGTGCGCCGGTCCTTGTTGGCGGCTCGGAAGCTCGGCTCTCCGAACATCTCGGTCAGTTCGGCGGCGTCGCGCACCGTGGTCCACTCCATGACCGTGAATGTTATCGACACGGACTTGCGGGCGGGAAGCGCATTTTCACGGTCGGTGCACCACCGGTGACGAACGGACGCGATCGCCTGAGAGGATGTTCCACGTGAGTAACCAAGCGTGGATCATCGTCGCGGCGATCGCTGCCGTCCTGCTCGTCGTCCTCGTCGTCGGGCTGGTTCTCTCCCGTCGCCGGAGAGTGTCCCTCAAGTCGGACGAGGCAGCGCGAATCGAGGGCGCGGCCACCAAGGACAAATCCGGTGGCTACACCGCGGGCAGCGGCTTCTCGTTCAGTCAGGGAACGGCGACAGCCGAGCCTGTTGCCCCGAAGGCCCCCGAGCCCGAGCCGAAGCCGGTCGTGCCGAAGCCTGCCGAGCCGAAGCCGGTCGAGAACATCCCCGTCGAGTCCACGCCGGTCGAGCGGCCGCCGGTGGTACCCACGCCTGAACCGGTCGAATCGGAGACCGTCTGGATCGAACCGGAGGTGTCCGAGCCGGAGGCCCCGGCAACCGATGCCACCGTCGAAGATCCCGTTGCGCCCGAGCGGTCGGTGGCCGACACCGTTGCTCCCGCGCCTCGCCGCTTGGACACCATCGAACCGACCGAGGGACGACTCGACCGTCTCCGTGGCCGGCTGGCACGATCTCAGTCGGCTGTGGGCAAGAGCCTGCTCGGCCTTCTCGGCGGCGGCGATCTGGACGAGGACTCGTGGGAAGAGGTCGAGGACACCCTCCTGATCGCCGATATAGGTTCTGCCACCACCGCGGAGCTCATGCGGACGCTGCGTGAGCAGATGGCGGCGCGCAGTATTCGCACCGAAGCCGACGCCAGGGCTCTGCTGCGCGAGATCCTCGTTGCGCAGCTGCACCCCGAGTTCGATCGTTCGATTCGCGCGCTGCCGCACGACGGCGCGCCCGCGGTGTTGCTGGTGGTGGGGGTCAACGGAACCGGCAAGACCACGACCACCGGCAAACTGGCTCGCGTGCTGGTCGCGGACGGGCGGCGGGTGTTGCTCGGTGCCGCCGACACGTTCCGCGCAGCTGCGGCCGATCAGCTGCAGACCTGGGCCGAGCGAGTGGGTGCAGAGGTGGTTCGCGGCAAGGAGGCCGCGGATCCGGCCGCTGTCGCGTTCGACGCGGTGAGCAAGGGGATCGAGAACGGCGTCGATGTGGTTCTGATCGACACCGCGGGACGATTGCACACCAAATCGGGTCTGATGGACGAACTGAGCAAGGTCAAGCGAGTCGTCGAGAAGCGGGCCCACGTGGACGACGTTCTGCTCGTTCTCGACGCAACCGTGGGCCAGAACGGACTGACGCAGGCCCGTGTCTTCGCCGAAATCGTGAACATCACGGGAGTCGTGCTGACCAAGCTCGACGGAACCGCGAAGGGTGGCATCGTTTTTCAAGTGCAGCGTGAACTCGGAGTGCCCGTCAAGCTCGTCGGTCTCGGCGAGGGTGCCGACGATCTGGCACCGTTCGAGCCGGGTGCCTTCGTCGACGCGTTGCTGGGCTGATCTCGACTCGGGGGTAGTTCCCGAACCGGGGCAAAAGCACAAACGCCAGCACGAAACCTTTTTGCAACAGAATTCGGTCATGCGTTCACATGCCCGAAACACCCGAGTGTCACGGATGAAACTTCGTGAAACCACTCTTCTTGCGTAACGGCGCGCCAACCGGTGTGCAGGAGAATGGAGGGTGTACGTGAGTCCCGAGGATATGTTGGCCAACTCCGGCAACGCCGCGTGGATGCTGATGGCAGCATCGCTGGTACTGCTGATGACGCCGGGCTTGGCGTTCTTCTACGGCGGTATGTCGCAGTCGAAGTCCGTGTTGAACATGATGATGATGTCGTTCGGAGCAATGGCCGTCGTCTCGATCATCTACTTCCTGTGGGGATGGTCGATGTCCTACGGAACCCAGGACATCGGCGGTGTCTTCGCCAACCCGTTCGAGTTCTTCGGACTCAAGGATTCGATCACCGATGCCGACGGTAACTACATCGCCGGCGCATGGGGCTACGCCAACGTCATCGACGTGGCATTCCAGGTCACCTTCGCCATCATCACGGTCGCACTGATCAGCGGCTCGATCGCCGGTCGCGTCAAGTACGGCACCTGGCTCGCCTTCGCCGGCATCTGGGTCACCCTCGCGTACTTCCCGCTGGCCCACATGGTCTGGGGCGGCGGACTGCTCTCCGGATCCGAGAACGGTCTGGCGGCGATGATCTTCGGAACCACCGACGACGGTGAGGGCGGGCTCGTCGCCAACGTCGCTCCGATCGACTTCGCCGGTGGCACGGTCGTGCACATCAACGCCGGTATCGCCGGCCTGATTCTGGCGATCATCATCGGCAAACGCGCAGGCTTCGGCAAGGTCGCCTACCGCCCGCACAACCTTCCGTTCGTCATGCTCGGCGCAGCATTGCTGTGGTTCGGCTGGTTCGGATTCAACGCAGGATCCGCCTTCGCCGCCGACGGCATCGCCGGCGTGGCCTGGGTCAACACCACCGCCGCCACGGCAGCGGCGATCGTCGGCTGGCTCATCACCGAGCGTATCCGCGACGGTCATGCCACCAGCCTCGGCGCTGCCTCGGGCATCGTCGCCGGTCTGGTCGCCATCACCCCGGCCGCAGGCGCACTGACGCCGGTCGGTGCCATGATCCTCGGTGTCATCGCCGGTGTGCTCTCCGCACTCGCTGTCGGACTGAAGTTCAAATTCGGCTACGACGACTCGCTCGACGTCGTGGGCGTTCACCTCGTCGCAGGACTCTGGGGAACGATCGGAATCGGCTTCCTCGCATCCGAGACCGGCCTGTTCTACGGCGGCGACTACAAGCAGCTCGTCGTGCAGATCGTCATCGCACTGTTCGCGCTGGTCTTCACCGCCATCGTCACCGCCGTCATCGCGTTCGCGCTCAAGCCCCTCGGCTGGCGCGTCTCCGACGAAGAGGAGGCGAACGGCATCGACGAAGCCGAGCACGCTGAGACTGCATATGATTTCGCCTGACAAGGTAGAGATAGACGTGAACGCTGCACCGTACGACAACGGGCACTCGAGGTCTTGTGAAGGGAAGCAAAAATGAAGCTGATCACGGCAATCGTCAAACCGTTCACCCTGGAGGACGTCAAGACGGGGCTGGAGCAGGCCGGCGTACTCGGAATGACAGTCAGTGAAGTTCAGGGATACGGCCGCCAGAAGGGCCACACCGAGGTGTACCGAGGTGCGGAGTACTCCGTCGACTTCGTCCCGAAGGTCCGTGTCGAGGTAGTCGTCGACGACGCCGCTGTGGAGAAGGTCGTCGAGGTCATCGTCGAGGCTGCACGCACCGGCAAGATCGGTGACGGCAAGGTCTGGGTTTCCCCGGTCGACTCGGTCATCCGAGTCCGCACCGGAGAACGTGGCGCTGATGCACTCTGACCCCAAAGGGTCTCGGGCCGTGGGCCCCGGTTCTGGCGCGAAAGCGTCAGGATCGGGGCCTTCGGTCTCCATGGGCTCCGCATCGAAGGGCACGAGCGATGCTGCAGCAGATCTCGCTCGGGCCAGAAAACAATTGCTCGACGGCGGAACACGCAATCGTCGACTCGATGCACCCTCGCTTCGGCAGGCTCTGGTCGATCTCCACGAGTTCTGGCTGACCACCAAAGGTGCAGAGCTCGGGATCAAACCGGACTCCGGTTTCGCGATCGTCGCCGTGGGCGGTCTTGCTCGACGCGAACTGCTGCCGTATTCGGATCTGGACCTGATACTGCTGCACGACGATCTCGAACCACGCATCGTCTCCGATGTCGCCGACAAGCTCTGGTACCCGTTGTGGGACGCACACATCAAGCTCGACCACAGCGTGCGAACGGTGCCACAGGCGCTGCAGGTCGCCGCAGCCGACATGACGGCATCTCTCGGAATGCTCGAGGCGCGGCACATCGCCGGCGACGTCGAATTGAGCAACCTCCTCATCGGCGGCGTACGTCGCCAGTGGCGCAACGGTATTCGAGGGCGCTTCGACGAGCTGATCGAGCAGACCCGCGGGCGGTGGTCGCGCAGCGGTGAGATTGCACACCGCGCCGAACCCGATCTCAAGAGCGGCCGCGGAGGGCTGCGTGATGTTCAGTTGCTCGATGCCCTCTCCATCGCACAATTGACCGACGGCATGCCCGGTCTCGGACCCGAATCGCCCGGTGGCGGTTTGGCTTTCGCACACGGACGCCTGTTGGACGTGCGCACCGAACTGCACCGCGTCGCCGGTCGGGCACGGGATCAACTGCGCGCCCAGGATGCCGACGAGATCGGTGCCGCGCTGCGGATCGGTGACCGTTTCGATCTCGCTCGCGTACTGAGCGATTCGGCCCGCACCATCAGCTACTCGGTCGACGTCGGACTGCGCACTGCCGGCAATTCGCTTCCTCGAAAGGGTCTTTCACGCCTCCGTCGAGTTCCGGTCCGGCGGCCGCTCGACGAGGGGGTCGTCGAACATGCCGGCGAAGTCGTTCTCGCCCGCGACGCTCGACCCAACAAGGACCCCGGCCTGATCATGCGCGTCGCCGCCGCCTCGGCGCAGACCGGAATGCCGATGTCGGCCTCGACCCTGAACCGACTGTCCGACAGTGCTCCCGAGCTCCGCGAACCCTGGCCGAAGGAAGCCCTCAACGATCTGCTCGTGTTGCTCGGATCGGGTCGCAAAGCCATCGCGGCCATCGAAGCTCTCGATCGAACCGGACTGTGGGGCAGACTCATTCCGGAGTGGGGCGCGGTACGCGATCTGCCACCGCGAGATGCCGTGCACACGTGGACAGTCGACCGGCACCTGGTCGAAACTGCCGCCTACGCAAGCGCATTGACCACCCGAGTTGCGCGTCCGGACCTGTTGGTGCTCGGCGCGCTGATCCACGACATCGGCAAGGGACGCGGCGGCGACCACAGCGTCGTCGGAGCCGATCTGGCCATCCAGATAGGCAACAGGCTCGGACTGTGGCCGTCCGATGTGGCACTGCTGACGTCGATGGTGAGATACCACCTGTTGCTGCCGGAGACCGCCACCAGACGCGACCTCGACGACCCGGCAACCGTGCAAGCCGTCGTCGACGCACTCGGTGCCGACACCATCCTGCTCGAGCTGCTCCACGCACTGGCCGAGGCAGATTCGCTCGCCACCGGACCGGGGGTGTGGGGCGATTGGAAGGCCTCGCTCATCCGCGAGCTCGTGCGCCGTTGCCGATTGGTGATGGCGGGGGAGAGTCTGCCCTCTCCGGATCCACTCGACCCTGCGCACGTCGAACTCGCAGCGCGGGGAGGCGTCCATGTCGACATCGCGCCGACCGACGGGCTGCACACCTTCGTCGTCACCGTCATCGCCCCCGACACGCCCGGGCTGCTCTCCGACGCCGCGGGAGTTCTCGCACTGCATTCGCTTCGCGTTCTTTCGGCCTCCCTCGGAAGTCACGAGGGATCGGCGATCAACTCGTTCGACGTCGCGCCGCTCTTCGGATCCCCGCCACAGGCCGGTCTGCTGCGGCAGGAAATCATCCGAGCCCAGGCCGGCGAACTCGACCTCGTCGCCGTGCTCGACGCCAAGGAACGCGACGCCAGAGCCGAAACCGTCGAGGACGATTCCGAGGATTCTGCAGTCCCGGTTCTCTACGCCCAAGCCCCGCCTCGGGTGCTGTGGTTCGACGACAACGAACCGGGTCAGGTGGTGCTCGAGCTACGAGCAGAGGACCGGCTCGGTCTGCTCTGCCGACTGGCCAGTGCGATCGAACAGCAAGGATCGGACATCCGGTGGGCCCGCGTCTCGACCCTGGGTAGCTCGGTGGTCGACTCCTTCTGCATCGACCTTGCGGGAGCCGACAGCAGGGCGGTTCGCGAGGACCTCGAGCGCGCGATCCTCGCGGTGGTGCCTGCCCCGGAACCACCCAAGCCCCCGGAAAAGCCCGAAGGCACCTGACCGCGGGTCGGAATGCGAGAGCAGACCGACTCGCGCTGGTGACTATTCACGAACTTCCGGCCACCGGGCCTGCCGCCGATGCCGATTTGTTACATTCGTCCCAGACGCAGAAACGACACTCTCGACCGTTCGAGCGACCTCCACACTGCTCGAACCACGTCGTTCCTGCAGGCTCCACACTGCTCGAACCACGTCGTTCCTGCAGGCTCCACACTGCTCGAACCACGTCGTTCCTGCAGGCTCCACTCCTGATCTTTCGAGAGGCACCAACTGTGGGATCCCACCGACGGTCGACCGTCCACACACCGACCGACATCGCGGCACGTCCGACGAGCGGCAGACACCGCGCCGTACAGGACACACCCGACCTCGGGCGACGGGCGGCAACCATCGTCGCCGCGACCGGCGCGATCGTCGTCGGCGCCACGACGATGGGTGCCGGTACCGCAGGTGCCGCGCCGATCCCCGAGCCACCCGCAGCAGGACTGCCGTTCGCCGTACCGGAGGGTCTGCTGCCCGCGGGATTCGAGCTGCCCCAGTTCGAACTCCCGCAGTTCCTTACCCCACAGTTCGCGCCACCGCCCGCACCGTCGCAGCCGGCACCGCCCGAGGCCGCGCCTACCGCACCCGCGCCTGCTGCGGAACCGGCTCCGACCGCGGACCCCCTGGCTTCGTTCGGAGTCGCCGATCCCGGTGCCGCCGCCCAGCAATGGCTCGACGACGTCGGCCTGGGGCAGTTGGGTACGGAGTCTCCTCTCGACAGCCTGCGCTCGCTGAAGAAGGGCACAGTGCAGCCCGTGGCAGGAGTGTTGACGTCCAACTTCGGCTCGCGGTGGGGAACCCAGCACAGTGGCCTCGACATCGCGGCACCCATCGGAACGCCCATCTACGCCGCCGCTGACGGCACCGTGTCCGACGCAGGACCTGCATCCGGCTTCGGTCTCTGGGTCAAGGTGCGGCACGACGACGGCACCGAGACGGTCTACGGACACGTCAACGACTTCTCGGTTCAGCCCGGCCAGCGCGTGGCGGCCGGTGAGCAGATCGCAACCGTGGGCAACCGCGGCCAGTCGACGGGCCCACATCTGCACTTCGAGGTACACGATCCCTCCGGCGTCAAGGTCGACCCCGCGCAGTGGCTCGCGACGCGGGGAGTTGCAGTGACGTGGAACGATTCCGCGCGCCTGGCCTGACTCGACATCGCCACGTTCGACACGACAGTCGAACGCCCCAGCGACGACGCGGCGGGCTGCCGCTAGTGTGGTGACCGTGCCGGATTCGGCTCGTTTTCGGTGATCGGCTAGCTCAGGAGTGCAATCGGTGTTCGAATCCCTTTCCGACAGGTTGACCGGGACTCTCAAGGACCTGCGTGGCAAAGGTCGACTGTCCGACGCGGATATCGACGCCACCGCCCGTGAGATCCGTCTTGCCCTGCTCGAAGCGGACGTGGCACTGCCCGTCGTACGTGAGTTCATCAGCCGCATCAAGACCCGGGCCAAGGGTGCCGAGGTCTCGGGCGCGCTCAACCCCGCCCAGCAGGTAGTCAAGGTCGTCAACGAGGAACTGGTCGGCATCCTCGGCGGCGAGACTCGCAGGCTCGTGTTCGCCAAGAACCCGCCAACGGTGATCATGCTCGCCGGTCTGCAGGGTTCGGGTAAGACGACGCTGGCGGGCAAGCTCGCGAAATGGCTGAAGGGCCAGGGCCACACCCCACTGCTCGTCGCGTGCGACCTCCAGCGTCCCGGTGCCGTGAGCCAGCTGCAGATCGTGGGCGAGCGCGCCGGTGCCGCTGTCTTCGCGCCGCATCCGGGCACGTCCATCGGGGGCGGCGACAATGCACTCGGAGTCTCGGCCGCGGATCCCGTCGAGGTCGCCCGGGCCGGCATCGCCGAGGCTCGAAGCAAGCAGTACGACGTGGTCATCGTCGACACCGCTGGTCGCCTCGGCATCGACACCGAGCTGATGAGTCAGGCCGCGGGAATTCGTGACGCGGTCCAGCCGGACGAGACTCTGTTCGTTCTCGACGCGATGGTCGGCCAGGATGCCGTCAGTACCGCCGAGGCGTTCCGTGACGGCGTCGGGTTCACCGGTGTCGTTCTCACCAAGCTCGACGGCGATGCTCGCGGCGGTGCCGCGCTGAGTGTCCGCGAGGTCACCGGCCAGCCGATCATGTTCGCGTCGACCGGTGAGAAGCTCGAGGACTTCGACGTCTTCCACCCCGATCGCATGGCCAGCCGCATCCTCGGCATGGGCGACGTGCTGAGCCTCATCGAGCAGGCCGAGCAGCACTTCGATGCCGAGCAGGCCGAGGCGACGGCCAACAAGATCGGCTCGGGGCAACTCACGCTCGACGACTTCCTCGAGCAGATGATGGCCGTCCGCAAGATGGGACCCATCGGAAACCTGCTGGGCATGCTGCCCGGTGCCGGGCAGATGAAAGAGCTCGCCAACGTCGACGAGAAACAACTCGACCGCGTGCAAGCGATCATCCGCGGCATGACGCCACAGGAGCGGAACGACCCGAAGATCATCAACGCGTCGCGTCGACTCCGTATCGCGAACGGCTCGGGCGTCAAGGTCTCCGACGTCAATCAGCTGGTCGACCGATTCTTCGAGGCGCGCAAGATGATGTCTGCGATGGCCGGTCGGATGGGAATGCCGGGCGCGCGCAAGCAGGTGCGGAACAACAAGAAGGGCAAGAAGGGCAAGAAGGGTGCACGCGGCCCGACGCAGCCGAAGATCCGCGGTGGATTCCCGGGCATGCCGGGCGGAATGCCTGCCGGAATGCCCGACCTGTCGTCCATGCCCAAGGGCCTCGACCAGTTGCCACCGGGGCTCGAAGGCATCGATCTGTCGCAGCTGAAACTACCCAAGAAGTAAGCGCGCACGTGTCGGCGATGCGGGTGCGGGGCCGCGGACTGCCGGACGGGTCCGAGATCGATCTGTGGATCGAGGGTGGCGTCCTGTCCACGGAGCCGATCGCGGATGCCGATCTCGTTCACGACGGCGGCTGGATTCTGCCCGGTCTGGTGGACGCCCACTGCCATGTGGGAATCGAGTACGGCGGGGGACACACCGACCTGATCGGGTCGATCCGCCAGGCCGAGACCGAGCGAGGCGTCGGCGCTCTGCTGTTGCGCGACGCCGGGTCTCCGGTGGACACGCGCGAGCTGGACGAATACGAGGACCTTCCCCGCATCATCCGAGCGGGCCGTCACATCGCATCACCCAAGCGCTACATCCCGGGTCTGGCAATCGACATCGAGGACGAATCGCAGCTGCCCGAGGCGGTGGCCCAACAGGCACGATTCGGCGATGGCTGGGTCAAGCTCGTCGGCGACTGGATCGACCGCTCGGTGGGAGATCTCCGACCGCTGTGGAACGACTCGATCCTCGTCGACGCCATCGCCGCTGCCCACGCCGAGGGCGCGCGGGTGACCGCACACGTCTTCGGTGAGGATGCCCTGCCCGGATTGATCGCGGCGGGAATCGACTGCATAGAACACGGCACCGGCCTGACCGACGAGACCGTCGAGATGATGGTCGATCACGGCACCGCACTGGTACCGACGCTGATCAACATCGAGACGTTCCCCGGCATCGCCGACTCCGCTACCCGGTATCCCGTCTACGCCCGGCACATGCGGGCGCTGCACGAACGCGTCGCCGATACCGTCGGACGAGCTCATGACGCAGGCATTCCGATCTACGCAGGCACCGACGCAGGCGGTTCGATCGCGCACGGTCGTATCGCCGACGAGGTCGCCGCGCTCGCGGCCGTCGGACTCTCACCGACCGACGCACTCGGTGCCGCCTGCTGGGACGCGCGGTCGTGGCTGGGTCGACAGGGCCTCGAACACGGCGCGCCCGCCGATCTCGTCGTCTACTCCGAAGATCCGCGGGGAGGACCGGATGTGCTGTCCAACCCGGATCTGGTGATCCTTCGAGGACGAGTGACCGACCGGCGTGGTCGCACGACGAGTGGATCGACGGTCCGGGGGTGACCGACCCGGGTGACGGCGCAGGACGAGCCGATCCCGACCGCCCCAGCTGGGCCGGTCTGGCTCCGATGAATCACGTTCATCAGCAGGGATCGGGACTGTCCGAAACCTACTGGCGCGCCGAGCAGGCCGCGCTCGAACGCAGACGCGGCCAACGGTGGGGACTGCCGGCCGCGGCGCTGGTGCTGGGGCTCAATCTGGCCGGATTCCTGGTGCTCGGCCTCGTCGTGACGTCGGACGCCTCGGCCGTCTTCGTGGTGGGCATCATGATCCCGAGCCTGCTCGCCACCGGAGTAGCGGTGGCCATCTCGAAGTCGCGGGGCAACGGCCCCGTCGTCGACTTCGGCCTCCCCAGATCCATCCCCGAATTTCTCGGGCACCTCCGATCCGGGTTGGCGTGGGGTGGCGTCGCCGTGGTCGGCGGCATAGTGCTGGCTCTGATTCTGTTGTCCCGTATCGAAGTCGGCGACCCGACGCCCCTCGGCACGGTCACGGATACGGCAGTCGGCTTGAAAATCGTTCTGGCCCTGTGGATTTGGCTCGGTGCACCGATCTGCGAGGAAACGATGTTCCGCGGCATGCTGTGGGGAGCGCTCGAGAAACGCACCCGCCCGATGCCGATGGCCTGGTTGGGCAACCGATGGGTGGTCCTGGCGATCACCGCGGTGTTGTTCGCGGTGTGGCACCGAGAGTGGTGGCGCCTGGTGGTGCTGCTGTGGGGAGGATTCGCAATCGGAATCGCTCGAATGCGTTCCGGTTCGATCGTCGCGTCGATCACGGCACACTCGTTGAACAACACCCTTCCTGCCCTGGTGGTCCTGCTCGCCTGACGGGAGTGGTTCTGCGGGCCCGATTCACCGATAGTGCGACCCGTCTGGCACAATGAACAGCTGTTCGCCCGTCATCCGGTTACGTACCGAGCGGCGGTCACAACACCCTTCAACGCAAAACCGGGTTCGCATGCCGTGCGGACCGCTGAATTGCGCCGTGACCAACTTTCGAAAGGCTCCACCAGAACATGGCTGTCAAGATCAAGCTCATGCGTATCGGCAAGATCCGCACCCCGCACTACCGCGTCGTCATCTCCGATGCCCGCACCCGTCGTAACGGCCGTGCGATCGAGACCATCGGCACGTACGAGCCCAAGCAGGACCCCAGCATCATCGAGATCAACTCCGAGCGGGCGCAGTACTGGCTGAGCGTGGGCGCACAGCCGACCGAGCCTGTCGAGGCTCTGCTCAAGATCACCGGCGACTGGCAGAAGTTCAAGGGCCTCCCCGGTGCCGAGGGAACCCTCCGCCTCGCCGAGCCCAAGCCGTCCAAGCTCGACCTGTTCAACGCCGCACTGGCGCAGGCCGACTCCGAGCCCCAGGGCGAGGCCACCACCGCCAAGAAGAAGAAGGCTCCCAAGGCCGACGACGCCGCTGCGGAGACCACCGACGCTGCAGCAACCGAGACGGCAGACGCGCCGGCCGCCGAGGCTGCTGAGAAGTGAGTGCCGTTGTCGCCGATGCCGTCGAACACCTCGTTCGCGGCATCGTCGCCAATCCCGATGACGTTCGCGTCGAGATGATCACCGGCCGTCGTGGCCGCACCGTGGAGGTCCACGTGCACCCCGACGATCTGGGCAAGGTCATCGGCCGTGGCGGTCGTACCGCTACAGCACTGCGCACTCTCGTCTCGGGAATCGGTGGTCGCGGCATCCGCGTCGACGTGGTCGACACGGACCAGTAGGTCACGTACCCATCATGGAGCTGGTCATCGGCCGTGTCGCGAAGTCGCACGGCATCAAAGGCGAAGTCGTCGTCGAGGTTCGCACCGACAACCCCGACGACCGCTTCGCCGAAGGAACCGTTCTCTCGGGCCGCAAGCCTCGATCGAACGCCGAGCCAGCCTCGTACACAGTGGACGCCGTCCGGGAACACTCCGGGCGGCTTCTGCTGCGTCTGAACGGTATCGACGACAAGACGGCCGCCGACCAACTCAGGGGCATTCTGTTCGTCGTCGAATCCAACGACCTTCCGCCGTCCGACGACCCGGACGAGTTCTACGACCACGAACTCGAAGGCCTCACGGTGATCCTCACCGACGGCACCGTCGTGGGAACGGTCCGCGAAGTTCTCCACTCCGCAGCGGGGGAGCTGCTCTCCATCACGCCGGATCCGAGTTCCGGCGAAGCAGCACGTGCCGAAATCCTCGTGCCGTTCGTAGCGGCCATCGTGACTACGGTGTCGTTGGCAGACAAGACGATCGAGATCGATCCGCCCGAGGGTCTGCTGGATCCGGAGTAGATCGTGCGCCTCGATGTCGTGACCATCTTTCCCGAGTACCTCACGCCGCTCCGAACCGCGTTGCTGGGCAAAGCAATCGACCGCGGCCTCGTCTCGGTCGAGGTCCACGATCTGCGGTCGTGGACTCATGACGTGCACAAGGCCGTCGACGATTCGCCCTACGGCGGCGGGCCGGGAATGGTCATGAAGCCGACCGTCTGGGGAGACGCACTCGACGACGTGCTGACCGACGATTCTCTCCTCGTCGTCCCGACGCCTGCCGGTGTGCCGTTCACCCAGCGGACAGCCGAGCGATGGTCCGCCGAGCAGCATCTCGTATTCGCCTGCGGCCGATACGAAGGCATCGATCAACGAGTGTTCGACGACGCCGCACGTCGGGTCCGTGTCGAGGAAGTCAGCATCGGCGACTACGTGCTCATCGGCGGCGAAGCGGCTGTTCTCGTCATGGCCGAGGCCGTGGTGCGACTGATGCCGGGGGTTCTCGGCAATCAGCAGTCGCACCAGGAGGATTCGTTCTCCGACGGTCTGCTCGAGGGGCCGAGTTACACGCGTCCCGCACAGTGGCGTGATCTCGACGTTCCGCAGGTACTGCTCTCGGGTGATCACGCCAAGATCGCTGCGTGGCGCCGACAGCAGTCACTGGACAGGACCGCCGAGCGTCGTCCGGACCTGTTGCAGGACTGACGAATTCAGCTGACGGTGCCGTCGGGGAAGAGCATCGAGACGAATCCGGTGAGAGTGTCCCTGGCATGCAGCGCGCTGGCGTCGTCACTGACGTCGACCACCGCGGTGTCCGGGTAACTTTCCATGTCGTCGGCGTAGAAGATGTCCTCGCGTGACGACAGAGCCAGAACGTAGCGGTTGTCGACACCGATGGTGCCCGTCGACAGGTGTACCCACCGATCGGATACGCAGCACATCCAGCCCTGTTTCACAGCGTGCACACTCTCGCCGGGCAAACCGTCGACGATCCCGAAATGCTGCTTGTAGCCGTCCGCGGCGATCGGTGCCGAACGGCGCAGCATTCCGATCACGATGTCCGTGGATGCCGTGGTCAGACCGCCGCTGCCGTTGAGCAACCCCGCGTAGTAACCGACCAGGTCGCTGGGCGTGGTCTCGGTGTTGTACCACTCGTCGTCCCCGGGCGGAGTGGTGCTCGTCAAGCCGTAGCGAGCCGCAACCGTGCGCACGATCTCCGACGAGCCGTAGCGATACCAGAGCGTGTACGCGGCGTTGTCGTCGGACAACTCGAGCATGCTGGTCATGGTGGTCAGGTCGTCGGCGGAGACCGGACGGTTCTCCGATTGCGCTCGGAACAACACCTCGTCGGCGATGAAGAGCTTGGATACCGACGCGGTTTCGACCTGGATATCGGCATTGCTGCTGTAGTAGGAGCCCGTCTGACGATCCAACAGTGCGAAATCGACATCGGCACCGCGGGCCTGGGCCGACGCGATCGCCATCGGGATACGAGCTTCGAGGGCTACGCCGTCGACCTTTTTCATATCGGGAAAGGGCGACGCCGACGTCTCGGCGGTGTCCTTCGAGGCGGAGTCACCAACCTGGTCGTCGGGAGGAGCCGAGCATCCGGCCAGTATCAGGGAGGCGCAGGCTGCAGCCAGGAACCGAGACCCCCTGACCATCCGCGTATCTCTCCCACACGTTGAACCGCTGACCGACTTGTCCCACAGTAGCGGTAGGGTCCATCGCCGTGACCACTGCTCTGAAATCTGTGAACAAGCGCATAGCCGAAGAACTCGACGTTCGTGAAGAACAGGTTCGTGCCGCCGTGGAACTGCTCGACGGCGGGTCGACGGTCCCGTTCATCGCGCGCTACCGCAAGGAAGTCACCGGCACCCTCGACGACACGCAACTGCGTCAGCTCGATGAGCGACTTCGGTATCTGCGCGAGCTCGACGAGCGCAGAGACGCCGTGATCGAGTCCATCCGCTCGCAGGGCAAGCTCGACGACGCGCTGGAGCAGTCGCTGATGCTGGCCGATACCAAGGCGCGCGTCGAGGACATCTATCTGCCGTTCAAGCCAAAGCGTCGAACCAAGGCGCAGATCGCACGTGAGGCCGGGCACGAGCCCGTCGCCGACGCTCTGTTCTCCGACCCCACCACCGACCCGGCCCAGTTCGATCAGGAGCAACTCGACGGCGCACGGGCGATTCTCGTCGAGCGCTTCGCCGAGGACGCGGACCTGGTGGGCGAGCTGCGCGAACTGATGTGGACATCCGGCAAGCTCGTCGCGTCGGTTCGCAAGGGCAAGGAGGAGGAGGGTGCCAAGTTCTCCGATTACTTCGAGTTCTCGGAACCGTTCACTAGCCTGCCCTCGCACCGAATCCTCGCCACGCTCAGAGGCGAGAAGGAAGAAATACTTTCCCTCGGTTTCGAGCCCGAGCGCGACGAACCGACCCCCGGGGTGCCGAGCGTCTACGAAGGTCGGATCGCGACCAAGTTCGGGATCGAGAATCGAGGACGGCCCGCCGACAAGTGGCTGCTCGATACCGTCCGATGGGCGTGGCGCACCAAGATGCTGGTGACCGTCTCCCTCGACACTCGTATGCGACTGCGTCAGTCGGCCGAGAAGGACGCCGTCGACGTCTTCGCGAGCAACCTCAAGGATCTGCTGCTCGCCGCACCGGCCGGCAACCGCACAACCATGGGCCTGGACCCGGGCTTCCGTACCGGCACCAAGGTCGCCATCGTCGACGCCACCGGCAAGGTCGTCGACCACGACACCATCTACCCGCACAAGCCGCAGGGCAAGTGGGATCAGGCGGTGGCCACCCTCGCCGGCCTGGCCGCCAAACACAAGGTCGAACTGATCGCCATCGGCAACGGCACCGCATCGCGTGAAACCGACTCGCTGGCAGCAGAATTGATCGCCAAGTTCCCCGCCGCCAACCTGACCAAGGTGGTGGTGTCCGAGGCCGGAGCGTCGGTGTACTCCGCTTCCGCGTACGCCTCGAGCGAGCTGCCCGAACTCGACGTATCGATCCGCGGTGCCGTCTCGATCGCCCGCAGGTTGCAGGATCCGCTGGCCGAGTTGGTCAAGATCGATCCCAAGTCCATCGGCGTCGGGCAGTACCAGCACGACATCTCCGAAACCCTGCTGGCCCGTTCCCTCGGGGCCGTAGTCGAGGACGCGGTGAACGCCGTCGGCGTCGACGTCAACACCGCGTCGGTTCCGTTGCTCTCGCGGGTCTCCGGTATCGCCGGCTCTCTCGCCGAGAGCATCGTGGCGCACCGCGACCGGAACGGTCCGTTCTCCAGCCGCAGCACGCTCAAAGATGTACCGCGTTTGGGCCCCAAGGCTTTCGAGCAGTGCGCCGGATTCCTTCGTATCTCCGGGGGAGCGGATCCCCTGGACCGGTCGAGTGTTCACCCGGAGGCATATCCCGTCGTGCGGCGCATCGTCGGCAAGGCAGGCCTGGGTGTGCGCGAGGTAGTCGGTAACACGGCTCTGCTGAGAGGTCTCGACCCTGCCGAATTCGTGGACGAGCGATTCGGTCTGCCCACCGTCACCGACATCATTTCCGAACTCGAGAAGCCGGGACGCGACCCTCGCCCCGAGTTCAAGACCGCCACCTTCGCCGCCGGTATCGAGAAGGTCGCCGATCTGAAGCCGGGTATGACGCTCGAAGGTGTCGTGACCAACGTGGCAGCGTTCGGCGCGTTCGTCGACGTCGGTGTGCACCAGGACGGGCTGGTGCACGTCTCGGCGATGTCGCACAACTTCGTCAAGGACCCTCGCGAGGTCGTCAAGTCCGGTGACGTGGTGCGCGTCAAGGTCATGGAGGTCGACCTCCCGCGGCAGCGCATCGGCCTGAGTCTGCGGTTGGACGACGAGCCCGGTGCCGGTGGCGGCAAGGACGCCTCTCGCGGACAGCAGCCCGACCGGCCCCGAGGCCAGCGCCGAGCTGCGGGCAGCGGCCAGAGCAACCGCAGTCGAGACGCGCGCCCACAGCGCGGCGGCGGCCAGTCGGCAGCACCGGCGGCCGGCTCCATGGCCGATGCGCTACGGAAGGCGGGATTCGGAAAATAGCGGGCGGATCCTCGGGTCGATGCTGCCCTGGGCGGTCCCGAACACGAATAGTGTGAAAGGTGATTCACCGGTCGTTCGGCCGTTCGGCAGGAAGGACGTGAGCCACACGTGAGGTGGTTGCAACACGGGGTCATCGATCACGGCCGCCTGCCGCTGCTGTGTTTCCTACTGGGGCTGTTGGTGGGGTTTCTGCTGATCCGACTCAGCGTCAGGATGATTCGCGCAGATGTGAAGTGGTGGCCGGGAAACATCACGCCCGGCGGTCAGCACATCCACCATGTCGTCTTCGGGATCGTGCTGATGCTGCTCGCGGGGATCGGCTTGATCGCGGTGTACGTCGACGGTTCCGAGTCGGTGGGGGCGGTGCTGGCAGCGGTCTTCGGTATCGGGGCTGCTCTCGTCCTCGACGAGTTCGCGTTGATCTTCTATCTCCGCGATGTCTACTGGTCCGAACAGGGGCGCACATCGGTGGACGCCGTGTTCGCGGCAGTGGGATTCACCGGCCTGCTGCTGCTCGGCTTGCACCCTCTGGAGCTGCTCAGCCCGGCCGGCTTCCGGGCCGATCCCGACCCGTGGGTGCGCGGCACCCTTGCGGTGTTGGCCCTGGCCAATCTCGCGCTGGGTGTCGTCGTCCTGCTCAAAGGAAAGATCTGGACCGGACTGCTCGGGCTGTTCGTCCTGCCGATCCTCGTTCTGGCCGCAGTGCGGTTGAGCAGGCCGAGTGCCCCGTGGGCGAGGTGGCGCTACACCACCAGGCCGAAGAAGATGGAACGCGCACTGCGCCGGGAGAAGCGGTGGCGACGGCCGATCATCCGGGCCAAGATCTATCTTCAGGACGCGATCGCAGGCAAGCCGAGCATCGTGCATGCACGTGAGGCCACCGAGCAGGAATTGGCGCGAACGGTATTGCCTGCGCCGATGCCGAGCGGGACGGCGGCGAGCCGAGAAGCGCCGATTTCGTCGAACGCCTGATGGTCTGGCACAATGGTCGGGTTGCCTCTAGCAGGCACGGACCTCACTCGGAGTACGAACCAGTCGAGCCGCTGCGTCAGCGAGCCGCTCGGTTCCTCTACTCATGCGCAGAACGCAAGGATGGCACAACCGATGAACACTCTGGACTTTCTCGACAATCAGTCGCTGCGTAGCGACATCCCCGATTTCCGTCCCGGCGACACGCTGAACGTGCACGTCAAGGTCATCGAAGGCTCGAAGGAGCGCATTCAGATCTTCAAGGGCGTCGTCATCCGACGTCAGGGCGGTGGCGTTCGCGAAACGTTCACGGTCCGCAAGGTCTCGTTCGGCGTCGGCGTCGAGCGCACCTTCCCGGTGCACAGCCCCAACATCGCTCAGTTCGAGGTCCTCACCCGCGGTGACGTCCGTCGCGCCAAGCTCTACTACCTCCGCGATCTGCGTGGCAAGGCCGCCAAGATCAAGGAAAAGCGCTGACCGGTTCCGCCCGGACACATCAGTTCACACCATGCCGCGTTGCCCGTCAGGGCGACGCGGCATGGTGCGTTCTGCCCGCGATCGACCCGCGTTCCACCCTGTCGACGGGCGGATCGAGAGCCGCGAACCGCCCATGCGCAGACCGTCCGGCCGTGCGGGCGACGGTTCCGGCTAACCTGATCACGTGACGCAGTCCCCACAGGATCCAACCGACGAGCCCGACGACGAGTCTTCACGGAAGAAGCGTCGGGAACGCAAGCCCCGATCGTTCTGGCGTGAGCTCCCCATTCTGATTCTGGTAGCGCTGGTACTGAGTTTTCTGCTCCAGACATTCGTCGCACGGGTGTATCTGATCCCGTCCGAATCGATGGAGCCGACCTTGCACGGCTGCACCGGCTGCACCGGTGACCGCATCGTGGTGGAGAAGATCGGATACCGGTTCGGCGACCCGAAGCCCGGCGACATCGTCGTCTTCCGTGGCCCGGATTCGTGGAACGACGAATTCGTGTCACAGCGGTCCGACAACTCGGTGATTCGTGGCGCCCAGGAAGTCGGCTCGTTGATCGGCGTCGTCGCGCCCGACGAAAACGATCTGGTCAAGCGCGTCATCGCCACCGGCGGTCAGACCGTCGAATGCTGTGACGACCAGGGGCGGGTGCTCGTCGACGGACAGCCGTTGGACGAGCCGTACATTCAGATGGATTTCCCGTTCACCCCGGGAACGATGACGTGCGACACCGAACTGAAGTCCGGACGATGCTTCGACCCCGTCACCGTGCCGGAGGGCAACGTCTGGGTCATGGGCGACAACCGGAGCAACTCGCGAGATTCCCGGTATCACGTCACCGACGAGTTCACCGGCACCGTTCCCCTCGACAACGTGATCGGGAAGGCCGTGTTCATCGCGCTGCCGCCGTCACGAACCGGCATCCTGGATTCTCCCGACATCCAGGGTCGATGACGGCAACCCCGCGACGTGCGCCGCGTGCGCGCGCAACTCTGACTCGGTCGTCGTGGCCGCCGCGTCCGATCATCCGACGAGCGGCCGGATTGCGGACGATGGAATCGGCGTTGGAGCGGGGCGGACTCGGTCCGGTCGCAGGAGTCGACGAAGCGGGAAGAGGAGCCTGCGCCGGTCCGTTGACGGTCGCAGCGTGTGTTCTCGGGGCGCGCGCACATGCCGCCCTGGCGGATCTGGACGACTCGAAGAAGTTGACCGAGCGACGACGCGAAGAGCTCTTTCCCAAGATCCAGAGGTTGGCACTGGCATGGAGCGTGGTGTCGATCGATGCGGCCGAGGTCGACCGCATCGGGGTCCACGTGGCGAACATCGAAGGAATGCGACGCGCGGTTGCCGGGCTCGGCATGACCCCGGGCTACGTACTCACCGACGGCTTTCGAGTGCCCGGACTTCCGGTTCCGTCGCTACCGGTGATCGGCGGTGACGCCACCGCAGCGTGCATCGCCGCGGCGAGCGTGCTCGCGAAGGTCTCCCGGGACCGATTGATGGTGCAGTTGGACGAAACGATTCCCGGCTACGGATTCGCCGTGCACAAGGGGTACAGCACCCGTGCTCACTCGGCCGCCATGACCGCTCTCGGGCCCAGCCGCGAGCATCGAATGTCCTATGCGAATGTCGCAGCGGCCGCCGCGGGGCTTTCTCCGGACGCCGTCGACGCCCTGGGGCGAATGGACTGCCGCGACGCCGGTACGCGATGATTGCTGTTCACGCCCGACTGGAGGATGAAAGAGACCGATGAGTGCCGAAGATCTCGAAAAGTACGAAACCGAGATGGAGCTCTCGCTGTATCGCGAGTATCGGGACATCGTGGGTCAGTTCAACTACGTCGTCGAAACCGAGCGGCGGTTCTATCTGGCGAACTCCGTCGAACTCATTCCGCACAACGCCGACGGTGAAATCTACTTCGAATTGCGAATGTCCGACTCGTGGGTGTGGGACATGTATCGCCCCGCCCGTTTCGTCAAGCATGTCCGGGTGATCACCTTCAAGGACGTCAACATCGAAGAGTTGGACAAACCAGATCTGCGTCTGCCGGAATAGCTCCTCGTCCGACGCTGGAGCGTGACGGAGTCGCCCTGAGCGTCGGATGTCGGAGCACCGTGCTGCGAACCACCCGATGCGGTGCGGTCGTGCTGTACCGATCGTTTTGCCACCCGAAAAATTGGACGCCCGGCCAAATCGGTCCGCATGTCCTGTTTCCGTGTTCGGTGTCACGGAAAGTTGTTCCCCGTCCAATGGTGCACGGCGGTTGAGATCGGGTTTCCCGTGTGAAATCGATTGCGCAACAAAGCTATTCGAATTGGTCGATTAGTCGCTCGAAATGCTGAACAATTTCTGCACCGATATTCGTCGATTCGACACGTCACGAAACGCCTGCAGTTCTTTGCGTGGATACGAGAATGGGTGGTAGAACTTGAATATCACATCCCCCAGACGTGTAAGAGGTACGAGATGGCACGCAAGACGCTTGTGCAGATGATCGACGATGTAGACGGATCGGTCATCAAAGACGGCCAAGGTGAATCCATCGAATTCGGCATCGGTGGAAACCAGTACCGCATCGATTTGAACCTCAAACATGCCAACGAATTGCACGAACAGTTGGCATTCTGGATCGAGCACGCCGAGAAGATTTCCGGACGCCGCACCCGTAAGGGCGGCGCTGCATCTGCACCGGCCCGCGGCAAGGTGGATCTGCAGGACATTCGAGCATGGGCCCGCGAGAATGGCCACGAGGTCAGTGCCCGCGGCCGTATAAGTCAGGATGTGCAGGCGGCCTACGAGGCTGCTCACTGACCGTCCTTCGCGAACCGAGGCTGGGTGTCTCGGCAGCACGTTTTGCGTATCGGCACTTTCGATGCCGGTATCGACACGCCGCATCAGCTCCGTCCGATTCTCTGAATCAGGACGGAGCTTTTTGCGTATCGAGTCCGCTTTCACCCGGCGGCTCGGACACGCTACGAGCCGTAGCACGGCGGTCCGACACAGTGGACTGATCGCCGCCGACAATCGGACCGTTCGTCCACAGTCGAGCAGTTGTCCACAGGGCAATTTCCCACCTGCACTTTCTTCGCTTCTCCTCCTTCGGGTCGTGTCACCGTCGAGACGACCGAATCGGCCGCAATGCACGGTCGGAGAGTGGAGGAATGGCGGACATGGCAACCAATCAGGAACTCGGTGCGCGCGGTGAGGAACTCGCGGTGCGCCATCTCGAGGACATCGGTCTCGAGGTGATCGAGCGGAACTGGCGGCATCGTTCCGGAGAACTCGACATCATTGCGCGCGAGGGCGAGACGGTGGTGTTCGTCGAAGTGAAGACTCGATCGGGAATCGGATACGGAACACCCGCCGAAGCGGTGACGTACACGAAACAGACTCGAATCAGAGGGCTGGCGCTGCGATGGCTTTCGCTGCAGCAGGGACCGTGGGTGCAGATCAGATTCGACGTGATCGCGATCGTGGTCGGTCGCAACGAGGAACCGGTCATCACGCACGTTCGGGCCGCGTTCTGATGCCACTCGGGAGAGCGCATTCGGTTGCGGTCAGCGGGGTCGACGGTGTGCTGGTGGAAATCGAAGCCGATATCGGGCAGGGCCTACCCGGTACGCATCTTGTCGGTCTTCCCGATACTGCGCTGAACGAATCGCGTGACCGGGTCAAAGCCGCGGTGAAGAACTCGGGCGGTACCTGGCCGGACAGTCGGGTGATTCTCGCTCTGTCGCCCGCGACGTTGCCGAAGGGCGGATCTGTGTACGACCTTGCACTCGCTTTGTCGGTTCTCGATGCCGCGAAGGCGATTCCGCGCGGATGCCTGTCCGACACCGTGTTTCTGGGTGAATTGGCACTCGATGGGAGGCTGCGCGCAGTCCGTGGGGTCCTGCCCGGGGTGCTCGCGGTCAAGAGTGCGGGCTGGCAGCGAGTGGTCGTTCCGCTGCAGTGTTTGCCCGAGGCGGGTCTGGTGGACGGGATCGAGGTGCTGGGTGCGGGTTCGCTCGGGGACGTGGTGGCCTGGCTTCGCGGTGAGAAGGCCCTCGAATCACCCGTCCCGACCGAATGGCACGAGGAGATCTATCCGGACCTCAGTGATGTCGCCGGACAGGCGGATGCGCGATGGGCTCTGGAGGTCGCCGCCGCAGGCGCACATCACATCATGTTGACCGGGCCACCGGGCATCGGAAAAACGATGCTGGCGCAACGCCTTCCGGGAATTCTGCCGCCGCTGACCGAATCCGAAGCGCTCGAAGTGACAGCCATCCACTCGGTGGCGGGTCTGTTGACCACCGCGCGGCCGCTCATCACGTCACCGCCGTTCATCGCGCCGCATCATTCGACCTCGGTGAGTGCCTTGGTCGGGGGCGGAACCGGAATGGCCAAACCGGGAGCGGTCAGCCGCGCACATCGCGGAGTCCTGTTTCTGGACGAGTGCGCCGAGATGAGTGTTCGGGTACTCGAGGCATTGCGTACTCCGTTGGAGGACGGGGAGATTCGCATTGCCCGTCGTGACGGTGTGGCCAGGTATCCGGCCAGATTTCAGTTGGTTCTCGCCGCCAATCCGTGTCCGTGTGCGCCTGCGCGGCAGGTCGACTGTGTCTGCCCGCCCACAGCGCGACGCAAATATCTCGGCAAGCTGTCCGGGCCGTTGCTGGACCGCGTCGATCTGCGCATTCAGATGATGGGTGTCGCGACAGGTGCACTGGTCGACGAGGTGGGGGAGGGTACGAGCGAAATTCGCGCACGTGTGACCGGGGCCAGGGACGCCGCCGCGCAGCGGTGGCGAGAGTTCGGCTGGAGGACCAATGCGGAGGTTCCCGGACCCGCACTGCGCCAACGATTTCGATTGGCGCGCTCGACGCTCGCTCCGGTCGAGCGCGCGTTGCGCAACGGATCGCTGACCGCGCGCGGCGCAGACCGAGCCATTCGGGTGGCGTGGACGCTGAACGATCTGGCCGGTGGTTCGGTCCCCGGTGCCGACGAGGTCGGAGCGGCGTTGGATTTCCGTGACAGGGGAGTGGCATGACGCACGACGCGCGCCGTCTCGCCTGGGCGTATCTCTCTCGCGTGGCGCAGGGTCCGTATCGACCGGTGGTCGATCATGCTGCCGCTCACGGTCCCGAAGCGACGGCAGAAGCCGTGCGGGCGGGTAGGTTGGGGGAGCGGCTCGCGGTCCGCGCCCACATCGATACCGCAGCAGCAGATCTCGATCACATCGCTGCGCTCGGCGGTCGGTTGATCACGCCGGACGACGACGAGTGGCCGGCGTGGCGCTTCCTCGGATTCGACGGACCGGGTATGACCGCAGGGGTGGATACCTGTCCACCGATTGCGTTGTGGGCGCTGGGAACTCGGCCGGTCGCAACGATCACCGAGCGTTCGGTGTCCATCGTCGGGACACGCGCATCGAGTCCCTACGGTGATCATGTGACAGCGGAGATATCCGCCGATCTGGCGCTCGACGGTTGGACAGTCATTTCGGGAGCCGCTTTCGGTATCGACGCCGCGGCGCACCGGGCGGCTCTCGGAGTCGAGGGTACGACGATGGCGGTACTCGCCTGTGGCGTCGATCGCGCATATCCAGCGGGCCATTCGCGGTTACTGCGGCAGATCGCTGCCAGTGGCTTGGTTCTCAGTGAATACGCGCCGGGTACGACACCGGCAAAGCATCGTTTCCTCGCTCGCAACAGGCTCGTCGCGGCACTCGGATCCGCTGTGGTGGTCGTCGAGGCCGGGTGGCGCAGCGGCGCTCGCAACACAGCGGCGTGGGCAGCGAAATTGGGTAGGCCCGTGCTCGCGGTCCCTGGGCCGGTCACCTCGCCGACGTCCACGGGCTGTCACCGCATGATCCGGGACGGCGAGGCCGTGCTGGTGTCGAGCTCTCACGATGTCGTCGCCGAGGCGGGTGCACTCGGGTCCCCGGAGGAGCCTCGACCCGACCTCTTTCGGGAGACCGATGCGCTGTCGGACACTGCCCTGTTGATCTACGACGCGTTGCCGGCCACCGGTTCGGTGTCGAGTAGAGAGCTGTCCGAGCACTCCGGTGTTCCGCTGAACAAGGTGCGTGCATCCCTGCCGGTACTGGAGATGGACGGATTCGTCGCCAGCGACGAGACCGGATGGTTCCGCGTCGTGCGTGGGTGAGCGCACCACGATTCGAGAGCCGAACGGTAGGGTGTTAGGTAATGCTTAGTCGACGCATCGGCTGTCGGCGTCGTTCACTCGAAGAGGGGTCAGAAGTGCCACGCAAGAAAACCACCCTGTCCGTCCTGCGCACCGAAGCGCTCACCCCGCACATGCACAGGGTCTACCTGGGTGGGGCCGGCTTCGACGATTTCGATGCGATCGACGAGACCGACGCCTACGTCAAGTTGTTCTTCGGGACCGATGACGAACCGATCATGCGCACGTACACCGTTCGCTCGGTCGATACTCGCGCTCGGGAGATCGCCATCGACTTCGTGGTGCACGGAGACGAGGGAGTCGCCGGGCCGTGGGCCACCCGGGCGAAGCCGGGGGACGAGATGTCGTTCTTCGGCCCGTCGGGTGGGTACGCCCCACGACCCGACGCGGACTGGCACCTCTTCGCCGGCGACGAATCGGCGATTCCGGCGATTTCGGCTGCCGTCGAGGCGCTCCCGGAGGATGCCGTCGCCAAGGTCTTCATCGAAGTTGCCGACAGGCACGACGAGATCTACATGGAGACGCTCGCCGTCGTCGACGTGACCTGGATTCACCGGGGTGCGTCCTCGAACGAGGTGGGAGACGACCGAGCCGGAGACAACGCACCGTTGATTGCAGCGGTGAAGGAAACGGAATGGCTGCCGGGGCAGGCTCAGGTCTTCGTGCACGGAGAAGCCCAGGCCGTCATGCACAACATTCGGCCCTACATCCGTAAGGAGCGAGGGGTCGGTGCCGAGTGGGCCTCGATCTCGGGCTACTGGCGTCGCGGCCGAACCGAGGAGACGTTCCGAGTGTGGAAGCGCGAACTCGCGCAGGCCGAATCCGGTGTCGACGCCTGATCCCGCGACGACCCACCCCGAACGGCGTGTCCGGTTGTCGCGCGGCCTGCCAAAGCCCAAGCTGAGCTGATGACCGATTCGCTGCCGCCTCACCTCGGCATTCACGTCGAGGAGTTCGCCGAACATCTTCGACTCGGTCGAGAGCGTTCCGAGCACACCATCCGGGCCTACGTCTCCGATGCTCGTTCACTGCTCGCGCACTTCGCTGAGTCCTCGCCGGATGCGACCATCGCCGACCTCGACCTCCGCGCGGTGCGCTCGTGGTTGGCGACGCACTCGGCCGCCGGATCGGCCAGAACATCGATGGCGAGACGAACCTCGTCGGCGAGGACGTTCGGGAAGTGGCTCGAACGGGTGGGAGCGGTGGCGGTGGCACCGGCGGAACGCCTGGCCGGTCCGGCCGGCCACCGTACGCTGCCCGGTGTTCTTCGCCACAGCCAGGCAGAGCACGCGTTGGCCGCGGCCGAATCGGGTGCCGCCGAGCTCGACCCCATCGCGCTGCGGGACAGGCTCATCGTCGAGTTGCTGTACGCGACCGGGGTGCGCGTGGGGGAGTTGTGCGGACTCGACATCGACGACGTGGACACCGAGCGTCGCTTGATCCGTGTGCTCGGCAAGGGCAACAAGGAACGCTCGGCACCGTACGGTGCGCCGGCAGCGCATGCGGTCGAGAACTGGCTGGTCAGCGGCAGACCCGAACTGGCCTCGGATCGATCCGGTGCCGCATTGCTGCTGGGGCGTCGAGGTGGACGGCTCGATCAACGGCAGGCCAGAACGGCGGTGCACGAGGTACTCGACACCGTCCCCGGTGGTCCCAGCCTCGGTCCGCACGGCCTGCGCCACACAGCGGCAACTCACTTGCTCGAAGGTGGAGCCGATCTGAGGGTGGTGCAGGAGCTGCTCGGCCACGCCTCTCTGGCGACCACCCAGATCTACACACACGTCTCGGTGGAACGGCTGCGTGCCGTGCACGATCAGGCTCATCCCCGGGCATGAGCCGAGCGTCGGCGGCGCAACGTTTGGTAGCGTCGTGGACGACTGACGACACCGAATACGGGGGACCGTGGACCGCGACCGACCGCAAGGTACTTCGGAGACGTGGTCCATGCATGTCCGTGACGGCTCTGCCGCCGACCATCGGAATCCCCCTGGTCGATCGGACAGCGCACGCGACAACGGCAGTGGGCCCGTATCGTCGGGCTCGATGTCCACTCCCCGTTCGACGCCTCGGCAACCTCCACCCTGGCAGACGCCCGACTCGGGCGACCGACAGCCGTTGCCGCCGAGGTACAACCCGCCGGTGCCGCTCGAGCCAGGGCCGCCGGCAGCGCAGCCGGACCGGTACCTGCCGGTACCGCCACACACCGAGGATTCGCGAACGCAGCCGGATCGGTGGTCGCCGCAACCGTGGTCGGGGGCGCCCAACGCCTACCGACCCAACAGTCAGGATCTGGGCGCGGATTCGTTGCTCAAGCGTCCCAAGCGAGCGTCGAACTCCGGCTGGCGGCGAGGAGTGCACCGACTCACCGGCGGAGTCATCAACCCCGGCGAATCGACGGCGGAAGAGCGGTACCGAAACCAGGTCGAACGTATTCGGCAGCCGGTGCTCGGCGACTACCGGATCGCGTTTCTGTCGCTCAAGGGTGGCGTCGGCAAGACGACGACCACGCTGGGTCTCGGTTCGACTTTCGCGTCGCTGCGCGGAGATTGCGTCATCGCCGTGGACGCGAACCCCGACTTCGGCACCCTGGGTGAGCGAGTTCCGCGGCAGACGTCGTCGACCGTGCGTGATCTGCTCGCCGCGGCACCACACATTCGTCGTTACTCCGACATCCGCGAGCACACCTCGCAGGCACCGAGTCGACTCGAAGTGTTGGCAGGCGAGCGCGATCCCGCAGCGTCGGAGATGTTCGGCGAGGAGGACTACCGCGCCGTCATCGATATGTTGCAGGTGTACTACAACCTGATCCTGACCGACTGCGGTACCGGGATCATGCACTCGGCGATGAACGGGGTGCTGCAACTGGCGAACGCACTGGTTCTGGTCAGCTCGCCTGCAGTCGACGGTGCGCGCAGTGCTGCGGCGACGTTGGACTGGTTGGAACTGCACGGCTACGGACACCTGGTGGAGCGGACCGTCGTGGTGATCAGTTCGGTTCGCCCGGGTTCGTCGGCGGTGGACATGAACCTGCTGCAACAGCATTTTCTCGAGCGCTGCCGCGCTGTGTTGGTGATTCCGTTCGACGAGCACCTGGCCGAGGGTGCAGTGGTCGACCTCGACCTGTTGCGTCCCCAGACTCGAAGCGCGTTCGTCGAACTCGCCGCGATGGTGGCCGACGATTTTCCTGCGGCGTCCGGCAGGCACTCCGGCCCCCAGCGCTGAGGATGATCTGCCGTCATTCGTCGAGGGGTTTCAACCTGATCGGGCTTGCGCGCACCGTCGCCGTGGGATCGAGGTAGTCGCGGCCCCGTCTGATGCCCCAGTGGAGGCACGTCGCCGAGCAGCCCTCGTGCCCCGATGTCACCGAACCCAACACGGTCCCTCGCCGAACCCGCGTTCCGGCGGCAACCGACGCCGACACCGGTTCGTACGTCGATCTCAGTCCGCTCGGATGATCGACCGATACGACGGGCTTGCCCGCGACCGACCCGGCGTACACCACGATTCCGTCGGCGACGGCGAGAACCGACTGGCCCTCGTGGGCGGCGAGGTCGACACCACGGTGGCCGGGCAGCCATTTCTGCTCGGGACGGTCGAACGGGGTGACGACCTGCGGCCTCGGCTGCAGCGGCCAGGCGAATGCGCCTGGTTGCGCCGAGGCGACCGGCGTCGAGAGTGTTACCGCGGTGACGAGGCACACCGCGAGTGCGCGGAGCGTGAGAGAGATGTTCACCCGTCGACCATGTCGTGGATATGAGCAATCGAACGAACCAGGACGCGATTTGTGGACAAGAAGTTTCTTTGTCCACAGGCATCGGAATCCCTTGACAGTCGGGCCTGGTTATGACGGGGGCCGTGGCAGGTCTACACTCGTCACTTGCGGCCTGTGCGTGCACGGGTCGACTTCGCGCGTCCGCGTCATCGCATCGTCTGCCTCGAGCAGAATCACCGATACGAGAACCGGTTGTCGGCGGTCCTGAGATCTTCGTGATGTCGGGTCCGGCAACTTCAGCGGGCGCCAGGGCAGAGGTCACCGACACTCTGCGTCAACCGCACCATCGAAAGAGAGTTATTCAGCCATGGCTGTAGTAACAATGAAGCAGCTGCTCGACAGCGGCACACACTTCGGACACCAGACCCGTCGCTGGAACCCGAAGATGAAGCGATTCATCTTCACCGACCGCAACGGCATCTACATCATCGACTTGCAGCAGACTCTGACCTTCATCGACAAGGCCTACGAGTTCGTCAAGGAGACCGTCGCCCACAACGGCACGGTTCTGTTCGTCGGCACCAAGAAGCAGGCGCAGGAGTCCATCGCCGCTGAGGCAACCCGCGTGGGCATGCCCTACGTGAACCAGCGCTGGCTCGGTGGCATGCTCACCAACTTCCAGACGGTGCACAAGCGTCTGCTCCGCCTCAAGGAGCTCGAGGCCATGGAGCAGACCGGTGGCTTCGAGGGACGCACCAAGAAGGAAATCCTCATGCTCACGCGTGAGATGACCAAGCTCGACCGCACCCTCGGTGGCATCCGGGACATGTCCAAGGTTCCGTCGGCCATCTGGATCGTCGATACCAACAAGGAGCACCTCGCGGTTGCCGAGGCTCGCAAGCTGAACATCCCGGTCATCGCGATCCTCGACACCAACTGCGATCCCGACGTGGTCGACTACCCGATCCCGGGTAACGACGACGCGATCCGTTCCGCTGCGCTGCTGACCAAGGTCGTCGCATCCGCAGTCGCCGAGGGCGTGCAGGCGCGAGCAGGTCAGAACACTGCATCCGACGCCAAGCCCGAGGTCGGCGCAGGCGAGCCCCTCGCCGAGTGGGAGCTCGAGCAGCTCGCTCAGGCTTCACCGGCAGCGGAGGCTCCCGCAGCAGAGGCTCCCGTGGCGGACGCCCCGGCAGCGGACGCTCCCGCAGCCGATGCCCCGGCAGCAGAAGCCCCGGCAGCAGAAGAAGCACCGGCAGCAGAAGAAGCACCGGCCGCTCAGGCTTGATCGAATTCGGTCCCGGTTCACCCTCAGGGGTGGGCCGGGGCCGCTTCGGTATGTCAGGCTCGAGGTCGGCACGGCTCCGCAACGAGCCCGTCGATCGCGCCCTGAGAACAGCATTTTTCGTCAACGCACGTACCCAGACATTTGAGGAGGCTCGCCCACGATGGCGAACTACACTGCCGCCGACGTCAAGCGGCTCCGTGAGCTCACCGGCTCCGGAATGATGGACTGCAAGAACGCGCTCGCCGAGAACGACGGCGACTACGACAAGGCCGTCGAGTACCTGCGTATCAAGGGTGCCAAGGACGTCGGCAAGCGCGCCGAGCGCAACACCGCCGAAGGCCTCGTCGTCGCCGAGGGTGGAGTGCTCGTCGAGATCAACTCCGAAACCGACTTCGTGGCCAAGAACGACGAGTTCCAGACGTTCGCCGCATCCGTTGCGGCGACGGCTGCGGCAGGCAAGCCTGCAGACGTCGATGCTCTCAAGGCGCTCGACCTCAACGGCAAGACTGTCGAAACGGCCCTGAACGAGCTGTCGGCCAAGATCGGCGAGAAGCTCGAGCTTCGTCGCGTCGTGTCCTACGACGGCAACACCGCGACGTACCTGCACAAGCGCAGCGCGGACTTGCCGCCTGCCGTGGGCGTGCTCGTCGAGTACACCGGTGACGGCGACGCCGCAGGCGATGCCGCGCGCGCAGCTGCGATGCAGATCGCCGCCCTCAAGGCCAAGTACGTCACGCGCGACGAGGTCCCCGAGGACCTGGTGGCCGCCGAGCGTCGCATCGCCGAGGAAACCGCTCGCGAAGAAGGCAAGCCGGAACAGGCACTGCCGAAGATCGTCGAAGGTCGCGTCAACGGATTCTTCAAGGACGTCGTTCTCACCGAACAGAAGTCGGTGCAGGACGGCAACAAGACCGTCAAGGCCATTCTCGACGAGGCCGGCGTCACCATCACCCGCTTTTCACGCTTCGAGGTCGGTGCCAGCTAGTCTGCGCACCGGTTCGGTCGAGCGATGCCGTTCATTCGATTCCATCGAGTGGGCGGCATCGCTCGTGCGCGGGGCAGGTGGGTGTGCAGGCCGGAGCCCTGTCCACCACCCGGGCCTCGATAGGGCAGGATGATCCAAGAGGAAACCGTAGTGTTCGACGAGTACCGAGGAGAGCTATGACCGATCCGGCCCCTGACCGTCCCGGGTTCCGACGCGTGATGCTCAAACTGGGTGGGGAGATGTTCGGAGGCGGCCAGGTCGGTCTCGATCCGGATGTCGTGAACAACGTCGCCGAACAGATCGCCGAGGTGGTGGCCACCGGGGTTCAGGTCGCAGTGGTGATCGGCGGTGGCAATTTCTTCCGTGGTGCCGAACTTCAGCAGCGCGGCATGGACAGGTCCCGTTCGGACTACATGGGCATGCTCGGAACCGTCATGAATTGTCTTGCACTGCAGGACTTTCTGGAAAAGCAAGGCGTTGCCACCAGGGTGCAGACCGCGATCACGATGGGTCAGGTAGCAGAGCCGTACCTCCCGCTCCGCGCACGACGTCATCTGGAGAAGGGGCGCGTGGTGATCTTCGGAGCCGGCATGGGTATGCCGTATTTCTCCACCGACACCACGGCTGCACAGCGCGCGCTGGAAATCGGTGCCGAGGTGTTGTTGATGGCCAAGGCTGTCGACGGCGTGTATTCGGCCGATCCGCGACTGGATCCCGATGCAACCATGTTCGACACGATCACGCACCGCGAGGCCATCGAGCAGGGACTCAAGGTTGCCGATGCGACGGCCTTCAGTCTGTGCATGGACAATCAGATGCCGATGCTGGTGTTCAATTTGCTGATTCAGGGAAATATCGCTCGCGCCGTTTCCGGTGAGAACATCGGCACGCTGGTCACGTCGTGATCGTTGCCGACAGTGACGTGAGCGAATCGAAGACGAAGACGATGGAGGACAGATCGTGATTGACGAAGCTCTCTTCGATGCCGAAGAGAAGATGGAAAAGGCCGTATCGGTTGCACGTGACGATCTGTCCTCGATTCGCACCGGACGTGCCAACCCCGGGATGTTCTCTCGCATCGTCATCGAGTATTACGGTGCTCTGACACCGATCACTCAGCTGGCAAGTATCAGCGTCCCCGAAGCGCGCCTCGTGGTCATCAAGCCGTACGAGTCCAATCAGCTCGGTCCGATCGAAACCGCCATCCGCAACTCCGATCTCGGTGTCAACCCCACCAACGACGGCAACCTCATTCGAATCGGAGTTCCGCAGCTCACCGAGGAACGTCGCCGCGAATTCGTCAAGCAGGCCAAGGGCAAGGGCGAGGACGCGAAGGTATCGATTCGCAACGTTCGCCGGAAGACGATGGAAGAGCTCAAGCGCATTCAGAAGGACGGCGAAGCAGGCGAGGACGAGGTCGTCCGCGCCGAGAACGATCTTGACAAGACCACTGCCAAGTACACCGCCTCCGTGGACGAACTCGTCAAGCGTAAAGAGGGCGAGCTGATGGAGGTCTGACCCGACCTCGACAGCAGCTTTTCACGACGGATGACGATGAATTTCGAGGAGATGACGACAGTGGTGGGACCGGATCGGCAGGAGGGCAGCGGTACGCCCGCTGCCTCGTCCGGGGTCGCCGCAGCGAAGTCGACGGGCAAGGCAGGTCGTAATCTTCCTGCCGCGATCGGAGTCGGCGGGTCGTTGGGAATCGGCCTGATTCTCGTCCTGGTCTTCGTGCCGCTGGTGTGGATCGGCGTGGTGGCCGTCGCGTTGGCCGTCGCCACCTACGAGGTGTCCAAGCGCCTGCGCGAGGGTGGGGTCCTCGTGCCCCGCATCCCCCTGATCCTCGGCGGTCAGGCGATGATCTGGCTCGGCTGGCCGTTCGGGGCAGTCGGTGTGCTCAGCGCGGCGGTGGGCACCGTCCTGGTGTGCATGGTGTGGCTGCTCCTGCGGCAGGGATTCGGCACCGCTCCGAAGAACTACCTCGAAGAACTTTCCGTCACCGTCCTCGTCGCATGTTGGTTGCCGCTGTTGGCCTCGTTCACCGTCCTGATGGTGCTGCAGGACAACGGAGCAGGCCGCATCCTGGTGTTCGTCATCGGCGTCGTGTGCTCGGACATCGGCGGCTACATCGCGGGTGTGTTGTTCGGAAAGCACCCGATGGCACCCGCCATCAGCCCGAAGAAGTCCTGGGAGGGGCTCGCCGGTTCGCTCATCTTCTGCATCATCGGATGTCTGCTGACGGTGACGCTCATCCTCGAGGCCAACTCGATGATCGGCATCCTTCTCGGCGTGGTTCTGGTGGTGACCGGCACGTTGGGTGATCTGATCGAGTCGCAGGTCAAGCGTGACCTCCGCATCAAGGACATGGGCACCCTGCTGCCCGGCCACGGCGGCATCATGGACAGGCTCGATTCGCTGTTGCCCTCGGCTTTCGTGGCATGGCTCGTCTTCACCGTTCTCCTCTGAGCAGACTGCTCTCGGGCGTGCGCAGCGAAGTCACCGGGGTGATTCCCAGCCCGAACATCTGGAACTGGCCACACCTGTACGAGGCGGAGAACCGTGCTCAGGACGTCGACGGTGCTCTGTTCGACGCGATCCGTTCGGTTGCGGACTGGACGGCCAAGACGATCGTCGACGTCGGTTGCGGGAGCGGCTTTCATCTTCCGGCTTTCGCGGCCGAGGCCGACCGGGTGATAGGCGTCGAGCCGCACGAACCACTCGCTGCTGCGGCGAGACTGCGAGTCGCGAACCTACCGAATGTCGAGGTGAAGACCGCGCAGGCGGATTCCCTACCGATCGACGACGGCACCGTGGACGTCGTCCATGCGCGCACCGCGTACTTCTTCGGACCGGGCTGCGGGCCGGGAATCGTCGACGCCATGCGCGTGCTCGGGCCGGGAGGGGCGTTGGTTGTCGTGGATCTGGACGCGACCGCGTCGCCGTACGGGGATTGGATGCGGGCCGATCTACCGCATTACGACCCGGCAACAGTCGAGGCGTTCTTCGAGGCACAGGGTTTCGCACTCACCCGCGTCGACACGAGATGGTCGTTTCCGAATCGACGCATGCTGCGCGATGTGCTGGGAATCGAGTTCGGCCCACGCGTTGCACGTGAGGCCGTGAAGTCGGTGGACGGTGTCTCGTTCGACGTGCGGTATCGAGTCCACGTCCGGTACAAACCGACCGGAATCGAGCTGCGTTAGCGAGCCGATGGGCCTTTCGCCGAACGCACCTCGACCCCAGGTGGTTTCAGGAGGCGGCGGAAATCCCGAAGATCTCGGCCAGCTCGTTGATCTTGAGCGCCTTCGCCAGGCGGGGCAGGTCGCTTCCGTCCTTGACGTGTGCTCCGTCGGCACCGAGGGCATCGATGACGTCACGGGCCCACGACACATCCGTCGGTGACGGGGCGAGCTCGCGGTTGACGATGGCAGCCTGCTCCGAGTGCATGCACAACTTGCCCGTCATGCCCATCGACAGGGTCAGAGCCGCGTCGCGTCCGAGGATGCTGTCGTTGGCGGTCAGCGTCGGTCCGTCGATCGGTCCCGGAATGCGCGCTGCGCGTGAGGAGACGACGAGGCGCGAACGGGGGTATGCCATAGCCAGCGGGTCGTCGCTCATACCCGTGTCGCGGCGGAAGTCGCCACTGCCGAAAGCGAGACGGAAGGTCGACTCCGCACGGGCGATCTCCGTCGCGGCTTCGAGGCCCATCGCCGACTCGACCAATGCCAGGATCGGAGTGCCTGGTGCCAGGCGAGCAGCTGTGGCCTCGACCTGACCGCCACTCTCGGTCTTCGCGAGCATGACGCCGACCAGTCCGGGCAGACCGGACAACGCGGCGAGGTCATCGGCCCAATACTGGGTCGTTGCATCGTTGATGCGCACCCACGCAGAGTTTCCTTCGCCGAGCCACTGCACGACGGCCTCGCGCGCGGCCGGCTTCTTGGCCGGAGCGACTGCGTCCTCGATGTCGAGGATGACGGCATCGACTTCCGACGCTACGGCGTCGCCGAAGGTCTCGGGCTTGGTGGCCGGCACCAGCAGCCAGGACCGGGCTCGGTCCGGGGCAACGCCGGATGCCACAGGTGTCTCCATGAAAGTTGTCACGTCATGCTCCTCGAGTGAAGTGGGGCACCCCAAGCCTGATCGATTCAGTGAATCAGCGCCAGCTTCTGTACATAGTGTTCACGAGTGGCGCTACTTCTTCTTGGCCGAACGTCGCACCTGAAGGATTCGAGCGCCGCCCACCATTGCCATCACCAGCGCGCCGGCGATCGCGGCCAGCAACATGCTGATGCCGAGGGGCAGATCGAGCTGCCACGCGAAGATCTGGACCGTGACGGAGTCGAGATTCTGCACGATGAACACCAGCAGGATCACCAGGACCACAGCTCCGACCACCAGGCCGGTCCACAGGGCGGCGGTGCGAGTGTGGGCGATATCGGTCGGAGCGGCAGCCTGTCGCTCGGGAACGAACTCGGGATCGGGAGCGGAATGGCCGTCCGAATCCGGAGTCGTGATCGGAGCGAGGTCGCCCGAGGCGCTGTGCTCGCCGGGGTGCGCTGCGCCCGATTTGTCCAGCGATGTCTCGTGATTGTCGTCAGCTCTGGTGGCCATGTCGATGATCCTTCCGCACGTGAAGGCCGAATGCACGTGCATCCGGCCACGACCTCGGTACCCATCGGATAACGGACGGAAACAGTCGCGAATAGGACTGCGAGGCGATGGGGTGGACAATGGTGGAATGCAGTGTCACCGAAAGATGTGGGGTGGAGTATGAGCGACTCCGTCGAGGCAACGAACACGTCGACCGAGCAGAAGAGGCCCAATCTCCCCTTGGTCTTCACTGCGCCGCGTCGCGGTATGCCGTCGCGCCACCTCGCCGACCTGGACAAAGAGGGTCTGCGGGATGCGGTGAAGGCGCTCGGTCTACCTGCGTTTCGCGCCGATCAGCTGGCCCGGCACTACTACGGGCGTCTCGAGGCCGACACCACCAAGATGACCGATCTGCCGGCCGAGGCCCGCGAAAAGGTCGGTGCCGATCTCTTTCCCACGCTGCTGACGCCGATCAAGCACCTGGCATGTGATGACGGTGACACTCGCAAGACCCTGTGGAAGGCCAACGACGGGACCTTGCTCGAGAGCGTTCTGATGCGGTACCCGGATCGGGCCACTCTGTGCATCTCCAGTCAGGCCGGCTGCGGAATGGCCTGCCCCTTCTGCGCGACCGGCCAAGCAGGTCTGACGAGGAACCTGTCGACGGCCGAGATCGTCGACCAGGTCCGTTCGGCTGCAGCCGACCTGCGCGACGGCGTGGTCCACGGGGGCGAAGGTCGACTGTCGAACGTGGTCTTCATGGGGATGGGCGAGCCCCTGGCGAACTACAAGAGGGTCGTCTCCGCGGTGCGCAAGATCGTCTCGCCCGCACCAGACGGACTCGGTCTCTCGCAGCGCTCGGTGACGGTGTCGACGGTCGGTCTGGCACCGGCAATCCGCAAGCTGGCCGACGAGGGACTGTCGGTGACGTTGGCGGTGTCGCTGCACACGCCCGACGACGAACTCCGCGACACGCTGGTTCCTGTGAACAACCGTTGGTCGGTGGCAGAGGTGTTGTCGGCGGCAAGGTACTACGCAGACCAGACCGGTCGTCGTGTCTCGATCGAGTACGCGATGATCCGAGACGTCAACGACCAGCCGTGGCGAGCAGACATGCTGGGCAAGAAGCTGCACAAGGCACTCGGCTCACGAGTTCACGTGAACCTGATCCCACTCAATCCGACTCCGGGTAGCGAATGGGACGCCAGCCCGAAGCCGGTGGAGAGAGAGTTCGTCCGACGGGTGATTGCGCAGGGCGTCTCGTGCACCGTCCGAGACACCCGCGGTCAGGAGATCGCCGCAGCGTGCGGTCAGCTGGCAGCCGAGAACTGACTCGGTTGCTAGCGGGGCTTACGGCGGACGATGACGTCTCGCACCACGAGCCCGACCAACATCGCGGCGAATCCGACCAACCACAGATCCTCGACCTTGCCGGTGTGGTTGCCGATCATCATGAACAGCAGGAACACGGCGACGACGATGGCGGCCACCCGCATCGCGCGGTTCGATTCACCACTCCACCCCCACTCGGCGGACGGCACGTCCGGCACCTCGTTGCGGGTATCGACGACCGGGTCGTACGAAGCGGATTCCAGTTCGGTATTTGCCACCGGTCGGTCCTCTCGGGTGATGAATTCTCGAAGTCGTCCTTCACGAGGCGTCGAGCCTGCCGCGTTCGGACAATATTGGCATACGACCGCCCGTCGTAGCCATCAGGGTTGTGTGCTCATCCGGCGCGACTGCCGACTTCGGTGAGAGACTGCGGCGGTGACGTCCGAGCGCCTTCCGCATCCACTGACCCAGTTTCCGCTGAGCTACCCCCGAGACATGGTGGGGTACGGCCGCACGCCGCCGCACGCCCAGTGGCCGGGTCAGGCCAACATCGCCGTCCAGTTCGTCCTCAACTACGAGGAGGGTGCGGAGAACAACGTCCTCGACGGTGACACCAAATCCGAGACATTCCTCTCGGAAATGATCGGGGCACAAGCCTTTCCGAATCGGCACATGAGCATGGAGTCGCTGTACGAGTACGGCTCCAGGGCAGGCGTGTGGCGGGTGCTGCGGGCGTTCGAGAAGCGCGACCTACCCCTGACGGTGTTCGCTGTCGCCAAGGCCATGGAACGAAACCCGGAAGTGGTTGCCGCGCTTGCGGAATTGGGCCACGAGATCGCCTGCCACGGTCTGCGGTGGCTGTCCTATCAGCAGATCGACGAGAACGTCGAGCGTGAGCACATGGCCGAGGCCGTGGCCATCCTTCAGAGCCTCACCGGCTCGGCCCCGCTCGGGTGGTACACCGGGCGTGACTCTCCGAACACCCGGTCGCTCGTCGTCGAGCACGGCGGCTTCGTGTACGACTCGGATTCCTACGCCGACGATCTTCCCTACTGGGAGAAGGTGTCTCGTGGCTCCGAGATCGTCGATCACCTGGTGGTGCCGTACACCCTCGACACCAACGACATGCGTTTCGCGTCGCCGGGAGGGTTCTCGACCGGGGACGAGTTCTACGCGCATCTACGGGACGCGTTCGACGTGCTGTACGCCGAGGGGGAGAACGGCAGCCCCAAGATGCTCTCGGTCGGACTGCACTGCAGGCTGGTGGGCAGACCGGCTCGTATCGCCGCCCTCGAGCGTTTTCTCGATCACGTTCAGTCTCACGACAAGGTGTGGGTGGCCAAGCGAATCGACATCGCCGAGCACTGGCGCGCGGTGCACCCACCCTCCTCCTGACTCAGCGCGGCGACCGGCACGCCGACGCCAACGCCGTCAGATAGCGGTCGGTGAACAGGGCCTGGACCCGCTTGCCCACCGGACCGCCGAGCCTGGTGTACCAGCGGCCGGGGTTCGAGAACGCGGTGATGTGCGCGGACACCGTCCCGTCCTCGGGGGAGTAGTCGACGTAGAACAGTTCCTCGCCGGACTCGGGATGACCGTCGAGGGTGCCGTAGGCGAAGCCCTGTCGGTTGGCTTCGTCGATGACGTAGACGACACGGCAGGGGATGCGAACGGGCCCGAGCGTGAGAACGACCACTGCGTCGGGGACGGCGTTGTCGGCGTCGGAATGGACCTTCAGTCCGGTGCCGCGGTGCATGTCCCAGCGCATCAGCGTGTCGGCTGCGGCCACGAAGTCCTCGAGTCCGGATCCGATGACCCGCGACTTCTCGACGTGGTGGTAGCCGGACGGGAGCCTGCCGCTCGTTGCTCCTACGTCGACGTAGTTGAACGATGCCGCGCGATACTTCGAGACGTCCATGCCCTCCAGCGTGCCAGCTACGGCGGCACATAGGGGTTTCTCAGCCTCGGTAGGCAACAATGGACCGGTGCCAGACCATCGTGAGCGAACGACCTCCTCGGATCGTCCCGAGCCGATTCGAGTGTTGCTGCTGGGGAGCACCGGCTCGATCGGAACCCAAGCGCTCGACGTCATCGCCACCGACCCCGACCGTTTCGTCGTCGTCGGTCTTGCTGCGGGCGGTGGAAACATCGACCTACTTCGCCGTCAGATCGCCGAGACCGGTGCTCGACGCGTGGCCGTGGCCGACCCCACCGCTGCCGCCGAGCTCGACTTTCCCGGGGTTCTGAGCGGGCCGCGCGCGGTCACCGAGCTCGTCGAGTCCACGCAGGCGGACGTGGTGCTCAACGCGCTGGTGGGCTCGCTCGGTCTCGAGCCGACGTTGGCGGCGTTGAAGACCGGAGCCCGGCTGGCGTTGGCGAACAAGGAATCTCTGGTGGCCGGCGGGGAACTGGTGCTCGCTGCCGCCGCACCGGGACAGATAGTTCCGGTGGACTCGGAGCACTCGGCGCTGGCGCAGTGCCTGCGCAGTGGCCACCGAAGCGAGGTGGATCGACTGATCCTGACCGCATCGGGCGGCCCGTTCCGTGGGTGGAGCGAGGCGGAACTGAAGTCGGTGACGCCTGCCCAGGCCGCGGCCCATCCGACTTGGTCGATGGGTCCGATGAACACGTTGAACTCGGCAACCTTGGTCAACAAGGGCCTCGAGTTGATCGAAGCGCATCTGCTGTTCGGGGTGCCCTACGAGAAGATCGACGTCACCGTGCATCGGCAATCCATCGTCCATTCGATGGTGACGTTCGTGGACGGATCCACCATTGCCCAGGCCAGCCCGCCGGACATGAAGCTTCCGATCGGGTTGGCGCTCGGGTGGCCCGATCGAGTTCCCGATGTCGCGCGTGCACTCGATTTCACTGCAGCGTTCTCCTGGGACTTCGAGCCACTCGACGATCGAGTGTTCCCCGCCGTGCAGCTGGCCCGCGAGGCCGGAATCATGGGCGGGTGCACGACGGCGGTGTACAACGCGTCCAACGAGATCGCCGCCGAGGCGTTCCTCGCCGGGCGCATCGAGTTCCCGCAGATAGTGCAGACGGTGCGCGCGGTGGTCGATGACGGCAGTGGACAATGGTCGACGGTGCCGACCGACGTGGACGACGTCCTCGCGGCGGATTCCTGGGCTCGCGCACATGCGCGTGAGCTCCTGAAACAGAAGGGCCTGTAGACACACATGCTGTTTGCTCTGGGTGTGGTGCTGTTCGCCGTCGGCATCGGTGTGTCGATCGCGCTGCACGAGGCAGGACACATGTGGACCGCGAAAGCGCTCGGCATGAAAGTTCGCCGTTACTACATCGGGTTCGGCCCCAAGATCTTCTCCTTCCGACGCGGCGAGACCGAGTACGGCCTCAAGGCAATTCCGGCCGGCGGATTCTGCGACATCGCCGGGATGACGGCGATCGACGAGCTCGCGCCCGACGAGGTCGAGCGCGCGATGTATCGCCAGAAGACGTGGAAGCGGATCGTCGTCATGGTCGGCGGCATCGCGATGAATTTCGTACTGGGAATCGTGCTGATCTACGCGCTCGTTCTCGGGTGGGGCACGCCCGATCGGGTCACTCCGACCACGACTGTCCAGGGTGTCGGCTGCGTCGGAACGACGCAGACACCGGACGGTGAGATCGCCGATTGCTCGGGTGACGGTCCGGCCGCCGCGGCAGGGCTGCGTGAGGGCGACATCATCACAGCGGTGGACGGCACCCCCACTGAGGTCTGGTCGGATGCGGTTCTGGCCATTCAGGCCTCCACCGGATCGGTCGAGCTGACAGTGGATCGCAACGGTGCGTCGCAGACCATCACCGTCCCGGTCACACAGGTTCAGCGATACGTCGTCGATCCCGACACCGGAGCGAAGGAATCGACGACGGTCGGGGCGGTCGGTGTCACCGGGGGTCCGCCACCGAACATCACGTACAACCCGATCGAGGCGGTACCCGAGACCTTCGCTTTCACCGGCGACATCTTCGTGCAGACCGGCAAGGCACTCGTGCAACTGCCGACCAAGGTGCAGGCGCTGTGGGAGTCGATCTTCGGCGGTGAGCGTGGCCTCGACACCCCGATGAGCGTCGTCGGTGCCAGTGTCATCGGTGGTCAGGCTGCGGAGACGGAGAACTGGGCGACGTTCATCGGGTTGCTCGCGTCGTTGAATTTCTTCCTCGGGGCATTCAACCTCGTGCCGCTGTTGCCGCTCGACGGTGGCCACATCGCCGTGACCATCTACGAGCGCATTCGCAACATCTTCCGCAACCGCCGTGGCCTACCGGACGGCGCGCCGGTGGACTACATGAAGCTGATGCCGGTCACTTACGTGGTCATCGTCGTTTTCATCGGGTTCTCCTTGTTGACACTCACGGCGGACATCGTCAACCCGATTCAATTGTTCTAAGTAGACTCGTCAGTCGTAGCTAGGAAAGAAGGCCACTGTGTCCGTGTCAGTCGGATTGGGAATGCCGGCACCGCCGGTACCGGTACTCGCGCCGCGTCGAAAGACCAGGCAGCTCCAGGTCGGGTCGGTGGGAGTGGGCAGCGACAGCCCCATCTCGGTGCAGTCGATGACAACCACCAAGACCCACGACATCAACGCCACTCTGCAGCAGATCGCCGAACTGACGGCGTCGGGCTGCGACATCGTGCGTGTGGCATGCCCCACACAGGACGATGCGGATGCGCTGTCGATCATCGCCAAGAAGAGTCAGATTCCGGTGATCGCCGACATCCACTTCCAGCCCAAGTACATCTTCGCCGCGATCGATGCAGGATGCGCCGCTGTGCGCGTCAACCCGGGGAACATCAAGGAATTCGACGGCCGGGTCAAGGAAGTCGCCAAGGCCGCCGGTGACGCGAACATTCCGATCCGCATCGGCGTCAATGCCGGTTCGCTCGATCCTCGCCTGATGAAGAAGTACGGCAAGGCGACACCGGAGGCCCTCGTTGAGTCCGCGCTGTGGGAGGCGGGCCTGTTCGAGGAACACGGATTCGGTGACATCAAGATCTCCGTCAAGCACAACGACCCCGTCATCATGGTCGCCGCGTACGAGCAGCTGGCCGCGCAGTGCGACTACCCGCTGCACCTCGGCGTCACCGAGGCCGGCCCCGCTTTCCAGGGCACCATCAAATCCTCGGTGGCCTTCGGCGCACTGCTGTCTCGTGGAATCGGCGACACCATCCGCGTGTCCCTGTCGGCTCCGCCGGCCGAGGAGATCAAGGTCGGTAACCAGATTCTGCAGTCGCTCAACCTGCGTCCCCGCAAGCTCGAAATCGTCTCCTGCCCGTCGTGCGGACGCGCGCAGGTCGACGTGTACACCCTCGCCGACGAGGTCACCGCAGGCCTGGAGGGCATGGAAATTCCGCTGCGCGTCGCCGTCATGGGATGCGTGGTCAACGGTCCGGGCGAGGCGCGCGACGCCGACCTCGGCGTGGCGTCGGGCAACGGCAAGGGCCAGATCTTCGTCAAGGGCAAGGTCATCAAGACCGTGCCCGAGGCTCAGATCGTGGAGACCTTGATCGAGGAAGCAATGCGCATCGCCGAGGAATTCGAGAAGGATGAGACCGCAGACGGCGGCGCTCCGGTGGTCACGGTCAGCTGAGGATGATCGATCCGGTCGGTGTCCGGTTTGCCGCTCTGCCACCGAGGGAACAGGTTCTCTGGAATGATTCGCTACACGCTCGGTCGGTGTGTATGCGGTAGGTGGGTCAGGAGGTCGGCAGGTGCTCAAGCTCCTCGGTGCGAAGCCTCTCGGTAATCGAGACGTAGCGCACGTCTTACGGGTGCTCGATGCCGACCCGGTTGCCACCTGCATGGTCGCCGCCAGGGTGCAGGAATCCGGACTGGATCCGAGATCGTTTCATGGTGAGATGTGGAGCCGGGGCGGACCGGACGAGTCGTTGTGTTTCTACGGAGCCAACCTCGTCCCTCTGCTCGGATCGAGTGACGATCTACGGTCGTTCGCCGACCGCGCATGTCGCGGTCCACGGCTGTGTTCCTCACTGGTCGGTCGAGCCGAGCTGACACTGCCGCTGTGGGAGATGCTCGAAACCGACTGGGGCCCGGCTCGTGAGGTTCGCGGTGAGCAGCCATTGCTGGCCACGTCGGTTCGATCGTCGGTCACCCCCGATCCACACGTACGTCTCGTTCGCCCAGAGGAACTGGACGTGTATCTGACTGCGGCCGTGGCCATGTTCATCGAGGAAGTCGGCGTCGACCCGAGGCAGAACGACGGCGGCCGCGGATACCGGCGACGGATCTCGAGTCTGATTGCCGCGCAGCGTGCGTGGGCTCGATTCGAGGACGGTCGGGTGGTGTTCAAGGCCGAGATCGGGTCGCAGTCGGCGACGGTGGGGCAGATCCAGGGGGTATGGGTTCACCCCGATCGGCGTGGGCACGGTCTCGGTGCGTCCGGTACCGCAGCGGTGGTGAATTCGGTGGTCCGCCAGGGCCGCACCGCAAGCCTGTACGTCAACAGTTTCAACTACGTCGCCAGGCGGGCGTACGCGAAGATCGGGCTGACCCAGGTGGCGACCTTCACGACCGTGCTCCTCGACTAGATCGGCCGTCGCTCGAACGGGTTGTGCCGAACCGCGATTCGTTGCCGCAGCCGGAGGCAGCGCCCTATTACTATGGGGCGCAATGAGATCACGTGGTGCAACCGAAGTGCGGTATCGGATCGGCGCGGTATCGGTGGTCGCAGCCGTCGTTGCTGCCGCCCTCGCCGGATGTACCCCCAAGCCCGACGGCCCGGAGCCGGCTGCCCAGGCATTTCTCGCCGCGTTCGAGTCCAACGACATCGCCGCCGCGGCCGCGGACACCGACAAGCCCGACGCGGCGGCCACGGCACTGACCGAGGCGTGGACCAATCTTCAGGCCGAGGCTCTGGAAGCGGAGACGACGTCGGTGCAGGTCGACGGCGACACCGCCACAGTCGGCTACAAATACACGTGGCAGCTGCCGAAGGATCGGGTGTGGACGTACGACGGTCAGCTGAACATGGGTCGCAGCGAGGGCGAGTGGGTGGTGCGCTGGACGGCGTCGGACATCCATCCCAAGCTCGGTGACACTCAGACGATGTCCTTGCGATCCACGGCGGCTCCGCGCGCACGAGTCAACGAGCGCTCCGGGACCGATGTGTTGGTGCCCGGGGTGGTGCACCGAATCAAATTCGACGCGGCCGATGCGAACAATGTGGTGGCCTCGGCGACGGCGCTGTCGACGTTGCTGACGCCGTTCGATGCGTCCATCACCGCGCAGTCCATCGTCGAATCCGCCACCTCTGTCGACGGCGACTATCCGGTGGCGTTGCTTCGAGACAGTGACTACCAGCCCATCTCGGCCGCGCTGACCGAGATCCCGGGAGTGACCGCATCCGACGAATCGGATCTGGTGTCCACCGACCCCACGTTCGCGCCGGACCTGGTCGGCCAGGTCAAGAAGGCCGTCATCGACGAGGTCGACGGCAAGGCGGGCTGGAGTGTGGTCACCACGAACCGCAACGGCGTCGACATCGATGTCCTCACCGACACTCCTCCGGAGCCCTCTCCGTCGTTCTCCATCAGTCTCGATCGCAACATTCAGGTCGCGGCGCAGCGTGCGGTGAACGCACGCACCGAGCAGGCGATGACGGTGGTCATCCAGCCGTCCACCGGGGCGATTCTGGCGGTGGCACAGAACCCGGCTGCCGATCGGGACGGACCGGTCGCGTCGGCCGGCCTCTACCCACCCGGATCGACCTTCAAGATCATCACCGCCGGTGCCGCCATCTCGAGCGGACTCGCGTCTCCGGGCAGCACCGTCCCGTGTCCGGGTCGAATCGTGATCGGTGAGCGCAGTGTGCCCAACTACAACGAGTTCGCATTGGGTGACGTGACGATGAGTACTGCGTTCACCCGCTCGTGCAACACCTCGTTCGCCAAGCTGGCCAGCGAGATGGCACCGGATGCATTGACCGTGGCGGCATCTCAGTTCGGCGTCGGGCCGGACTACGACGTCGTCGGGCTGCCGACCGATTCCGGTTCGGTGCCCCCGGCCGAGGAGCTCGTCCAGCGCACCGAGGACGGCTTCGGTCAGGGCCGAGTGGTCGTGTCGACGTTCGGTATGGCCCTGGCCGCCGCGACGGTGGCCCATGGCTCGACGCCGGTGCCGAACCTCCTGGTCGGACGCGACACCGTGATCACGGGAGAGCATCCGCAGATCGAGCCTGCGATGGTCGACGGGCTGCGCGGGATGATGCGTTCGGTGGTGACCAGCGGTACGGCCGAGCGCATCGCAGACCAGGGCGAGGTGTACGGCAAGACCGGCGAAGCAGAGGTCGACGGCGGCTCGCACTCGTGGTTCGTCGGCTACCGCGGAGACATCGCCTTCGCCACCCTCGTGGTGCGGGGCGGCAGCTCGGACAATGCGGTCGCGGTGACCCGAGAGATGTTCGAGCAACTGCCGCCCGGGTACTGACCGCTCGGCGGTGTGCCCGGTTCAGGAGGGCAGCACTCCGAGTCGACGGCAGGCCACCACGGCTTCGTATCGAGTGTGCGATTCGGTTTTGCGCATCACGCTGCGCAGGTACGACTTGACGGTCTCGGCACCGATCGACAAACGCGCGGCGACCTCGATGTTGGTGCAGCCCAGAGCAACTTGCGAGATCACGTCGATCTCTCGTGGTGTCAGCGACTGCGACACGTCCTGGGTCCGTGGGTCGTGGGGCATCTCCTGGCCGAACGACGCGGCCACGCGGGCTGCGACCGCGTCGAGTCTGCGCCGGATGGCCACGTCACCGACAGATCGGGCGAGATCGGACAGTTCCTCGTGGACGCTGCGCAGTTCGGCCGTGCGGGAGAGATCCGAGTCGAGCATCGAGCGGGTGGTCGCCAGCAGACGGATCCGGCGGTCGACCTCGTCACGCACGGAGATCTCCTGGCCGAGACGCCTGGCGGCGGTCGTCATGATGTCGCCGACGCGATCTCCGAGGGGGCCGCGTTCCCGTAGGGCCGCGTACATCACTATTCGCGCCACACCGGCAACGACCACCGGCACCGCCAGTATGGATTTGAGGCCCTCGCCGAGTACCGGTCGGTCGAAGTGATGGGTGATCGACATCGACGCGCCGTAATCGCTCACGGCCGCGGGCCTGCGCTGTTCCATGACTCGCCCGCCGAGGCCGGATCTCGGTGGGATGGCGAGTCCGTCCAGGCCTCGGGTTCTGGTTCCATGGAATTCACTCAGGTACAGGGTCTCCGAGGAGACCTCGCCGCCGAACACGACGGGCACGTCGGACGTCGCTGCCACCTGGCGCAGTTCGGCGCGCAGGGCATCGCCGTCACGGGGCCGCAACAGATTCGAATGGACCACGGAGATTCCTTTCCCGTGTCGGATGCACGAGCGACGAACGTGATCCAGATCATATCCACAACGGCAAGCGCTGTTTCGACTGGCACGGGCCACTGCGCTGCGGTTCGGGGCCGAATACGAGCCGACTACTCTGGACGCCATGTCTGTGACCGCCGAGAGCAAGCCCCGTCAGCCACTCGTACCAGGCGTCGTATCGCCCGTCCTTGCGGTGCCCAAGTCCATCGAGCGCCCCGAATACGCCTGGAAGTCGACCGTGGCCGAAGGCAGTGAGCCCTGGGTCCAGACCCCCGAGGTCATCGAGAAGATGCGAGTGGCGTCGAAGATCGCGGCCAGGGCACTACAGGAAGCGGGCCGGGCGGTGGCACCGGGAATCACCACCGACGAGCTGGACCGGATTGCCCACGAGTACATGATCGATCACGGTGCGTACCCGTCCACGTTGGGCTACAGAGGGTTTCCGAAGTCCTGCTGCACCTCCCTGAACGAGGTCATCTGCCACGGCATCCCGGATTCCACCGTGATTCAGGACGGCGACATCGTCAACATCGACGTCACCGCGTACATCGACGGCGTCCACGGCGACACCAACGCGACATTCCTGGCCGGCAACGTCTCCGAGGAAGCGCGCCTGCTGGTCGAACGTACGCACGAGGCCACCATGCGTGCCATCAAGGCGGTCAAGCCGGGGCGCGCGCTCAACGTGATCGGCCGCGTCATCGAGTCGTATGCGCACCGATTCGGCTACGGCGTGGTGGAGGATTTCACCGGTCACGGCATCGGTACCACTTTCCACAACGGTCTGGTCGTTCTGCATTACGACCAGCCGTCGGTGGACACCGTCATCGAGCCGGGTATGACGTTCACGATCGAACCGATGATCAACCTGGGCACGATCAACGCCGAGATGTGGGACGACGGTTGGACGGTGGTCACGCACGACAAGAAGTGGACCGCGCAGTTCGAGCACACCCTTGTGGTCACCGAGACTGGCAGCGAGATTCTGACCCTCCCGTGAATCCGAAAGGTGCTCTGCTGGTTGCGGGGACGACGTCGGATGCGGGCAAGAGTGTGTTGGTTGCCGGGCTGTGTCGGATGTTGGCGAGACGGGGCGTGCGGGTTGCTCCGTTCAAGGCGCAGAACATGTCCAACAATTCGGTGGTCACGCTCGACGGCGGTGAGATCGGTCGAGCGCAGGCGATGCAGGCGTCGGCCTGTGGTCTCGAGCCGAGTGTCCGCTTCAATCCGGTGTTGCTGAAACCGGGGAGTGACCGGACCTCGCAGTTGGTGGTGCGCGGGCGGGCCGTTGCGCAGGTGAGTGCGAGCAACTACATCCAGCATCGGCAGTCGTTGCGCGCCGTGGTGGCAGACGAATTGGCCTCTCTGCGTGAGGAATTCGATGTGGTGATCTGCGAGGGGGCCGGCTCGCCCGCCGAGATCAATCTGCGCGCCACGGACTTGGCCAACATGGGGTTGGCGACGGCGGCGTCTCTTCCGGTGATCGTGGTGGGGGATATCGATCGAGGGGGAGTGCTGGCTCATCTGTTCGGCACCGTTGCGGTGCTGTCTCCGGAGGATCAGGCGCTCGTCGCCGGGTTCGTGATCAACAAGTTCCGCGGTGATCCTGCTCTGCTGGCACCCGGTCTCGATCAGTTGCGCGCGTTGACAGGACGTCCGACGTACGGTGTCGTTCCGTTCGCCGACGGATTGTGGATGGACGCCGAGGATTCACTCGGAACCGTTCCCGATGCTCCGGTGGGGCGGCCGCGTGCACCGCACGGCTCGCAGTGGTTGCGCGTCGCGGCCGTGCGTTTGCCGAGAATCTCCAACACCACCGATGTCGAGGCGTTGGCCTGCGAGCCCGGGGTGTCGGTCCACTGGGTCACCGAGCCGTCCCGGCTACAGGATGTGGATCTGGTGGTCGTTCCGGGCAGTAAGTCCACCGTGTCGGACCTGGAATGGTTGCGACGCACCGGTCTTGCCGATGCGATCGCGGCACGCGGGGCTGCGGGCCTTCCGGTTCTGGGGATCTGCGGTGGCTATCAGATGTTGGGCCGAACGATCGACGACACCGTTGAATCCGGAGAGGGGGCAGTCCGGGGTCTCGGTCTGCTCGATCTCGACATCGAGTTCGCTACCGACAAGGTACTCGCGCAGGTGGCGGGCCGGTCGATGCAGTTCGGCCGGAATTCCGTGTCGGGCTACGAGATTCACCACGGCCGGGTCGCACGAAACGGCGACGACGCCTTGTCGACCACCGCGTCGGGTATCGCCGAAGGCAGCCTACGCGGCAGCGTTCTGGGTACCCACTGGCACGGATTGCTCGAGTCCGACGATTTCCGTCGTTCGTTGCTCACATGGGTGGCGGAAAAATCGGGTCGCACGGGATTCGAGGTGGCACCCGACACGTCGGTCGCGGCACTGCGGGAGCAGCAGTTGAATCTGTTGGCCGATCTGGTGGAAGACAACCTCGACGTCGACGCCGTACTCGACCTCATCGAGCACGGCGTCGATCCGGGCCTCGACACCATTGTCACGCAGTTGCTTTGAGCAGGCCGAACCAGCTGGCCGCAGACAGTATCGCCGTGATGGTCAACGGAATGACGACCAGTAGCAGAATTCGCGGTGTATCGGTGAAGAAGTCGCCGACGTCGGGCCACCAGTTCTGCCAGGTCACGAGTACAGATCCGCCGCCGAAGACTACGAGCGCTCCGAGTCCGAGGGTGAACAATCCGTTGGTGCGGAACCGTCGATACACGACGCCGATGAATGCACCGATGCCGCCGAGGAGCAGCATGACGGTAACGAGTGCGGCCCACTGCACCAACGGATTGTCGGTCGCGTACCGAGCGATGCCGAACATTCGCAGTTTCAGGCCGAATCCATCCGTGGCTGCTTCGATCAAGGACAGCACATAGATGATCGTGCCGAATGCAATCGACTGGCACACACCTACCAACGCTGTGGCGGTGAGGAATTCGCGGCGGGTGACGCTCAGACCCAGGGCATAGGGAAAGCACTGAGTGATCGCGGTGATGTAGAACGCCATGGCGAATCCATAGATCGAGAAGACGCTACCGGTGAAGTTGTATTCGGAGTCTGTGGTCGGGATGACCAGAAATATGCCGAAGGTGATCACGAAGGCGATCGCGAGAACCGCCATCGGCCACACGAATGTCGTTGCCCACGAAGTGTTGTGGATGCGAGCTACGTTCAGTATCCGTTTCATGTCAACGCCTCCTCGGCGGTGGTGCGTTCGATGATCAACTGTTGCAGTGGAACAGCTTCGATGGTGAGCCCTGCGGCTCGGCCGTCGGATCTCTGCTGTGCAGTCAGTCGGGCGTCGATCGTCGTTCGTACGCTCGGTCCAAGAGCGGAGCGGCGCAGGGTCCGGTGAGCAGCGGCGAACTCGTCGACAGCCGGCGCAGGACCGGTGATCTCGAATGCACTCTCGCGCAGAGCATCCGACTCGTCGTCGAGCACGATCCTGCCCTTGTCGATGAGGATCACGTGTTCGATGAGATCGCTGACCTCATCGATGAGGTGAGTGGACAGAACGACGGTCCTGGGGTGCTCGGCGTAGTCGGCCAGCAATCTGTCGTAGAACAGGTGTCGCGAGACCGCGTCCAGTCCCAAGTAGGGCTCGTCGAAAAAGGTCAGTGGTGCACGTGACGCGAGTCCGATGACGATTCCGAGAGCCGACGTCATTCCTCGCGAGAGCTTCTTGATCTTGCGGCCGAGGGGCAGGTCGAAGTCGTGCAGCAACTCGGCGGCGAAGTCGCCGTCCCAGTGTGGAAGGACATGTGACGCGTGCGAGACGGCGTGCTTGACCTTGAGATCATCGGGATACTTCTGGCTTTCCTTGACGAAGCACACGTGACCGAGCGCGTGAGGGTTCTCCCAAGGACGTTGTCCGAACACCGAGATGTCCCCGGCGCTCTGGCGCATTTGAGCCGTCATCATCTGCATGACGGTGGTCTTACCCGCGCCGTTGCGGCCGAGGAAGCCGTAGATCTTGTTGCGTTCGATCTCGAAACTCACATCGTCGACCGCGGTGAACGAGCCGAAGTTCTTGGTCAGGTGCGTGGCCGACGCAACGATGCTGCTGGGTTCGTCGAACGAGTCGAGGGTGTGGACGCTCATCGTGCTGCCTCCCAGTTGTCGAGCATGGTCTTGAGTTCGTCGACGGTCATGCCGAGCTTGCGAGCCTCGGTGACGAGCGGATCGATGTACTGGCGAGCGAAGAGGTCTCGGCGACGGAATCGAAGAGCGTCCCGAGCGCCTGTGGTCACGAACATTCCGATTCCTCGTTTCTTGTAGACGACACCGTCGGCGACGAGCTTGGCGAGTCCCTTTCCTGCGGTGGCCGGGTTGATTCGATGGAATGCGGCCAGTTCGTTGGTCGAGGGGACCTGCTCTTCCTCTGCCAGGGAGCCGTCGATGATGGAGTTCTCGATCATCTCGGCAATCTGCAGGAAGATCGGCCTGCCCTCGTCCATCAGAACCGCCGCCGGTGCGTCGAGGTTGCTTGCCTCAGTGGTTCATTACTCATGTAACTAACCATAGAACCGACGCGTGGTCGGCGCAAGAGGCAGTACCGTCGTCCCCATGGAGTTCACGCATGTGAGTGCTGCGGGTGGGCAATGTTCGGTGCGAGTCGCAGGCCCGGACAGCAGGCACGCCGTTCTCTTGCTTCCCGATGCAGGCGATCCGGTGGATGTCTACGACGCCGTCAGTGAACGGTTGCACAATTCGGATCTGAAAACTGTTGCGCTGGAAAGCATCGACGGCGTCAGCGACGAGGCGATCCTGACGGTTCTCGACGAGCTGAAGCTGTCGTGGGTGCACCTCGTCGGCAGCGGAGCGGGTGCGGAGTCGGCATGGACGTTGGCCGCCAAGACCTTCGGACGCTTCGCCAGTCTGATCGCGGTGAACCGGTGCCACCCCGCGATCGCCGACGAGCAGGGGACCGTGCGCGGCGCGGATTGCCCCCCGGTCGAGCTGCCGACGACATTGGTCGTCGGGTCCTCTCTGGGCCGCGCATCCGCCGACGCGAGCGGACGGTTCGTCTACGCGGACTTCCGCGTGGTCCAACTCGACGGCAGCGCGAATGTCGTCGCCGACGAGCCGGCTGCGCTGGCCACCGAGATCGTGCTCCGCACCAGCCCCTGGTAACCGGAACTACAGCTCGAGTCCCAGTAGAGCGTTCTCGACCACCTCGGGAAGACCTGGGTGGATCCAGTACTGGCCGCGGGCCATGTCCTGAGCGGACAAACCGAAGCTCATGGCCTGGATGAGTGGCTGGATCAACGTGGGGGCCTGTGCGCCGATGATGTGCGCGCCGAGGATCTTCCCAGTGCCCTTCTCGGCGATGATCTTGCACAGACCTTCGCTGTCCTCCATGGCCCAGCCGTAGGCGACATCTCCGTAGTTCTGGACCTTGACGGTGATGTCCAGGCCGGCGTCGCGGGCGTGCTCTTCGGTCATGCCCACCTCGGCGATCTGGGGATCGGTGAACACCGCCGCGGGAACGAACCGATGGTCGTTCTTCCGTAGCGTCGAGGTGTCGCCGTGCCACGCGTCCTGCAGCAGGTTGTACTGAACGACGCGAGCTTCCTGGTTGGCCACATGCTTGAGTTGGTACGGGGACGATACGTCGCCGAGTGCGAACACTCCTTCGGCCGTGGTGCGGCCGAATTCGTCCACCACGATGCGGCCTTCGTGGTCGAGCTCGATGCCTGCCGCAGCCGGATCGAGACGGTCTCCGTTGGGCTCGCGGCCCACGGCGACGAGGAACGCATCGCCGAGGACCTTGGTGCCGTCGGCGAGTTGGACCCCGTGCAACCCGCCCTCGGACAGGGGAGTGGTCTCGCCGGAGTCGAGGTGGACGTCCCACTTGGCGCGGGCGAGCTCGGTGAATCGCTTCGAGATGTCGGCGTCCAGTGCGCGGAGCAAGGTGTCCTTGCGGGCCACTATCGACACCTTGGAGCCGAGAGCAGAGAAGACGTGCGCGAATTCTGCTGCGATGTAACCGGATCCGAGAATCACCAGGTGCTCGGGTAGCTCGCGGAGACGCATCACATCACTGTTGGTGTGGTACGTGACACCCGAATCGGCGATGGACTGCGGCACCGTCGGACGCGATCCGGCGGCGACGACGATCTGGTCGGCGGTGATCACGGTGCCGGTGCCGGTGTCGATGGTGCGCGGGCCGACGAAGCGTGCGTGACCCTCGAACAGGGTGAGATTCGGGCTGCCTTCGGCGCGGTAACGCTTGCCGCCCTCCGAGATCGGGTCGATGCGGCCGAAGACGCGATCGACGATGTCCGGCCAGCGCACAGCGTCCACGTGGGCGTCGACACCGTATTTCGAGGAATCGCGTACCGTCCGCGCAACCTCGGCGGCGTAGACGAACATCTTGGTGGGGATGCAGCCGACGTTGAGGCAGGTGCCGCCGAAGGTCGAGTTCTCCTCTATCAGAGCGATCTTCTTGTCTTCGAAGCGCGAATCGGCGATCGAGTTGCCGGATCCGGAGCCGATGATCGCGACGTCGAAATGCTCGGTCATGAAATGTGCCCGCTCTCGGTGTGGTCCTTGCCCGACGCGTGGTCGGTGCTCTCGCTTCGGTGCAACCACTCGATCCACTCGTCCATTTCCTCGAAGGCCCGAGCGCGTGGAGTCTCGGTGGACAGAAAGACGTCGTGGCGGGCTCCCTCGATGGGCACGATCGTGGTGCGGTCGCCCAGGCAGCCCGCCCAGCGCGCGATCTGGCGAACGTCGAGTACGGCGTCTGCGGCGTCGACCGCGGAGCTGTATCGGCGCGAGAAGTGCGTCACCTTGGAGCGCAGAATCAGTGCGGGGATACCGATGTCGAGGCCGCGATGAAGTTCGGCGTGTCCGTGGCGGACGGCGCGAATCCACCCGAAGGTGATGGGGAAGCCTGCCAAGGGCTTCCAGTCGAGGTCGTAGTCCCACTCGCCGTTCTCCGATGCCGCGAGCGACAACCCGTACGTATCGAGCCCGCCGCCGGGAACCTGTGCCTTGGACCGGAACCTGCCGATGACGTCGATCGCGGCGGTACCGACGCTGCGGATGGCAGGTGGGCCCTGCAGGTCGAACCACGGGCTGTTGAGGACCACACCCGACAGGCCCAGCCCGGCCGATCCGCCCTCCTGTCTGTTGAGACGGTTCAGCCACAGCGGCAGTACGAGCCCGCCGGTCGAGTGCGCCATGAGCAGGACCGGGGCACCCGGGCGTTCCGCGCGGACCAGGGCGAGAGCCTCGTTCAGCTCGGCGTCGTACATCGCCAGATCGGTCACGAAGTGTGCGGTCTGGCCCTCGCGGCGCGAGCGTCCGCATTTACGCAGGTCCAGGGCGTAGAAGGCGTATCCCTGCGCTGCGAAGTGCTCGGCGATGTGGCGCTGGAAGAAGTAGTCGGTGAAACCGTGGACGTAGATCACCGAACGCTCGAAGTTGGCGGCACCGGGCGGTTGGTACCGCACGAGAGTGGCCTCGACCTGCCCTTCGCCGTCCGGATCGTTGCCGAGTGGAATGGTCGTCTGTTCGTAGCCGTCGCCGAGGACGTCGGGCACCCAGGTAGTCACAGATCACAACTGTAGTGGGCACCGCGGGCGGCGTCCGAGGAGCACAATCGGAACCGGGTTGACGTGGTGTCCGACGGGGTAGGCCCAGCTAGTAACCTGACCGCATCGGGTGAAGCAGCCCTCTACAGCAGAGTTCTCCGGTCGATACCGCCACCGGCCGAGACCTCCACAGACAAGGAAGTCGATTCTCCAGTGTCCAAAGATGAGCAGGGTAAGCGGATCAAGACCGACGTCGTTCTGGTCGGTGCCGGAATCATGAGCGCCACCCTCGGTGCGCTGCTCCGTCAGCTCGAGCCGAACTGGTCGATCGACGTCTACGAGCGGCTCGACGCGGCCGCAGCCGAGAGCAGCGACGCGTGGAACAACGCGGGCACCGGCCACTCAGCACTGTGCGAACTGAACTACACGCCGCAGAACAAGGACGGCAGCGTCGATATCGCCAAGGCGCTCAACGTCAACGAGCAGTTCCAGGTGTCGCGTCAGTTCTGGGCACACGGAATCGAGACCGGTGTGCTCTCCGACGCAAAGAACTTCATCAACCCCATTCCGCACGTGAGCTTCGTGCACGGGGCCGAGAACGTGAAGTACCTCCGTGCCCGGTACGAGGCGCTCGTGGGCAACCCACTGTTCGCAGGCATGGAGTACATCGACTCCAAGGACGAGTTCTCGGCGCGACTGCCGTTGATGGCCAAGGGCCGTGACTTCTCCGATCCCGTGGCCCTGAACTGGAGTCAGGAAGGCACCGACGTCGACTTCGGTGCGCTCACCAAGCAACTGCTGAACTACCTGTCGTCCGCGGGCGGCACAGTGCACTTCGGACACGATGTGCGCAACATCACCAAGCAGTCCGACGGCAGCTGGGACGTCAGGGTGGCCAACCAGCGCACCGGCGTCAAGAAGACCGTCAACGCCAAGTTCGTGTTCGTCGGCGCAGGCGGCGGCGCACTGCACCTGCTGCAGAAGTCCGGAATCGCGGAGATCAAGGGATTCGGCGGCTTCCCGGTCAGCGGCGAGTGGTTGCGGTGCACCGATCCGGCTCTGATCGAGCAGCACTCGGCCAAGGTGTACGGCAAGGCTTCGGTCGGTGCTCCGCCGATGTCGGTCCCGCACCTCGACACCCGCGTGATCAACGGCCAGCAGGGTCTGCTGTTCGGTCCGTACGCCGGCTGGTCGCCCAAGTTCCTCAAGCAGGGCAAAATCACCGACCTGCCCAGCTCGGTGAAGCCCGGAAACCTGATGTCGATGCTCGGGGTCGGCGTGACCGAACTCGGACTCGTCAAGTACCTGGTCAGTGAACTGGCTCAGTCGCAGGCGGATCGTGTCGAGACGCTGCGTGAGTTCGCGCCCTCGGTGCTCGGCGAGAACTGGGAGCTGGTCACCGCGGGTCAGCGCGTCCAGGTGATCCGCAAGAAGGGTCGCGGCGGTGTGCTCGAGTTCGGCACCGCTGTGGTCAACGCAGCGGACGGCACCATCGCCGGACTGCTCGGTGCCTCTCCCGGCGCATCCACCGCCGTTCCGGCCATGCTGGACGTGCTGCAGCGGTGCTTCGGTGACAAGTACGACGCGTGGCAGCCCAAGCTCAAGGAAATGGTCCCGTCGCTGGGGGTCAAGCTGGCGCAGAACAGCTCGTTGTTCGACGAGGTCTGGGGCTGGACGTCCAAGACACTGCAACTGGAAAATGCTCGTGAGCTCGCACAGCCCACGGGTGTGTGATAGCAAAAGGTATGAATACGCAAGCAGCAGCTCTCAAACGATCATGGGCACTAGACCTGTCCAACAGCACGTTGTACGACCTGTTGAAGCTGCGTGTCGAGGTGTTCGTGGTCGAGCAGGCGTGTGCGTACCCGGAGTTGGACGGGCGTGACCTGCTGACCGAGACACGGCACTTCTGGCTCGAACGGGACGGCGAAGTGGTGTGCACACTCCGCCTGCTCGAGGAGCACGACGACGGCGAGAAGGCGTTCCGTATCGGCCGGCTCTGCACGCAGCGCTCGGCCAGGGGACAGGGCCACACCACGCGAATTCTGCGAGCCGCGCTTGCCGAGGTCGGTTCGGCTCCGTGCCGGATCAACGCTCAGAGCTACCTCGTCGACATGTACGCCAAGCACGGCTTCCTGCCGGACGGCGAGGAAGTTCTCGAGGACGGCATCCCGCACACGCCGATGCGTCGGGGTGGCGGCACCGCCTGGAGCGAGAGCTGACCTCCCTGTAGTACGAGAAGAACGAATGCCACACACGGCCCTACCGTGTGTGGCATTCGTTCGTTCGGCGGTAGTGTTCCGTTCGAAGTCGGTCGCGGAGAAGTCCTGTGTCAATCAGGCGCGGTCCCGCCACTGTGTTCAGGAGAATCTTCGCTCGAGGAGATTCCCCTGTCAGCCAGATCGCCGCTCGGCTTCGCGTATCTCGACCGAACGTCCGGCGCGGAACTCCGGGCACGAAGGGAATTGGCTGTGCAGCGAAGTGGGAGTGTTCCCGAACCGGGATATCCGTTCAGTGCGATCGTCGGTCAGGATCAGCTGAGGTTGTCGCTGATTCTGTGTGCCGTGCACCCCGGTATCGGCGGTGTACTGGTGCGAGGAGAGAAGGGCACCGCGAAATCGACGGTGGTGCGCGCACTCGCGGCACTGCTGCCCGCCGTGCAGGACGAGGACGGCTCGCGTCCGGCGAAGCTCGTCGAACTTCCGGTGGGGGCAACCGAGGATCGAGTGGTGGGGTCCATCGACCTCGAGAAGGTTCTGCGCGACGGCGAACGTGCGTTTCAACCCGGTCTGCTCGCGGCTGCGCACCGTGGAGTGCTCTACGTCGACGAAGTGAATCTGCTGCACGATCACCTGGTCGACGTATTGCTCGACGCGGCCGCGATGGGGCGGGTGCATGTCGAACGTGACGGTGTCTCTCATTCCCACCCAGCGCAATTCGTTCTCGTGGGCACGATGAATCCCGAAGAGGGCGAGCTTCGCCCGCAGCTGCTCGACCGGTTCGGTCTGGCAGTGGAGGTGACGGCGTCGCGGGACGTGGACGTTCGCATGAACGTCGTCCGCCGTCGGATGAACTACGAGCGTGACCCGCACGCATTCGCCGCCGAGTACCGCAACGAGGACATCGCAGTGGCCGAGCAGATTCTGGCCGCCCGAAAGATTCTCGACGATGTGGTGTTGAGCGACAAGGAACTTCGGCGTATCGCCGCGCTCTGCGCATCCTTCGACGTCGACGGTATGCGCGCCGATCTTGTGCTCGCTCGCACCGCATCCGCCCACGCCGCCTGGCGAGGCGCAAGCGACGTGGCCGAGGAAGACGTGCGGATTGCCGCCGAACTGGCGCTGCCGCACCGGCGTCGGCGCGATCCCTTCGACGAGCCGGGCATCGACGACAAGCAACTGGACGACGCCATGCGGGACGCGGCCGAACAGGCCGAGCAGCAGCCGGATCCGGATCCCGACCCCGACGGCGGTGGGGGAGCTCCCGATCCCGAGGCTCCCGACGATGCCTCCCAGTGCCAACCCTCCGATACGCAGCCCTCCGACACACAGTCCTCCGATTCGCACGAGGATTCGGCGCAACCACCGCCGCCCTCGGGTACCGGCAGTGAGAAACAGGCAGGTACTCCGGGAGCACAGTTCAGAGCACGGTTGCTCGAGGTTCCCGGAGTGGGCGAGGGTGCGCCTGGTCGACGCTCGCGGTCACGGTCCGCGCACGGACGATCGGTACGTCCCACCGTCGAGGCGGGCAAGGGCCTGCACCTGGTGGGCACCCTGTTCGCCGCGGCCGAGCAGCAGGTCGTCCGCGGCCGCACCTCCGGCCGGTTGAAGCTCGAGCCTGCGGATCTGCGGGGCGCGATCAAGGAGGGACGCGAGGGCAACCTCATCGTCTTCGTCGTCGATGCCTCGGGTTCGATGGCTGCGCGAGATCGACTGTCCGCGGTGACCGGTGCGGTGCTCTCGCTGCTGCGCGATGCGTATCAGCGCCGCGACAAGGTGGCGGTGATCACCGTGCGCGGCACGGAAGCCGAAACGGTGTTGCCGCCGACGTCGTCGGTGGACGTGGCCGTGACCCGGTTGCGGAAGATGAAGACCGGTGGCAGATCGCCACTGGCGCAGGGCTTTCTGAAGGCACGGGAACTCGTTCTGCGAGAGCGTGTTCGAGATCCACTGCGCCGCGCTCTGGTCGTCGCGCTGACCGACGGCCGTGCCACCGGAGGCACCGATCCCGTCGGCCGGGCCCGAATCGCCGCGGGACGTATCGCGTCGGACAAGATCGCCTCCGTCGTCGTCGACTGCGAATCGGGAATGGTGCGCCTCGGGCTCGCTGCCGATTTCGCGACGTGCCTCGGCGGCGGTTACGTGGCGCTGGCGGATCTGTCGGCGGAGCAGGTCGCCGCCGTCGTTCGCGCAGCGGCGTAGGGGGGTTCGCGATGCCTCAGGGTGTACCGGCTCCCGGAACCGTTCCGCAGGACGGCCTCACGACGCGTCAGCGCCGCAATCTGCCCGTGCTTGCCGTGCATACCGGACCGGGCAAGGGAAAATCGACGGCCGCTTTCGGAATGGCGCTACGGGCCTGGAATCAAGGTTTCGACGTCGGAGTGTTCCAGTTCGTCAAGAGTGCCAAGTGGAAGGTCGGCGAAGAAGCGGCGTTTCGCACACTCGGCGAACTGCACGAGAGCACCGGGGTCGGCGGAGCCGTCGAATGGCACAAGATGGGCGAGGGCTGGTCGTGGACTCGAAAGAAGGGCAGCGACGTCGATCACGCCGAGGCCGCGGCCGAGGGCTGGCAGGAGATCGCCCGGCGAATCGAGCAGGAGTCGCACCGCTTCTACGTGTTGGACGAGTTCACCTACCCGCTCAAGTGGGGGTGGGTCGACGTCGCCGAGGTGGTCGATGTCCTGACCCGCCGACCGGGCAATCAGCACGTCGTCATCACCGGACGCGACGCGCCCCGTGAACTGATCGAGGCAGCGGACCTGGTCACCGAGATGGCCAAGGTCAAGCATCCGATGGACGCCGGACGCAAGGGTCAGCGAGGCATCGAATGGTGAACCAGTCCTGTCCCGCAGTGGTGATCGCGGCCCCCGCGTCGGGCAGCGGAAAGACGACGGTGGCCACCGGACTTATGGGCGCGCTGCGCAACGCCGGCCGCACCGTCGCACCGTTCAAGGTGGGTCCGGACTACATCGACCCCGGATATCACTCACTCGCGGCCGGTCTTCCGGGCCGCAATCTCGACGCCGTGATGGTCGGTGCCGACCGCATCGGGCCCCTGTTCCGACACGGCAGTCGGGGCTGCGACATCGCGGTCGTCGAGGGCGTCATGGGACTGTTCGACGGCAAGATCGACATGACCGGACCGGGGGAGGCCTCCGCCGAGGGATCGACCGCTCGGGTGGCCGCGATGCTCGGTGCCCCGGTGATCCTCGTGGTCGACTCCCGTGGACACAGTCAATCGCTTGCCGCTGTGCTGCACGGGTTCTCGACGTTCGACGCCAGCGTCCGCATCGGCGGTGTGATTCTCAATCGCGTCGGCAGTCAGCGGCACGAGGACGTGTTGCGTCAAGCGTGCGAACGGGTGGGTGTTCCGGTACTGGGCGCGTTGCCGCGCATGAGCGAACTGGTGGTCCCGTCACGGCATCTGGGGTTGATCACCGCAGTCGAACACGGCGGTGCCGCAACCGATGCCGTCGACGCGATGAGCGCTCTCGTCTCGAGGTTCGTCGACATCGAGGCAGTGAGCGCGCTCGCTCGATCGTCGGTGACAGCGCCGCAGTGGTCCCCGGAGGACGAGGTAGGCACCTGCGAGGGATCGCCCGTCGTCGCGGTGGCCGGTGGCCCGGCATTCACCTTCGGATACACCGAGCACGTCGAACTGCTCCGCGCAGCGGGGGCCGACGTCGCCGTGTTCGATCCACTGCGTGACGGATTACCCACCGGCACAGCGGCAGTCGTTCTCCCCGGCGGATTCCCCGAGGAGCATGCGGCCGCGTTGGCGGCGAACGAACTGTTGCTGGCCGATATCAGGACGGCCGCGGCCAAGGGTTTGCCCATTCATGCCGAATGCGCCGGATTGCTGTATCTGGCAAGCCGATTGGACGGTCATGCCATGGCCGGGGTCGTCGACGTGGACGCGGAATTCGGAAACACCCTCACGCTGGGATACCGCGATGCGGTTGCCCTCGAATCGTCCACACTGTTCGACGCGGGCACCCGAGTCACCGGCCACGAGTTCCACCGAACGAAACTCGTGGACGTGCGCGAGAGCGCCTCGGCCGCGTGGGGCTGGCACAAGCAGAGCCCCGACGGCAGAACTGCGGCGCGCGAGGGCTTCGTGCAGGGCGGGGTCCACGCGTCGTACCTGCACACCCATGCTGCGGGCAATCCCGGATCCATCACCCGGTTCGTTGCCGCCGCAGTCGACTACGCGCGAGTGTAGAGGGATCGCAAGAATGCGGGTCGTCGTCGGAATAGGTGCCCGAGCCGTCGTCGATTCCGCCGACGTCGAAGCGGCGATCTCGACGGTGCTGCAACCGGACTGGAGCGTCGAGGCGATCGCCTCCATCGACCGGAAAGCCGACCTGGTTGCCGCGGTGGCGTCGAGCATGGGGGTTCGGGGCGTGACGTACTCGGCGAGAGAACTGTCGACCGTCGTGACACCGACCGTGTCGGTTCGTGTGCTCGATGCCGTCGGATGCGCCAGCGTCGCCGAAGCAGCGGCACTGCTGGCCGGTCGTTCGACGAAGTTGACGGTACCCAGGTTCGGTCTGGACGGTGTCACCGTTGCCGTGGTCGAGCTCTGCCTTGACGGTGGACAGGGGGTTCGGGCCATCCTGTAGGTATGACCGAGACGATGAAAGCCGTTGCCTACACCCGCTCGCTTCCGATCGACGATCCCGCCAGCCTGACGGATGTGGTCCTCGACCTGCCCACCGTGCGCCCACGCGATCTTCTGGTCGACGTGCGCGCCGTGTCGGTGAATCCGGTGGACGTCAAGGTCCGCGCCGGCAACGATCCGCAGGGCACCCGGAAGGTCTTCGGGTTCGACGCCGCCGGTGTGGTGCGCGCTGTCGGTGCCGACGTCACCATGTTCGCGCCCGGCGACGAGGTCTATTACGCGGGCGACATCGGCAGACCCGGAACGAACTCGCAGTTCCATGCAGTGGACGAACGCATCGTGGCGAAGAAGCCGACCACCCTCGATTTCGCACAGGCTGCGGCATTGCCGCTGACTGCGATCACTGCCTGGGAAGGTCTGTTCGACAAGCTCCGCATCACTGCCGAGACCACCGGAACTTTGCTGATGGTGGGCGCCACCGGGGGTGTGGGATCCGTTGTGCTGCAGCTGGTTCGGGCTCTCGTTCCTGGTGTCCGCGTGATCGCGACGGCAGCGGACGAGGACGCCGTGGAGTGGGTCCGTTCTCTCGGTGCGGCCGAGGTGGTGAATCACCGACGCGATCTTCGGGAGGAAGTACGCCGAGTAGCACCCGACGGTGTCGATTACGTGTTCACTGCTCATTCCTCCGGGCAGGTCGAGATCTACGCGGACCTGTTGACGCCGTTCGGTCAGATCGTGGCGATCGACGATCCGGAGACGCTCGACGTTCTGCCGCTCAAGACGAAGGCGATCTCGTGGCACTGGGAGTTCATGTTCGCGCGTCCGATGCACGACACGCCGGATCTGATTCGCCAGCACGAGCTACTGACCAGAGTGGCCGAGCTCGTCGATGCGGGTTCGGTGCGCACCACTGTCACGACGGTTCTGTCTCCGATCGATGCCGAGCAGCTTCGCGAAGCGCATCGGTTGGTCGAGACCGGGCACGTACGGGGAAAGGTTGTGATCGCAGCCCGCTCGTGAGGACCGATCCGCGCCACTGACTGGCGAAAGCGGGCCGACGCAGGCAATGTGGATCCAATGACTTCCGACAGCCTTGTCCTGCTCGGCCCGATCGTCCGGTACGTCGGCACCGAGACTGCGACCCTGTGGTTCGAGATGGCCGAATCGTCGACCGTATCGGTCGTGACCGACGTCGGCGTCCGCGCAGAAGAACGAACGTGGGGCGTGCACGGACACCACTATGCGCTGGTGCCACTCGAAGGTCTGCCCGCCAACTCTCCGGTGCACTACGAGGTGTTCGTCGACGAGCGTCGAGTGTGGCCCCCGGATGGCAGAAGGGCGGCCATTCACACGGTCGACGCCGAAGGACCTGTCACGCTGGCATTCGGATCCTGTCGGCGAGGTGACAACTACAGCGACGAATCCTTGAAGGAGATCGGAGCCGACGCGTTGGCCGGGCTCGGGAACGCGCTGATCGAGGAGGGCCCGAGCCGGTGGCCGCAGGCCTTGCTGCTCCTGGGCGATCAGGTCTACGCCGACGATCCGTCGCCGGAGATCGTCGAACGGCTGCAGGCGCGGCGTCGGTCCGGCGAGGGTCCGCGCAGTGCCGTCGGTACCGACGCGGAGAACGAGATCTGCGACTTCGAGGAGTACTCGTGGCTGTACCGAGAGTCCTGGGGACTCGAGCCGGTGCGGACACTGTTGGCGAGCATCCCGTCGTGCATGATCCTCGACGACCACGACCTGCGCGACGACTGGAATTCCTCCGCTTCTTGGCGTGGAGACATCGTGACGCGGCCCTGGTGGAACGACCGAGTGGTCGGGGCGTATTCGTCGTACTGGGTGTATCAGCACTTGGGCAACCTCTCGCCCAAGGAACTTGCGCAGGACGAGATGTATGCCGCGGTACGATCGGCCGCCAGTGACGCAGAGCGCGAGAAGTTGTTGTCAGACTTCGCTTTACGAGTCGACCGGCGGCCCGAGACCGGACGCTGGAGCTTCTACCGCGACTTCGGCGACACGCGGCTGATCATGATCGATTCGCGCTGCTCTCGAAACCTGGATCCGGACAACAGAGAAATGGTCGACGAGAAGGAGTGGGCGTGGGTACGTGAACGCGCGCTCGAGACCACTCCGCGGCATCTGCTGTTCGGATCGTCGTTGCCCTACCTCATGCTGCCCGCGCTGCACTACCTGGAACAGTGGAACGAGGCTGTGGCGCAGGGCAGTTGGGGGTCGATGTCGGCCAAGGTGGCCGAGAAGATGCGGATCGGTCTCGATCTCGAACACTGGGCCGCTTTCACCAACTCGTTCAACGACATGGCCGCTCTGACGCGTGAGCTCTCCCGCGGCGAGAACAAACCCGCCTCGATCATGTGGCTGTCCGGAGACGTGCACTGTTCCTACGTGGCGAACGCGGACTTCGGTGTCGGCGGGCGCGATGTACCGGCCACGTATCAGCTCACCATGTCTCCGTTCCGCAATCCGCTCGATCTGCCGATTCGCGCGGTCAACAAGCTGGCCATCAAGCGTCCCGCCGCCCGAATTCTGTCGAAGCTGGCGCGCGCTGCCCACGTGGGCCCCTCCGGTGTCGAATGGGAGGCCGAGGCCGGGCCATGGTTCGCCAACGGCGTCATGCTGCTGACTCTGCACGGCGACTCCGCCCGGTTGCGGGTGCACCATGCTCACGTCGACGATGCGGGCAAGCAGGTGCTCACCGAGACGTCGACCCTGGCCCTCCCCTAGCGAACGGTAAACGATTGGCCATAGCCGGGCCGATGAGGTTGGCTGGTTCGTTGTGGCCCACCTCGAACTCAACGACATCGTCTACTTCCTGCCCGACGGGCGGCAGTTGCTCAACGGTGTCGGGTTTCGTGTCGGCGACGGTGCCAAGACCGCCCTCATCGGGCCCAACGGAACCGGTAAGACCACGCTGACGCGCATCATCGCGGGTGACGAGACCCCCGACGAGGGATCGGTGTCGAGTTCGGGCTCGCTCGGAGTGATGCGGCAGGTCGTCGGCCAGCTACGAGACGACTCGACAGTGCGTGATCTGCTGCTGTCGGTTGCGTCCCCGGCCGTGCGGACGGCCGCCGCTGCCCTCGACACCGCCGAGAACACGATGATCGAGGTCGACGACGAGAAGACCCAGATGAAATACGCGCAGGCCCTGTCGGATTGGGGCGATGTCGGCGGTTACGACCTCGAACCGTTCTGGGACAAGGTCACCACGGCGGCCCTCGGAATGCCGTTCGACCGCGCGAAGTGGCGCGCTGCATCGACTCTCAGTGGCGGTGAGCAGAAGCGCCTGGTGCTCGAAGCGTTGTTCGCGGGCTCGGACAATCTGTTGCTTCTCGACGAACCGGACAACTACCTCGATGTGCCGGGCAAGCGTTGGCTCGAAGCGACCATTCGTGATTCCGACAAGTCCGTCCTGTTCATCAGTCACGACCGGGAGCTCATCGCCAACGCCGCGAATCGGATCGTGACGCTGGAACCGGGCGTCAGCGGTGCCACTTCCTGGGTGCACGGCGGCGGGTTCGCGACGTATCACGCCGCGCGTGAGGACCGGAATGCTCGGCTCGACGAACTGCGACGGCGGTGGGACGAGGAACTCGTCAAACTCCGTGCACTGGTGCTGCGCCTGCGGGAGAAGGCCAAGTTCAACGACGGGGTCGCTGCGCGCTATCACGCGTCCCAGACTCGATTGGCGAAGTTCGAGGAGGCCGGACCGCCGGAAGCGGTGCCGTTGAAGCAGCACGTCACCGTTCGTCTGCGCGGCGGCCGCACAGCCAAGCGCGCGTTGGTGTGTACGGCACTGGAACTGACCGGACTGATGAAGCCCTTCGACACCGAGATCTGGTACGGAGACCGCGTCGCCGTGCTGGGCTCCAACGGTTCCGGCAAATCGCACTTCCTGCGTTTGCTCGCCAACGGTGGAACCGATCCGGAGAAGGAGCACGAGCCGGTTCAGGAACTGGCACTCGATCCCGTTCCGCACACCGGCACCGCGGTGCTCGGCGCCCGCGTTCGGCCCGGCCTGTTCGCGCAGACCCACACTCGGCCCGATCTCGCGGGCAACACACTCCTCGACATCCTGCACATGGGCAACGAACACCGCGACGGCATGGGCCGGGAGGCCGCAGGCCGGGCACTGGACCGTTACGGTCTGGCCCGAGCCGCCGAACAGTCCTACGACAATCTTTCCGGTGGCCAGCAGGCGCGCGTACAGATTCTGCTGCTCGAACTCTCCGGGGCCACCCTGTTGCTGCTGGACGAGCCGACCGACAACCTCGACCTGATGTCCGCCGACGCACTCGAAGACGCCATCGCCGCGTTCGACGGCACCGTCATCGCCGTGACCCACGACCGCTGGTTCGCGCGCAGCTTCGACCGATTCCTCGTGTTCGGCAGCACTGGTCAGGCCTACGAATCGAACGAGCCCGTATGGGACGAGAAGCGGGTGCAGCGCGCGCGGTAGCGTTTCCTCTCGTGAACGCGACTGACTCTCCCTATCTGGTCGGCCTCAATCTGGAAGGTCGACGCGTCGTCGTGGTCGGTGGCGGCACCGTCGCGCAGCGCCGATTGCCGCTGCTCATCTCCTGCGGTGCCGTGGTTCACGTCATCACTCGGGAGGCCACGCCCGCTGTGGAGGCGATGGCAACTGCCGGTCAGGTGACCATGGAGTTGCGTGACTATCGCGTGGGCGACCTCGCCGACGCCTGGTACGCCGTCGCGTGCACCGACGAGGCCGCGACCAACATCGCCATCGTCGCCGAGGCCACCGCGTCCAAGATCTTCTGTGTGCGAGCCGACATCGCCAAGGACGGCACCGCGGTCACCCCGGCGTCCGCCGAATGGGACGGGCTGACCCTCGGAGTGCTCGCCGGCGGTGAGCACCGTCGATCGGCCGCGGTACGCAATGCCGTCATAGAAGCCCTGCAGTCCGGTGTGGTCGCCGACTCGGACCGTGCGCCGTTGACGGGCGTCGCGCTGGTCGGTGGCGGACCCGGCGATCCGGACCTCATCACCGTCCGCGGGCGCAGGCTGCTCGCCTATGCCGATGTCGTGGTGGCCGATCGGCTCGCGCCGCCCGAGCTGCTGGCCGAACTGGGCCCGCACGTGGAGGTCATCGATGCCTCGAAGATTCCGTACGGCCGCGCGATGGCGCAGGAGGCGATCAACCAGGCGCTGATCGACGGGGCGAAGGCAGGCAAGTTCGTCGTCCGACTCAAGGGCGGCGACCCCTACGTGTTCGGTAGGGGATACGAAGAACTCGAAGCGCTCGCTGCCGAGGGAATTCCGGTCACCGTGGTGCCCGGCATCACCAGCGCCATTTCGGTGCCCTCGTCCGCCGGGATCCCGGTGACGCATCGCGCCGTCACCCACGAGTTCGTCGTTGTCAGCGGCCACGTGGCACCCGACCATCCCGATTCGCTCGTCGACTGGGACGCGTTGGCCAAACTCAAGGGCACCATCGTCCTGCTCATGGCCGTCGAACGGATCGGGCAGTTCGCCGACGTACTCATCGCGGGCGGCCGGGCGTCCGATACCCCGGTCATCGTCGTACAGGAGGGCACCATGCGTACTCAGCGCGAGGTTCGAGCGACGTTGAGCACCGTCGCCGACGCCGTTCGCGAAGCGGGGATCAGGCCTCCCGCGATCGTCGTTATCGGGACCGTTGCCGGTTTCTCTGTGCACGCCGGTAACGTGAAGACTCGTGCCTGAGTCCTCGATGTCCGATACGTCCACCACCGAGATCAAATACCCGGTGACGACCAGAGCATTCGGGTTGGCGATCATCGTCCTGAGTGGTCTGCAGTTGATGGTGGTGCTCGACGGCACCGTGGCCAATCTGGCACTTGCTCCGTTGCAGGCGGATCTGGGCCTTTCCGATGCCGGACGCAACTGGGTGCTCACGTCGTATGCCCTCGCCTTCGGCGGGCTCATGCTCCTCGGCGGCAGACTCGGTGACGCATTCGGTCGCAAGAAGATGTTCCTGGCCGGCGTCGTGCTGTTCACCATCGCATCCCTGCTGTGCGGGCTCGCGGTCAACGAGGCAACGCTGGTAGCGGCGCGCGCGCTCCAGGGCGTCGGAGCCGCGGTGGCGTCGCCCACGGCGTTCGCGTTGGTGGCGACCACCTTCGCGCCGGGCCCGGTACGAAACCAGGCCATCGCGATCTACGCGGCCATGACCGGTGTCGGCTCCATCGCAGGCCTGATCATCGGCGGTGCGCTGACCGAGGTGTCGTGGCGGTGGATCTTCCTGATCAACGTGCCGATCGGTGTCGTCATCGTGGTGCTCGCAGTCGTGTCTCTGCAGGAGACGGTGGGGGCAAAGCTACCGCTCGACGTGCCGGGAGCGATTCTGGCGACGCTCGGCTGCACCGGAGTGGTGCTCGCTCTGAGCGAGGGCACCGAACTCGGCTGGACCAATCCGATCGTCATCGTCTCGCTGATCGCCGGACTGCTCTTCCTCGGGCTGTTCCTGCTGGTCGAGCGCCGCGCCGACAATCCATTGCTGCCGTTCTCGCTGTTCGGCAGCCGAGACCGGGTAGCGACGTTCGTGGCCATCTTCTTCGCCGGTGGCGTGATGTTCTGCCTCGCCGCCTACGTGGCACTGTTCGTCCAGGACATCCTGGGATACAGCCCATTGCACGCGGGCCTGGCGTTCGTGCCGTTCGCCTTCGGACTCGGTGCCGCCGCATTCCTGGCCTCGCAGCTGGTGACGCGCATCGCCCCACGGTGGTTGATTCTGAGCGGTGCCGTCATCATGGTCGGGTGGCTGATGGTGTCGGTCGCGACGATGAACGCGGACTCGTCGTACTTCCCCGGACTGTTCTTCCCCGTCATCGGTATCGGATTCGGCGTCGGCCTGACGGTCGTGCCGCTTCCGCTGTGCGCCATCGCCGGAGTCAGCCCCACCGAGATCGGCCCGTTGACCGCTATCGCCCTGGTTGCCCAGACCCTCGGCGGACCGCTGGCGCTCGCCGTGATCGGCGCGTTGGTCACCTCTCGAACATTGTCTCTCGGTGGCATCTCCGGACCGGCAACGTTGATGAACGACAGCCAACTCGACGCGTTGAGCTCGGGCTACATGTTCGCGCTTTTCTGCTGCGCAGTCTGCGCCGTGGTCGCGGGAATCGCTGCGGTGTTCATTCGATTCACGCCGCAGCAGGTCGCGCAGGCGCAGGCCGCTCAGGAAGACGCCCAGAAGTGCTGACGAGCAGGGCCGATCACACGCCCAGTACGGCCTTGGCGATGAGGAAGTAGACGATCAACCCCGTCGCGTCGCAAAAGGTGGAGATGAAGGGCGTCGAGAAGACCGCCGGGTCCACCCCGATCTTCTTGGCGATCAGCGGCATTGCACCGCCGACCGTGGCTGCGAGAGTGCAGATCGACAGCAGCGTCGTACCGATGACGACCCCGAGGTGCCAGTCGTAGACGAGTCCGGCGATGACGAAACCCAGGGTGCCGAGCATCGCACCCATCGTCGCGCCGACGCGAACCTCGCGAAACAGCACGGCGGCGATGTCGCGCGGTCGCACGTCGCCCAGTGCGAGTGCCCGCGTGACAGTGGTCGCGGCCTGGGAGCCGGTATTGCCGCCGGTCCCGGTCAGCAGCGGAATGAACAGCGCGAGAGTGACGACTGCGGCGAGTGCGTGCTCGAAGATCTCGAGAACCTGCACCGTGAGGATGGCCGACAGCGCCAACACCAGCAACCACACCACGCGCGAGCGAACGATGGACAGCACCGGCGTCGACAGATATGGCCGGCGCAGCGGCTCCGAGCCACCGGCGCGGGCGGCGTCCTCGTCCTCGGCTTCCTCCAGGATTCGTGAGGACTGCTCGAGTGTGAGAATGCCGATCAGCCGTTGCTCGGAATCGACCACCACCACCGCAGGACTGCGGTGCTCGAAGCACAGTCGTGCGGCCTCCTCCGCCGACGAATCGGCCTCGACCACAGGATGATCCGAGTACAGGTCGCCGACCGGGGTGCTCGGTGCCGCGGTCGCCAGGTCGGCGAGGGTCACCACCCCCAGCAGAGTTCGGTCATCGTCGGTGATCGGCAACAGGTACACCGACTCGGCGTCCGAGCCGGTGCGCCGCACGGCGACGAGTGCGTCGGCGGCGGTCGCTGCAGTCCGCAGTCGAACGAACTCCGGGCTCATCCGGCGGCCGACCGACCCGCGGTCGTACCCCAGCATGGGCGCGGTGAGTGCGCGCTCGTCGGGAGACAGGCCCACCAGCAGCCGATGCGCGACATTGGAGGGGAGTTCGTCGAGCAGCTCGACGCGGTCGTCCGGGTCGAGATCCTCGAACAGCGCGATCACGTCGTCGCTGCGCAGACTCTCGAACAACTCGCCGCGAACGGTGGCGTCGAATCGCTCGAAGGCCGTTACGGCCTCGTCCTTGGGCAGAAGACGAAACAACACCGCGCGTCGAGACGAGTCGACCCGCTCGAGCATGCGCACCGCATCGGTCGTCGACAGCTCACCCATCAGAGTGGACAGTGCGGCCATGTCACGGGCGGTGAGGAGTTCGGACGTTCGCGTCATGATGTCGTCGAGAGTTTCCGGCACGGAACCATTTTGCCTTGCGGATCGACAGTCGACTCCCACACCTCAGCGCGAGAGATCGGCCCGATCCGCCGCAGCCTGGCCCGAATCCCATCCCTCGGCGTCCAGGCGTGGGCCGCGCATCGGCTTCGCCGTCGGGAACAGTCGATCGAATTCGGCTTCGACGGCGACGGTCTGAGCGGCGAGTATCGGTAGTAGATCACCGGATTCGTGACTCGCCTCCTCGAGGGCGTTCGCATCGGCGTCGGTGAGGCGGTCTCCGATACGGACGGCGTACGCGTACAGGAATGCTTTGCCGAACGCCGCCGATCCGGCCTTCTTGCGCTTCTTCGCCTGCGGTGAATGCCCGAGGGCGCGTGTGGCCTGAACGAGCAGAGAGGTGAACAGCAACTCGGTCTGTTCCACGTCCACCGGCGCTCCGACCAGGGTTGCGACGGCGAACTCCTGGTCCCAGATCGCTTTGACGCGGTTGGCGGTTCCGACGACGTGCAACAGCTGCGCCTTGGCCGGGGCATGCGGGCCGTCGACATGAACGCGTCGGCCGTGAATATCGATGTGGCCCTGCGAGAGCAACATGGTGTCGATGGAGTAGCGCGTCATCAACTCCTGGGCTTTGGCCGTCAGCGTCTCGGCCTCCTCCTCGAAGTCCGTGGCGTCGGCCTTGGCCAGTAGCCCGCGAATCTTGCTCAGCATCTTGGTGTTCGGGGAGTCGGAGCCGGCGACACCGGTCACCGTAGGACGAGTGCGCGGCCACTGGGACGGCTTCGGGCCGAGCTGAGGCCACCGGGGGAGTGTCTGCCATCGACCGAGCAGGGTGAGTACGTCGAGCCACTGATCACTGGCCGCGATGTAATCGGTCTTACCGGAAGAGGTCAGGTACGCGGTCAGGAAATCGGGCGTGGCCTCGACCCGGGCCGCAACCTTCGGGAACTGCTCGCAGATCGTGGACATCTGATCCACCCAGTCCTGTGGAGCCCGCGAGTCCGCGTCGGCGAGATCGGCCTGATGCAGCAGTACCGCGGCAGCGAGATCGGCCACTGCCACCGTGTGCTGACGCCGCACGACGTGCACCAGATCCATGGGCTGCCAACCGTTTTCGTACATCGTCTCGATCATGTTCGTCAGCGCGCGAGAGCCGAGTTCGGTCGCGTCCATCGAGACCAGTCGATCTGCGACGTCGTCGGCGATGCGTTGGCTCTTGGTCTTGCCGACCGAGGCGTCGGCGCCGCGGCGGAGCAGTCCAGGAATCTCGCTCATTCGGTGAGCACGATCAATTCGGTGCTCGATGCCACTTCGACTCGCAGTCCGGCCTTGGACGCCACGCGCGCAACGGCTTTCGCGTCCTTCGGCTCGGCGGTGGTCAGAGTCAACGCGCGTGCCAGCAGGCCCTTGTGGTGCTTGTTGAAGTGGCTCACCACCGAACGGGTGCCGTCGGGCTTCTCGGTGAGCACCGTGGCGGTGATCGCACCGGGGACGGGACCGAGCTGCTGGTAGGTGCCGGATCGGAGGTCGACGACGATCCCCTCGTCCTCGGCGTCGATGGCGTCGGAGAGCTCGGGCTTCCAGTGTGAGCGCAGGGTGCCGAAATTCGGAACGGTCGATCCACCGGAGAGTCGGTAGTACGGAATCGGGTCGCAGGCACGGACGGCTCCGAACAGGGCCGAGCCGATCCACAGCCGCGCGTCCGCTCGGGCGCGACCGGCCCGAGTGAACGACGCCGCATCGAGGGCGTCGTAGAGCACGCCGGTGTACCGCTGCAGCGCAGGTGTGGTCGGTGAGGTCCACACTCGGGCGTTGCGTTCGATCTCGTCCTTCTGGGTGGGGCCGAGGCCGAGCGCCGCGATCGATGCATCGACGTCGCCGGCGAGTTCCACCAGCGCGTCGGCGAGCTTTCGGCGGAGCGGTGTCAACGTGGGCAACGACAGTCGGTCCAGATCGAGAGGTGCTCCGGAACCGCCGTCGGACTTCGTCTCGGAGGGAGGCAGCAGAATCAGCACGGGCACGAGGCTACTCACTGTACGGCCGCCTGCTCACAGGCACTGCGTGAGCGACTAGTCTGACAACCCGTGATCACCCGTCTTTCGCAGTTGTTCCTTCGTACCCTTCGCGACGACCCCGCCGACGCCGAGGTCGACAGCCACAAGCTGTTGGTCCGCGCCGGCTATGTCCGTCGTATCGCGCCTGGCGTCTACTCCTGGTTGCCGCTGGGTCTGCGGGTGCTGCGGCAGGTCGAGCGCGTCGTGCGCGAGGAGATGAACGCCATCGGTGCGCAGGAGATTTCTCTGCCCGCACTGCTGCCGCGCGAGCCGTACGAGACCACCAATCGGTGGACCGAATACGGCGACGCGTTGTTCCGGCTGCAGGACCGCAAGGGCAACGACATGCTGCTCGGTCCCACCCACGAGGAATTGTTCGCGTTGACGGTCAAGGCCGAATACAACTCGTACAAGGACCTGCCGGTCACGCTGTATCAGATTCAGACCAAGTACCGCGACGAGGAACGTCCCCGCGCCGGCATTCTGCGTGGCCGCGAATTCGTGATGAAGGACTCGTACTCCTTCGACATGGACGAGGACGGACTGAAGAAGTCCTACGCCGCCCACCGCGAGGCGTACCAGCGCATCTTCGCCCGCCTCGGTGTCAGCTACGTCATCGTCGCCGCGACGTCCGGTGCCATGGGAGGCAGTGCCTCCGAGGAATTCCTGGCCGAGAGCGACATCGGCGAGGACACCTACGTGCGCTGCATCGAATCGGGATACGCGGCCAACGTCGAGGCCGTCACCACTCCGGCACCGGCGCCGCAGCCCATCGAGGGACAGCCGGCCGCCGTCGACCACGAGACCGGCGACACCCCGACCATCGCGACCCTGGTGGAGTGGGCCAACTCCGCGGATCTCGGACGCACCGTCACCGGCGCGGACACGCTCAAGAACATTCTGCTCAAGGTGCGCAACGCAGAAGGGGAGTGGGAACTGCTCGCCGTCGGTCTGCCCGGTGACCGAGAGGTCGACGAGAAGCGCCTCGAAGCGTCCCTGGAGCCTGCCGAGTTCGCCCTGTTGACCGACGCGGACTTCGCTGCCAATCCGTTCCTCGTCAAGGGGTACATCGGGCCCCGCGCGTTGCAGGCCAACGGTGTTCGCTACCTCGTCGACCCGAGGGTCGTCGACGGAACGTCGTGGATCACCGGCGCGGACGTCAAGGGCAAGCACGTGGTGAACCTCGTCGCCGGTCGCGATTTCGTCCCCGACGGCACCATCGAAGCAGCCGAGGTGCGCGACGGCGACATGTCTCCCGACGGTCGCGGCCCACTCGTCAGTGCTCGCGGAATCGAGATCGGGCACATCTTCCAGCTCGGCTACAAGTACACCGATGCGTTCTCGGTCGACGTCCTCGGTGAGACCGGCAAGCCGGTTCGCCTGACTCAGGGTTCGTACGGTGTGGGCGTCTCCCGTCTGGTCGCCGTGATCGCCGAGCAGATGCACGACGACAAGGGTCTGCGATGGCCGTCGGAGGTTGCGCCCGCCGATGTCCATCTGGTGATCGCCAACAAGGACGACGCGGCTCGCGCCGGTGCGGAATCGATTGCGACACAACTCGATACGCAGGGAATCGAGGTGCTCTTCGATGATCGCAAGGCCTCACCAGGAGTGAAGTTCAAGGACTCGGAACTGATCGGCGTCCCGCTGGTGGTCGTTCTCGGCCGTGGCTGGGCCGACGGCAAGGTCGAGATTCGCGATCGCTTCTCCGGTGAGAGTCGCGAGCTGGACATCGACTCGGCGGTCGGGGAGATCGTGAAGGCCGTGCGCCGCACTCCGTAGAGGAGTCTCGCGATCTCTCTGCGCGGTTGTTTACCCGCTGGTAGCTTCGGGTCAACGACTATGAGAGGTCATCACGTGTCTCACTTTGCGCTGTTCGATCCCACAACCTTCGATCCGGCCGAGCTCGACGAGGATTCTCGCCGACAATTGCGTGCACTGATCGACTGGTTCGAGAGTCGCGGCAAAGGCAGGCTGTTGGCGGACGATCTCGACAGCGTATGGCCGGCGGATTTTCTGGAATTCGTCGCCGAGCAGAAGTTGTTCGCGACGTTCTCCACGCCTGCCGCCTATACGGACGGGTCGCCGAACACGCGCTGGGACGCCGCCCGCAATGCCGCGCTGAGCGAGGTTCTCGGGTTCTACGGTCTGGCCTACTGGTACACCTGGCAGGTCACCGTGTTGGGTCTCGGTCCCATCTGGATGAGCGCCAACGACGACGCCAAACGCCGCGCCGCACGCGAGCTGGACCGCGGCGGGGTGATGGCGTTCGGTCTGTCCGAGCGCGCGCACGGAGCCGACGTCTACTCCACCGACATGCTGTTGACGCCCGCGACCGAGGACTCCGAGCTCGAGTTCACCGCGTCGGGGGAGAAGTACTACATCGGAAACGGCAACGTGGCGAACATGGTCTCGGTGTTCGGCCGACGTACCGACGTCGAAGGACCCGATTCGTACGTGTTCTTCGTGGCCGACAGTGCGCACCCGGCCTATCGGCTCCGCGAGAGCGTCGTTCACGGTCAGATGTACGTCAGCACGTTCGCGCTCGAGAACTACCCCGTCCGGCGACAGGACATCCTGCACACCGGTGCCGACGCGTTCTCGGCAGCTCTCAACACGGTCAACGTCGGAAAGTTCAACCTGTGCACTGGATCCATCGGCATCTGTGAGCACGCCTTCCACGAGGCGATCACGCATGCGAACAACAGAATTCTGTACGGCAATCGGGTCACCGACTTTCCGCACGTGCGCAGTGCGTTCGTCGATGCCTATTCCCGCTTGATCGCGATGAAGCTCTTCAGCGCGCGGGCACTGGACTACTTCCGTGCCGCAGGGCCCGAGGACCGGCGCTACCTGCTGTTCAACCCGATGACGAAGGCGAAGGTGACCTCGGAGGGTGAAACGGTCGTGCGGCTGCTGCACGACGTCATCGCGGCCAAGGGCTACGAGAAGAATACCTACTTCCGCGAAGCCGCCCAGCTGATCGGAACACTGCCCAAGCTCGAGGGCACGGTGCACGTCAACGTGGCGCTGATGCTCAAATTCATGCCGGCCTACATGTTCTCGCCCACCGACTATCCGGACGTCGGTACCCGAACCGAGCCGGTCGACGACAGCTTCTTCTTCGCCCAGGGGCCGGCCCGCGGTGCGAGTTCGGTGCGGTTCCACGACTGGAAGCCGTTGTACGAGAAGCACTCCGGAATCCCCAACGTGGGACGCTTCTACGAGCAGGCACAGGCATTCACCTCGTTCCTCGCCGAGTGTGCGCCCGACGAGTCCCAACAGAAGGACCTCGATTTCCTGCTGGTGGTGGGTCACCTGTTCTCGCTCGTGGTCTACGGTCACCTTCTGCTCGAGCAGGCCGACGAGATCTCGTCCGAGATGATGGACCAGATCTTCGACTTCCAGATCAGAGACTTCTCCGGCTATGCCGTCGCGCTGTACGGGAAGCCGTCATCGACTGGAGCGCAACAGCAGTGGGCGCTCGATTCGATTCGCAAGCCGGCGGTCGACGCGGGGCGTTTCGAGACGGTGTGGAACGAGGTCGTCTCGTACGACGGTCGGTACGAGATGCGTCCCTAGCGCCGACGCTCAGCCGGGATCGGCCGGGACCAGATTGGTTCCGAACGCGCACACCGTCATCTCGTGCAGTCCGGCGCTGTCGTTCGGATGCTCGAGCGCCTGCATCGACATGAGGACGTTGAGCAGCATCCCGTGCGCGATGAACTGCCGTGCCTGATCCTCGGAACAACCTGTGCCGGCACGTATCTGGCTGTAGATGGCGCCCATTCCCTCCCGGGCTGCCCGGCCGATCTCGGGTACCGAGCCTGCGCCGAATCCGTGCATCATGACCATCAACAGGTCGCGATCGGCCACCAGATCGGCATAGGCGGAACCGAGATTCGCCCAGGTGCTGTCGTCGTCGGGGTCGAGCGGGCCCGCTGCCAGCACGGCATCGAACGCGGCCATGATGCCGTCGACGGAGCGTTGGAACACCAGACGAAACAACTCGACCTTGGTGCCGAACATGCGGACCACATACGGCTGAGAGACGCCCGCTTCCTTCGCGACCGCATCGGTACTGGTGCCGGCGTAACCCCCGCGCGCGAACGCGCGCATCGCTGCGTCGAGCACGAGCTCTCGGCGGTCGGCCGCATCCATGCGGGTGGCTCTGGGCTTGGGCGCTGACGGGTCGGACATGTTGACAGGTTATCAGTTGATAACTTACGGTCTCGAATAAGTAATCATTCGATGCTTACAAGCGCGAGACGGGACGACCGCAATGACCGCCACAGACTCTCCACCTGCAGTGCAGCCCGCCACTCGGAACGTTCCCGTGTGGCTCGGCATCCTCGCAGCATCCCTGCCGATGTTCATGGCAACCCTCGACAATCTGGTGATGACCAGCGCACTACCGGTCATCCAGCAGGACCTGAACGCCTCTGTCGGACAACTGCAGTGGTTCCTCAACGCGTACACCCTCAGCTTCGCCACCTTCATGCTGACGGCGGCGACGCTCGGCGACAGGTGGGGCAGGCGCGCGGTATTCCTCGGCGGCATCGCGGTCTTCACTCTTGCCTCGGTGGCCAGCGCGCTCGCTGCGAGTCCAGCGATACTCATCGCCGCGCGCGCCGTGCAGGGAATCGGTGCCGCCGCGATCATGCCGTTGTCCCTGGCGTTGCTCGCCGCGGTGGTACCGGTGGGCAAGCGCGCGATGGCAATCGGGATATGGGGTGGAGTCTCCGGACTCGGCGTCGCGCTGGGACCGGTGGTCGGCGGAGCCGTCGTCGACGGGATTTCCTGGCAGGCGATCTTCTGGATCAACGTTCCGGTGGCCCTCGTCGCAGTTCCGCTGGCGTACGTCGCGCTGAAGGAAACAGCAGGGCGCATCCAACCGCTCGATCTGCCCGGCGTGGTCCTCGCAGGCGGCGGTGTTTTCCTCCTGGTGTGGGCGGTGGTCCACGGCAACGACGACGGGTGGGCGTCGGCCACGGTGCTCGCCGGTTTCATCGGCTCGGCGGTGCTGCTCGTGGCGTTCGTTCTGCGCGCCTCGCGCACCCGACACTCGGTACTGCCGCTCGCACTCTTTCGTTCGCGCAGCTTCACCATCGCCAACATCATCGGAATCACGTTCTCGCTCGGCATGTTCGGGGCGGTGTTCCTCCTCGCGCAATACCTTCAGATCGTGATGAACTACACGCCGTTCCAGGCGGGCCTACGCACGCTGCCGTGGACCGCCGCACCGATGGTGGTCGCACCGATCGCAGGTCTGCTTGCCGAGCGCGTCGGACTGCGTGGGCTGTTGGTCGGCGGCCTGTCGCTGCAGTCGGTCTCGCTCGTGTGGATGGCGCTGATTCTGGGACCCGACACCGAGTATTCGTCGATGGTCCCGGCCCTGCTGATGGCGGGAGTGGGCATGGGGCTGACGTTCGCTCCGTCCGCCACCGCAGTGCTGCGGGACATGAAGGACGACGATCATGCCACCGCCAGCAGTGCGAACTCCACTGTGCGGGAGGTGGGTATCGCACTCGGCATCGCGGTATTGACAGCGGTGTTCATCGGAGCCGGTGGATCACTGACGCCCACCGGTTACACCGACGCCTTGGCACCCGCTCTGCTCGTCGGCGCTGGGGCAGTGGCGATCGGACTGGTGGCGGCGTTGTTCATGCCGGGGCGTTCCGTCGGATCGGCACAGGTGCTCACGGTTGGCCGGGAAATGCCGTCGACGACGGACTGACTCCCAGAATTTGCTGCCACGTCGCGAGGCGAATCGCGGCGTCGGTCAGCGCTTGAACACCCATGTCGCGGGTCGCTCCCGACCTGCTGCGTTCGATCAGCGAACGCCACGCGATGCTGGTGTCGATCTCGGCTTGCGCGGCCAACTGCGCGGCCGAGATCGCGTCGGTCACCGGGAACGGGGACGCATACGCCGGATCGGGCAGCGGCACAGTGACACTCGCCGCCCGGAGTGCATCGATGGTCGCGTCTCGACGCGCGCGGTGGGCGGCAGTGTTCGACGCAACCAGATCTGCGCGCGTGGGATTGGAGAATGCCGCGACGACGCCGTAGGCGAACACCGCCGCATACTCGGCGGCCAGTGCGTCGACGAGGCCTTGCTGTTCCGGGCCGAGATCGCTCATGCCAGCACCACCAGGGCCGAGACCGTGCACGAGGCGCTGATGGAACCGAGAAGGCCTGCTCGGTAACCGCTTTCGTTGCGAGCCGCATCTGCCGCGCTGCGAGCGGAGGCCGTCAACATCTCTCGCACGGCGGCGAGATCGGGCGGCGGCGTCGTGGGAACGGGTGTCGTGGTGGCCGTGACCGACGACGTCTCGGTCGAGGCACCGGTGGCGCGGGCGATCTCGGTGTCGAGCGCATCGGCGTGCTCGGTTCGCTGCGCCGCAACGATCCCCAGGGCGGCGGCGTAGTCGGCGATCACCGTCGCGGCCGCGGTGGCATCCGCGGCGTCGGCGCGGGCAGCGCGCAACTGCGCAGTCAAGGTGTCGAGGGCAGGACCCGAGATCGTCTCCTGACCGCAGGCCGCAACGCTCGACACGGTGGCCGCGGACAGAGCAGCGACGCCGGCGAGTCGGAACAACCCGCGGCGACTGAGCGCGAAGGGGACGGTCGGCGTTGGCACTCCGATATCGTGCCAGACCGCGGCGCTCGCACGTGCCGTGCCCGTGTGTCGCGTCGGCCGATCGTGGTCACGAGCACTGCCTGCGGGGCGGTAGGCTGTTGGTTCACCAAACGCAGTCCGGCTGCCGTACGCCGGATCGCCCACAACTACACACGAGGAGTTCGCGACATGCCTGTTCCGTCCAAGGAAAGGGTTGTCGAACTGCTCGCCGACCTCGTTCGAGAATGGGGTTACGACCTCGAAGACGTGAACGTCGTCGCCGCAGGAAAGCACAGTGCAGTGCGGATCATGGTCGATCGCGAAGAGGGAATCGACCTCGACGCTCTCCCGGAACTGAGCCGCGAGATCTCGGATGCCTTCGATGCCGTGACGGATTTCGGGGAAGCTCCGTACACGTTGGAAGTCACCACCCCCGGAATCGACCGCCCACTGACCGAAGCACGGCATTGGCGTCGGGCTCGCGGACGCAAAGTGCGTATCGAACTGGCCGACGGCAAGTTCGACGGTCGCGTCGGGGTGCTCGACGGCGATTCGGTCACCGTGGTGATCAAGGACAAGGGTGTGCTGTCGACTCGCCCCGTTGCCTTGTCCGATGTTGTGAAAGCTGTTGTACAGGTGGAGTTCTCGCGGCCGAGTGCCGAAGAGATGGACCTGGCGGGTGGTGTGGTCGGCAGTAGGCCGTCACCCGCGAACACCGATGAGATCGTGGACGTGGAAGCACCGGAAGAAGGGTCGGACAAGTGAATATCGACATAGCCGCATTGCGTGCCATCGAGGCGGACAAAGGAATTCCGATCGAGATGGTGATCTCGACGATCCAGACCGCGTTGCTGACGGCCTACCGGCACACCGAGGGGCACCAGTCCAACGCGTGGATCGACGTCGATCGCAAGACCGGCTCCGTTCGGGTGATGGCCAAGGAACTCGACGCCGACGGCAATCTGATCTCCGAATGGGACGACACCCCGGAAGGCTTCGGACGCATCGCGGCAACCACGGCGCGTCAGGTCATCCTGCAGCGCCTGCGCGACGCCGAGCACGAGCGGTCGTTCGGTGAGTACTCCACGCACGAGGGTGAGATCGTCAACGGTGTGATCCAGCGCGACACGCGTGCCAATGCGAAGGGCACCGTGATCGTCCGTATCGGAAGTGACGCCAACGGAGCCGACGGCCTGCTGCCGCCCGCAGAGCAGGTGCCGGGCGAGAGCTACGAGCACGGCGAGCGCATCAAGTGCTACGTCGTCGGAGTTGCCCGGGGCAATCGGGGTCCGCAGATCACGCTCTCGCGCACGCACCCGAATCTGGTGCGCAAGCTGTTCGCCCTCGAGGTTCCCGAGATCGCCGACGGCTCGGTCGACATCGTGGCAGTGGCTCGCGAGTCGGGGCACCGCTCGAAGATCGCCGTCGCGTCCACCGTGTCCGGGCTCAACGCCAAGGGTGCCTGCATCGGACCGATGGGTCAGCGCGTGCGCAACGTGATGAGCGAACTGGCAGGCGAGAAGATCGACATCATCGACTTCGACGAGGACCCGGCCACGTTCGTCGGGAATGCACTGTCCCCGTCGAAGGTCGTCTCGGTGACCGTCGTCGACGCGGTTGCCCGTGCGGCCCGTGTCGTGGTTCCCGAGTACCAGCTCTCTCTGGCCATCGGCAAGGAAGGGCAGAACGCTCGACTGGCTGCTCGATTGACCGGTTGGCGCATCGACATCCGCAGCGATGCGGCGGCACCCGAGACGACCAGCGCGTAGGGCCGGAATGCGGAGTTCGGGGCAATACAGCGGTAGAGTGGTCGATGGTTCGGTAACGACCTCTCCGCCCAGGGGCATGAACGCGAGTATCCGGTAGTGACAAGCCGGCCGATTCGTACATGCATCGGGTGCAGGGAGCGAGTGCCGGCCGCCGATCTGTTGAGGATCGTGGTTCGAGAAGCTGGTTCGCACGAATTCGCTCTCGTCCCCGATGTCCGGCATTCGATGTCCGGCCGTGGTGCGTGGTTGCACTACAGCCGAGAGTGCCTGCACAATGCGGAACGACGCCGAGTCTTCGGTCGTGCGTTTCGGATATCGGGAAATGTGGAATCGTCCGCAGTGACAGCCGTGCTCGACGAGCACGAACAGCTGCAGGCCGAGTACACGACAAGAGCAACACCCGTCGACAAGAACAGGCAACAGCACTGATGAGCACACCGTGAAGCACCAACGATGAACGTCCATCGGAGATAACCCGAGGTCGTGCGGGCACCAAGCCTCGCTCGGCCTCTCAGTGAGGAGAGCAGTGGCAGGCAAGGCCCGCGTGCACGAGTTGGCAAAAGAACTCGGTGTCACCAGTAAGGAACTACTCGCACGGCTCAAAGAGCAAGGCGAGTTCGTCAAGTCCGCATCATCCACAGTCGAAGCCCCCGTGGCGCGTCGACTGCGTGAGTCCTTCCCGTCCGAGAACACGGACGCGTCGGCACCGGCCGCAGCTGCACCGAACGGTCGCGCAGCGGCCGATCGGGCAGCGAGCAGCACCGCGAAGCCGGGTGCCGCGAAACCGGGCGGACCTCGTCCCGGCCCCAAGCCGGCACCGCGTCCGGCAGAGCCGGAAGCACCCGCAGCGCAGGCTCCCGTGGAGGCAGCACCCGCTGCACCCGCGACTCCGGCTCCGGCCCCCGCAGCGCCTACCCCCGAGCCTGCAGCTCCGGCCGCTCCGGTCGAGCAGGCTCCCGCCGCGTCGGCTGCCACCAGCGACGCTGCACCGGCCCCGGCCGCTCCGAAGCCCGCAGGTCCCGGCCCCAAGCCCGGCCCCAAGGCTCCGCGTGTCGGTAACAACCCGTACTCCTCGGCTCCCGTGGAGCGCCCTGCTCCTCGGCCCGCTCCCGGTGCTCCGCGCCCCGGTGGCGGACGCCCCGCTCCCGGACAAGGTGGGCCTCGTCCCGCAACACCGTCCGGTGGCAGTCGTCCGGCTCCAGGGCAGGGTGGGCCCCGTCCCGCACCGGGCCAGGCCGGACCTCGTCCGAGCCCCGGCTCGATGCCTCCTCGCCCCAACCCCGGTGCCATGCCGACCCGTTCGGCACGTCCCGGCCCCGCAGCAGGTCGTCCCGGTCGTCCCGGTGGCGCTCCGGGCGGACGCCCGGGCGGCGGCGGTGGCGGTGGCTACCGCGGCGGCGGCGCTCCCGGCGCTCCCGGTGGTGCTCCCGCAGGCGGCGCTCCCGCAGGTGGTTTCCGCGGTCGTCCCGGTGGCGGTGGACGCCCCGGTCAGCGCGGCGCAGCAGCAGGTGCATTCGGTCGTCCCGGCGGAGCAGTTCGTCGTGGTCGCAAGTCGAAGCGGGCGAAGCGCGCCGAGTACGAGAGCATGCAGGCTCCCGCAGTCGGCGGCGTCAGGCTGCCCCGCGGCAACGGTGAGACCATTCGTCTCGCCCGCGGCGCATCGCTGTCGGACTTCGCGGACAAGATCGACGCGAACCCAGCTGCACTGGTGCAAGCCCTGTTCAACCTCGGTGAGATGGTCACCGCGACGCAGTCCGTCAACGACGAGACGCTGGAGCTTCTCGGCGGAGAGATGAACTACGTCGTTCAGGTCGTCAGTCCCGAGGACGAAGATCGTGAGCTGCTCGACTCGTTCGATCTCACCTACGGCGAGGATGCCGGCGGCGAGGACGATCTGGAGCAGCGTCCCCCGGTGGTCACCGTCATGGGCCACGTCGATCACGGTAAGACGCGACTGTTGGACTCGATTCGCAACACCACGGTGCGCGAAGGCGAGGCCGGCGGAATCACGCAGCACATCGGTGCGTACCAGGTGCTGACCGAGCTCGAAGGCAACGAGCGTCTCGTGACGTTCATCGACACCCCCGGTCACGAGGCCTTCACGGCCATGCGTGCCCGTGGTGCCAAGGCCACCGACCTCGCGATCCTGGTGGTCGCAGCCGACGACGGCGTCATGCCGCAGACGGTGGAGGCCATCAACCACGCACAGGCAGCCGACGTGCCGATCGTGGTCGCGGTGAACAAGATCGACAAGGAGGGCGCGAACCCGGACAAGATCCGGCAGCAGCTCACCGAATACGGTCTGGTCGCCGAGGAATACGGCGGCGAGACGATGTTCGTCGACATCTCCGCCAAGCAGGGCACCAACATCGATGCCCTCCTCGAAGCGGTGCTGCTGACGGCCGACGCGTCGCTCGATCTGCGCGCCAACCCGGACATGGACGCTCAGGGTGTCGCCATCGAGGCACACCTCGACCGTGGTCGCGGCCCGGTCGCGACCGTGCTCATCGCTCGCGGAACGTTGCGTGTCGGTGACTCGATCGTCGCCGGTGACGCATACGGACGCGTTCGTCGCATGGTCGACGAGCACGGCGAGGACGTCACCGAGGCGATGCCGTCCCGTCCCGTGCAGGTCATCGGCTTCACGTCGGTGCCCGGTGCAGGCGACAACCTTCTGGTGGTCGACGAGGACCGAATCGCTCGACAGATCGCCGACCGTCGAAATGCGCGCAAGCGCAACGCTCTGGCAGCCAAGAGCCGCAAGCGCATCAGCCTCGACGATCTCGATGCAGCTCTGAAGGAGACTTCGCAGCTGAACTTGATCCTCAAGGGTGACAACTCGGGAACCGTGGAAGCGCTCGAAGAGGCGCTGCTCGGAATCGAGATCGACGACGAGGTCGAACTGCGCGTCATCGACCGCGGTGTCGGTGGCGTCACGGAGACCAACGTCAACCTGGCGTCGGCATCCAACGCGATCATCATCGGCTTCAACGTTCGAGCGGAGGGCAAAGCCACCGAGCTGGCCAACCGTGAAGGCGTCGACATCCGGTACTACTCGGTGATCTACCAGGCCATCGACGAGATCGAGAAGGCCCTCAAGGGCATGCTCAAGCCGGTGTACGAAGAGGTTGCCCTCGGGCAGGCCGAGATCCGCGCGCTGTTCCGTTCCTCCAAGGTCGGAAACATCGCCGGTTGCCTCGTCACCTCCGGTACGATCCGTCGCAACGCCAAGGCGCGACTCATCCGAGACAGCGCCGTTGTCGCGGAAACCGTCACGATCTCCTCGCTCCGTCGCGAGAAGGACGACGCGACGGAGGTCCGCGAGGGCTACGAATGTGGTTTGACGGTGACGTACTCCGACATCAAGGTGGGCGATGTCATCGAGGCGTACGAGCTCCGTGAAAAGCCGCGCGACTAGAACGGATGCGGAGCCTTTCGGCTCCGCACCCGGTCGCGTCGGCTCGGTGGTGAAGCCAGGGGAGTGACACTGCGCTCCGACTTTCGAGCCGGTGGTGGTACGACAGATGTACCGCCACCGGCTTTGTCGTCGAAGCTGATCGAAGGACGTCAGCGTGTATCTGGGTGCTCTGGAGTTGGACGTGTTGTTGGGGGATGTGCGTTCGCTCGCCGAGAAACGGTCGATGGTGGAACCGGTGCTCGGTGATCTGCAACGGCTGGGAGTCTCGGCTGCCGAAACCGGTGAGCGAGAACGTATTCGGCGGTCCCTGCTGGGGGTTGCCGCGGCCGGTACCGACGTCGACCTACTGCACGACAAACTGGACGAGTGCGAACGGCATGTCGCCGAACGCCACGATCTGGAACTGTTGGCAGTACGCCGGAGAATCTTCGGACCCGAGGATTGATCCGGGAAGTCCGCCGAGCGCTGCTCGGCGGACGAGAAGTGCACAACCGCCGCCACGTCGGAACAGAATCGACGTTCGGCCATGAAAGAGGAGTGTGATTGTCGTGGTGGATCAGGCCAGGGCTCGAAAGTTGTCCAAGCGAATCGCCGCCATCGTTGCAACGGCGATCGATCACGAGATCAAGGATCCACGGCTGGCATTCGTGACCATCACCGATACCAAGGTGACTGCCGACCTGCACGACGCCACGGTGTACTACACCGTGATGGGTGAAGACCTCGATACACCGCCCGATCTGCAGGCCGCTGCGGCAGGCCTGGAGAAGGCCAAGGGTGTGCTGCGCTCGAAGGTCGGAGCCGGAACGGGTGTGCGGTACACGCCGACGTTGACGTTCGTGACCGACACGGTGCCCGACACCGCACGCCACATGGAAGACCTGCTCGAACGCGCCCGCGTGGCCGACGAAGAACTGGCCCGCGCGCGTGCGAACGCCAAGCCCGCCGGGGACCCGGACCCGTACAAAGCTCCACGCGAAGTCGCAGACACAGATGGTCATTCCGCAGGCTCCACTCCTGCAGGCGTCGAGCCCGCCGAAGCCGACTGACATGTCCGACGGTTCGGAGGCAGTGTCGGAGACCGACGAGGATCTGGCGCGGGCGATCGAGATGCTCGAACGTGCATCCTCGGTGACCGTGCTGTGTCATGTTCAACCCGATGCCGACACGATCGGTAGTGGGCTTGCGCTCGGTTCGGTGCTCGAACGTCGCGGCGCGACCGTCCAGGTGGCATTCGCAGCACCGGCGTCCCTGCCCGAGTCGATGGACGAATTACCCGGTAGACACCTTCTCGTCGACGCAGACGAGGTCAGCGAGTCCGTCGACCTGGTGGTCACGGTCGACGCCGGAAGCAGGGGTCGGCTGGGTTCGCTGGGCGACCGACTCGATACGGCGTCGGCCAGCCTCGTCATCGATCATCACCGCAGCAACACACGATTCGGAACGCTGAACGTGGTGCACGCGTCTGCTGAGTCCACCACCGCCGTCATCGCGCGGCTGTTCGATCGGTGGGGCGTCGAGATCGATGCCGATCTGGCCCACCTGCTGTTCGCGGGTCTGGTCACCGACACCGGTTCGTTCCGCTGGGTTCGCCCGGGTTCTCATCTGTTGGCCGAGAGACTGTTGGCCACGGGGATCGACGGGGCTCACATCGCCCGCAAGCTGCTCGACACTCACCCGTTCGACTGGTTGCCGATGCTCGGGTCGGTGCTCGGTTCGGCATCGTTGCTTCCCGACGCAGCCGACGGACGAGGGCTGGTGTACGCCGTCATCAGGAGCGAGGATTCGGCCGGACTGCGGTCCGAGGAGATCGAGAGCGTGATCGACATCGTGCGCACCACCTCCGAGGCCGAGGTCGCCGCGGTACTCAAGCAACAGGATTTCGGGTCGGTCTGGGTGGTCTCTCTGCGCTCGAAGACCGAGGTCGACGTGTCGGCGGTGGCGTGCGCGCTCGGCGGTGGCGGGCACCGCAATGCAGCCGGCTACACCGCGACCGGCGACCTGCCCGACGTGATCGATGCGCTGCGTGAGGCCCTGTCGGCGTCGTGAGTTCCACCCCGGTCACGGCTCGAAAGATCCTCGGTCTCTCGTTGCCCTCTCTCGGCGTCCTCGCTGCCGAGCCCCTGTACCTGTTGTTCGACGCCGCCGTGGTCGGCCGGCTCGGCGCGCTCGCCCTCGCCGGCCTGGCCATCGGTGGGCTCGTGTTGGCCCAGGTCAGCACGCAGCTGACGTTCCTGTCCTACGGCACGACCGCGCGAGCGGCTCGCATGCACGGTGCAGGCCGCGAACGCGACGCCGTCGGTGAGGGTGTGCAGGCGACGTGGTTGGCCTTCGCGATCGGTATCGCCATCGTCGCGGTGATGCAGCTCGCCGCCGAGCCCGTGGTCTCGGTGCTGACCGGGGGCGGGGACATCGCTGCCGAGGCCGTCGCGTGGCTGCGCGTGGCTCTGCTGGGTGTGCCGTTCATCCTGGTTTCGCTGGCCGGAAACGGATGGATGCGTGGAGTTCAGAACACGGTGACGCCACTACGTTTCGTCGTGTTCGGCTTCGGTGTATCAGCGGTGTTGTGCCCCCTCCTGGTCCACGGGTTGCTGGGATTCCCACGGCTCGGGCTGGTGGGATCGGCCGTGGCGAACGTGATCGGCCAGGGCGTCGCCGGTGCGCTGTTCGTCGGCGCAGTCGTGCGGGCGAGCACCGAATTGCGCCCGCATTGGTCGGTGATGCGCGCACAACTGGTGCTGGGCCGCGACCTGATCGTGCGCAGTTTGGCATTCCAGGCCTGTTTTCTGTCCGCCGCTGCGGTCGCGTCGAGGTTCGGCGCCGCCTCGGTCGCCGCCAACCAGGTGGTTCTGCACATGTGGAACCTGGTGTCGTTGATGCTCGATTCACTGGCAATCGCCGCTCAGACCCTGGTCGGAGCCGCCCTGGGTGCGAGCAGGATCGACGATGCGCGCGCCCTGGCGTGGCGATTGACAGCGTGGTCGACGGTGTTCGCGGTCGTTCTCGCCGGCGTGTTCGCCGTCGGGCGTTCGTTCGTGCCGGATCTGTTCACCACCGACGCATCGGTCATCGACGAGATGCATGCGATCTGGTGGATCTTCGTCGCGATCATCCCCATTGCCGGCGTGGTGTTCGCGTTGGACGGTGTGCTGCTCGGCAGCGGCGACGCTGCATTTCTGAGAAACGCGACCATGGCCTGCGCCGTCGTGGGCTTTCTGCCGTTCATCTGGTCGGCTCTGGTGTTCGACTGGGGACTGGTAGGGATCTGGACAGGGCTCGGCGTCTTCGTCGCACTGCGGATGCTTGCAGTCGCAGGCCGGGTACTGTCCGGAAAGTGGCTGGTGATCGGCAGCGATCGCCAACTCCGCCGATAGCCGTCAGGGTTGCGACGGCAACGCGGGATGCAATGCCACCTCACGGCTCTTGACGACGAAGAAGACGGTGCCGCCGGGCTCGAGCCCGAGATCCGACACCGCGGCAGGGGTGATGTCTGCAGCCATGCCCGGAGACCCGTCGGGTTGCGGGCGAGACCGAACACGAATGCCGGAGCCCTGCACCTCCATCTCCTCGATCACCACCTCGAACACGTTTCGCGGGCTGGCGTGTGGGGCCGTCGGGTGTACCGAGACGGCGGCGGGGGAGAACACCGCCACCAGTGCGGTTCCGGTGGTGTACCGCCCGGAGCCGTGGACCGTCAGTCCCCAGTTCGTGGTCAGGGACGTCGAGTCGTCGGCGTCGACAGCCCGTCCCGAGAGCAGGTTCACCCCCGCGATGCGGGCACCGAATTCGCTGCGAGGTGCGGTCAGGACCTCGGTGACCGAGCCTCGCTCGACGACGCGTCCGCCGTCGACGACCGCCACGGAATCGGCGAGCGCGACGACGTCGAGCAGATCGTGGGTGACGATCAAGGCCGTGCGACCGCTCGCGCGCAGCACCGTGCGCAGTACTCGTCGAATGCTCGGTGCCGTGTCCACATCCAGCGCCGCGAGGGGTTCGTCGAGCAGCAGCAGGCGCGGGTCGGCCGCAAGAGCGCGCGCGATGGCGATTCGTTGAGCCTGACCGCCGGACAGCTGGCCGGGGCGGCGATCGGCCAGGTGGGAGGCTCCGACCGCGTCGAGCCAGGTATCGGCGACGGCACGCGCGGCGACGCGGTTGGCGCCGGCGCTACGCGGTGCGAAGGCCACGTTCGTGCGAGCGTCCATGTGAGGAAACAGCAGAGCTTCCTGAGAGAGGGTCGCGACGCCTCGGGCGTGAATCGGCACGACGGTGTTCGAGACGGTATCGGTCAGCACGTCCTCGCCGAGTCGGACGATTCCCTCGTCGGGTGCCACCACACCCGAGACGAGCTGCAGCAGTGTCGATTTGCCTGCCCCGTTCGGTCCGAGGATGGCGACCGTCTCACCCTCGGGGACGTCCAGTTCGAGATCGATGCCGCGAACGCCGAGTGTGGCCCGCAGGTGCAGTGAGTTCACAGCGTTCCCGACGACCGAGTGCCGCGTGCGGTCACGACGACGAGTGCCGCCACGAGAATCAGCACCAGCGACAGCGCCACCGCGGCATCGGGGTCGCTCTCGCGCTGCAGATAGATTTCCAGCGGCAGTGTCCTGGTCACGCCTCCGAGGGATCCGGCGAAGGTCAAGGTCGCTCCGAATTCTCCGAGCGCGCGCGCGAAGGCGAGGACGGTTCCCGATATCAGTCCGGGAAGTATCAGCGGAACGGTGACGCGCCGTAGGACGGTCGTGGGTGTGGCCCCCAGAGTCGCGGCCACCACGTCGTACCGGTCGCCGGCCGTGCGCAGTGCGCCCTCGACGCTGACGACCAGGAAAGGCAGCGACACGAACACCTGTGCCAGCACCACGGCCGAGGTGGTGAACGCTATTCGAATCCCGAAGGCGTCGAGGTGCTCGCCCAACAGGCCTTGTCGCCCGAAGGTGTAGAGCAGCGCGATGCCCCCGACCACCGGGGGCAGAACCAAGGGCAGTACGACGAGAGAGCGAAGGATCGAGAGCCCGCGAATCGAGCTGCGCGAGAGCACGATTGCCATCGGCACGCCCAGAACCACGCACACTGCGGTGCTGGCCGTCGCCGTCTTCAGGCTCAGGATCAACGCCGCGACAGCGGATTCGGAGGTGATGAGTCCGAGAAAATTGGACCAGTCGATTCGGGTGAACATCGCGGCCAGCGGTGCCACTACGAGGAGTGCACCGATGGCTGCCGGAACGAAAATCCACACCGGCACACCGACGGTCGACCGCCCGTCGTGTGCGACTCGTACGGTCACGGAGCTGCGAAGCCGGCTCGACCGAGTACGTCTTGCCCGACGGGTCCGGCGACGAACTCGGTGAATGCGCGAGCGGTGCCCTCGTTGTCGGACCCGCTCAGTGTCGCGATCGGGTAGGTGTTGACGGCCTCGCTCGACTCCTCGAAGGGCACCGCGGTCACGGCCTCTCCTGCCCCGGCAGCGTCGGTCACGTAGACCAGTCCGGCATCGGCCTGCCCCGAGGTCACCTTGCCCAACACATCGGTGACCGAGGATTCCTCGCTCACGGCCGGGATCTGCGTGCCGGTAGCGGCCTCGACCGAGGCCGTCGCCGCGCCGCACGGCACCTGGGGCGCGCAGATCACCGTGAGAACGTCGGGGTTCGCCAGATCGGCGAACGATGCGATGCCGTCCGGGTTTCCGGGGGCGGTCACGATGGTCAGCGTGTTGGACGCGAAGTCTACGGGGTCATCCGCAACCAGGCCCTCGTCCACCGTCTCGGTCATGTTCTTCGTATCTGCGGAGGCGAAGACGTCGGCAGGGGCGCCGGAGATCAGCTGCGCGGCCAGATCGGATGAGCCCGCGAAGCTGAACTCCACCGAGGTGCCGGGGTGTTCGGCCTCGAATCGATCACCGAGCTCGGTGAACGTCGCGCGAAGCGATGCTGCGGCGAAGACCGTGATCTCGCCTCGGACCGCGCTGCCGTCCGAGGGTCCATCGGGCGCGGTCGAATCGGACTGCGAGCTGCACCCGACGAGCACGAGGGTGGCTGCAATGAGGAGCGCGAATACCGGGCGCAGTGTCTTCACGAACATCTCCTGTGTCCTACGGTGTCTCGACGATGACGGTCGTGGCCTTGACCACAGCGACGGTGACCTTGCCGGGCTCCAGCCCCAGTTCGCGAACCGAGCGGGTGCTCATCAGGGACACGATCGTGAACGGCCCGCACTGCATGCTCACCTCGCTCATCACCGCATCCGAGACGACCTCCGTGACCAACCCCACGAGTCGGTTGCGTGCAGAGCTTCCGCCCGACGCGATCTCCGGCGGAGGGACAGCATGTTCGCGCGCGTAGTCGGCCAGGTCCCGGCCGGCGATGACCTTGCGTCCGTTCTCGTCCTCGAGCGAGGGGAGCGCTCCGCTGTCGATCCATCTGCGGACGGTGTCGTCACTGACACCGAGTAGCGCCGCGGCGTCTCGGACGCGGATCGGGGGCACCGTCATCGTGATGCCACCACAGCAAACATCCGCAAACAAGTCATGAAAGGCACCATATACCCGAATCTGCGGGTGAACGGCCTCGATTTCGTTTTCTGCGCGTACTCCCGCCCCACCGTCGACCGAGTTGCCGCCTCACCCCGCCCGGATACGCCGCGGAATCTGCGGGGAGTATTGGGCGTTGGTACGTTCTCGGACGGTTCTGGCGATTCGACGCCGGCGGCCGAGCGCATCGGAAGGAATTTTCAGTGGCAGCGAAGCTGTGGGCAGTGAGCGACATTCACGTCGGACATCGGGGCAACCGGCCCGTGACCGAGGACATCTTTCCCGAATCGCCCGAGGACTGGCTGATCGTCGCCGGTGACGTGTCGGAGAAGACCGACGACATCAAGTGGGCGCTCGAACTGCTCCGTAGCCGTTTCGCGAAAGTCATCTGGGTTCCCGGAAACCACGAGCTGTGGACGACGGTGAAAGATCCCGTCCAGATCCACGGGGCGGCTCGATACGAGTACCTGGTCAACCTGTGCCGCGAGATCGACGTCGTCACCCCGGAGGACCCGTATCTGCGGTGGGAGGGTGAGGGTGGCCCGGCGACGATCGTGCCGATGTTCCTGCTCTACGACTACACGTTCCTGCCGCAGGGAGCGAGAGACAAGGAACACGGACTGGCGATCGCACGCGAGAAGAACGTCGTCGCCACCGACGAATTCCTGCTGTCCTCGCAGCCGTACGCGACGCGCGATGCCTGGTGCCATGCGCGGATCGACGCCACCCGGGAGCGTCTCGATGCGCTCGACACCTCCGTTCCTACCGTGTTGATCAACCATTTCCCGATGGTTCGGCAGCCGACCGAGGTGCTGTTCTACCCGGAGTTCGCGCTGTGGTGTGGTTCCACTCTGACGGCGGATTGGCACACGCGGTACAACGCGATCTGCTCGGTGTACGGGCACCTGCACATTCCGCGGACGACCTATTACGACGGCGTTCGCTTCGAGGAGGTGTCGGTGGGCTATCCGCGCGAATGGCAGCGGCGCGGCCTACCGAAGAACGTTCTGCGACAGATTCTTCCGGTCCCCGAGTATCCGCCGGGCGCGTTGAACAAGTGGGGCGGGCACTTCACGGTGACGCCCGAGATGGAGGCAGAGGTAGAGAAGATGAGGGCAGGAAAGTGATCGAATCGATACTTCCCAACGGCGTCGTCTCGGCCGAATTGTTCGCGGACCCACCGGGTTTGACGCCACATCCGCTCGAGGCCCCGCTGGTGGCCAAGGCGGTGGACAAGCGCAAGCGTGAGTTCACCTCGGCCCGACACTGTGCGCGGGTGGCGATGGAGAAGCTGGGTGTCGAGCCTGCGCCGATCATGCGCGGCAAGTCCGGTGCTCCGCAGTGGCCGAAGGGTGTGGTCGGATCGTTGACGCACTGCGACGGGTATCGCGGTGCGGTGTTGGCCTACTCGATGCAGGTGCGTTCGGTGGGAATCGACGCCGAGCCGCACGGACCCCTGCCCGATGGAGTGCTCGAGGCGGTGAGTCTCGAGGCCGAACGGGAGTGGCTCGCGACCGCGGGCCGCGAGGACGTGCACTGGGATCGAGTGTTGTTCTGCGCGAAGGAAGCGACGTACAAGGCCTGGGAGCCGTTGACCGGACGCTGGCTCGGCTTCGAGGACGCACACATCACCTTCGAGCGCACCGGATCCGGTGACGACATTTCGGGAACGTTCCGTTCCGAGTTGCTGGTGCCGGGAGACACGATGTCCGGGCCGCCGCTGCGGGCCTTCGACGGTCGATGGATGGTGGCGGGCGGTCTGGTGATGACCGCGATCTCGGTGATGTGACGACCTGCTCCGCGAGCCTGGCACAATGCTCTCTCGTGAGTGCTCGCGAAAAGATTTCGTCCGGTCTCGTCGGTGCCGGCCTGCTGGTGGTCGACAAGGGGCCGGGAGTGACGAGCCACGATGTGGTGGCGTCGTGCCGAAAACTGTTGCGCACCAGAAAAGTCGGCCATGCGGGGACCTTGGATCCCATGGCGACCGGCGTGCTCGTGCTGGGCGTGGAGCGTGCGACCAAGATGCTGGGACTGCTCTCGCTGACCACGAAGTCGTACACCGCCACCATCCGGCTCGGCCGGAGCACGACGACCGACGACGCCGAGGGCGACGTCCTGGCCGATGTTTCGGCCGCGTATGTCTCCGACACCGAGATCTCGACCGCGATTGCCGCCCTGACCGGTGACATCGAGCAGGTTCCTGCCAGTGTCAGCGCCATCAAGGTCGACGGGCAACGCGCCCACAAACTGTCTCGCGCAGGTGAGGAATTCACACTCGCCCCGCGCAAGGTCAGCGTCACCCGATTCGACGTGACGGCCAGGCGCGACGTGGCGGAGGGCGAATCGGCGTTCGTCGACCTCGATGTCGAGGTCGACTGCACGTCGGGGACGTACGTTCGGGCCTTGGCGCGCGACCTCGGCGCGGCGCTCGGCGTCGGCGGCCACCTGACCGTGCTGCGCCGCACCCGCGTCGGACCCTTCACCCTCGACCACGCACGGACACTCGAAGAACTGGCAGAGGACCCGGCCGTGAGCCTGGACATCGATCAGGCGGCCCGAACGGCGTTCCCGCACCGGCAGATCGACACGAGTGAGGCGGAATCGTTGAGCCAGGGACGGTGGCTGGATCCGATAGGAATCGACGGGGTGTACGCGGCGGTCGATCCCACCGGGCACACCATCGCTCTGCTCCAGGAGAAGGGCAAGCGCGCCAGTTCGGTCATGGTCGTGCGGCCTGCGACCTTGCGCGGGCACTGAAACATTCGGCACGGATGCGGCACCGGCCCGGCGATCAGGTCGCCGGAACCATCCAGATCGCCTCTGCGGCGCGGTGGCCGAGATCGATGGAATCGGTGGCGTCGGTGCGGGCCAACTCGATGGCGACGGTGCCGGCGTAGTCGCGTCGTTCGACCACCGTGATCGGCAGGTCCAGCGTGATGCCGACGGAGTCGAAGTAGCGGAGCATCGCCGGGTCGGAGTCGGAAATTCTGGCGACTCGGCCGGACTGTCCGTCGAGGTAGTCGCTCAGGCGGGTCGCGGACGGGGCCTCGATCGCACCGTCGACGGACGGAATCGGGTCGCCGTGCGGATCGCGTTCGGGGTGGCCCAGTTTGGCGTCGATTCGATCCATCATCAGATCCGAGACGGCATGTTCGAGGATCTCCGCCTCGTCGTGCACTTCGTCCCAGCCGTAACCCAGCTCTCTGACCAGATAGGTCTCGATCAGTCGATGCCGACGCACCATACCGATGGCAGCGAGACGACCCTTCTCGGTCAGTGAGATGGCTCCGTAGCGGGCGTGGTCGACCATGCCTTGGTCTGCGAGCTTGCGAATCGCCTCGGACACCGTCGAGGCGGAAACACCGATGCGCTCGGAGAGCATCTTGGTGCTGACCGAGTCCTCGCTCCACTCACTGGCCGTCCAGATGACCTTGAGATAGTCCTGCGCAACCGCGGACAGCTGGACGCCCTCGTCGGCCGGTGCGGGATCGTCTTTTCGTAGCGCCACGTCGCCGAGCTTAGGCAATCCAATGGAAAAAGACATCTCACCCGGCCGGAGCCACCGGCACCTGTCCGCGTTGTCGCAGAGCGCGGACGACGATGCCTTGTGAGGGGCTGAAGAGGTAGGCAAGGACGAAGACGAGTCCCTGGGTGAGCACGACGCTGCCGCCGGAGGACACGTCGAGGTAGAAGCTGGCGTAGATCCCCACCAGCGCGCAACCCACCGAAATGAGCGGTGCCAGCACGAGCATGCGGCCGAAGCTGTGCGTGAGTAGATAGGCGGACGCACCGGGAGTGATCAGCATCGCCACCACGAGGATGACGCCGACGGCCTGGAGCGCGACCACGGTCGTCAGGGCGAGCAGGGTCAGCATGACGGCCGAGATCACCGTCGGGTTGATGCCTACGGCGCGGGCCTGGGTGCGGTCGAAGGCGAAGAGAGTGAAGTCGCGACGTTTGACGATCATGACGACCAGCGCGATACCGCCGAGGACGAACACCTGGACCATGTCTGCCTGCGAGACTCCCAGCAGATTGCCGAACAGGATGTGGTTGAGGTCGATCTGACTCGGAAACTTGGAGATCAGGACGACGCCGAGCGCGAACAAGGTGGTGAAAACGACGCCGATAGCGGCGTCCTCCTTGACGATGGTGGTGTTGCGGACCACTCCGATGGCACCGACCGCGATGAGCGCGAACAGCAGCGCTCCGATCGCGAACGGTGCCCCGAACAGGTACGACAGCGCGACGCCGGGAAGAACTGCGTGCGAGACCGCGTCGCCCATCAGCGACCACCCGATGAGGACGAGCCAGCAGCTCAGTACCGCGCACACTATCGAGGCGGTGACGGTGACCAGAAGGGCCCGCTGCATGAAGGTGTATTCGAGTGGGTCCACGAGAAAATCGATCAGATACACGGTTCAGCTCGCTTCCGTGGTTCGGGTGGACGGAGTTCGAGTGCCCGCACCCAACTCGCCGACCTTCGACGGGTCGATGCCGAAGGCCAGCGCCAGGTTCTCCGGGCGCAGTACGTCGATCGGACTGCCGTGCATCAGCACGCGCTGTTGCAGCAGGATCGCTTCGTCGCACAGTTCCGGTAGGGCGTGAAGATCGTGTGTGGACACCAGAACCGACGCACCCTGTGCTGCGAGTTCGCGGAGCAGCCGGGTGATGGTTGCCTCGGTTTTCTTGTCCACACCGGCGAAGGGCTCGTCGAGCAACAGCAGTGATGCCTCCTGGGCGATGGCGCGGGCGACGAACGCGCGCTTGCGTTGACCGCCGGAGAGCTGGCCGATCTGTCGGTTCGCAAGTTCGGCGAGGTCGACGCGCTGCAGAGCCTCGTCGACGGCCAGTCGATCGGCGGCTCGGGGAGTGCGGAGAAAGTTCTGTTTCCCGTATCGGCCCATCATCACCACGTCGCGCACGCTGATCGGGAATGTCCAGTCGACGGACTCCGCCTGGGGCACGTAGCTGACCGTGCCGGCCTTGCGCGCCTGCGCCGGGTCTCCGCCGAACACGGTGATCGAGCCGGAGTTGGGCTTGACCATTCCCATGACGGCTTTGAACAGCGTCGACTTGCCCGATCCGTTCATTCCGACCAACCCGCACACCCGGCCGGGTGCGAGGGTCAGGCTGGCATCGGTGAGGGCTACGACGTCGCGGTATCGAACGTTGACGGCGTCCACCGTCAGCGCTGCCCCGGTCTCGTGCCGGGCCCTGTGGTGAGGGTCACCAGTGTGCTGGGTCATCGTTCTCCTACCAGTGCGTCGGCGATCAACCGCGCGTCGTAGCGCAGTAGATCCAGGTACGTGGGGACCGGTCCGGTGGCGTCGCTCAGAGAATCGACGTAGAGCTGTCCGCCGAACCGCGCGCCGGTGTCCTCGGCGACCTGTAGCTGCGCCTTGTCCGAGACCGTCGATTCGCAGAACACGGCGGGTACGTCGTTGTCGCGAACGAAGTCGATGGTGCGGACCACCTGCTTCGGCGTTCCTTCCTGCTCGGCGTTGACCGGCCACAGGTAGGCCTCCTGCAGATCGAAGTCGCGGGCCAGATAGCCGAATGCGCCCTCGCAGGTGACGAGCGCGCGCTGACGAGCCGGTAGCCCGGAGAGATCCGCGGCCAGTTCGGCACCGACCTCGCGTAGTTGTCCCACGTATGCGGCTGCGTTCGCGCGGTAGTCGTCGGTGTTGGCGGGATCGAGCGCGACGAACGCGTCGGCGATGTTCTCGACGTACGTCTCGGCCACGACGGGCGACATCCATGCGTGGGGGTTCGCTTTGCCCGCGTAGGCGTCGTCGCGAATGTAGATCGGGTCCACGTTCGCACTCACCACGGCGTGGGGTGCGGGGATGCGCTCGACGAATTTCTCGAACCAGGCCTCCAGCCCGAGCCCGTTGTCCAGGATCAGCTCGGCCTGCTCTGCGGTGCGTAGGTCTCCTGGGGTCGGCTCGTAGCCGTGGATCTCGGCTCCGGCTTTTGTGATCGATTCCACTCGGAGGTGATCGCCGGCGACATTGGCGGCCATGTCGGCGAGGACGGTGAAGGTCGTCAGAACCAGGGGTCTGCCGTCGTCGAGCATCGCCGGATCGTCGTCCCCGACGGCACGGGCGCAGCCGCTCGAGGCTGCCACCAGTAGTCCCACCACGGCCCAGCTCGCGAGAATCCGCCCACGGCGCGATCCACACCGGCGAAGAAAAAAGTTAGGCACACCGAAATATTTACCGTGGGGATACCTATTTGTCCATACGTGCCGCGCGCGACACGCCTGTCCGAGAGTGACCGAGCGGCCGTCGGGCCGTAGGCTTCGCGGTGTGCAGAGATGGCGAGGTCTCGACGATGTACCTGCCGACTGGGGTCGGTGCGTGCTCACGATCGGCGTCTTCGACGGCGTTCATCGCGGACACGCACAACTGATCGGGCGAGCGGTGGCCGCTGCGAAGAAGCGCGGCGTTCCCAGCGTGCTCATGACGTTCGATCCCCATCCGATGGAGGTCGTGCGACCGGGAAGCCATCCTGCTCAGTTGACGACCCTGACGAGGCGAGCCGAACTCGCCGAGGAATTGGGTATCGACGTCTTCTGCGTCATGCCGTTCACGCCGGAGTTGATGAAGCTCACTCCCGAGCGATACGTGCACGAGATCCTGATCGAACGTCTGCACGTTGCCGAGGTCGTCGTCGGTGAGAACTTCACCTACGGGAAGAAGGCGCTCGGCACCGTGCCCATGCTGCGCAAGATCGGCGAACGGTCCGGTTTCGCAGTCGACGGAGTCAACCTGCTCGCCGAGCACGCCGTGACGTTCTCCTCGACGTACATCAGATCGTGCGTGGACGCCGGTGACGTCGCTGCAGCCACCGCCGCGCTCGGGCGACCGCATCGCGTCGAAGGAGTCGTCGTGCACGGAGACGGCCGAGGTCGCCAAATGGGTTATCCCACAGCCAATGTCGCGCCACCCATGTACTCGGCCATTCCCGCCGACGGTGTGTACGCGGCATGGTTCACAGTGCTCGGGCCGGGTCCGATCATGGGGACGGTCACTCCGGGGGAGCGGCATCCGGCTGCCGTGTCGGTGGGCACCAATCCAACGTTCTCGGGTCGTACCAGGACCGTCGAGGCATTCGTCCTCGACGGTGAGGCCGACCTGTACGGCCAGCACGTGGCAGTCGACTTCGTCGACCGACTGCGCGGCATGGAGAAGTTCGACTCGATGGAAGCCCTCGTGGAGGAAATGGGCCGCGACGCCGAGCGGGCCCGGACGATCCTGGCGGCCAGCACGGCCTGATAGGCTGTCCCCTCGGTGCTCGCTGCGGTCCGCGGCGGCTGTACCGGCTTCGATCCCGTTGTCTCGACACCGGGCGCGTAGCTTCCTTTCACGCGGACGTCATTGATCAGGAGTAGTACCAGTGGCATTGACCACCGAACAGAAGAAGGCCGTTCTCGGCGAGTACGGCTTGCACCCCACCGACACGGGCTCGCCCGAGGCGCAGGTTGCAATGCTCACCAAGCGCATCGTCGACTTGACCGAGCACCTCAAGACGCACAAGCACGACCACCACTCCCGCCGCGGCCTGCTGCTGCTGGTCGGACGTCGTCGTCGTCTGCTCAAGTACATCGCGAAGGTCGACGTCACCCGCTACCGCTCGCTCATCGAGCGTCTGGGTCTGCGTCGATAATTCAGACCGACGCGAGGATGTCACCGATGCACGGTTCGACGCGCCGGTGCGCACCCGACTCGCAGCAATAGTGCAGTAGCCAACGAGGCAGTGCTTAGACTGTTCCTCGTTGGCTATCTGTGTTTGGACCGCAAGAACAGTTACGCCAGCACGAGAAAGCGGATGCGCAGCAATCGCACACCGCCGTGTATGCCTGTCACGCCGTGGTGACGGTCTTCGGTAGTGGCCTTTCGGATACGAGATCCGGTGGGCTTCGATCGATGGCCGCCTCCGCGCAGCCGCGTCCCGAGAGAAGCTCGGAGATGGACGGCACAGGTATGCCGCCACAGCCAGGAGGGCTGGTGGTGTGTCCACGCGGGCACGGCAAAGACGAGAGGACGAGAACAGAACACATGTCGGAAACCACAACTTTGGACGTCGAAGAAGGCGTCTACGAAGCAACTGCGATCATCGACAACGGCACGTTCGGCAAGCGGACCATCCGCTTCGAGACCGGCCGCCTCGCACAGCAGGCCGCAGGCGCAGTCGCCGCGTACCTCGACGAGGACACCATGCTGCTGTCGGCAACGACCGCCGGCAAGCACCCCCGTGAGGGCTTCGATTTCTTCCCGCTGACGGTCGACGTCGAAGAGCGCATGTACGCTGCGGGCCGTATCCCCGGATCGTTCTTCCGCCGCGAGGGCCGTCCGTCCACCGACGCCATCCTCACCTGCCGCCTGATCGACCGGCCGCTGCGTCCGACGTTCGTCGACGGACTGCGCAACGAGATCCAGGTCGTCATCACGGTCATGAGCCTCAACCCGGCCGATCTGTACGACGTCGTCGCGATCAACGCGGCATCGGCCTCGACGCAGATCGCCGGACTGCCGTTCTCCGGTCCGATCGGCGGCGTTCGCGTCGCCCTGATCGACAAGCAGTGGGTCGCGTTCCCGACCAACGAGCAGCTCGAGAAGGCCGTGTTCAACATGGTCGTCGCCGGCCGCATCGTCTCCGGCTCCGGTGCCGACGCAGACGTCGCGATCATGATGGTCGAAGCAGAGGCCACCGAGAACGTCATCGAGCTCATCGAGGGTGGCGCTACCGCCCCCAACGAAGCGGTCGTCGCCGAGGGACTCGAGGCATCGAAGCCCTTCATCGCAGCCCTGTGCACCGCACAGCAGGAGCTCGCGTCCAAGGCAGCAAAGCCCACCGGCGACTACCCGGTTTTCCCGGCGTACCAGTCGGACGTCTTCGAGGCCGTCGAGAACGCCGCGAAGATCCCGCTCAACGAGGCACTGACCATCGCAGGCAAGGCCGAGCGTGAGAGCAAGCTCGACGAGGTCAAGGCTCAGGTGCTCACGTCGGTCGGAGACAGCTTCGCCGGCCGCGAGAAGGAGATCGGTGCCGCATTCCGCGCACTGACCAAGAAGTCGGTTCGCCAGCGCATCCTCACCGATCACTTCCGCATCGACGGCCGCGGCATCACAGACATCCGGTCGCTGTCCGCCGAGGTCGCGATCATCCCGCGTACCCACGGATCCGCCCTGTTCGAGCGCGGCGAGACCCAGATCCTGGGCGTCACCACCCTCGACATGGTCAAGATGGCGCAGCAGGTCGACTCGCTCGGGCCCGAGACGTCCAAGCGCTACATGCACCACTACAACTTCCCGCCCTACTCCACCGGAGAGACCGGCCGCGTCGGTTCGCCGAAGCGTCGCGAGATCGGCCACGGCGCACTCGCCGAGCGCGCTCTGCTGCCGGTTCTGCCCAGCCAGGCAGAGTTCCCGTACGCCATCCGCCAGGTCTCCGAGGCACTGAGCTCCAACGGCTCGACCTCGATGGGCTCGGTCTGTGCATCGACGCTGTCGCTGCTCAATGCCGGTGTGCCACTGCGTGCCCCGGTCGCCGGAATCGCAATGGGCCTCGTGTCCGACGAGGTCGACGGTGAAACCCGTTACGTCGCCCTCACCGACATCCTCGGTGCTGAGGACGCATTCGGCGACATGGACTTCAAGGTCGCCGGAACCAAGGATTTCGTCACCGCACTGCAGCTCGACACCAAGCTCGACGGCATCCCCTCCAAGGTGCTCGCCGGCGCGCTGTCGCAGGCCAAGGATGCGCGCACGACGATCCTCGAGGTCATGGCCGAGGCCATCGACACCCCGGACGAGATGAGCCCGTACGCACCTCGCGTCACCGCGATCAAGGTGCCGGTCGACAAGATCGGCGAGGTCATCGGGCCCAAGGGCAAGATGATCAACTCCATCACCGAGCAGACCGGTGCCAACATCTCGATCGAAGATGACGGCACTGTCTACGTCGGTGCAGCGGACGGCCCGTCCGCACAGGCCGCGATCGACATGATCAACGCCATCGCCAACCCGCAGCTGCCGAAGGTCGGCGAGCGATTCCTCGGAACCGTCGTCAAGACAACGGCTTTCGGTGCATTCGTCTCGCTGCTCCCGGGCCGCGACGGACTGGTGCACATCTCCAAGCTCGGTAACGGCAAGCGCATCAACAAGGTCGAGGACGTCGTGAGCGTCGGATCGAAGTTGCGCGTCGAGATCGCCGATATCGACAACCGCGGCAAGATCAGCCTCGTTCCCGTCGAAGACGACAACGCTGCTGCTCCCGCCGACGCTCCCGAGGCACCCGCCGAGGTCAGCGCTGAGTAAGAAGCAATCGAGCCGAACGGTACGTCCCCTCGGGACGTACCGTTCGGCCGTTCCAGAGAGCACCGGCATCGACACGGGCGTGCAACGCACCACTCTGCCCGGCGGTCTTCGGGTCGTCACCGAGTTCGTGCCAGGCGTTCGCTCGGCCTCGGTCGGTGTGTGGGTCGGAGTCGGCTCGCGCGACGAGCAACCCAGTGTTGCCGGTGCAGCACACTTCCTCGAACATCTGCTGTTCAAATCGACGCCCACGCGTAGTGCGCTCGAGATCGCCCAGGTGATGGACGGTGTCGGGGGAGAGCTGAACGCGTTCACCTCGAAGGAGAGCACGTGCTTCTACGCGCACGTGCTCGACGAGGACGTGGCACTCGCGATTGATCTCGTCAGCGATGTGGTGCTTCGCGGCCGCTGCCGATCGGCAGATGTCGACGTCGAGCGCCAGGTGGTCCTCGAAGAGATCTCCATGCGCGACGACGATCCCGAGGATCTGCTGGGAGATGCCTTCCTGGAAGCCATGTTCGGTGATCATCCGATCGGGCGTCCGATCATCGGCTCCGTCGAATCCATCGAGTCGATGACCCGTGCGCAATTGCACTCGTTCCACGTTCGCCGCTACACGCCGCAGCGCATGGTGGTTGCTGTCGCGGGCAACGTCGATCACAAGCAGATTGTGTCGTTGGTGCGTCGCGCTTTCGCGGGCCATCTGGAAAAGGGTCTGCGGCCGGCCGAAAGGCGAAGCGGAACAGCGCGATTGCGCAATGCTCCCACGTTGAGCCTGACGACTCGTGACAGCGAGCAAGCGCACCTGTGCCTCGGCGTACGTGCGTTCGGTCGACACGAAGGGCATCGCTGGGCGTTGTCCGTGCTGAACTCGGCAGTGGGCGGCGGGCTCAGTTCTCGTCTGTTTCAGGAGATCAGGGAAGAGCGCGGACTGGCGTACTCGGTGTACTCCTCGGTGGACACGTTTGCCGACAGCGGTGCGTTCTCCGTCTACGCGGGTTGTCAGCCGGAGAACCTGGGCGAGGTGACGACGGTGATCAGGGAAGTGCTGGCCAAGGTCGCCTCCGAGGGCATCACCGACGCGGAGTGTGCGCGGGCCAAGGGTTCGTTGCGCGGCGGATTGGTTCTGGGACTCGAAGATTCGGGCTCTCGGATGAACCGGATCGGTCGTAGCGAACTGAACTACGGCAATCACCGCGACATCACCGATACGTTGGCGCGGATCGACAGTGTCGGCAACGACGAGGTACGTGAGGTCGCTGCCGTGTTGCTCGACCGTCCTTTCGGTGCCGCGGTGGTCGGACCCTACAAAAACGTTCGCCAGCTACCGGCGTCGGTCAAGTCTCTGGTTCGGTAGCGTCGGCGATCGCGTCGCTGTTTCCGTGCACGGAGGTCCACAGTCGCAGGGCGGTGAACTGTGGATTCTCCGGTGCGACGGTACCAACCGTGCTCTCGGCGTTGACGTGTATGCCGCTACGGTCGACAATGCAGCATGAACAGCGATGGGCGTACCGTCCTCGTCACCGGTGTGGGTCGACGCCGCGGTATCGGCTACGCCATCACCCGTAGGTTGCTGCAGGATGAGCGCGCCCGCGTCTTCGCGCAATCCTGCGATGCCTACGACGTGAGCGAGCCGTGGGGAGCAGGGACACCGGGGGCGGTGCAGGTGCTCGCCGAGTTGTCCACCGCGCCAGGCAGACTCGGGCATCTCGACATCGATCTCTCCGATCCCGAAGCACCTGCCGCCCTGTTCGATGCTGCCGAATCCAGGTTCGGAGCCGTCGACTCGTTGGTCATCAACCATGCGCGATCACAGCTGGGCGACCTGGGGTCTCTGACGGCAGAGAACCTCGACCTGACGTGGGCGGTGAACGTGCGCGCGTCCTTGCTTCTGGTGCAGGAATTTGCGGAACGGTACGTCGATCACCGCGACGGCGGACGCGTCGTGCTGTTCACGTCCGGGCAGGGTGAGGGGCCGATGCCGACCGAGATTCCCTACGCGGTGACCAAGGGCGCGATCGCCGCGATCACACCGACCTTGGCCGATTCGCTGATTGAACGGGGTATCACCGTCAACACGATCAATCCTGGTCCGACCGATACCGGTTGGGCGAGTGCCGATCTGGACGCGTTCGTCTTGCGCCACATGCCGCGGGGTCGGTGGAACTCTCCGGACGAGGCCGCGGCGGTCGTGGCGATGCTGCTCTCGACTGATTCGGGCTCGATCACCGGTCAGGTCATCGGTGCCGAAGGCGGATTCCGACGCTTCACGCCGTGACGCTTCGGTCAGAGCTTCTTCTTGCGCAGCAACAGTTTCCAGGGCACCAATGCCGACTCGAGCTGAACCGACAGGCTCATCTTGGATTCGCCCTCGCTGCGCTCCTCGAAGGTGATCGGCACTTCGGCGAGAGTGAGGCCGTGCTTGACGGTTCGGTAGTTCATCTCGACCTGGAATGCGTACCCGTTGCTCTCGACCGAGGCAACATCGATGGTGCGCAGGGTGCGCGCGTGCCACGCCTTGAATCCCGCTGTCGCATCCTTGACGCCGAGGCGCAGGATCGTGTTGACGTAGAAGTTCGCCCATGCGGACAGGGCCTTGCGGTGCCAGGGCCAATCGGCGGCGACCGCTCCGCCCGGTACGTATCGCGATCCGAGCACCACGGCCGCGTCGGTGGTGTTCAGTTTGTCGATCATCGCCGGGATCACCTCGGTGGGGTGCGACAGATCGGCGTCCATCTGAATGACGATGTCCGCACCCTCGTCGAGAGCCCTCGTCATGCCTGCGACGTATGCGCGTCCGAGCCCGTTCTTCACCGTGCGGTGCAGAACGCTGACCTCGATGGGGCCGTCGATGGCCAACTTGTCGGCGACGTCGCCGGTGCCGTCGGGCGAATTGTCGTCGACGACCAACACACCGAGCCCCTCCACCTGCAACCCCGCCAGCAGCTCGACGAGCTTGGGGAGGTTCTCACGTTCGTTGTACGTCGGTACAACGACGGTGGTCTTCGGGGCGACTCGTTCCGTACTCACCACCGTATGATCCGTGATTCGGGGTTCCGATCCAAATATCGGACACGACCGGCCGTGTCGGGTCGGCATCGTGGGTCGTTTTCGAGCGCCGGTCGACTCATGCCCGAGTCGCGTCGACGAATACGCCGTCGCGCAGAATCGGAACGCTCGAACTCGAATCGACCTCGGCTGCGATGTCCACGTCTTCCGGGTGTCCCATCCCGGCCAGTTCGCGACCGGAGCCGCATTGCCGCAGCTCCGAGCCCACGTCTCGCTCGACGGCTCGCCACGCGGCCGCGGCTGCGCGCGCCTCCGGGGAGACATCGGCAGCTCCGGCGTCGACGAGGGCAGCGATGACTGCACCGGCACCCCACAGGTCCTCGACGGCGGGCCGGAGGGATCCGTCCGGCCACTTTTCACCGCCCGCTATGACCGCTGTCACTGCATCTCGGTTCCTGGCACGTATCCACTGCGCTACGGCCGATGCGTTTCTGAGCGACGCTCCCACGCACAGCGGGGCCGTGCTCGCGAGCTCGTGGGCGATGGTGGATCCGTTCGGTGACGGGAGCACCAGCCGTGCCGGAGCAGGCACGGCCCGTACGGTCGCCGGGCACAAGCTGATCAGGCCCGGTGAGGCGGCCGACCGCCCCACTGCGAGCACCGCGTCGAACTGCTCGGCCAACTGCGTGGCCCGGTCGTCGCGCCACCGACTGGGGATGACGTCGATGGCTGCGTCCACAGCAACCGTGAGAGTGGTGGTGAAGGACAGGACGTCCACGACGACGGCGACGTCTGCGCCGTCGACGATGGCGTCGGCACCGCACAGACCCCAGTCGAAGCGGAGCCCGAAAGTGTTCTGGGACAGTACGGGGTCGGCCGGCATTGCGGAACGGTATCAACTCCGGTGCCGGTGATACCTTCGGCGCGGGATCGAGTGGGGGAGGAAGACATGCAGCTGGACCTGGACACCAAGGTGATCGTCCTCGTGGCCGGTCTCCTGCTGCTGTGGGCATTGGGATTGGGGGTGATCAAGTATCACCAGATGTCGACGTCGCCGGATGGCACTGCGCATCGTTATGTCGACATCGCCCATCGGGCAGCATTGATGTACTCGTTCGCAGCCCTGGTGCTCGCAGTGCTGGCGCAGTTCAGCGCCTGGTCGGTCACGGTGGATCTGATCGCCGCGTCGGTGGTGCTGGTGTTCTTCGTCGCAGCCGTCGCGAGCTACACCGTCCACGGATTTCGGCGAGACACCGAGAACCAGTTCGTCGATCCCGTCCCGGGGACGCACCTGTTCATGGTGTCGTTGATCGTCGCCGAAATCGGCGGTACAGCGGTGCTCGTGGCCGGGTTCGCGTGGGAGCAGTTCGGTCCGAGCTGAGACCTGGAGCTACCGGGGGTCCAGGTACAGCTCGGCGGTCTCGGTGGCGACCGCGGACACGGCAGCAGCAAGACCGGGCTCGAGGTCCAGCGCAGTGGCGAGACGTTCTCCGCGCAGCCCTTGCGTTCGGAGTAGGTCCCAGGCTTTTTCCACCAGGCGCACCGAGGTGGGGTGGTCCAACTCGGGACGGTTCGATCGCAGTGCGGTCGCAGCCCAATCCGCGTCGAAAGTCCCGTTGGGCGGACCGAACACACGCTCACCGGACGAATAGCTCTTCGGGTCCATACCCTCTGACGCTAGCAGGATCGGAGGTCGGTGCAATCGTGACCGAATCGCGTCGAGGCAGCACTACCGAACCGATCGGTTTCTTCAGTACGGTGAGGCGATGTACGACGGCCACCGCAGGGCTCCGGTCGCGCTCTCGGCCGTCGGATCACTGTTGCTCGGTTCGGCCGCGGGCTGTGCCGGCGCAGGGGGCAGCGGCCCGGTCGACGAGGTCTCGGCCGACACGAACTACACCACGGTCACGGGATCACTGGTCGTCGGTGATCCCATGTCCAATCCCAGGCCGACCGTCGAAGCGCTGCCGCCCGCGGTGACAGAGCTTTCTCCGATCCTCGATGGCGCGCGATTCCCAGGTGCGTCGCCGGTCGGTGTCACCGACGTGCTGGTGGAGGAGTTTTCGGTCGAGTTCGGGTTGGCAGGCAACGGCCCGGTGTCCTACACGGTGCGGTACGTCGACGAGGCCATTCGCTACGGCACCAGTGAACCGCTGGCAGTGCCGGGGAGATCGGTGTTGCAGGTGGACCTGTCGGGTACGTCGACGGACTCCGACGACACCTTCTCTTCGTATGCCGGGCCGGAACGGGTGCGAGGTGGTGCGGAATCTGCGATCGCCTCGGTCGATTTCCTGGCTGATCCCGACGGAATCTCGCAGGCTTTCGTCGGAGTTGCGGCCGATCGACCCGCGTTCACGGTGACCACCACCGAAGAACCTGCCGCGGTCGTCGTCACCGTCGAGAACTGACCGGCGCAGCAACCTCGAATGGACGTCGGCCGTGGCTGTTTCGATCCGTTTGCCGGGGACCGCGCGGTAGCATCGCGATGTGTCCGACGCCACAGCGGGAACGAGTCCATCCGGTCGTGTCCGCGTGCTCGTGTACAGCAGCAGCGCAGCGACCCGCGCCCAGGTGCGGTCTGCCGTCGGAACTCGACCGGATCCTGCACTCGGTGACATCGAGTACGTCGACATCGCCACGGCAGCCGTCGTCATCGAGCACATGGATGCAGGCGATGTCGCGTTGGCGATTCTCGACGGCGAGTCCTCACCTGTCGGCGGTCTGGGTCTGGCGAAGCAGTTGAAGGACGAGATCCTTCACTGCCCACCGGTGTTGGTACTCATCGGACGTCCGGACGATGCGTGGTTGGCCGAGTGGTCGCGCGCCGAGGCTGCTGTTCCGCACCCGCTGGATCCGATCCGGCTGGGTCGAGCAGTGGTCGATCTGCTGAAGCAGCACTCGGTACGCGTCGGTGCCCGGGTCTCTCGATCGCGCTAGATCAGACCGTTTTCTCCGATGCGGGCACCGTCAGCACGAACCGATGGATCACGCCGGCGACGACAGCTCCGAGTATGGGGAACACCACGAACACCCATAGCTGTGACAGGGCAGGTCCGCCGGCGAGGAGGGCCGGGCCGAAGGACCGAGCAGGGTTGACCGACGTCGAGTCGATTCCGATGCCCAGCAGGTGAACCACGGTCAGTGTCAGGCCGATCGGAATGCCGGCTGCCACGACGGGGTGAACGGTGGGGGCCGTGGTGGCCAGAACGACGAGGACGAGCAGGCCGGTCGCGATCGTCTCGAACACCGCGACCGACGCCAGCCCGTATCCTCCGGGCGAGGCGCTGCCGAATCCATTGGTGCCCAGACCGTCCGCCGCCATGTCGTATCCGGGACGGCCGGATGCGACGAACAGTACGATCAGCGCGCCGATCAGTGCACCGACGGCCTGAGCGACGATGTAGAACACAGCCTTGATCGGGGTGATGGCGCGAGCGATCAGGGCTCCGATCGTCACAGCCGGGTTGATGTGGCATCCCGAGATCGGTCCGATCGCATAGACCAGCGCGAGCAGCGTGAGGCCGAATGCCAGGGCGATGCCCGGGGTTCCGACGGTGTCGCCCGCGATCACGGCGGTGCCGACGCCGAAGATCACGAGCAGGGCAGTTCCCAGTCCCTCGGCGGCGAGCGCCGAGACGGAAATCGATTTCATCATTTCTCCTGTTCCATGTCGGCAGCCTGGTTCGGCCGGCCGAGATCGTCGGGAGGTTTGTCGTTTTCGTCGGTGCGGATCGCATGGGGCCGACAGGTGATCTGAGTCACACTGCATGGGGCGGACGAATTCGGGTGATCCATGCGCGTCAACGCTTTACGAAAACTGGACTCGTCGAAATCCCGCGAGATCGACACCGAACCCATACTGTGTGGTTCAGGTCACATTGGTACGGCCGTCGCATTTACTACGCGCCGGCGCGGTAGTCGATCGAGGGAGAAGATGCCGGGATGAACGCCTACGTTCCGATCCTCGTTCTCGGTGCCATTGCGGTCGTGTTCGCGGTGTTCTCGGTGATGGTCGGCACCATGGTGGGACCCGCGCGGTACAACCGAGCGAAGTTCGACGCGTACGAGTGCGGCATCGAGCCCACGATGCATGCGCCGACGGGACAACGATTTCCGGTGAAGTTCTACCTGACCGCGATGCTGTTCATCATCTTCGACATCGAGATCGTCTTCCTGTATCCGTGGGCCGTCCATCTCGATGTGCTGGGCGCGTTCGGACTGGTTGCCATGGCACTGTTCGTCGTCAACGTGTCGGTGGCCTACGTCTACGAGTGGCGGCGAGGCGGACTCGGATGGGACTGACGTCCAACCACTGATCGGCGACGGCACGATGCACGGTTCTCACCTCGAACGGATGCGGAAAGAGTGTGATCGATGGGACTCGAAGAGAAGCTACCCAGCGGATTTCTGCTGACCACCGTAGAGGGGTTGGCCGGATATGCCCGTAAGGGCTCGTTGTGGCCCGCGACCTTCGGTCTCGCGTGCTGCGCGATCGAGATGATGGCTACCACCTCCGGTCGGTTCGATCTCGCACGATTCGGCATGGAAGCGTTCCGTGCGTCTCCGCGCCAAGCGGACCTGATGATCGTGGCCGGCCGCGTCAGCCAAAAGATGGCACCTGTGCTGCGGCAGGTGTACGACCAGATGGCGGAACCGAAATGGGTTCTGGCCATGGGCGTCTGCGCGTCCTCGGGCGGAATGTTCAACAACTATGCGGTGGTGCAGGGTGTCGACCACATCGTTCCCGTCGACATTTACCTACCCGGTTGTCCGCCCCGACCCGAGATGCTGCTCAACGCAATCTTGGAGCTGCACAAAAAGATTCAGCAGATGCCGCTGGGTGTCAATCGCGAGCAGGTTCGCGCGGCCGCCGAGGCTGCGGCGTTGGCGTCCACCCCGACCATCGATCTGAAGGGGCTGCTGCGATGACGGCGGACGGGCCCCGCGGGATGTTCGGCGTCCGGGGGAGCGGTGACACCTCCGGCTACGGCCGGTTGCAGCCGCCGGTGGCATCGGTGGACACGGCTGTCCGGCCCTACGGCAGCTACTTCGACGCCGTGGTCGATCGATTGGCCGCGGTCCTCGACACCGGTGACGCGGCCGTACCCTTCGAGGACGCCGTCGAGCGTGCCGTGATCTTTCGCGACGAACTGACGCTGCATCTCTCGCGAGAACACGTGCCCGCCGTCGCCCGCGCTCTCCGTGACGACGAGGAACTGAGATTCGAATTGTGCACGGGGGCATCGGGTGTGCACTACCCGGATCAGGTCGGCCGGGAACTGCGCGCGGTCTACCATCTGGTGTCCATCACCCACGGACGCCGCCTGCGACTCGAAGTCGCTGTACCCGATGCGGATCCGCACACACCGTCGCTCTGCGCGGTCTATCCGACCAACGATTGGCACGAACGCGAGGTCTACGACTTCTTCGGCATCGTGTTCGACGGTCATCCCGCGCTGACGCGGATCGAGATGCCGGACGACTGGGTCGGGCACCCGCAACGCAAGGACTATCCCCTGGGCGGTATTCCCATCGAGTACAAGGGCGCTCGGGTCGCGCCTCCCAACGAGCGCAGGTCGTACAACTGATGAGCGCAACGGACGAAACAATCTATGCAGTGTCGGGCCAGGACTGGGACGACGTGGTCGAACTTGCGCGCGGGTCGACCACGGAACGCATCGTGGTCAACATGGGTCCGCAGCACCCGTCGACCCATGGTGTGCTGCGGTTGATTCTCGAGATCGAAGGCGAGACCGTGACCGAGGCCCGGTGTGGAATCGGTTACCTGCACACCGGTATCGAGAAGAATCTCGAGTATCGCAACTGGACTCAGGGCGTCACGTTCGTCACTCGGATGGACTATCTCTCGCCCTTCTTCAACGAGACCGCGTACTGCCTCGGGGTGGAGAAGCTGCTCGACATCACCGACGACATTCCCGAGCGAGCGACGGTGATCCGGGTGATGCTGATGGAGCTCAATCGGATCTCGTCGCACCTCGTGGCATTGGCCACGGGTGGAATGGAATTGGGTGCCGTGACGGCGATGCTGTTCGGCTTCCGGGAGCGCGAGCTGATTCTCGACGTCTTCGAGGCCATCACCGGACTTCGAATGAACCACGCCTACATCCGTCCCGGCGGCTTGTCTCAGGACCTGCCCGCCGATGCGATCGACAAGGTTCGCGAGTTGCTGCGGGTTCTTCCCGGACGGCTACGCGATCTCGAACTCATGCTCAACGACAACCCGATCTGGAAGGCCAGAACCGAGAACGTCGGCTACCTGGACCTCACCGGATGCATGGCCCTCGGCGTCACCGGGCCGGTGCTCCGATCGACCGGACTGCCCTACGATCTGCGCCGGTCCGACCCCTACTGCGGGTACGAGAACTACGAGTTCGATGTCGTCACCGACACCGGATGCGACTGCTACGGGCGCTATCTGATTCGCGTCGAAGAGATGAAGGAATCGCTCAAGATCGTCGAGCAGACTCTCGATCGTCTTCGGCCCGGACCGGTGGTCATCGACGACAAGAAGATCGCCTGGCCGGCCGAACTCGTCTCCGGACCCGATGGTCTCGGCAATTCTCAGGACCACGTGCGCACCATCATGGACACCTCGATGGAGTCGTTGATCCACCACTTCAAATTGGTGACCGAGGGCATGCGTGTGCCGGCGGGCCAAGTGCTGTCCACGGTGGAATCGCCGCGAGGCGAACTGGGTGTGCACATCGTCAGTGACGGTGGAACTCGGCCGTACCGAGTGCATTTCAGAGACCCCTCGTTCACCAACCTGCAGGCGGTTGCCGCGATGTGCGAGGGCGGCATGATCTCCGATGTCATCGCTGCCGTTGCCAGTATCGATCCGGTGATGGGCGGGGTGGACCGATGACCACGCCACGCTCGGAGCCGGTGCTCGTCCAACTCGGAGCTCGCCCCGAGGAAGCAGTACAGCTGTTCGGCCCCGACGCCCGTGCGTCCTATCCCGCCGACGTGCGTGCTCGCCTGCGCGCCGACGCCGAGATCATCCTGAGTCGTTATCCTCAGGCCCGATCGGCGTTGCTACCGCTGCTGCACCTGGTGCAATCCGAGGACGGATATCTCACGCCGGCCGGAATCGAATTCTGTTCGGACGTACTCGATCTCACCGGAGCAGAGGTCACCGCGGTCGCGACCTTCTACTCGATGTACCGCCGCGAGCCCACCGGAAACTATCGAGTCGGAGTGTGCACCAACACCCTGTGCGCCGTCATGGGCGGCGACGCCATCATGGACGCGCTGCGGGATCACCTCGATATCGACCACGGCGAGACCACCGCCGACGGTGCGATCACCCTCGAGCACATCGAGTGCAACGCCGCGTGCGACTTCGCACCGGTGATGATGGTCAACTGGGAGTTCTTCGACAACAGAACTCCGGCGTCGGCACGGGAACTGGTCGATGCGCTTCGATCCGGTGCGCAGGTGACCCCGACCCGCGGCGCTCCGCTGTGCACGTTCCGCGAGACCGAGCGAATTCTTGCCGGGTTCGCCGACGATCGGCCGGGTGCACTCGAATCCTCCGGCAGCGCAGGCGAAGCCAGTCTCGCGGGTCTGCGGTACGCCCGTGAGCACTCGATGACGGCTCCCCGGGCCGTCACCGGCTCTTCGGACGATCATCCCGATCTCGGTGCCGAAGCAGTGGCGCAAACGGTGCGCGAGAAACCGGCTCCGGCTCCTTCGGCGACCGTTCCACCGCAGCCGACGAACACCACCGAAACCGATCCACCGACGAAGGGGAAATGACATGGCCCTGACACCGGTGTTGAGCGAGTTCTGGGGCGAGAAGGACTCGTGGACACTCGACACCTACCGCAGTCACGACGGCTATCGGGGGCTCGAGAAGGCCCTCGCCATGGACCCCGACGATCTCATCGCGTTCGTCAAGGACTCCGGCCTGCGCGGCCGTGGCGGTGCGGGATTCCCCACCGGAACGAAGTGGAGCTTCATTCCACAGGGTGACGGGAAAGCTCACTATCTGGTGGTCAACGCCGACGAGTCGGAGCCGGGCACCTGCAAGGACATGCCCTTGATGATGGCGAGCCCGCACACGTTGATCGAAGGAATCATCATCGCGGCCTACGCAATACGTGCATCGCACGCATTCGTCTACGTTCGCGGCGAAGTGGTACCGGTGCTGCGCAGACTGCAGGCCGCAGTTGCCGAGGCCTACGCCGCCGGCTACCTGGGCAAGAACCTCCTCGGATCGGGGTTCGACCTCGAGCTGGTGATCCATGCCGGGGCCGGGGCCTACATCTGCGGCGAGGAGACGGCGCTGCTCGACTCGCTCGAAGGGCGACGAGGTCAACCCCGACTGCGTCCACCGTTCCCCGCGGTGGCAGGCCTGTACGCGCGGCCGACGGTCGTCAACAACGTCGAATCCATCGCCAGCGTCCCGGTGATCCTGAGCAAGGGCATCGAATGGTTCCGGTCGATGGGAAGCGAGAAATCACCCGGGTTCACCCTCTACTCGATCTCCGGCCACGTGTGTCGGCCCGGCCAGTACGAGGCCCCGCTGGGCATCACTCTGCGGGAACTGCTGGACTACGCGGGCGGTATCCGGCCCGGTCACGAGCTCAAGTTCTGGACACCGGGAGGATCGTCGACACCGATGTTCACCGGCGAACACCTGGACGTGCCGCTCGACTACGAGGGCGTCGGTGCCGCCGGATCGATGTTGGGTACCAAGGCCTTGCAGATCTTCGACGACACGACCTGCGTCGTGCGAGCAGTGTTGCGATGGACGGAGTTCTACGCACACGAATCCTGCGGCAAATGCACGCCGTGCCGAGAAGGAACCTACTGGCTGGTGCAGATACTGCGCCGCCTCGACGGCGGAACCGGTACCGAAGCCGACCTCACGACAGTGCTCGACATCGCGGACGGCATCGCCGGAAAATCGTTCTGCGCGTTGGGAGACGGAGCCGCAAGCCCGATCGTGTCCTCGCTGAAGTACTTCCGCGACGAATACATCCGACACGTCACCGAACAGGCATGCCCATTCGATCCACACCGATCGACCCTGATGGCAGAGGAGCTGACGTCATGACGGCAGCAGCACACGGTCGTTCCGCAGGCTCCACTCCTGCCCCCGACCAGTCGGTCACTCCGGTCGAAATGGTGACACTGACCATCGACGACCACGAGATCAGTGTTCCCAAGGGCACGTTGGTGATTCGCGCCGCCGAGCTGATGGGCGTGCAGATTCCGCGCTTCTGCGATCACCCGCTGCTCGATCCGGTGGGGGCGTGCCGGCAATGCCTGGTCGACGTCGAAGGGCAGCGCAAGCCGTTGGCGTCCTGCACCACGACAGTGGCCGAGGGCATGATCGTGCGCACCCAAGTGACATCGGAGTCGGCGGAGAAGGCGCAACGGGGCGTCATGGAGCTGCTGCTGATCAACCATCCGCTCGATTGCCCGGTGTGTGACAAGGGCGGTGAGTGTCCGCTGCAGAACCAGGCGATGGCTGCGGGCCGGGCCGAGTCCAGGTTCGTCGAGACCAAACGCACGTACCCCAAGCCGATTCCGCTGTCGGCCGAGGTGTTGCTGGACCGCGAACGATGCGTCCTGTGTGCGCGATGCACTCGCTTCGCAGCTCAAGTGGCCGGCGATCCGTCCATCGAGCTACTCGAACGTGGTGCGATTCAACAGGTGGGGATCTTCGGCGACGAGCCGTTCGACTCCTACTTCTCGGGCAACACCGTGCAGATCTGTCCGGTGGGTGCGCTGACCAACACCGAGTATCGGTTCCGGGCGCGCCCGTACGACCTCACCTCGTCGCCGAGCGTGTGCGAGCACTGCGCAGGGGGCTGTGCTCAACGCACGGACCATCGACGCGGCAAGGTCCTGCGACGGCTGGCCGGTGACGATCCCCAGGTCAACGAGGAATGGAACTGCGACAAGGGCCGGTGGGCATTCAAGTACGCCACCGAACCCGACCGCATCACCTCGCCGATGATCCGCGACGAATCCGGGGAGTTGATCGAAACGTCGTGGTCGGCTGCATTGGCGGCTGCGGCAACGGGATTAGCCGGGTCGGTCGGACGTGCCGCGGTACTCGTGGGCGGACGATCGACTCTCGAAGACTCCTACGCCTATGCCAAGTTCGCCCGAAAAGTTCTGGCCACCAACGACATCGACTTCCGCAATCGGGATCACAGCGCCGAGGAAGCAAGTTTCCTGGCCGGTCGTATCGCGGCGACCGGGTTGGGGGTCACCTACTCCGATCTCGAGAACGCCCCCGTGGTGCTACTGGTCGGCTTCGAGCCCGAGGAAGAGTCACCCCTGGTGTTCCTGAGGCTACGTAAGGCGCACCGCGCGAGCGCAGTGGTGGTGGCATCGATCGCGCCGTTCTCCACCCGGGGCCTACGCAAGCTGGACGGCGTCCTGCTGCAGTCGATTCCCGGCGAGGAGCCGGGCTGGCTCGATGCGTTGCACGTCGGCGATCGCGGCACCGAATCGATTGCACACCTCCTCCGGGAGCCCGGTGCGATCGTCCTCGTGGGCGAGCGGCTCGGCTGCGTTCCCGGTGGTCTGGCGGCGGTATCGAAACTGGCGGACGACACCGGCGCGAGCCTGGCCTGGATTCCTCGACGCGCCGGCGAACGCGGTGCGCTCGACGCAGGGGCGCTGCCGAACGTCCTGCCCGGCGGGCGTCCTGTTGCCGATGCGGCTGCGAGCGCCGAGGTGGCCGCGGTGTGGGGAGTGCCCGAGTTGCCGGCGGAGGTGGGCCGCGACACGGCGGCGATCCTGGCCGACGCAGGACCGGATCGCGCTCTGGTCACTGCGGGAATCGATCTCGACGATCTGCCGGACCCCCAGGAGGCACTCGACGCATTGGACCGATCGGCGTTCGTGGTGAGCCTCGAACTGCGCCACAGCGCGGTCACCGAGCGGGCCGACGTGGTGTTCCCAGTGGCACCGGTGGTCGACAAGTCGGGAACTTTCGTCGACTGGGAAGGCCGACCCCGTACGTTCGACACTGCACTCGGTGCAGGCGCGGTGATGCCGGATCAACGCATCCTCGACGCCATCGCCGCGCAGATGGGCGTCGAACTGGCCGTGCCCGACGCGGCGGCGGCACGCGCCGAGTTGGCTCGCCTCGGTGTGTGGAACGGCCCGCGCACCGCGGTGGCCCGGGTGGCACCCCACGCGGACGTTCCGACCCTCGGTCCGGGACAGACGATTCTGGCCACGTGGCGGATGCTCATCGATGCGGGACGAATGCAGGACGGGGAGGACAATCTCGCCGCGACCGGTCGCGCACCTACCGTTCGGCTGTCGGCGGCAACGGCCTCGGCCATCGGAGCCGAGACCGGCGATCTGGTGAGTGTTGCGACGGACCGTGGCTCGATCACGTTGCCGCTGACGATCACCGATCTGCCCGACACCGTGGTGTGGATACCGATGAACTCGCCCGGTTCGACGGTGTATCGCTCGCTGGGTGTTCGGTCCGGCGCAGTGGTGAGTATCCGTCGCAGTTCTGCGGAACGACCCCAAGGTAGGCAGTCATGATCGTGGCCGCGCCGACCGATCTGTCGATGTTCGGCAACGATCCGTGGTGGTTGGTTGTCGGTAAAGCCCTGGCGGTCTTCGTCTTCCTGGTGCTGACGCCGCTGGTCGCGATCTACGCCGAACGCAAGATCATGGCGTGGATGCAGATGCGGGTGGGGCCCAACCGGGTGGGCCCGTGGGGTCTGTTGCAGTCGCTGATGGACGGGATCAAGCTGGCGTTGAAGGAGGGGATCACTCCGACCGGCGTCGACAAGCCGATCTACGTTCTGGCTCCGATCATTTCGGTGGTTCCTGCGTTCATGGCCTTCGCGGTGATTCCGTTCGGTCCCGAGGTGTCGGTGTTCGGTACGACGACGCCGCTGCAGATGACCGACCTGCCGGTGGGTGTTCTGTACATTCTCGCGGTCACGTCGGTGGGTGTGTACGGGATCGTGTTGGCGGGGTGGGCGTCGGGTTCGACCTATCCGCTGCTCGGTGCGCTGCGTTCGACGGCGCAGGTGATTTCCTACGAGGTCGCGATGGGCCTGTCGTTCGCGGCGGTCTTCCTGTACGCCGGGACCATGTCGACTTCCGGAATCGTTGCTGCGCAACAGAACACCTGGTACATCTTCCTGCTTCTGCCGTCGTTCCTGGTGTACGTGACGGCGATGGTCGGCGAGACCAACCGCGCTCCGTTCGATCTGCCCGAGGCGGAGGGTGAGTTGGTGGGCGGATTCCACACCGAGTACTCGTCTCTTCGTTTCGCCATGTTCATGCTCGCCGAGTACATCAACATGGTCACCGTCTCGGCGCTCGCGACCACGCTGTTCCTCGGCGGCTGGCAGGCGCCGATTCCGTTGAGTTTGTGGAGCGGTGCCAATTCGGGGTGGTGGCCGGTGCTGTGGTTCACCCTCAAGGTCTGGGTGTTCCTGTTCGTGTTCATCTGGCTGCGTTCGACGCTGCCGAGGCTGCGCTACGACCAGTTCATGAGCTTCGGCTGGAAGATTCTCATTCCCGTTGCGCTGATCTGGGTGATGGTGATCGCGACGGTGCGGGTACTCGGGGCCGATCGTTACGACGTACCGCTGGTCACGTTCGTCGTGTCGATGATCTTCGCGGTGGCCGTCCTGGGTTCACTGCTGCTGATGGTGCGCAGGCGTGCGCGGGAGCGGAACGTGCCGCCTGGTGTGCCCGTTGCCGAGTTCGACGCTGTGGCAGGCGGATTCCCGATACCTCCCATTCCCACCCAGGGCTCGACTTTCCCGAGCCGGCACGCCGGTGTGCGCTCATCCGCCGCCAGGTCACCGAAGGAGAACGCCGATGCCTGAATTTCTCGGTCCCATAGCCGGTTTCGGAGTCACCTTCGCGACGATGTTCAAGAAGGCCGAGACGGAGTTGTATCCGGAGGAGAAGAAGCCGACGGAGGTTCGCTACCACGGTCGTCATCAACTCAATCGGTACGCCGACGGTCTCGAGAAGTGCATCGGTTGCGAACTGTGCGCGTGGGCCTGCCCGGCCGACGCCATCTATGTCGAAGGAGCCGACAACACCGAGACCGAGAGGTTCTCTCCGGGTGAGCGCTACGGCGCGGTCTATCAGATCAATTACCTGCGGTGCATCGGGTGTGGATTGTGTGTGGAGGCCTGCCCGACCAGGGCTCTCACGATGACCAACGAGTACGAACTCGCCGGTGACAACCGAGCCGATCTGATCTACGAGAAGGACTCCCTGCTGGCTCCGCTCGAGCCGGACATGGTGGCCCCGCCGCACGCGATGGCTCCGGGCCGTTCGGCGGAGGACTACTACCGCGGCATCGTCACCGGCGACGAGAAAACAAACGAAACCGAGGGCGGTCCGGTTCGATGACTGCCATCGCTCAGCTCGCCCTCGAGGCCACGTCCACCGGTGAGGCAGTGCAGTTCTGGACCCTCGGCGTCGTAGCCGTCATCGGTGCACTCGGCGTGGTGATGAGTACCAAAGCCGTCTACTCGGCATTGTTCCTCGCTGCAACGATGGTGGTGCTGGCGACCTTCTACATGGCGCAGGGGGCGTTGTTCCTCGGTGTCGTGCAGATCGTCGTCTACACCGGCGCGGTCATGATGCTGTTCCTGTTCGTGCTGATGCTCGTCGGAGTCGACACCTCGGAGTCGCTGACCGAAACCCTGCGCGGGCACCGCATCGCGGCCGTCGTCATCGGAATCGGTTTCGGGCTGTTGATCATCGGGGTGCTGCTGCGCGATTCGGTCCGGAACGGTCGGCTCGACTTCGCCGGTCTCGACGCCGTCAACTCCACCGGAAACGTCGAGGGCCTGGCCGAGCTGATCTTCGTCGAGTACGTGTGGGCGTTCGAGTTGACCGGGGCACTGCTGATCACTGCCACCATCGGGGCGATGATTCTGGCGCACCGGGAAGCTCTGGGACCGGTCAAGGGTCAGCGAGAAATGGCCCGCGGCCGATTTCGCGATGGTTCGAGGGTGACACCGCTGCCGAGTCCAGGGGTGTACGCCCGCCACAACGGGGTGGATCGCCGCGCTCTGCTGCCCGACGGAACCGAATCCGAGTCCTCCGTCAACGCCATGTTCGCCGATCCTCGGATCGAGCGTGACGAGCGATGAATCCGGAGAACTATCTCTACCTGTCCGTTCTGCTGTTCACGATCGGCGCGGCAGGCGTCATCGTCAGGCGCAACGCCATCATCGTGTTCATGTGCATCGAATTGATGCTCAACGCAGTCAATCTCGCGTTCGTGACGTTCTCCCGCATGCACGGCAATCTCGACGGGCAGTTGTTCGCGTTCTTCACCATGGTGGTCGCCGCTGCCGAGGTGGTGGTGGGCCTGGCCATCATCATGGCCATCTTCCGTTCTCGGCGTTCTATCTCCATGGACGAGAATTCACTGATGAAGAACTGACGGGGGAACAACGATGTCGATCCTGTGGCTTCTTCCGGCTCTGCCGGCGTTCGGTGCGGCGTTCCTGTTGCTCGGTGGCCGGCGCTGCAACTCCTGGGGGCATCTGGTCGCGACGGCGGCAGCGGTGTCGTCGTTCGTGGTGGCCGCGGTGGTGCTCGCCTCGATGCTCGGGCGTGACGAGTCGAACAGGATGCTCACCCAGACCCTGTTCCGGTGGGTTCCGGTCGACGAACTGCAGGTCGACTTCGGCTTGCGCGCAGATCAACTGTCGATCTGTTTCGTCCTGCTGATCACCGGAGTCGGGTCGCTCATTCACGTGTACTCCATCGGCTACATAAGCCACGACGCCGAGCGGCGGCGCTTCTTCGCGTACCTCAACCTGTTTCTCGCCGCCATGCTGCTGCTTGTTCTGGCCGACAACTTCCTCGGCCTCTACCTGGGGTGGGAGGGAGTCGGTCTGGCGTCGTATCTGCTGATCGGCTTCTGGCAGCACAAGCCGTCGGCTGCGTCGGCTGCCCGAAAAGCGTTCGTGGTCAACCGAGTCGGTGACATCGGCCTGGCCGTTGCGCTGATGATCATGTTCGTGAACTTCGGCTCCGTCCAGTACGACGACGTGTTCGCCGGAATCGGCGAGGCGAGCGAATCGGTGGCCACCGCCATGGCGCTGATGTTGCTGTTGGCGGCGTGTGGAAAGTCGGCGCAGGTGCCGCTGCAATCGTGGCTCGGGGACGCCATGGAGGGCCCGACACCGGTGTCGGCACTGATTCACGCGGCCACGATGGTCACGGCCGGGGTGTATCTCATCGTGCGCTCCGGACCGGTGTTCGAGGCGTCGCCCACCGCCCGCGCGGCCACCGTCACCGTCGGTGCGGTCACCTTGCTGTTCGGTGCCGTCATCGGTTGTGCGAAGGACGACATCAAGAAGGCGCTCGCGGCGTCGACGATGAGTCAGATCGGGTACATGGTGCTCGCGGCCGGGCTCGGCCCCTCCGGGTACGCCTACGCCATCGTGCTGTTGATCTCGCACGGCTTCTTCAAAGCGGGCTTGTTCCTGGGCGCGGGCTCGGTGATGCACGCGATGAACGACGAGACCGACATGCGACAGTTCGGTGGACTCCGCGCCGCGATGCCGATCACGTTCGTCACGTTCGGCCTCGGCTATCTCGCGATCATCGGACTGCCGCCGTTCTCCGGCTTCTTCGCCAAGGATCCGATCATCGAGGTCGCATTCGCCGCCGAGGGAGTGGCAGGTCCGATTCTCGGCTGCGTGACATTGCTCGGTGCAGGGCTGACGGCCTTCTACATGACTCGGGTGATGCTGTTGACGTTCTTCGGTCCGAAACGCTGGTCCGCGCAGGCACATCCGCACGAGACGACGGCGACGATGACCGTCCCGATGATCGTGTTGGCCGTCGGCTCGGTGGCGTCGGGAGCCTTCCTCGCGGTGGGTGGGCGCCTCGAGGCATGGCTGCAACCGGTGGTGGGATCGGAACACGAGGAGCACGCGATTCCGGCCTGGGTGGTCACCGTCGCCGTCCTGGTGGTCGTGCTGGTCGGTGCGAGCATCGCGTACCGCAAGTACATCGCGAACGAGGTTCCGCCGACACCACCCGAGGATGTCTCGCCCCTGACCCGAGCTGCACGTGCCGATCTCTACGGAGATGCCGTCAACGAGGCGGCATTCATGCGGCCAGGACAAACACTCACGCGCGCACTGGTGCACGCCGACAACGGTATCGACGCCGTCGTGGACGGGGTGGGGAGCTCGATCGGTGGCGCATCGACGCGGTCCGGACGGCTGCAGACGGGCTATGTGCGGTCGTATGCGTTGGCGATGTTCGCGGGAGCCGTTCTCGTGGTACTGATGGTGGTGGCTCTGTGACGACTCCCTGGTTGACCGTCCTGTGGGTGCTCCCGATGCTCGGTGCGATCGTCGTCGCCCTGGTGCCCGCCGCTCGCCCGACCGTCGCGCGCAGTGTCGCAGTGGGTTTCGCTGCCGGAACACTGGCCGTGTCGGTCGCCCTGGCAGTGTCGTTCGACTCCGGTGGTGATCGGTACCAGTTCGTCGAAGACCATTCGTGGATAGCGGCTTTCGGTGCGCGGTACACCCTCGGACTCGATGGAATCGGCCTGGTCCTGGTGTTGCTCAGCACCGTTCTCACACCCTTGCTGCTCGTCGCGGGCTGGTACGACGGCAGTCGCGTCGCGAATTACGGCTCCCGTCGGGTGTCGCACACGTACATGGCGTTGATCCTTGTGGTCGAGTCGATGGTGCTCGTGTCGTTCCTCGCGTTGGACGTGTTGTTGTTCTACATCTTCTTCGAGGCGATGCTGATTCCGATGTACTTCCTCATCGGTGGTTTCGGGGGAGTGCATCGAACGCGCGCCGCGGTGAAGTTCCTGTTGTACAACCTGTTCGGCGGTCTGATCATGTTGGCTGCCGTCATCGGCCTGTACGTGGTGACCGCGCGACCCGACGGGCCTTTCGACGGCGGGACATTCGATCTGCGCGCGATCGCCGACGCGGCGGCATCGGGCGGACTCGGTGTGGATCCGATGGTTCTGAACGCACTGTTCCTCGGATTCATGTTCGCGTTCGCTATCAAGGCACCGTTGTGGCCGTTCCACTCGTGGCTACCCGACGCCGCAGTGCAGTCCACACCCGCCACGGCGGTGCTGATGATGTCGGTGGTGGACAAGGTGGGCACGTTCGCGATGCTGCGGTTCTGTCTCGAACTGTTCCCCGGCTCGTCGCAGACGTTCGCGCCGTGGATCATCACACTCGCAGTCATCGGCATCGTCTACGGCGCGATACTGGCGATCGGCCAGACCGACATGATGAGACTGATTGCCTACACGTCGATTTCGCACTTCGGATTCATCATCCTCGGTATCTTCGCCATGACCGGTCAGAGTCAGGCCGGTGCCACGCTGTACATGGTCAACCACGGAATCTCCACGGCCGCACTGTTCTTGATCGCAGGCTTCCTCGTGTCGCGTCGAGGATCACGAGCGATCGCCGACTACGGCGGTGTGCAGAAGGTGGCACCGGTGCTCGCCGGAACGTTCCTGATCTCGGGACTCGCCACGCTCTCGCTACCCGGCCTCGCCCCGTTCGTGAGCGAATTCCTCGTGCTGATCGGCACGTTCGGTCGATACGGAGTCGCCACGATTGTGGCCGCCGGAGCCCTCGTGCTGTCGGCGATCTACATACTGTGGCTCTACCAACGCGTCATGACCGGGCCGGTCCGGGAGGGCAACGAGACGGTGCCCGATCTCGTTCGCCGTGAGCTGGCCGTGGTGGTGCCGCTGATCGCGTTGCTCATCGTGCTCGGGGTGTATCCGAAACCCGCGCTCGATGTCATCACTCCGGCAGTGCAATCCACGATCGTCGACAGTTCAGGAGGTCAGCGATGACCACACCCGAGGTGCAGTACGGTCTGCTGGCACCGATGCTGATCGTGTTCTCGGTCGCAGTTCTCGGTGTTCTCGTAGAGGCGTTCGTGCCGCTGCGAGCCCGTCGGATCACGCATGTGGGTCTCGCTCTCGCGGGACTGGTGGCGGCGCTGGCGGCCATCCTGGGTCTGGCAGGCACCGAGGCGTCGGCGATGTCCGGCGCGGTTGCGATCGACGGGCCGACGCTGTTTCTGCAGGGAACCATTGTGCTGGTGTCGATTCCGGCGATCGCGCTGTTGGCGGAGCGCACCGTTGCAGTCACCGGGGCCGGTGCCGAGCGTCGCATCGATTCGTTCACCCCGCAGGCATCGACCACTCCGGGCAGCGTGGCGGAGAAGGAGGCCATCGATGCAGGCGTCGCCCAGACCGAGGTGTTTCCTCTGGCGATGTTCGCGATCGGTGGCATGTTGCTCTTTCCGGCGGCCACGGATCTGCTGACGATGTTCGTGGCGCTGGAAGTGCTGTCCTTGCCGCTGTATCTGCTCTGCGGACTGGCCAGGCGACGGCGCTTGCTCTCGCAGGAAGCTGCCCTCAAATACTTTCTGCTGGGCGCGTTCTCGTCCGCATTCTTCCTGTTCGGGGTTGCCTTCCTGTACGGGTACGCCGGAACCGTTCGGTTGGACGGCATCGCCGACGCCATCGCGGTGGACGGTCAGGGCAGATCGCTCGCGCTGATCGGAACCGCCCTGCTCGCGGTGGGTCTGCTGTTCAAGGTCGGTGCCGTGCCGTTTCATTCGTGGATTCCCGACGTCTACCAGGGTGCCCCCACTCCGGTGACAGCTCTGATGGCCACGGTGACCAAGGTCGCGGCGTTCGGTGCGATTCTTCGCATCTTCGGGGTGGCGCTTCCCGGTCTCGAATCGAGTTGGCGGCCGATGCTGTGGGTCGTGGCCATCGCGACCATGGTGTTGGGTTCCGTTGTCGCGGTGACGCAGACCGATGTCAAACGGATGCTGGCGTACTCGTCCGTCGCGCACACCGGGTTCATCCTCACCGGAGTGACGGCATTGGGTGATTCGGGTGAAGTGGGTGATTCGGGTGTGTCGGCCACGATGTTCTATCTGTTGGCGTATGCCTTCAGCACTCTCGGAGGGTTCGCGATCATCGGTTTGGCGCGCGACGAGCGCGGTGAAGTGAGCGATCTGGAACGGTGGGCCGGAATCGGTCGTCGGTCACCGCTGGTGGCGGCAGTGTTCGGGTTGTTCCTGCTCTCGTTCGCCGGCATTCCGCTCACCAGTGGATTCATCGGCAAGTTCGCTGTGTTCAGCGCTGCCTCGGGCTCTGGGGGAGCGGCACTGGTCGTGGTCGGAGTGGTGTGCAGCGCGATTGCAGCGTTCTTCTACGTGCGGGTGATCGTGCTGATGTTCTTCACCGATCCGGGAGAGCGGACCGCAACGATCGTGCGGCCGACGGCGTCGGTGTCGTGCGCGATCGGGGTCTCGGTGGTGGTCACCGTGGCCCTCGGAGTCTTCCCGCAGCCCGTTCTCGACCTGGCTGCGCGTGCCGGGAACTTCCTGTAGCCGTCGAGCAATCAGTTCGGAGATTTCATTCGCTGCTTCCACGTGTGCGAGCCGGTACCGACCGGGAGTCCACCGATGGCTCCCGCGAGTCCGAACGTAGGCATGTTGACGTAGATCGCCTCACTGTTCTGTGCTGTCGCGGTATAGGTTTCGTGCCACACACCGACATGGCGGGTCGCGGCTACCGATCGATTGAAGGCGCGCCAGGCGGGTGCATGTGGTGCGTCGGGGTCGGAGGCGAACCGGGTGAGGTCCTCGGCGTTGCGCCAATAGCTGACCAGCATGGTGGTGCGTCCCAACCACGAGTGGTAGCCGAGCATCCCGGATGCGGGATCCCGCTCGAGATGGCCGAGCATCCGCGGCATCGCCCGCACCGCGGGTAACCAGGAGCGAACGGCAAGGGGATTGTTGATGCGCATTCCGATGAGGAAGACCGTGACGGTGTCCCGTTCGGATTCGACCGTGGTGCGGCCGTCGATGATGGTTGGCATGACGTGTTCCCGTCCGTTCGATGATCGAAGCGTTGTGTGACACTGTTATAAAACACCGTTGTGGTAGGTTTCGCAAGTGGCGAGACCAAGAATTCACGACGCCGAGTTGCGGACCCGGCTACTCGAGGCCGCGGCGGAAACCGTTGCGCAGCAAGGCGTCGACTCGTTGTCACTACGTAAACTCGCGGCTGCGCAGAGCACTTCGACCACCGCGATCTACTCACTGTTCGGTGGTCGCGCCGAGCTGCTCGTGGCACTGTTCGCCACGTCGTTCTCGAGTTTCGGGGACGCTCAGCGCGGGGTTCCGGTCACCGGCGATCCCGAGGTCGATCTGCGTGAATTGGCTATCGCGTACCGAGAGTGGGCGCTACGTAATCCGCATCTGTACGCGGTGATGTTCGGCGGAGTACTCGGTTCGATCGATGTATCCGACGAGGCGCAAGTCGCATCCGCGGCTATGGATCCGCTCCGGGCGGCGGTGGCACGCGCCGTTGCGGACGGCATCATGGCCGGGGCGCCGGTCGAGTTGATCAGCCACTCGTTCTGGGCGATCGTGCACGGTCTGGTGTCGTTGGAACTGGCGATGCCGACGAACTCCGACGACGAGACCCGTCGTGCGATGTTCGAAGCCGGGACGGAGTCGGTGCTGCGAGGGTGGACGCGTCAGTAGGTGCGCGGGATCCCGAGGATCTTGGTGGCATCGACGGTCATGCCCAACCGTGCCGTCGGAGCGAGTGCAGGCAGATCCGGAAGATCGTCGGGAGTTGCTGTCGCAGCGCCGATCACGTCGCCGCCCGCGATCTCGAAGTCGGAGATCGCTCGTCGAAGATGACTGGGGGTCGTCGCCAGCACGAGATCGTCGACGCCGATCTCGGCGGCCAGTGCGGTAGCTCGCTGTGCGTTCTGCACCGTCGAATTCGCGGTCGATTCGGTGTGAATGCGGTCGGCCGCGATGCCTTCATCGACGAGCCATCGCTGCATCGCCTCGGCCTCGGTGACGCCGCTCTGCGGATTTCCGCCGGTGACGATGATGGGGGACTCGGGGGAGCGCTCCGCGGCGGCGACGGCCGAGCGCAGACGCTCCACCAACTCCGGGGTCGTGCTGCCGTCGCCGTTCAGGCCCAGACCGAGTACCACGATCGCGGTGCGGGGTCCGTCGGTGATCGGGTCGAAGTCGATTGTCTCCGTCGCGGCTTCGTCGATGACGGCGATGGCCCGGTCGACTGCATCGGCGAGGGCGGGAGACAGCGTGTGCAGGCGAGCCGAGTGTTGCGCAAGCGCATCGGTATCGGCGGTCGCGTTGGCATAGAACGTTTGCAGCGCTGCCACGTTGGCGTCGTCCGGGGCGGCGAGTGCGAGTGCGTCGAGGGCAGCGAAACCGTCGTCGTAGCGCCCCTTCACCAGTGCGTCCTGCGCGCCGTTGTACTGATCTGCGTCGGCCGAGCGGACCGACTCGGCGGCGGTTGCCGGGGCCGACGCCTCGGGATCGGCCACTGCCGTGAACGAGCCGAAACCGACGGCGAGGGCAGCGGCACAGGACACGACGGCAACGCGAACGGTCGGGTGTCCTCGGCCTTGTCGCACTGCTGACGTCCTTCCGAACGGTGACGGGTTTCCGCCACCCTAGCTCAGTTCGGTGCCTGTGTGACTGGTGTGAGCAGAGTTGTTCGAGTTACATGAATGTACTTCTGAGCAGGGATTGTCCTGCCCTCACATCGTGACAGGGGCGCGTCCGCGATCGGCGGGTTCGATGGTCACCTCGGCATCGGGAAGGAACACCCGTTCGGTCGTCGTGGTTCCGTCGACGCCGTCGGTCACCGTCACCGCCACGCTCTCGGCAACCTGGCCCGCGCTCTCGATGAACCCGGTCGCGACACCCTCCTCTATGAGCAGGTGATCACCCACCAGGAGAAGAAGCTCGTCCGCCGTCACCGTTCGTCTGCCGCCCACATCTTCGATAGTCATGAATCCCAGCGTAATGCGCTGCGCTGCACTGTGCTGTTGCATGTCCGACACAGTGCCGTCGCATGTTCGACAATCGCAGCAGGAAAAGGGGCGGAGGCCAATGCCTCTCAGCGGGGAGGACGGTATGTTCGCGCATCGGTCCGCGGGAAGACGAGGTTCACGAACGGATCGACGGGACCGCCGGGCGCTGAGGGCATAGCGTAGACACACGACACGACCCCCATACGGAAGAAGGTGTTTCGGTGACCGACTCCGATGCAGGATTCGACCCGACCGCGCTGCGGCCCTCGTTGTTCGTCGACGGGCAGTGGCAGGGATCCGGTGACGGCGGAACCCGAGACATCGTGAACCCCGCGGACGGCAGCACGGTCGCCGTCGTGGACGAGGCCACTCCGGACGATGCTCTGCGCGCGGTGGCCTCGGCGCGGGCGGCGTTCGACGACGGGCCGTGGCGGTCGGTGACGGTGGGTGAGCGCAGCAATCTGTTGAATCGCATCGCAGATCTGCTCCAGAGAGACAAGGCCGAGCTCGCGCGTATCGAGACTCTCGATACCGGAAAGACGTTCGGCGAGAGTGAAATCGACATCGACGACGTGACGTCGGTCTTCCGCTTCTACGCCGATCTCGCAGTGGTCGAGGCCGATCGTCTGATCGACGTCGACCGACCCGAAATCATCAGCCGAGTGGTGCACGAACCGATCGGCGTCTGCGTCATGATCGCGCCGTGGAACTATCCGCTGCTGCAGATCTCGTGGAAGATTGCCCCGGCGCTGGCGGCCGGCTGCACGATGGTGCTCAAGCCGAGCGAGGTGACTCCGCTCAGCACCATCGCGTTCACCAAGTTGGTGGAGGAAGCCGGAGCGCCGGCCGGTGTGGTCAACCTGCTGCAGGGCAGCGGCGCGGTTCTCGGGGACGCGCTCACCAGGAACCGCGACGTCGACTTCATTTCCTTCACCGGTGGGCTGGCGACAGGTAGGCACATCTTGGCCGCGGCGGCCGAGAACGTCACCAAGGTGGCCGTCGAGCTCGGTGGCAAGAATCCACATATCGTGTTCGCCGACGCGGTGGCCGACGATCAGGCATTCGCCGACTCGGTCGACAACGTCCTGACCGGAGTCTTTCTGCACTCGGGCCAGGTGTGTTCGGCCGGCACTCGACTCATCATCGAGGAATCGGTCGCCGACCGCTTCGTTGCAGCCGTGGCCGAACGCGCGAAGACCATCGTGATCGGTCCGGGGATGGACCCGGCGAGCGAGACCGGGCCACTGGTATCGCAGGCGCAGCGCGAGAAGATCGAGGCCTTCGTCGCGGGCGGGATCGACGAGGGCGCAACGCTGGTCATCGGCGGAACGAAACCGGACAATTCGGCTCTCGACCAGGGTAGCTATTTCCTACCGACGATTTTCGACCACTGCGATCGGTCCATGAATATCGTGCAGGAGGAGACATTCGGGCCCATACTCACAGTGGAGCGCTTCGATACCGAGGCCGAAGCACTCCTGTTGGGCAACGATACTAATTACGGTCTCGCCGCGGGAGTTCGGACATCCGACGCCGCGCGAGGCGAAAGAATGGTACGTGGGCTTCGCCATGGCACGGTGTGGCTCAACGACTTCGGCGTCTACACCGCGGCCGCAGAATGGGGCGGCTTCAAGCAATCCGGTAACGGCCGCGAACTCGGTCCGTCCGGAATGTCCGAATATCAAGAGGCGAAACATATTTGGCACAACACCTCGCCCACGGCGGCGGGGTGGTTCGGCACCCGATAACGAAAAGATCGGAAAGGCCAGGCGCATGGCACTACTGAACGACAGTTCGAGCGGAATGGACGACTTCGGCTACAAGGAGTCACTCGATCGAAGCCTCGGCAAATTCGCCAGCTTTGCCGCGGGCGTCAGCTACATCTCCATTCTCACCGGTACGTTCCAGCTGTTCTATTTCGGATTCGGTGCGGCCGGACCGGCGTATCTGTGGTCGTGGCCTGCAGTGTTCGTCGGTCAGCTCTGCGTGGCACTGTGCTTCATGGAACTGGCCGCGAAGTATCCGGTAGCGGGTTCGGTGTACAACTGGGCGAAGCTGTTGGGCCGCAGAATCGTCGGATGGTCTGCGGGCTGGTTGATGCTGACGGCCTCGATCGTGACGCTGTCCGCCGTGGCGCTGGCATTGCAGCTGAATCTGCCCCGTATCTGGAGCGGATTCCAGATCATCGGTGACGGTTCCGGTGCCAGTGATTTCGCGGCCAACGCGGTGCTGCTCGGTGCGATCCTCATCGCCATCACCACGACGATCAATGCGCTCGGGGTCCGGCTGATGGCGATGATCAACAGCGCAGGAGTGTTCATCGAGCTCATCGCGGCCGTGTTGATCGCGATTCTGCTCGCGGCCAACATCAACCGCGGCCCCGAGGTGTTCTTCTCCACCAACGGCTACGGTGCCGGTGAGAGCGGCGGGTACCTCGGAGCCTTCCTGGTGGCGTCGTTGGCGTCGGGCTACGTGATGTACGGCTTCGACACTGCGAGCTCGCTCGGAGAGGAGACCGTCGAACCCCGGCGTACCGCGCCGAAGGCCATCCTGCGCGCCATTCTCGCCTCGTTCGTCATCGGTGGAGCCATCCTGGTGTTCGCCGTCATGGCCGCGCCGGACCTCAACGATCCGTCGCTCGGCAGCCCGGACGGCAGTTTGCAGTCCATCGTCGAAGCGGTGATGTGGGGCCCACTGGGCACCGTCTTCCTCATCTGCATCGTCATCGCGGTCTTCGTCTGCTCGCTGGCGGTGCACACCGCGGCGATTCGGCTCACGTTCGCCATGGCGCGAGACAACGCGCTGCCCTTCGGTGAGAGTCTGGCCAAGGTGAACCCGAAGACCCAGACCCCGGTGGTGCCCGCAGTGACCATCGGCGTGCTGGCCATCGTCATTCTCGTCGTCAACATCGGTCAGCCGCAGATCTTCACCGTCCTCACGTCGATCGCGATCATCATGATCTACCTCGCGTATCTGATGGTCACCGCGCCGCTGTTGGTCAAACGAGTCAAGGGTGAGTGGCCGCCGGAGGACCTGAAGCCCGGCGGGTACTTCACGATGGGCAGGTGGGGCCTGCCGGTGAACATCGCGGCAGTGGTGTGGGGCGCAGGGATGGCGATCAACCTCGCCTGGCCGCGCGAGGCCGTGTACGGAACCCCCTGGTACAACACGTTCGGTGCGTTCGTCTACATCGGCGGCATTCTGGGCATCGGCCTGCTGTGGTACGCAGTCAAGGGACGCAAGCACATCGGCACTCTGAAATCACATGCCTCCACGGGCGACTAGAAGGAGCGTGCAGTGACAGACACCCAGTTCGATTACGTCGTCGCAGGTGGCGGGACGGCGGGGTGTGTCCTCGCTGCTCGGCTCAGCGAGGACCCCTCCGTCAGTGTCTGCCTCGTCGAAGCAGGGCCGACCGACGTCGGCGACAAGGCAATTCTCGAACTGGCGGAGTGGATGCATCTACTCGACTCCGGCTACGACTGGGACTATCCCGTCGAACCGCAGGAGCGCGGCAACAGCTTCATGCGGCACGCGCGGGCGAAAGTGCTCGGTGGCTGCTCCTCGCACAACTCCTGCATCGCCTTTCACCCGCCGGCGGAAACCCTCGACGATTGGGCGGCTGCGGGCGCGACGGGATGGGGCGCGTCGGACATCCTTCCGCTCGTCGCGCGAGTCGAGAGCAACGACACCGGTCGCGGACAGGACGGGCCGGTGCGGATTCGCGACGTGCCACCGAACGATCCGTGCGGTGCGGCAGTGCTCGAATCGGCCGCCGGGATAGGTCTTCCGACGGTCGCATTCAACCGCGGAACGCCGGTACTCAACGGTGCCGGCTGGTTCCAGATCAATGCGGGCGAAGACGGCTTGCGTATGTCGACCTCACACGCCTACCTGCATCCGATCATCGGCACGCGCCCCAACCTGGAGGTGCGAACGGACTGCTGGATCAGCGAGATTCTGATCGACGAATCGCTGACCGCGACCGGAGTGCGGTACCAACGCCCCGATCTCACCGGCTACGACACCGTCTCGGCGCGTCGCGAGGTGATCGTCACCGCCGGTGCCATCGACACGCCGAAGTTGTTGATGCTCTCCGGAATCGGACCGGCGGCACAGTTGCAGGAGATGGGGATCACCGTTCGGGTCGATTCACCCGGAGTGGGCGAGAACCTCGACGACCACGTCGAGGGGCTGGTGTTCTGGGAGGCGAGCAAGCCGATGGTCACCACGTCCTCGCAGTGGTGGGAGATCGGCGTGTTCGCGCAGACCGACGACTCGCTGAACTACCCGGACATCATGATGCATTACGGCAGTGTGCCGTTCGACATGAACACCCTTCGTTGGGGCTATCCGACCACCGACAACGGTTTCTGTCTCACGCCCAACGTCACCCAGGGGCGCTCGCGGGGCACTGTTCGGTTGCGCAGCAGGGATTTTCGCGATCGGGCCAAGGTTGATCCTCGCTACTTCACCGACTCCGACGGCCACGACGACGCGGTGATGCTCGCCGGTCTGAAGCTGGCTCGTCGGATTGCCGCAGACGGTCCGCTCGCAGGGTGGATCGAACGAGAGCTTGCCCCCGGACCCGATGCTGTCACCGACGACGACCTGCTGGACTACGTGCACAAGACCCACAACACGGTCTATCACCCGGCAGGCACGGCGCGGATGGGATCGGTGGACGACACCATGGCCGTGCTGGATCCCGAGTTGCGCGTCAAGGGCATCGCGCACCTGCGCGTGGTCGACGCGTCGGCGATGCCGAAGCTGCCGTACGTCAATCCCAACATCACGGTGATGACCATGGCGGAGAAATGCGCCGACCTGATCCGTGGCGGATAGATCGGAGCTGGCCGATTTTCTCGGCGCGCATCCACCGTTTCAGGGCGCGCCACCGGCTGTGCTGGCCGAGATGGCCGCAGCAGCCGTCGAACGCGAGTACGGCAGTGGCGCATGGGTTGTGGACCGTCCACAGATGGACGCCTCGGCCGATGCCGACACCGTGTGGGTGGTGCGTACCGGGCGCGTGGTGATCACGCACCCGGACGACACCTCACGCACCGACGTTCCCATCGACACGATAGGTCCGGGTGGGGTATTCGGATTCTCGGCGCTGCTCTCGGGTGGAACCGTCGAATTCTGTGCGCGGGCAACCGAACCGAGTGTCGTTCTGCAATTGCCCGGTGCGCTGGTTCGGCCGTTGTTCGCCACGCCCGCCGGTCTGGCGTTTCTGGCCGATGCCGTCAACTCCTCTTCTGCGTACCGTGGGGGACCGGCGGAGGGCAGCGCCGGTCGGACCGTCGGTGAATTGGTCTCTGCGCCTGCGGTGTTCACGCCCGTCGGAACCACGGTCCGAGATGCGGTCCGGCACATGACCGAGCAGGGCAGCTCCTACGTTCTGGTTCCGCTGCGGGGATCGCGCCACGGCATCTTCACCGACCGCGACCTCCGAATTCGTGTGGTGGCCGCCGGTATCGGCGTCGATACGCCGATCGAGCGGGTCATGACGTCGCCCGCCGAGACCGTCACGGCGGACCGGTTGGCCGGCACCGTGCTGATGGACATGCTCGAGCGAGGCCTGCGGCACATGCCGGTGGTGTCGACCCGCGGTGAGGTACTCGGCGTCGTCGAGGATTCGGATCTGCATGCCGCGTCCACCCGACGCAGTTTTGTGGTCCGGCGAGCTGTGGCATCGGCGTCGACCTCCGCCGAACTCGCCGACGCAGGCAGGCTCGTGCCCCGCCTGGTGGTGGATCTGTTCGAAGGCGGAACCGATGCGATGGCGGTCAGCGCGATCCTCTCCGTCGTGGTCGACAGCCTCGTTCGCCGGGCCGTCGAGATCGAATGGACCGCACGTCCGGACGTGCCGCGTGACCACTTCGCCTGGATCACTCTCGGCAGCGTGGCGCGTCGAGAAGCGATGCCCTCCTCGGACGTCGACAGTGCATTGACCTGGGCGGATGCCACCGCAGATCCCGATGTGCGAGGGACATCGAACGCGGTGTCGTGGACCCGCGACGAGGCGTTGATGGACTTGGCCGCCCGTGTGCACGTGAGCCTCGACAGTGCCGGATTGCCGTCGGACACCAACGGCGCGGTCGCGAGCTCGCCCCGATTCGCGCGCTCGGCCGGTCAATGGGAAAGGGCCGCTGCCCATTGGCTCAGCAACCCGTTCGGCGAACGTGGCAATCCGGCGGAAGACTCCGGCCTCATCATGTCCTCGTTGATGATCGACGGCAGAGTGGTGTGGGGCCCGAAAGAATTGCACACGGTGCCCGAGGCCTACCGACGACTCCTGGTCGATCACCCCGACGCCCTGCGGTTGCAACTGCGGGACGCCCTCGCCGGACGGGCTCGGCTGCGATCGCTTCGAGACGTGTTGGCTCGGCGCGGCGGCACGTTCGACCTCAAGGCCCATGCCCTGACGCCCATCGTCAACCTCGCTCGGTGGGGTGGGCTGTCGGTCGGCATGGCATCGGCCTCGACCCCCGCGCGGCTCGCGGCGGCGTCGGGCAACGGCATGCTCTCCGAACGAGATGTCGCTGCACTGTCCGAGGTGTTCGAGCTGCTGCAACGGCTCCGACTGTCGCATCAGATCGACCAGATCACGGCCGGCCACCGACCCGGTGACGTGCTGATCATGGCAGATCTGTCACCTCTGGAGCGGAGTCTGCTCACCGACGGCATCCGCGAGATCGCCGCGGTGCAACGACGCGTCGGGTATCTGGCGGCCAACGTCGGCGTGCATCGATGACCGGCAACGACCAGACTGTGTGCCGTGACCACCAATCCCGTGAGCGTTCCCATCCCGTCGACCGTCGAACACCATCGGTTGGCGGAATCGCCCGGGGTCAGCGGACCGTGGCGTCAGTGGGGCCCGTACCTGGCGGGGCGCCAGTGGGGCACCGTGCGCGAGGACTACTCGGAGGACGGCAATGCCTGGGCGTCGTTTCCGTTCGATCAGGCGCACAAGCGCGCCTACCGCTGGGGCGAGGACGGTATCGGCGGAATCTGCGACCGCTTCGGGTTCCTGAACTTCTCGTTCGCACTGTGGAATCGAAAGGACCCGATCCTCAAGGAACGGTTGTTCGGCCTCGCCAACGAGGAGGGCAATCACGGCGAGGACGTCAAGGAATACTTCTGGGCCGTCGACGGAACACCGACGCACAGCTGGATGCAGTGGCTCTACCGCTATCCGCACGCGGAGTATCCGTACGCCCGCCTGCGGGAAGAGAATGCTCGACGCGGACGTGACGACCGCGAATACGAGCTGGCCGACACCGGCATCCTCGACGAGAACAGATTCTTCGACGTCCAGGTCACGTATGCCAAGGCCTCACCCGACGACATCTGCATCACCATCTCGATCACCAACCACGGCCCCGAGGCGGCGTCGGTCGATCTACTGCCGCACCTGTGGCTGCGCAACACCTGGTCGTGGGGACGCGACGACCGGGGCGGCACGCTGGCGCAGCTGAGCCCACCGGACCTGATGGCAGGTGGACTCGAAGCCATCGCCGTCGACCACGGATTTCTCGGTCGCTACTACCTCAGTGCCGAGGGAACACCGGCAGTTCTGTTCTGCGACAACGAAACCAATGCCGAGGCTCTGTGGGGGCAGGAGAACATCTCGGCGTACCCCAAGGACGGCATTGGCCGCCGAGTCGTCGACGGGGAGCTCGATGCGGTCAACCCCGAGCAGACCGGAACGAAGGCTGCGTTCTGGTACCGCTTCGACGACATCGCCCCCGGTGCAACGGAATCGGTCCGATTGCGGTTGTCGCCCAACCGGCCGGACGAGCAGACGTTCGGGGCCGGATTCGATGCCGTCCACGCCGACCGGCAGGCCGAGGCCGACGAGTTCTACGGCGCCGTGATCGGAGCCGACCTCACCGATGTCGACCGGCATGTCGCGCGGCGCGCCTACGCCGGTTTGCTGTGGACCAAACAGCTCTACCGATACGACGTGGAGGAGTGGATCGAGGGCGACAAGGTCGGCGCTCCGGCTCCGGACTCGAGGCAGGACCCGGGTGGACGCAATGCGCACTGGCGTCACCTGGCGTTGGCCGATGTGATCTCGATGCCCGACGAGTGGGAGTACCCGTGGTTCGCGGCCTGGGACCTGGCTTTCCACGCTATTCCGTTGGCGCACGTGGACGCCGATTTCGCCAAGGAACAGTTGGTGCTCATGTGCCGGGAGTGGGCCATGCACCCCAACGGCCAACTGCCCGCGTACGAGTGGGAATTCGGTGACGTCAACCCACCCGTGCACGCGTGGGCGGCATGGCACGTCTATCGCATCGACGGCTACCGCGATCGCGAATTCCTGGTGCGGGTGTTCACCAAGCTGCTGCTCAACTTCGCCTGGTGGGTCAACCGAAAGGACTCCGAGGGCTCGAACATCTTCGAGGGTGGATTCCTCGGCATGGACAACATCGGACTGTTCAATCGATCTGCCCCACTGCCACCCGGATTTCGGCTCGAACAGTCGGACGCGACGAGTTGGATGGCGTTCTACTGCCAGCAGATGTTCAAGATCGCGCTGGAACTCGCGCGACACGACAGCGCCTGGGACGACGTCGCGACCAAGTTCTTCTCGCACTTCCTCTCGATCGCCAAGGCAGTGAACTCCTTCGGATCGCAGCATATTTCGCTGTGGCACGAGGAGGACGGTTTCTTCTACGACGTCCTGGTTCAGCCCGAGGGCGATGCGGTCCCGATGCGCGTGCGGTCCATGGTGGGACTGCTGCCCATCCTCGGTGCCACCGAGATCCCGCCGTGGGTCGAGGAGGAATGTCCCGATCTCACCGCTCGCCTGCGCTGGATTCAACGCAGGCGACCGGAGATGGTCAGCCCGCTGCTGGCTCGGCGTGAGGGCGGCGAGGTGCGCATGCTGCTGACACTCGTTCAACCCGAACGGCTCAAGCGCATCCTGGCTCGCATGTTCGACTCCGAAGAGTTTCTGTCGCACTTCGGGATTCGATCGCTCTCGGCCTCGTACCGCGAACCGGTCACGTTCGACGTGGACGGCCGGAGCCTGTCCATCGAATACGAGCCGGGGGAGTCGCGCACCGGAATGTTCGGGGGCAACTCCAACTGGCGCGGTCCGGTGTGGTTCCCGGTCAACGTCCTGCTGGCCGACAAGCTGCGCGCCTACGGCCGGTACTACGGCGACTCGTTCACCATCGAGATCCCCACCGGCTCGGGCAACCATCGCACCCTCACCGATGCCGCCGATCTCATCGACAACGGTCTCGCCGGACTGTTCCGACCGGTGGACGGCAAGAGACCCGCCGACGGCGAGCGCATCGAATCCAGCCTCGACCCACTGTGGAGCGTGCACCCCAGCTTCAACGAGTACTTCGACGGAGACACCGGCGAGGGACTGGGGGCCACGCACCAAACCGGGTGGACGGCACTGGTTGCGCACCTGCTCAGGCCCCGTCTGCCGCTGTAGTGCGCTACGCGCAGTGGTGCGCTTATGTGCCCCCCACGGCACTTTTCCACACCACTGCGGCGGAGCCGCATAGTCTGGCGGGATGAAGATTCGCGGCGCAGTACTCGAAGAAATCGGCCGATCTCGTCCCTTCGCGGACTCGCATCCCATCACCGTCTCCGACCTCGAGCTCGGTTCGCCGGGCGAGGGGGAGCTGCTGATCAGAATCGAAGCCGCGGGCCTGTGTCATTCGGATCTGTCGGTGGTCGACGGCAATCGAGTTCGTCCGGTGCCGATGTTGCTCGGCCACGAGGCCGCAGGCCGCGTCGAGGAGGTCGGCGCGGGCGTCGACGACATCGCGGTCGGTACCCGCGTCGTCATGACATTCCTGCCACGCTGCGGCGAATGCGCCGGGTGCGCCACCGACGGCCAGATGCCGTGCGTCACCGGCAGCGCGTCGAACAATGCCGGGACACTGCTCGGCGGAGGCATCAAGTTGCACCGTGACGGGGAAGAGGTCAAGCATCACCTCGGAGTTTCCGGATTCGCCACACACGCTGTGGTGAGCCGAAAGTCCGTGGTGCCGGTCGAGGACGACATCCCCGCCGATATCGCAGCGGTCCTCGGTTGTGCGGTACTGACCGGCGGTGGCGCTGTGCTCAACGCCGGTACTCCGAAGCCCGGTCAATCGGTGATGGTGGTGGGCCTCGGCGGAGTAGGTATGGCAGCGGTTCTGACGGCCGTCTCGGTGGGCGCCGGTGAGGTGATCGGAGTCGACGGGGTCCCGGACAAGCTGTCCACCGCAACCGATCTGGGCGCAACGCAGGTGTACTCACCGGCCGAGCTCGCCGAGAAGGGAATCAAGGCCGACATCGTCATCGAGGCGGCAGGCAACGCGCGAGCATTCGAAACTGCAGTCGCTGCAACGGCTCCCGGCGGCAAGACCATCACCGTCGGTCTCCCCGCACCCGACGCCCGCTCGTCCATCTCACCGCTGGGCCTGGTGGCCGAAGCCCGCACGATCATCGGCAGCTACCTGGGCTCCGCTGTACCGGCTCGCGACATCCCGACGTACGCACAGATGTGGCGTGAGGGACGGCTTCCCGTCGAGAAGCTGATCTCGTCGAGAATCACGTTGGACGAGATCAACCGCGGCATGGACGAATTGGCCGACGGCAACGCGATCCGTCAGGTCATCGTATTCGACTGAGTTTCAGCTGTCTTCGACCGAGCATCAGCGGTGGGCCGCCGTGGCGACCCACCGCCCGCGTTGCTTCGAGATCTCGATGGGATGGTCGAAGCACTCACTGATGTTGTCGGTGGTCAGTACTACGTCGACGGCTCCTTGCGTCTGCACTCTTCCGTCGCGGACGAGCAGGGCGTGGGTGGTCGAGGTCGGGATTTCCTCGAGGTGATGCGTCACCAGAATGCTGGACAGGGTCGGATGTTCGGCCCGCAACGAGTCGAGTGCACTCAGAAGTTGTTCGCGGGCAGCAAGATCGAGCCCGGTGGCAGGCTCGTCGAGCAACAGCAGCGCCGGGTCGGGCAATAGTGCGCGCGCGATGAGCGCTCGGCCTCGTTCGCCCTGCGAGAGCGTGTGCCACGACGCGTCGGTGCGATGGGCGACGCCGAGGGATTCGATCAGACGGTGAGCGCGGGCGATCTGGTGGTTGTCGGCCGACCATCTCGGGATCAGATCCGGAGTGTTGGTCAACCCGGTCAGCACCACCTGGAACAGCGTCAGCGGAGCCTCGATCTTCAACCGCGGGTCGACGTGGCCGATGTGCGTCCGCAATTCGCGCATGTCCACTCGTCCGAGGCGATGGCCCAGAACGTGCACTGCGCCGTGCGTTGGATGGACGAGCGCGCCGAGCAAGCTGAGCAAGGTGGATTTGCCCGCGCCGTTGGCACCGAGCAACACCCAGTGCTCACCCTCCTCGACCCGCAGCGAGGCATCGCTGAGCAGGTATCGGCCGCCGCGAACGAGATCGACGCGGTCGGCGAACAGGACGGTGGATGGCACCGGACGACCGTAGCTGCTGGGACGGATCGTGGAGAAGTAGGCTCTGAGGTCGGTAGAACCGACAAGACGACGAAACGAGTGTGGGTACGACGTGAGTGCAACGGCACCTGTTCGAGTAGGGGTACTGGGGTCACGCGGCAAGGTAGGGCAGGCCATCTGTGCCGCCGTCGAGGCAGCCGAGGATCTCGAGCTCGTGGCGACCGTCGACCAGGGCGATCCGCTGGCGAACTTCGTCGATGCGAACGCCCAGGTGGTCGTCGATTTCACGCACCCCGACGTGGTGATGGACAACCTGCAGTTCCTGATCGAGCAGGGTATCCATGCAGTGGTCGGCACCACCGGATTCGACGAACGGCGGCTCGAGCAGGTTCGCGAATGGCTGGCGGGATCGCCGCAGACGGGTGTACTGATCGCACCGAACTTCGCCATCGGCGCGGTGCTGTCGATGCGATTCGCGCAGCAGGCCGCTCGGTTCTTCGACTCGGTCGAGGTGATCGAACTGCACCACCCCAACAAGGCCGATGCGCCGTCGGGCACGGCGTACCGCACCGCCGCGCTGATTGCCGAGGCACGCGCCGCCGCAGGCACTCCGGCGAGCCCCGATGCGACGACGACCGAACTCGACGGCGCACGTGGTGCCGATGTGGACGGAGTGCGTGTGCACTCGATCCGGCTCGCGGGACTGGTTGCGCATCAAGAGGTTCTGCTCGGCACGCAGGGTGAGACACTGAGCATTCGGCACGATTCGCTCGATCGCACGTCGTTTGCGCCCGGTGTGCTTCTCGGAGTCCGCGAGATCGCCGGACGACCGGGGTTGACCGTCGGCCTCGATCCGCTGTTGGATCTGTGAGCTGATCGACGGTGAACAAAACGACGAAGGTGCTCGCCATCCTCGCGGTGATGGTGCTGATTCTCGGCTTCTACTTCTTTCTGCTCGGCCAGCGCGGTGTGACGCTGATCCAGAACGGTGGCGTGGCGAGCATCTCCCTCGGGATCGGGGTCCTGCTGCTGCCGATACTCGGGCTGTGGATCGTGTGGGCCACCCTCAAAGCCGGCTTCGACCACCAGCGGCTGGCCTCGCGCATTCACGAGGAGGGCCTCGAACTCGACGTCGCGGATCTTCCGCGCAGGCCGTCGGGACGAATCGAACGTGATGCGGCGGACGAGTTGTTCCAACAGGTCAAGACCGAGTGGGAGAAGGATCCGGACAACTGGCGCAACTCCTACCGACTGGCTCGCGCCTACGATTACGCCGGTGACCGTGGACGGGCCCGCGAGACGATGAAGCGGGCTGTGGCACTCGAACGGGACGAGAACTGACCTTCGATGACGCGCACCCTGCTGGTCGTTCATCACACCCCGAGCCCGCTCACCCACGAGCTTCTCGAGGCAGTTCTCGACGGCGCTCACGACCCCGAGATCACCGGCGTGGACGTGCGCAGTGTGCCTGCTCTCGGCGCGACCGTTCCCGACGTACTCGGTGCCGACGGCTTTCTCTTCGGAACACCGGCGAATTTCGGATACATGAGCGGGGCTCTGAAACACTTCTTCGACACCGTGTACTACCCGTGTCTCGGTGCCGTTGCCGGAAAGCCCTACGCTGCTTGGGTTCACGGCAACGACGACACCGTGGGTGCCGGACGGGCGATCGAGAAGATCGCGTCGGGCTGGGGTCTGGAGAAGGTGTTCGGCACCCTGCACGTCGCCGAGAGCGGCAAACCTGCACGTGAACGCTGCTACGAACTCGGCGGAACCGTTGCGGCGGGGTTGTCGATCTGAGGGCTTCCTCTCGAGCTCCTTCGGTTGCCCACACACCCGACCCGAGAGATGCGACGTAGCCGACGCGCTGAGGTCCCTAGTGGCGCGTTACTGATTCAGTCGGAGTCGGCGGGGGAGTCCGGGCGCAGGATGTCGTCGGCCGGGATCGGCAGCGGAATCTCGAGCAGGCGCTCCGGCCAACTCGGATACGCGGGCCTGATCCACACTCGATTGTCGTCGAGCTGCGTCATCAGCACCCGCCGCCACGGCCAGTCCTCCTGCGGTGCACTCAGATCGGTCTCGGATTCGAGTGGCAGGGGTGCCTTGGTCCAATGTGGAGCCGACAGCGATGCCAGACCGCGATCCTCGAGCTGGGCGATCGCAGTCTCGATCGGCACGCCGTGCGCAACGGTGATGCCGGCGGGATTGACGGCATCGACGGTGTAACCGTCGTCGTATTCGTCCTGTGCACTCGTGTCGTGGGCGACGGTCCACCCGATCACCTCACCGTCGGAGGCTCGTCTCACCGGCAATCTGCTGCGCCACCGCTCGATATCCACTGCCGCGAGGATACGCGGCCAGAAAAGTGAGTTCGGTGAAGAAACTATTGGCAGTTGTGAGCGAGCAGGGCGGTACACGTGTTTGACTGCAGAAGATACTGCACGCTTGTACCGCTTTCTATCTCAAGGGATTTCGATGACCCTCCGCATTCTCGATCGCTCCGCCATCGTCGCGACACCCGAGTGGAGCCGCTGGTTGATACCCCCGGCCGCGCTGTCCATTCACCTCGCGATCGGATCCGCCTACGCCTGGAGCGTGTTCAAGAACGCCATCTCGCAGCCCGACGCACTCGGGCTCAGCGGCACCGTCACTGCCATTCCGTTTCAGCTCGCCATCGTGATGCTCGGCCTGTCCGCGGCGATCTTCGGAACCCGCGTCGAGAAGAACGGTCCGCGGTGGGCGATGGCCGTCTCCCTGGTCTTCTTCGTCTCGGGACTGCTGCTGTCCGCGCTCGGCATGGCCCTCGGACAGTTCTGGCTGGTGATCTTCGGCTACGGGTTCGTCGGCGGTATCGGCCTCGGAATCGGCTACATCTCACCGGTCTCGACCTTGATGAAATGGTTCCCGGACCGGCCGGGCATGGCCACCGGTATCGCCATCATGGGCTTCGGCGGCGGCGCACTCATCGCGTCGCCCCTCACCAGCCAGCTGATGGTGAACTTCGGCGGTTTCACCGACGGGTCCATCGCCAAGACGTTCCTCACGCTCGGCGTCGGATACGCGGTGTTCATGGCACTGGGAGTCGTGCTGATCAGAGTGCCGGCCGAGGGATGGACCCCGGCCGGATGGACCCCGCCCGCGTCATCGGCGATGATCTCGACGCACAACGTCTCGGCCGCGAACGCAGTGAAGACTCCCCAGTTCTGGCTGCTGTGGGTCGTCCTGTGCTTCAACGTGACTGCCGGAATAGGCATTCTCGAGCGCGGATCGGGCATCTATCAGGACTTCTTTCCCGACGCGACCTCGCCCGAATCTCTCGCCGCTGCGGCTGCCGGTTTCGTCGCGTTCCTCTCCCTGACCAACATGATCGGACGGTTCGTCTGGTCTTCGGTGTCCGACGTGGTGGGGCGTAAGAACATCTACCGGATGTACCTCGGTGTCGGCGCTCTCCTGTACCTGTACATCGCGTTGTTCACCAACACCAACAAGATCCTGTTCATGGTCTCGGCCTTGCTCATTCTCTCGTTCTACGGTGCGGGATTCGCCACGGTTCCGGCCTATCTCAAGGACCTCTTCGGTACGTATCAGGTGGGCGCGATCCACGGACGACTCCTCACCGCGTGGTCGGTGGCCGGTGTCCTGGGGCCGCTGATCGTCAACGCCATCGCCGACGCCGGAGAACCCGGAACCACCGGCCGATACCTACCGGCGTTCTACGTGATGATCGGTCTGCTCGTGGTCGGCTTCCTTGCCAACGAGGCGATCAAGCCGGTCGCATCGAAGTACCACGAAGCCGATCCGGCGAAGGCCGCGACGACCACAGGAGCGAAGGCATGAGCGGCGGACGCAAGCAGGTCACGATGGCGGTCGCATGGGCGTGGGTTGCCGTGCCGTTCGCCTACGGACTGTACGAACTGATCCTCAAGGCGGCGAACCTGTTCAGCACGTGAGTCGACGTGTCGGTGGGCCGTGACAGGCTGGTCCGATGCAGGAGATGAGTGCCGCCGCCGCGCGTCGTACCGCCCTGGCCGCCCAAGGGCTGGCGTCGAGGCGGTCGCGTACTCGGCCGGCGAGCAAGGCCGCGGTTCACGCAGCCATCGACACCACCGGGCTGTTGCAGATCGACTCCGTGTCGGTGGTGGTGCGCGCGCACTACGCACCGGTGTTCAGCCGCGTCGGTGCCTACGATCGCACTGTCGTCGACGACGCCGCATGGACCGACACTGCGCGTCGACCTCGTCGAATGGTGGAGTACTGGGCCCACGAGGCCGCATTGCTGCCCGTGGACGACTGGCCGCTCATGCGATGGCGAATGGAGCTGTATCGACACGGGCGGTGGGGCGGAGCTGCTCACATCCTCGATCGCGAACCGACTCTCGTCGACGACGTCCTCGCGGTGATCGGCGACATCGGTGCGGCCAGCGCGGGTGAGATCGAGAAGCACCTCGAACTGGACACCCCCGGTCGCAAAGGTCCCTGGTGGGATCGCAGTGATGTCAAGGTCGTCTGCGAACAGCTGTTCGCGGCCGGCGTGGTGACCGTGCCGACACGGACGGGATTCGTGCGCCGGTACGAGCTCAGCGAACAAGTGATCCCGGAGAACGTTCTGCACAGGCGCGTCGACGAACCGGACGCGGTACGGCAACTGATCGAAAAATCCTCTCGGGCATTGGGAATCGGTACCGAGCCGGATCTGAGGGACTACTACCGGCTCTCGCAGAAGCAGGCCAAGGCGGCGATCGGCGAACTTGTCGAGGACGGCGTACTCGAACAGGTGACCGTCCGAGGCTGGAACGCACCGGCATACCTGCACCGCGACGCCAGGACACCGCGAACGGCCACCGCCGCCGCACTGCTGTGCCCGTTCGATCCGATGATCTTCTTTCGGCCCCGGGTGCAGCGAATGTTCGACTTCCACTACCGAATCGAGATATACACCCCACAGCACAAGCGAGTTCACGGCTACTACGTGTTTCCCTTTCTGCTCGACGGGCATCTGGTGGCTCGCGTCGATCTCAAGGCAGTGCGAGCGCAGTCCGAACTGCACGTGATCGCGGCCTACGTCGAAGGCGACCGCAACGCCGGTGACATTGCGCCTCGACTACGAGACGTCCTGCGAGAGATGGCGGACTGGCTCGAACTCGAACGCGTGGTGGTGGGGGACCGGGGAGACCTCGTCGCCGCACTGCGATGACGTCGGTCGGGGGTTCGATTCTGCCGAAGTGCAGGTCGGCAGAATCGGTGTCACTATTTCCAGTGTGACTTCGCGACGGACAGACACCGCCCCCGAACTCCCACCCCAGGTCGTCGTCCTGTTCGGGGCGACAGGAGACCTGGCCAAGCGAAAACTGCTGTCCGGGATGATGCATCTGGCGCTGTCCGATCTCGCGCCGAACATCCGGGTCGTCGGCACATCTCTCGAAGAGATGTCGACCGACGAATTCCGCGCTCTCGCTCGCGAATCGATCAACACCCACTCGAGTCGCAAAGTCGGCGACGAGCAATGGAATCGTTTCGCCTCGCGACTGACCTACGTGTCGCAGCAGGCAGGACCGGCGGCGTTGGGGGAGGCCGTGGCCGAGGCCGAGATCGACCTCGGAGGAAGCGCCGAACGGCTGCACTACCTGTCTGTTCCGCCGAGAGCTGCTCTGGCAGTGGTGGATACGCTCGCATCGGCAGATCTGGTGAAGCGCTCACGGATCATCATGGAGAAGCCGTTCGGCACCGACCTCGAGAGCGCGATCGCGCTGAACGCTCGGGTTCACCAAACGTTCGACGAGGATCAGGTCTTCCGGATCGATCACTTCCTCGGCAAGGAACCCGCTCAGAACATCCTGGCCTTCCGGTTCGCCAACGGGTTGTTCGAGCCGATCTGGAACCGCAACTTCATCGATCACGTCCAGATCGACATCCCGGAGAAGCTCGCACTGGACGGCCGAGCCGGTTTCTACGAATCCACCGGCGCGTACAAGGACATGGTGGTCACGCACCTGTTCCAGGTGCTGGCGTTCATGGCCATGGAACCGCCGACGGCGCTCGAACCCCGCGCCATCAGCGAGGAGAAGAACAAGGTCTTCCGATCCATGCTGCCCCTGGACCCGAAAAACGTTGTGCGAGGGCAATACTCGGGATACTGATCAGAAGAGGGCGTAGCCCCCGACTCCGATACCGACACCTTCGTGGCTCTCAAGTGTGAAATCGACAATTGGCGCTGGGCCGGTGTGCCCTTCTATCTGCGCAGCGGTAAGCGACTCGCCGAAGGGCAGCGCATCATCTCGATCGCCTTCAGGGAACCACCGAAGAGCATGTTCCCGGCCGGCTCGGGTGTGGGAGCGCAAGGTCCCGACCACCTGACCTTCGACCTCGCGGACGCCTCGAAGGTCTCGCTGTCGTTCTACGGCAAGCGGCCCGGTCCCGGTATGCACCTCGACAAACTCAGCATGCAGTTCGCGATTCACGAAACCGAACGAGTCGGAGACGTACTCGAAGCCTACGAACGGCTGATCCTCGACGCCATGTACGGCGATCACACCCTGTTCACCACGGCCGAGGGTATCGAGCGGCTGTGGCAGGTCTCCGAACCGCTGCTCGCCGATCCACCCCCGGTCCGGTCGTACGCACCGGGGTCATGGGGGCCCAACGCGATCCATCAACTCATCGCCCCACACGCGTGGCGGTTGCCCTTCGAGCGGGAGTGGCGCGAGAAGAAGTAGGCCGATCAGTTGTTCCAGCCACGGTCCTTGCGCATCTGATCACGCAGTGCGCCCTGAACTGCCTGCGACAACCACGAATTGAGCGACACTCCGCTGTTGTTCGCGGCGTCCTCGGCCCGTTCCTTGATCTGCTCGACCAATCGCAGCGTCACCCGTCGGACCTCACCGGACACGTCGTCCATGGTCGGGTAGTCCTCGGTGACGGGCTCTGCCGGATCGCCGTCGTGCAGACCGGGCAGCGGGCCGTCGCGTCGAACATCGGCGTGCGCCTGCGTACCGTCGAGGCGAACGGTGACCGTATGACCATCCAGGTCGTTCGATATCTCTGCCGCGAAGTCCGACAGTGCCGTGAGCAGCATCAATCTGGCCGACGCCTCCGCCGTCTTGCCGAGAGCTTCGGCCGTTTGGCGGGTGTGCTCGTCGCCCAGAGCGGCCGCTGCGAGTAGATCCGTGCGTAGCGACGCGGTGTACTTGTCCAGTTCCATGACGCCAGTGTGGCGTCATAGTTGACGTCGGTCAAGCGCGCCTGGTGACGTCATGTGGCGGCACCGTGACGCCATCGTTCGCCGGGCATCGGTGCCGCGTTTAGGGTTGTGCGGTGTCAGCAGAAAACGAAGGTAGAGCTGTGCCGCGGACGGTTGCGCTGAAAGTGCAACTGGTCGCCCGAACCGAGTTCGTTCCGCCCGTCGACATTCCCTGGGAAACCGACGCGGACGGCGGGCAGGCATTGGTCGAGTTCGCCGGTCGTGCCTGCTACCAGAGCTGGTCCAAGCCCAATCCTCGGACCGCGACCAATGCGTCGTATCTGCGTCATCTGCTCGACGTCGGACACCTGTCGGTTCTCGAGCACGCGAGCGTGAGTTTCTACATCACCGGAATCTCGCGATCGTGCACACACGAACTGATCCGGCACCGGCACTTCTCCTACTCGCAACTCTCGCAGCGATTCGTTCCCGAACACGACGCCAACGTGGTTCTTCCACCGGCTGTCGAAGGCGATCCCGAGCTCGAGGCGCTGTTCGCGTCTGCGACCGAGGCGAGTCGGGCGGCCTACACCGAACTGCTCGGTGCGCTGGAGGGGAAACTGGAATCGGTCACCAACGCCGCTCTGCGGGGTAAGCAGGCGCGGCAGGCGGCTCGGTCGGTGTTGCCGAACGCGACCGAGACACGCGTGGTGGTGAGCGGAAACTACCGAGCATGGCGGCATTTCGTGTCGATGCGCGCCTCCGAGCATGCGGACGTGGAGATTCGACGCGTTGCCGTCGAATGTCTGCGTAAGCTCGTGGGAGTGGCTCCCGACGTGTTCGGCGACTTCGAGATCTCGACGCTGCCGGACGGTACGGAAGTCGCCCGCAGCCCGTTCGTGACCGAGGTCTGAGTACGAGGTTCGGTTGCGGCGTAGACCGGGTATGGCTGGACCTTGTCGGCGGGGAGTCCCGCTGCGCGAGAGTGGGCAAAGCACCGGGTAATCTGCTGCCATGACCTACGGTGACGCCGCTCCTTCCGTTGCGCCTGTGTTCGGTACGGTGCTCACCGCGATGGTGACCCCGTTCACAGCGGACGGCAAGTTGGATATCGATGCGGGCGTTCGGCTGGCACATCATCTCGTCGAGCAGGGCAACGACGGACTGGTTCTGGCCGGCACAACGGGCGAGTCGCCGACCACCACCGAGAACGAGAAGCTCGAACTGCTCCGCGCGGTGATCGCCGCGGTCGGTCATCGGGCACGCATCATCGCCGGAGCCGGCAGCAACGACACCGCACACAGCGTCGAGCTGGCCCGTGACGCCGCCCGTGCAGGCGCACACGGTCTTCTGGTCGTCACCCCGTACTACTCCCGCCCGCCGCAGGCCGGTCTGTACGCGCACTTCACCGCGGTCGCGAACGCCACCGACCTGCCCGTGATGCTCTACGACATTCCGCCGCGGTCGGTCGTTCCCATCGAGACCGAGACGTTGCGTCGACTCGCCGAGCATCCACGGATCCTCGCGGTCAAGGACGCCAAGGGCGATCTGAACGCAGGTGCCGAACTGATCGCGTCGACCGGGTTGCAGTTCTACTCCGGCGACGACCCGCTGAACCTGCCCTGGCTCTCGGTCGGAGCAACCGGCTTCGTCAGCGTCATCGGCCACCTCGTTCCGGCTCGCCTCCGCGAGCTGCACACCGCCTTCATGATGGGCGACATTGCGCGTGCTCAGGCGATCAACGTCAGCCTCATTCCGGTCATTCGTTCGGTCGCGCGCCTCGGCGGCGTCAGCGCATCGAAGGCCGGCCTTCGCCTCATCGGAATCGATGTCGGCGAACCACGACTTCCCCAGGTGCCACCGAGCATCGACCACATCGAATTGCTCGCAGCGGAGCTGCGGGCGGCAGGAGTTCTTGTATGACACGACCGAACAGATCGCGCGGACGCGCAACCCGAAACGCCGGACCGCCGTCCGAGCGGCCGGCCCCCGCACAGGGCCGACCGTCAGGCGCCCGCCAGGGCAAGCCGATGGTGCAGAACTCGGCGCGGACTCAGCGTCCCGACAAGCGGCGCGAGTTCGATCCGACACAGCGACTCGGAACTCCGCCCAAGGCACCGTTCAAGGGCCTGCGTGTGGTCGCGCTGGGTGGTATCGGCGAAATCGGCCGCAACATGACCGTGTTCGAGCACCAGGGCAAGTTGCTGATCATCGACTGCGGCGTGCTCTTTCCCGAGGACCAGCAACCCGGTGTCGACCTGATCCTGCCCGATTTCCGGCACATCGAGAACCGCATGGCCGACGTCGAGGCCGTGGTCCTGACGCACGGCCACGAGGATCACATCGGAGCAGTCCCGTTCCTGCTGCGCCTGCGGCCCGATCTGCCCGTCGTCGGATCGAAGTTCACGCTCGCCCTGGTAGCGGCGAAGTGTCGTGAGCATCGGCTGCGCCCGAACCTCGTCGAGGTCATCGAGGGTCAGCACACGCAGCACGGCCCGTTCGATTGCGAATACTTCGCGGTGAACCACTCCATTCCCGATGCGCTCGCCATCGCCATCAGGACCGATGCCGGGCTGGTGCTGCACACGGGTGACATCAAGCTCGATCAGCTGCCGCTCGACGGTCGTCTGACCGACCTGGCCGGCTTCTCCCGGCTCGGCGACGAGGGTGTCGACCTCTTTCTGGTCGACTCCACCAATGCCGAGGTGCCCGGATTCGTCACGCCGGAACGCGAGATCGGCGGAGTACTCGACACCGTCATCGGCAAGGCGAAGCAACGCGTCATCGTTGCGTCGTTCGCCAGCCACGTGCACCGCATTCAGCAGGTCATCGACGTCGCCGAGCGGTACAACCGCCGCGTGGCGTTCGTCGGCCGGTCGATGGTCCGCAACATGCAGATCGCTCAGGATCTCGGCTACCTGCGTGTGCCCGACGGTCTCGAGGTCAATGTCGACACTGCCGCAACGCTTCCCGACGACCGGTTGGTGCTGATCTCCACCGGTTCGCAGGGCGAGCCGTTGTCGGCGCTGTCCCGGATGGCTCGCGGCGAGCATCGACAGATCAACGTCAAGGCGAACGATCTCGTGGTGCTGGCGTCCTCACTCATTCCCGGCAACGAGAACTCGGTGTTCGCGGTGGTCAACGGCCTCGCCAAGCGGGGTGCGACCGTCGTGACGCAGCAGAATGCGAAGGTTCACGTCTCCGGCCATGCGTCGGCGGGAGAGCTGCTCTACCTCTACAACGCCGTTCGGCCCACCAATGCCATGCCGGTGCACGGCGAGTGGCGTCACCTGCGCGCCAACGCGGCGCTGGCCAAGGCGACGGGCGTACCCGAGGAGCGAGTGGTGCTGGCCGAGGACGGCGTGGTGGTCGACATGGTCGACGGTCTCGCCGAGATCGTCGGACAGGTGCCTGTGGGGCACGTCTACGTCGACGGCCTCTCTGTCGGTGACGTCGGCGATTCGACGCTGTCCGACCGACTGGTGCTGGGCGAGGGCGGTTTCATCGCGATCAGCGTCGCCGTCGATTCGGCCACCGGTCGTGCAGTGACCGCGCCCGAGGTGTCCGGTCGCGGATTCTCCGACGATCCGGCTGCACTCAAGGAAGCCGGTCAACTCGTCGAGTCGGAGTTGCAGCGTCTGGCGTCCGACGGCGTGTCCGATACGCACCGCATCGCGCAGGCAGTGCGTCGTGTCGTCGGTCGGTGGGTGGCGGACAAGTATCGCCGCAAGCCGATGATCGTTCCGACGATCATCGCAGTCAAGCCGCAACCGCAGTCGAACTAGGCGCTCCCACAGCCGAACTGGACGCGATCGTCTAGACGAGCAGTCGCCAGAGTCCGATCAGACCGAGGACGACGATGGCGCCGCGCAGGGCCGCCGGCGAGAGCCGGCGGCCGTAGCGCGCTCCGACGGCTCCACCGATCAGCGAGCCGACCGCGATTAGTCCCGCTGCCTGCCAGCTGATGTCGTCGAAGCGAAAGATCGTGTACGTCACCGCTGCAACGACATTGACGACCAATGACAGAAGATTCTTGGCTGCGTTCATCCGCTGCATGGTCTCGGGGAGCAGCGCTCCCATCACCCCGATGAGCAGGATGCCTTGTGCGGCAGTGAAATAGCCGCCGTAGATGCCGACCAGCAGAGTGCCGCCGGTGACCAAGGCCATCCGGGTACGGCTGATGTGGTTCGCGGCCTTGCCTGCGGCTTCCGATCGCCGTTTGGCCCAGGCCTGGATTCTCGGTTGTGCGACAACGAGAATCAGCGCGCCGATGAGCAATACCGGAACCACTGCGGCGAACACGGTTTCGGGTAGATGGAGCAGCAGCCAGGCACCGCCGAGCGCGCCCAAGAACGAGGCAGGCAACTGCCACCGCAGTCGATGCCATTGTCCACGCAACTCTCGGCGATAACCCCACGTACCCGAGACGCTTCCCGCCACCAGGCCCACCGCATTGGACATGGTGGCGACCACCGGGGGATAGCCGAATGCGACCAACGTCGGAAACGTGATCAGCGTCCCGGAACCGACGACGGCGTTGATGGCTCCGGCTCCGAGTCCGGCGAGCAGGATGACGAGAATTTCCGATACCGGCACTGTTGGGAGGCTACCGACGCCGCAGGTGCATCGAACATCGGGGAGTGTGGGGCGGCGGGATGCCGTCGGATCGCTCGGGACGTACCGTGGACCGCGTGAGCCTCGCCCAGGATGAACGTTCCCAACTGGTCCAGACCCTTCTCGACGTGGGTCCCGATGCGCCGACGCTGTGCGGAGAGTGGACCGCAGCCGATCTGGCGGCGCATCTCGTCGTCCGGGAACGACGCCTGGACGCCTCGCCCGGCATATTTCTCTCTCCGCTCGCGGGGTACACGGAGCGCGTCCAGCGATCCGTTGCGAACAAACCGTTCACGACGGTAGTGGAGGACATACGGACGGGGCCGCCCATGTGGTCGCCGTTCGCACTGCTGGACCCCCTGATCAATCTCGGTGAGATGTTCGTTCATCACGAGGATCTCCGCCGGGCAGGCGAGAGCTGGACTCGACGAGTGTTGCCGGCCGCGGTGGAAACGCGCCTGTGGCCGCAAGTTCGGTTGATAGGCCGGGCCGGACACCGTTCTGCGCCGATTCCGGTTCACGTCCGCACCCCGGACGGCCGCACGGCCACGTTCAAGGGTGGATCGGGCCCGGGCGTGACCGTGGTGGGGGAGCCGTCGGAACTGCTGCTCTACGCGTTCGGGCGCGATCAGATCGAGGTGCTGTACGAGGGTTCGGCGGACGACGTGGCTGCCGTGAAGGCACTCGATCTGAGCTTCTGACACATTCACCCCCGCTGTTACTGGTGTTGCGGATGGTTTCGACGGGGCTGTTGCGACTAGCCTGAGGGCATGGCAGGAAAGACCAGCACCTCCACCGCCAGAGCCGGATCCAGCGGATCCGGCTCCTCGCGCGCGTCCGGCACCGCCCGTAAGTCCGGTGGCGGGCGTACTGCGCGCACCGTGACGACGCCGAAGAAGCCCACCGCGCCGCGCAATCCCGCGACGTCGCGTGCGAACGCGTCCTCCCGCGGTAAGGCCCCTGCCAGGGGTGCGTCGACGTCTCGGCGGCCCGCGGCGAAGAAGAAGTCACGCGGTGCCCTCGACGCGATCGGGCGAGGTATCGCCTCCACCTGGTCGATGGCAGCACGCGGAGTCGGTGCCACGACGCGGACGGTGAGCAAAGCCGCCGACATCGAGCACGGCCACCGGCGGGACGGGATCGCCCTCGGACTGATCGCCGCCAGTGTCGTCATCGCCGCGAGTGTGTGGCTCAGCGCCGGGGGACCGGTCGGCGAATGGATCGAGGTGGGTATCCGCGCCGTCATCGGTGGAGCCGGCTACGTCGTGCCCGTGCTCGGAGTCGCCATCGCCGTCGTTCTGATGCGCTCCGAACCGCATCCCGAGGTACGGCCGCGACTTGTTCTGGGATCGATCCTGCTCGGCCTGCCGATCCTCGGACTGTGGCACATGGCCGCAGGCTCACCGACCGACGCCGCCGGCCGATCCGAGGGCGCAGGCTTCGTCGGATACGTGGCAGGTGGACCCATAGCCGACGGCCTCACCGTGTGGCTGGCCGTGCCGTTGTTGCTGCTCGCCGGCCTGTTCGGAGTGCTGCTTCTCACCGGCACCACCGTGCGCGATGTACCCGATCGGATGCGTGCACTGTTCGGCACCGACAGCCGCGGCGACGAATACGACGAGTACGACCCGGCCGACTTCGGCTCCGAATTCGGTGACGAGGGCTACGGCGACTACGACAGCAACTTCGACGCCGACGGCTACCCGGTCCACGGAGGCGCGGACCCCTACGACAACTACCCGACCGAGGAATACATCCCGGTCGTCAAGCCGTCACGCGCGCGCAAGACCCCGCCGCCCGAGGCTGCCACCGAGGTCATCGCACCCGCCGCCGCTGTCCCCGCACCTGCTCCCGAGCCGGTCGCGCCCCCGCGGCCGAAGCCCAAGCCGATCGTGAAGGCGGCCGAACCGAAACAGCCGGCCGAGGACGACAAGATCGTCGTCGATCGCGTCGTCGACGGGGATTACACGCTGCCGTCGCTGTCGCTGCTGATCGACGGAGATCCGCCCAAGACCCGCAGCCAGGCCAACGACGCCATGATCGAGGCGATCTCCGAGGTACTCGAACAGTTCAAGATCGATGCCGCGGTCACCGGTTTCACCCGCGGCCCCACGGTCACCCGCTACGAGGTGGAGCTGGGCCCCGGCGTCAAGGTCGAGAAGATCACGGCACTCGCACGCAACATCGCCTACGCCGTCGCCACCGACAACGTTCGCCTGCTCGCGCCTATCCCTGGCAAGTCCGCGGTCGGTATCGAGGTGCCCAACTCGGACCGTGAGATGGTCCGTCTGGCGGACGTGCTCACTGCGCCGTCGACGCGTAAGGATCACCATCCGTTGGTGATCGGACTCGGTAAGGACATCGAGGGCGACTTCGTCAGCGCCAACCTCGCGAAGATGCCGCACTTGCTGGTGGCCGGATCGACCGGTTCCGGTAAGTCGAGCTTCGTGAACTCGATGCTCGTCTCGCTGCTCGCACGGGCGACCCCGGACGAGGTTCGGATGATCCTGATCGACCCGAAAATGGTGGAGCTGACGCCCTACGAGGGAATTCCGCACCTCATCACCCCGATCATCACGCAGCCCAAGAAGGCTGCCGCGGCGCTGGCCTGGCTCGTCGAGGAGATGGAGCAGCGTTACCAGGACATGCAGATCAACAAGGTCCGTCACATCGACGACTTCAACAAGAAGGTGCGGTCCGGCGAGATCACCGCACCACTGGGCAGCGAACGCGTCTACCGGCCGTATCCCTACATCCTGGCCATCGTGGACGAGCTGGCCGACCTGATGATGACTGCCCCGCGTGACGTCGAAGAGGCGATCGTGCGGATCACCCAGAAGGCGCGCGCCGCCGGCATTCACCTGGTGCTCGCCACCCAGCGTCCTTCGGTCGACGTCGTGACGGGCTTGATCAAGACGAACGTGCCGTCGCGTCTGGCCTTCGCCACGTCGTCCCTGACCGACTCCCGCGTCATCCTGGACCAGCCGGGTGCGGAGAAGCTCATCGGTATGGGAGACGCGCTCTTCCTGCCGATGGGTGCGGGCAAGCCGACGCGTCTGCAGGGTGCGTTCATCACCGACGAGGAAATCGCCGCCGTCGTCGACTTCGCGAAGAACCAGGCCGAGCCGGAGTACAACGAGACCGTCACCGCTGCGAAGGTCTCGGACAAGAAGGACGTCGACCCGGACATCGGCGACGACCTCGACGTGCTGTTGCAGGCGGTCGAACTGGTCGTGACGAGTCAGTTCGGTTCGACGTCGATGCTGCAACGCAAGCTTCGAGTCGGCTTCGCCAAGGCCGGGCGATTGATGGACCTGATGGAGAACCGCGGAGTGGTCGGCCCGAGCGAAGGCTCGAAGGCCCGCGAGGTACTCGTCAAGCCCGACGAGCTCGACGGTTTGCTGTGGTCAATCAAGGGCGGCGACCCGGACGAGCAGCCCGCGTCGGAGGAGTTCTGACCGCTTCCCGGCCTGGGTGAATGGATCACTGCAGCCGTCTCGGCGGTGCAGTGGTCCATTCACGCGAACGGGGGGGGAGTGGGGCAGATCAGGACGTGAAGGTGCCCATGACGGGCGTCCATTCGTGGAAGGTCGCCGACTCGATCAGGTTCTCCACCGCGAACGGGTCTTGCGCGAACAGCTTCTCGACGGTGGCAGCATCCGCGCCCTCCACCAGCAGGAGCGCACCGCTGCCGTCGGCGTACGGTCCACTCGACACCAGAGTTTTCCGGTCTAGTAGGTCGGCCAACCAGGCGCGGTGCGCTGCGCGGTGGGTGTCGCGTCCGTCCGTGGTGGCGGGTGAGTAGGTGTAGCTGACGGCGATCAGGGGCATGGAGCTCTCTTCCGGATTCGAGGGGTGATCCCGGAATTCTGTCAGAGCGACAGCAGCATCCGCGTGTTGCCCAGAGTGTTCGGTTTGACGTAACTCAGGTCCAGGAACTCCGCCACGCCGGTGTCGTAGGAACGGCACATTTCCGCATAGACCTCGGCCGTCACGGGGGTTCCGTCGATCTCGGCGAACCCGTGTCGAGAGAAGAAGTCCACCTCGAAGGTCAGCACGAACACTTTCTGCAGCGCCAGATCACGAGCGACCTCGATCAGTTTGGCGACGATCAGGTGGCCTGCGCCGTGCCCCTTGGCGGCGGGATCGACGGCGACCGTGCGAACCTCGCCCAGATCGGCCCACAGCACATGCAACGCACCGCAGCCGATGATCTCGCCGTCACGCTCGGCGATCCAGAACTCCTGCACCGCCTCGTACAGGGTGACGAGGTTCTTCTCGAGCAGAATGCGTCCGGCGTAGATGTCGATCAAACGCTTGATCTCGGGGATGTCGGAGGTTCTGGCTCGACGCACGACGAGGGTGCCGTCGTTCGCGGAGCCGAGGTCCGCGATGTCGGATTGCACGTCGGATTCGGGGTCTGCGATGTCGCGACTCGCCCGATTCGGCCCAGAAGTCATGGGGTGAACAGTAGTCAGTACCGCAACCGATAAACTTTTCGTGTGTCGTTCAGTGAGCTGTGTCCCCGTCTCGGCGGATCGGTGCTGCGCCGAAGCCGACACACCGACCGGTACGTCGTCGACGGCGCGCGGTTCTGCCGATGAGCGGGCCGGTGACGCCCGATCACGGCGTTCCATCCAGTGGCGAGATTCCGGGCAACCGTCCCTCCGGTGCTTCGGTCCCACGTGATTCGGGACTGCCTCACGGCAACGCTGTCACCGGTGGTCCGGACGAAGTGCCGTTGCTCAATATCGCGAACGTCCTGACGGTGCTCCGAATCGCACTGGTGCCGGTCTTTCTCGCGGCACTGTTCGTCGGTGACGGCCACGACACATCCTGGCGGCTGGCGGCAACCGCGATCTTCGCTGCTGCTGCCATCACCGACCGGATCGACGGTCAGTTGGCCCGCAAGTACGGTCTCGTCACCGATTTCGGGAAGATGGCCGACCCCATCGCGGACAAGGCTCTGATCGGTGCCGCGCTCGTCGGACTGTCGATGTTGGGCGACCTGTCGTGGTGGGTGACGGTGATAATCGGTGTGCGGGAAATCGGCATCACCGCGGTGCGGTTCGCCGTCATCCGCCACGGAGTGATCCCCGCAGGGCGCGGCGGCAAGGTGAAGACTCTGGTGCAGACGTTCGCGATCGGGGTGTACCTGTGCCCGCTGCCGAGCGTGTTCGACCCGGTCGCGGTCGCCTTGATGGCGCTGGCGGTACTGCTCACCGTCTACACCGGTATGGACTACGTGGTGCAGGCCGTTCGTCTGCGCCGAGGCGTGTCCTCCGCGTGAACTCGTCGGCGGGCTACAGTCGTGGTGGCCGTGTCGCAGCTGTTTCGGCGCGTGTCGCAGTGAACGGGCATATAGGGTCGGGAACCAATCGGACCGACTGGGACGTTGAACATCGTGACGGCTCCGGACGAACGAGATGTGAACGTTGTCGTCTCGACGGCACAGCCGTCGGCACGAACACCAACGAGGAGGAGCGAGATGGCGCTGCTATTGCGTGAAGCACTCGGCGACAGTTTGCGGCGTACTCGCGTCGCACAGAGCCGAACCCTGCGTGAAGTCTCGAACACCGCACGCGTCAGCCTCGGATACCTTTCCGAGGTCGAACGCGGTCGCAAGGAAGCGTCGAGCGAGCTCCTCGCTGCGATCTGCGACGCCCTCGCCGTCCCGCTCTCGGACGTCATGAGCGATGTCAGTGTGACACTGTCCGACGCCTCGACCGCCGCCGCGCGGCTCGACGAGGCGGCGGTCGCCACCCGCATCGACGGCGATACTCGCGTCGTGATTCCGGCACCTGCTGCCAGAGCACTCGCCGCCGCCTAAGATCGGAAAAGTACCCAGTTTCCACTCCTGACCCAGACCACGCACCCGACTTTCACAGCACGGACAGGTTCATTTCGGTCACTGCGAGAGCAGCCGACCCGTACGCGGCCACCGCGGCGCAACAGATGGAGGCAGGACCACCCCATGGCTAATCCTTTCGTCAAGGCCTGGAAATACATGATGGCGCTCTTCAATTCCAAGATCGACGAGAAGGCCGACCCCAAAGTTCAGATTCAGCAGGCGATCGAAGACGCACAGCGACAGCATCAGGCTCTGTCCCAGCAGGCCGCGTCGGTCATCGGTAATCAGCGCCAGCTCGAGATGAAGCTCAGCCGTCAGCTGGACGAGGTCGAGAAGCTCAACGCGAACGCGCGGCAGGCGGTGACGCTGGCCGATCAGGCCGCCACTGCAGGCGACATCGAGAAGGCCACGCAGTACACGAACGCAGCCGAGGCGTTCGCAGCACAGCTGGTGACCGCCGAGCAGAGTGTCGAGGACCTCAAGGTCCTGCACGACCAGTCCTTGCAGGCAGCCACCCAGGCGAAGAAGGCCGTTGAGCAGAACGCCATGGCTCTGCAGTCGAAGGTCGCAGAACGCACCAAGCTACTGAGCCAGCTCGAGCAGGCGAAGATGCAGGAGAAGGTCAGCGAATCCCTGCGGTCGATGGACAGCACGCTGTCCGCGCCCGGCAACACCCCGAGCCTCGACGCGGTGCGCGACAAGATCGAACGTCGCTACGCAGATGCCCTCGGATCGGCAGAGCTGGCCCAGAACACCGTGTCGGGTCGCATGATGGAGGTTCAGCAGGCGTCGGTGCAGATGGCGGGTCACAGCCGCCTCGAACAGATTCGTGCATCGATGGCAGGCGACTCGTTGCCGTCGGGCAATGCCGCGGCGAAGCCCTCGATCTCGAAGTCCCCGGACGCGACGCCCGAGCCGCCGGCTCAGGCATAGATCGAGCCGGCGAACAGCTCGGACGTCCGACAGCAACGTCGACATGAACAGTAGAGAACACGAATCCGGCCGGTCGCGTAAGCGGCCGGCCGTTTCGCTCGATCGCGAGGCCGTGACCGCAGCCGTCACCGAGTCCGGTGCCGTGGTCAAATCTCTGGCGGAGTCCGCTCGGAGTGTCGGGACCTCGATTCTCGACGCCGCAGGGCGCCGAAGGGATCCCCGCGTCAAGCACCTGAAGAAAATTCGCCGCGCCAGACGACGCGGAATCAGGTTCGGTGCCGCGTCCACGACGACGGCCGTGGGAACTGCGGGGATGGCCGTGCTGTCGGCACCGGAGTGGACTCTGTTCGTGGGCGGCGGTAGTGCTGCGCTGATGGCCGTCCCGGCCGCATTCGCGGTGACGCGGTTGCGGCGTCTTCGAGCGCAGCCGGTGCCGGTGGGACTACCGACCAAGCGCGTGTTGCCTCAGCGCGGATCTGCCGCGTACGAGTCGATGACCCGACTGGCCGGTGCCGAGCAGAGTCTGTTCGAGCTACTGGGAATCCTGGCGAGGTCCGAGACGATCGGTGCCGAGGACGTCGAGGAGATGATCGGGGTGACCTCCGACGCAGCCCGCGGCCTCGAAGGAGTCGCCGTCGACATCGCCGCTCTGGAACGTGCGGGGGCGGCAAGCGCTGTGACCCGCGAGCACCTGCGCGGCGGAATAGCCTCGGCTGCAGCCGAACTCGCCACCGGTGTCGATCAGTACGAGCAGCTCGTGGCCGCGGCCGCGCGGATGACCGGACCGGCAGGATCGGCGTCGACGACGGTCGTGGAATCGCATCGACGCGAGCTGCTGTCGGCTACGGATCGACTGCAGGGGTGGGCCGAGGCGCTCACCGAACTCGACCAGATTCGGTCGCGGCACCGCTGAGACAATTCAGGGTTCACCCCGATGTGTTCGTCGCGCGCGAGTGCCAGTATCGAAGTACGCGAAACGACACGGTGCGCGGCGACACGGTAGGAGCACTCATGTTCTGGAAAGTACTGGGATTCATCGTTCTGATCTGGATTGCGCTCGCGCTTCTGGGCACCATCATCAAGGGTGTCTTCTGGCTCGTGGTGGCCGGCGCGATCGTGTTGGGCCTGGTATGGCTGTACAAGGCGATCTCCTCCGACAACGATCGCTCGTCGCTGAAGTTCTGACGCGGCGGCTCGGTCACCCGCGAGCCAAGGGATCCTGATTCACGAACACCCGAAGTGCCCGCGGCACGCAACGCGCGGTGACAGGTAGTTCGGCGACTCGCTCACCGTCCGCATAGGCGACGATTCCGTCGCATCGCAGCGTGACCTGCGTCGAGGTGTAGGTGTCCACCTCGGGCCGGTCGATGTGTGTTCCCCGGTAGAGCGTGGGGGACAGTCCGAGCAGTCGAGTCCGGCTCACCCCTCGGATGACGGTGACGTCGAGAAGCCCGTCGTCCACGAGCGCGGCGGGGCACACGACCATCCCGCCACCGTAACTTCTGCCGTTTCCGACAGCGACCAGGGTGGCGTCGAGACGAAGCTCGGCATCGTCCAGTTCGATGACGTACGGCAGCTTTCGGAGGGACGCCAGCTGAAGCATCATCGCTGCGTTGTACCGCAGCGGTCCGCGTGGCCAGCGCAGTCGCTTGGCCCTCTCGGTGACCAGCGAGTCGAAACCACTGGACAGGACGGTGGCGAACCAGCGCTCGCCGATCCGTCCGAGATCGATTGCGCGGGTGACGTTGTCGGCGACGATGTCGGCGGCGTGAACAGCATTGCTTCGAGGCAGTCCCAGAGACCGTGCCAGATCGTTGCCGGTACCGGCCGGGATCAGGCCCATCGGGACGTCGGTGCCGGCCAGTACTTGGACGACGAGATTGACTAGCCCGTCGCCGCCGACGGCGACCACCGCGTCCGTACCGCTGCCGACTGCCTTCTCGAGCAAAGTCAACGCATCCCCGGGTGTGCGGCCTTCGATGGCCGTGACGTGAAGTTCACGCTCCCGCAGTCGAGCCACGGCGCACCGTCCGGCGTGCCCCGCGTGCCCACCGCCGGCCATCGGATTGGTCAACACCGTCACCGATCGGGTCATGCTCGCAACGATTTTTCGATCACATCGATCAGCTTGCCAGGGTCGACGATTGCCGTGGTGGTGACCGAGGCGATTCCTGGTCGAATGCCCCCGACGCAGATTGCGCATGCGTGTTACCGGCGATCTTCGGGCCCGATGTGCGTGTAACCGTGAGGTACTGTAACGAAATAGACTGTTACTACGCGTAATACGGTCTTTTTGTCCGAATCGAGAAAGGTGGCACGTGATCGAGCAGCCGGCGTCGAGTCCTGTCTCGTCGGAGCAACCGCAGTCGTCGTCCGTGACCGCTGCTCCCGAGAAGTCGGTCGAGAACACCGTTCTCGACGCGGCCCGGTCCTGCATCCTCGAACACGGAGTCAAGCGCACGACCTTGGCCGAGATTGCGCGTCGCGCCAAGGTCAGCAGGCCCACCGTGTACCGAAGATGGGCCGATACACGAGCTGTGGTGTCGAGCCTGCTCACGCGAGAGATCGGTGCCCTGATTCCGAGCTTCGACGCTTCGGCACCGGCTCGTGATCAGCTCGTGACTGCCGTGGGTGACGTTGCCGACCGCATTCGACTCCATCCGCTTTTCGTGAAGATTCTGCGTTCCGATTCCGACGTGCTCGCCACGTACATTCTGCATCGGCTCGGAACCAGTCAGGCGTTGATCATCGATGCACTGGCTTCTCTGGTCGTTGCCGGACAACGTGATTCCTCGATTCGTGCGGGGGATCCCACCACTCTGGCCACGTTGGTGTTGCTGATGGTGCAGTCTGCGGTCCAGTCCGCGGAGATGGTGTCCGAGCGGGTGTCCGGTGCCGAGGTGACACGCCAGATGGCGTTCGCCGTCGACCGTTACTTGCGACCCGAGGGTGCGTGAACGAGGCTGCGTCTTGACCTGACCGCCCCTCTCGCGACCTGATCTCGGCACACGTCGAGCGGTACGGCTCGAGTGTGGCACGCTGGGTCGGTGCGAGTAGCAGTGGTGGCCGGGCCCGATCCGGGGCATGCCTTTCCGGCGATCGCCCTGTCTCTGCTCTTCCGCGCGGCCGGCGACGAACCGATCCTCTTCACCGGTAGCCGCTGGGTACCCGCCGCGCACGCCGCGGGCCTGCGAGCGCTTCCGCTGGGTGGACTCGCACCGCGGCCGGAAGACGACGATCTCGATGCCGGACAACGGATCCACTCTCGGGCGGCGTTCGTCTCGACCGAGTTGCTACCCGACCTCGAGCGGGAGAACGTCGATCTCGTCGTGTCCGACATCCTCACCGCAGGGGGTGGCATGGCCGCCGAGCGTCTCGGTATCCCCTGGGTCGAACTCTCGCCCCATCCTCTGTATTCGCCCTCGAAAGGGTTGCCTCCCATCGGAAGTGGCTTGGCTCCGGGTATCGGGATTCGGGGCAGGCTGCGCGATGTGGTGATGCGCGCGTTGACGGCACGCTCGATCGCTCAGGGGCGCGTACAGCGTTCCAACGCACGGACGAGCATCGGGTTGCCTGCCGAGGACCCGGGCCCCGCTGCTCGGCTCGTTGCCACCATTCCCGCGCTCGAGGTGCACCGTCCCGACTGGCCGGCGGAGGCGCACGTGGTCGGCCCGCTGCTGTGGGAGCCGACGGACGACCTGCTCGATGCTCCCGACGGCTCGGCACCGCTGGTGATGGTCGCGCCGTCGACCGCCTTCACCGGTGCGGAAGGAATGCTCGAGATGGCGCTGAAAGGGTTGGACGGCAAGGGGGTGCGGGTCGTGGCCTCCGTTCTCGACGGAGGTCCCAACGCTCTCCCGAGCTGGGCGAACGCAGGCCTCGGCCGCCAGGACGAACTGCTGCGCCGTGCCGATGTAGTGGTATGCGGCGGTGGCCACGGCATGCTGGCCAAGTCTCTCGTCCACGGCGTTCCGGTGGTGGCCGTCCCCGGCGGTGGTGATCAGTGGGAGCTGGCGAATCGGGCCGCCCGGCAGGGGAGTGCGGTCATCGTACGACCCCCGACGCCGACCTCGATCGCCGACGCGGTGGCCACGGTGCTGTCCGATCCGCGTTTCGCTCGGGCAGCGGGGGCGGCGGCGGACGGGTCGCAGTCCGTCGAGGATCCGGTGTCGGTGTGTCGTCACGTGCTCGCCCGCAGCGGTCCACGGAGCGGGCGCTAGGGTTGTCGTTGTGCGTCTGACCGAATTTCGTGAACTCCTCACCGAGGAGTTCGGCTCCGTTCGAGGAAACTCCCTGCTGGCCGATCATGTGTTGTCCGGCATCGGTCGCACCGGAGCGCAGGCCATCGAGGACGGCGTCGACCCGCGAGAAGTGTGGCGCTCGATCTGTTACGAGTTCGACGTTCCGAAAGAGCGCTGGTAGTACCGCACCGGTCCGGTCGATCTTTTCCGGCGTGTCGAAAGCCGAGGTAGTTGACTCGAACACGTGTTCCCCTATGCTGATGTCAACGGTTGCTGAGCGGTCTCGAGAAACTTCTTGTCGGTACCCCGTTCTAGCGTTACCGACGACAAAGCTGATCGATACGACACAGCTGAACGACACGACACAGGGAGCTCACGATGGCTGCATACGATCGCGACAAAGCGCTCGATCTCGCACTTGCGCAGATCGACAAGAACTTCGGCAAGGGCTCGGTGATGCGCCTCGGTGACGAGGTCCGACAGCCCATCGCCGTCATCCCCACGGGATCGATCGCGCTCGACGTGGCACTCGGCATCGGAGGGTTGCCGCGTGGACGTGTCATCGAGGTCTACGGTCCGGAATCCTCGGGTAAGACCACCGTCGCCCTCCATGCAGTGGCCAGTGCTCAGCGAGCCGGCGGCATCGCTGCCTTCATCGACGCCGAGCACGCTCTGGATCCGGACTACGCGAAGAAGCTCGGCGTCGACACCGATGCCTTGCTGGTGTCGCAGCCCGATACCGGTGAGCAGGCTCTCGAAATCGCCGACATGCTGATCCGATCGGGTGCTCTCGACATCCTCGTGATCGACTCGGTGGCGGCATTGGTACCGCGCGCCGAGATCGAGGGTGAGATGGGCGACAGCCACGTGGGTCTGCAGGCCCGCCTGATGAGCCAGGCGCTGCGCAAGATCACCGGTGCCATGAGCAACTCGGGCACCACCGTCATCTTCATCAACCAGCTGCGCGAGAAGATCGGCGTCATGTTCGGCTCTCCCGAAACCACCACCGGTGGTAAGGCATTGAAGTTCTACGCCTCGGTTCGCCTCGACATCCGCCGCATCGAGACCCTGAAGGACGGAACCGATGCCATCGGTAACCGAACCCGGGTCAAGGTGGTCAAGAACAAGGTTGCACCGCCGTTCAAGCAGGCCGAGTTCGACATCATCTACGGCAAGGGCATCAGCCGCGAAGGCTCGTTGATCGACATGGGCGTCGAGCACGGCTTCATTCGTAAGTCGGGTTCGTGGTTCACCTACGAAGGTGACCAGCTCGGTCAGGGCAAGGAGAACGCCCGCAAGTTCATGCTCGAGAACCCGGACGTACGGGACGAGATCGAGAAGAAGATCATGGAGAAGCTGCAGATCGGCGCGGACGTCACCGCAGAGGAGCCCGCAGCTGCTCCGGTCGACTTCTAACCTGTTGTCGCTGTGCAGCAGCGAGACGAAGGCGGCGGCACCGAGGCGCAGGCGAAAGATGTCTGCCTTCGGTTGCTGACCGACCGAGCGCGAAGCAGGCACGAACTCGAAGCGAGCCTGGCCAAGAAGGGTTTCACCGCAGAGATCGCGAACGCCGTTCTCGACCGGCTCGAGAAGGCCAAGCTGGTCGACGACGAATCCTTCGCTCAGCAGTGGGTCCAATCCCGGCACAAGTACTCCGGCAAGGGCAAACGTGCATTGAGCATGGAGCTCCGCAACAAGGGAGTCAGCAACGAACTCGCTGTGGATGCACTCGATCTGATCGATGCCGACGACGAGCGTCAGCGCGCAGCCGAGTTGATACGCAAGCGATTCCGCACGCTGCAGTTGCCCGATCCCAGCGGACCCGATGCTCGAACCGAGCGAGACAAGGTTGTGCGCAAGCTGGTCGGCATGCTCGCCCGCCGCGGCTACTCGCAGTCGATGGCATTCGCAGTGGTCAAAGAGCAGCTCGACTGCGCAGGTGCCGATACCGAAGACTTCGACGGCCCCGACTCGATGTGATCGTCCACCTCGAGCCGGTGCCGTCGAGAAACAGTAAGGCCCGCAACACCATCGGTGTTGCGGGCCTTACTTGTCGAGGGCCTCGACCAGTTTCAGTGTCGTGTGGTCAGGCTGCCTGACCACCGTCGAGAGCCGGAACCACTTCAGTCGCGCCGGCCTTGCGCTTGCGAGAACGCAGACGACGTTCCACCACGGTGGCCAGCTTCGTCAAAGCGGAGTTGATGATGATCATGATGACGGCGACAATCACCAACGACGGCAGGTAGTTGCTGTAGAACGCGCCCACCTGCTGCCCGGAACGGACGACTTCGACGTAGCCGATGACGTAACCCAGCGCCGAGTCCTTCAGTGCTACCACCATCTGCGAGATGATCGCCGGAAGCATGGCGGTGACGGCCTGGGGGAGCAGAACCAGGAGCATGACCTGGCTCTTGCGCATGCCCAACGCCGACGCGGCTTCGCGCTGGCCCTTGGGCAGGGAATTGACGCCGGCACGCACGATCTCGGCAATGACCGAACCGTTGTACAGGGTCAGACCCGTGACCACCGCAGCCAAGGCCAGGTACTTGACTTTGAAGACCTCGTAGTCGGCGTAGACGGCGTACAGGAAGATCATCAGGATCAGCACCGGAACGGCGCGGAACACCTCGACGAATGCGCCACTGATCACTCGCACGACTCGATGATCGGACAACCTGCCGATACCGAGTACGGCACCGAGGATCAGGGCGAACACGATCGACAGGGCCGCTGCCACCAGCGTGCCCTGAATACCGGGCAACAGATAGGTGGTCCACGTGGTCGATTCGAGGAACGGATCCCACTTCTCAGCGGTCAACTGCCCCTTCGAGTCGAGCGCCCGGTAGATCAGAAACGCGATCCCCAGCGAGACGACTGCAACGACCACGGTCAGAATGCGGTATCGCAGTACCGCTTTCGGGCCCGGGACGTCGTACAGAACTGCTACTGCATCACTCATCATGACACCGCCAATCGCTTGCTGATGTAGCCGAACAGCAACCCGGTCGGGAGCGTCAGGATCATGAACCCGAGTGCGAAGATGCCACCGACGACGAAGATCGCGGCCTCGTTCTCGATCATGTTCTTCATCAGGAACGACGCCTCGGCGACGCCGATCACCGATGCGATGGTCGTATTCTTGGTGAGCGCGATCACGACGCTGCCGAGAGGTCCGATCACGGCTCGGAATGCCTGTGGCAGAACGACGATGGAGATGTTCTGTGTGAACGTCATGCCGAGTGAGCGACCCGCTTCGGCCTGACCGACCGGGACCGTGTTGATTCCGGACCGCAGCGATTCGGCGACGAACGACGCGGTGTAGATGCTCAGACCGAGGATTGCCAGGCGAAAGTTGTTGTCGTCGAGGCCCGTAGGGGACGACTGAGACGCCAGAGAGACGCCCATTGTCTGAAACAGGCCGAACGAGGTGAACAGGATGACCAGGGTCAACGGAGTGTTACGGAAGATGGTGACGTACGTGGCAGCGATTCCACGTGCGATCGGAATAGGAGATACCCGCATGGCGGCGACGATGGTTCCGATGATCAGCGCACCGACGAGTGATGCCAATGTCAGATAGATCGTCGTCAGGAATGCTTCGATCAGTTGATCGCCGTACTTGCTCAATAGATTCACGGTGCTTGTTGATCCTCACGGCTCGGAGAGATCGAACCGTCGTGTCCCGCAAGCGAGGCTTGCGGGACACGACGATCGAGTCGATCAGTAGCGGTCGACTGTCGGCGCTGCGGGAAGCGGGTAGCCCGATGCGCCGACGGTGTCGTTGAAGGCCTGCTCCCAGGCACCGCTGGAGACCATCTCTTCGATGGCGTCGTTGATCTGGTTGCGTCCTTCGGTGTCGTCCTTGTTCAGGCCGATGCCGTAGTTCTCCGTGGTGAACGGCTCACCGACCACCTTGAACTGTCCGGGAGACTGTGCGGCGTAGCCGGCGAGGATGATGTCGTCCGTCGTCACCGCATCGACGGTGCCGTTGCGCAGTGCCTCGACGCAGGCGGAGTACGTGTCGAAGGGCTGGAGCTGCACACCCGGGTACTCGTCGGCGATGTTCTGGGCCGGGGTGGAGCCGGTGACCGAGCACAGACGCTTGCCCTCGAGCGAATCGGCACCGGTGATGTCGGTGTTGTCCTGGCTCACCAGCAGTGACTGTCCCGCCACGAAGTACGGTCCGGCGAAACCGACCTTTTCCTTGCGCGTATCGGTGATCGAGTAGGTGGCGACGATGTAGTCGACCTCACCGTTCTCGATCAGCGTCTCGCGCTGGGCCGAGGGGGATTCCTTGAACTCGATGTTGGCTTCGTCGACACCCAGCTGACCGGCAACGTACTTGGCCACCTCGACGTCGAATCCGCTGAACGTGCCGTCGGGGTTGCGCAGCCCGAGGCCGGGCTGGTCGAACTTGATGCCGACGATGAGGTTGCCGGACTCGGCGCTGGTCGAGATGGTGCGAGCTTCCTCGCCGCCGCCGCAGGCGGTCGCAACGATGGACAGAGCTGCAATGGCAACTCCGAGGCGGATCGGGCGGGTGATTCTCACTGTGAATGTCCTTAAGGATCGGGTGGGGTGAACGGGATGAACGGTGCAGCGGGTCAGTGGCCGAGAATCTTGCCGAGGAAGTCCTTGGCTCGTTCGGACTTGGGGGATTTGAAGAACGTCTCCGGATCGGTGTCCTCGACGACGGCTCCGTCGGCCATGAAGATGACGCGGTCGCCTGCCTTGCGGGCGAAGCCCATCTCGTGGGTGACGACGAGCATCGTCATGCCCTCTTTGGCAAGCGAGGTCATGACGTCGAGTACCTCGTTGACCATCTCGGGGTCGAGGGCCGAGGTGGGCTCGTCGAAGAGCATCACCTTGGGGTTCATGGCGAGAGATCGAGCGATGGCGACACGCTGCTGCTGACCACCGGACAACTGGGCGGGGTACTTGTCGGCCTGGTTGGCGATACCCACGCGTTCGAGCAGAGCCAACGCGCTCTTTTCCGCCTCGTCCTTCTTCTGCTTGCGCACCTTCATGGGCGCGAGCATGACGTTCTGCAGAATCGTCTTGTGCGCGAACAGGTTGAACGACTGGAACACCATGCCCACGTCGGCACGCAGTGCGGCCAGAGCCTTGCCCTCGGCGGGGAGCAGCTCTCCGTCCACCTCGATGGCACCGGAGTCGATCGGCTCCAACCGATTGATCGTTCGGCACAGGGTCGACTTGCCCGATCCGGAAGGACCAACGACGATGACGACCTGTCCGGCCGGCACTTCCAGGTTGATGTCCTTGAGGACGTGCAGATCACCGAAATGTTTGTCGACGGATTTGAGCGAGATCATCGAAGGTGCGCCCGGCGGGGGAGTCGATGCCGGCGCGTCGGTGGCGTGCGTCATAGATCGAAACCCTATGCGTAGTTTCCTCGCCGACCGGTGTTTTCGCCCGTCATCTTCGATTATGTAATGGAAACTTTACTGCCGGTCTGCATCGGCCCTGGACAGTCTCCGGTGGAGCCCTCGACCCCGGCGTGTCGGTCGGTGCGATGGACGTACCCTGGAGGGGTGCAAACGAGTGTTTTTCCGACCATGGACGTGACCGAACGCGGGGTTACCGAGCCCGTACCGCTCACCGACGGGTCGGCGGCAGGTGCCCGCAGCTACGAAGTGCGTACGCACGGTTGTCAGATGAACGTCCACGATTCGGAGCGGCTGTCCGGACTGCTCGAGGAAGCGGGCTACGTGCCGGCGGACTCGGGCACCGACGCGGATCTGGTCGTGTTCAACACGTGCGCGGTGCGCGAGAACGCCGACAACAAGCTCTACGGCAACCTGGGCATGTTGCGGCCTGCGAAGACGCGCAATCCCAACATGCAGATCGCTGTCGGTGGCTGCCTGGCGCAGAAGGACCGCAACACCGTCGTGGAGAAGGCACCGTGGGTCGACGTCGTCTTCGGCACCCACAACATCGGGTCGCTGCCGGTTCTGCTCGAGCGCGCCCGGCACAACGAACAGGCGCAGGTCGAGATCCTCGAATCCCTCGAGGCCTTTCCCTCCACCCTCCCCGCGAAGCGAGAATCCGCCTACGCCGGCTGGGTGTCGATCTCGGTGGGCTGCAACAACACCTGCACGTTCTGTATCGTCCCCGCATTGCGCGGCAAGGAAATCGACCGCAGGCCGGGTGACATCCTCGCCGAGGTACAGGCTTTGGTGGATCAGGGCGTCCTCGAGGTGACTCTGCTCGGCCAGAACGTCAATGCGTACGGTGCCTCGTTCGCCGATCCGGACATGCCCCGTGATCGCGGCGCGTTCGCCTCGCTGCTGACCGCTTGCGGCTCGATCGAGGGGCTGGAGCGGGTGCGCTTCACGTCACCGCACCCCGCCGAGTTCACCGACGACGTCATCGAGGCCATGGCGTCGACCCCGAACATCTGCCCCACCCTGCACATGCCGCTGCAGTCCGGATCGGACCGAATCCTCAAGGCCATGCGCAGGTCCTACCGGCAGACGAAGTTCATGGGCATCATCGACAAGGTGCGTGCGGCCATGCCGCACGCGGCCGTCACCACCGACATCATCGTCGGCTTCCCCGGCGAGACCGAAGAGGACTTCGAGCAGACCCTCGACGTGGTGCGACGGGCGAAGTTCGCCAACGCCTACACGTTCCAGTACTCGAAGCGTCCGGGCACCCCGGCGGCCGACATGCCCGACCAGGTTCCCAAAGAGGTTGTGCAAGAACGGTATCTGCGGCTGATCGCGTTGCAGGAGGAGATCGTTCTCGCGGCCAACCAGGCGCTGATCGGTACCGAGGTCGAACTGCTCGTCGCCACCGGTGAAGGTCGCAAGAACGCAGCAACCCATCGGATGAGCGGGCGAGCCAGGGACGGCCGACTCGTCCACTTCGCCGTGGACGCCGACAGGGCGAGCGAGATTCGTCCGGGTGACGTCGTCACGACCACACTCACTGCAGCCGCCCCGTACCACCTCATCGCCGATGCCGGCGTGCTCACCCACAGGCGTACGGCAGCAGGCGATGCCCACGAACGCGGAGTGATGCCGAAGACGGCACCGATCGGCGTCGGCCTCGGACTTCCCTCGATCGGCGCACCGGCGCCGCTGACGCCAGAGACAGGATGCACCGCATGACAGAGACAGACGGACCCGATCGCGTCGTACCCTCTCGATCCGCAGAGGAACTCGGACGGACCGAGAGGGCGGTGATGACCGAACTGGATCCGGGCGCGCGGGCCATGGTGGTGGCCGGGCTGGTCATGGTCCTGCTGTTCACGTTCGCGTTGCCGCACACCGGATCGGCCAGCGGGTTCGACGTGCTCACGGGCAGCGATGCCGCAGTTGCCGAATCGATCGCGCTGCCGTCGCGCGTCTTCGTCGTGCTCGTGCTCACGTTCGGTGTGGTGATGTCGGTGCTCGCACTCGTCACCCGCATCTGGGCGCTGGCCTGGGCTGCCCTGGCAGGGTGCGCGGTGTCGTCGGTGTACGGAATGTTCTCGATCTGGACGCGGCAGACCGTGCCGGACAACGTGCAGGGCGCCGGACCGGGAATCGGCCTGATCATCGCGTGGATCACCGTCATCGCTCTGACGTTCCACTGGCTCAAGGCCGTGTGGAAGAAGACGAACGCCCAACTCGCCGCCCAGGAGCAGCGACGCATCGCGGCGGCGTCGGGTGAACAGAAGCTACGACTGTGGGACGGCCACTCGGCCCCGTAGGCCCGAACGGCCGTCCTCGGTCAGCGAATCACAGTTCGTCGACTCACAGCTCGTCGACGGCGCTCTCCGCTGCGTCGGCCCACTCGCGCCACTGCTGCGCCTGTGCCAGCGCACGCTCGGCATCCTTGGTCTTGCCTGCTGCGGTCGCCTTCGCAGCCTGATCCTCGAACTGAGCCACCCGTTCGCGGAACTGGGCCGCGCGGGCAACGGCCTCGGGGTCGGAGCGACGCCACTGCGACTCGACCGCGTCGTGCACCGACTTCTCGATCGCGCGCAGTTTGCCTTCGAGTTCCTGCATCTTCTCGCGCGGGACCTTGCCGATTGCATCCCACTTGTCCTGCAGATCGCGCAGCGCCGAGCGGGCAGCGTCGAGGTCCTTGCTCGGGTCGATGTGGGTCTTGGCCAGCAGGGCTTCCTTGGCCTCGGCGTTGGCCTCGAACTCGGCGTCCCGCTCGGAGGCCGCGGCGTTACGGGCGGCGAAGAACACGTCCTGTGCGGCCTTGAAGTTCTTCCACAGAGCGTCGTCGGCATCACGAGGAGCGCGGCCGGATGCTTTCCACTCCACCAGCAGATCGCGGAACGCAGCTGCGGTGGGACCCCAATCGGTGGACGACGACAGGGCTTTGGCCCGCTCGACGAGTTCTTCCTTGCGAGTCTTGGCCGCACCGCGCTCACGATCGAGATCGGCGAAGTGCGCGCCGCGGCGACGATTGAAGTTTTCCCGAGCCTTCGAGTACCGCTTCCACAGGGCATCGTCGATCTTGCGGTCGACCCCGCGAATCGTCTTCCACTCGTCGAGGATTTCGCGTAGCCGATCTCCCGCGTGCTTCCACTGGGTCGATTCGCTGCCGATCTGTTCGGCTTCGACTGCGAGAGCTTCCTTGCGTGCCGTGTGTTCGGCGCGTTCGAGCTCCTTCTCGTGCTTGGCCACCGCTGCTGCGGCATCCGAATGCTCGACGACCGCGTCGAGTCGCCTCGCGAGCAGATCGAGGTCACCGATCACTGCCGCAGTCGGCAGGCTCTCCAGCAGCGCGGACGCTGCGGCCTTCGTCTTCTTGGCATCGCCTGTACCGGAGGTCAATCGAGCTTCGAGCAGACCGACCTCGGTGGCCAGATCGTCGTAACGCCGACCGAAATGGGCGAGCCCTTCCGCTGCGTCTCCGGCTTGCCAGGACCCGATCTGCCGCTCGCCGTCGGAGGTGGTCACCCACGCCGTACCGTCGTCGTCGACTCTGCCGAACTTGCTGGGATCGCTCGCAGGCGTGACCGCCGGGATTGCCGTGGGGACGTGGGAGGGCGTGGGGTGAGGTTTGGCACCGGCCGAACTGCCGGGCCGAGGAGAACCGGCACCTGGGCCCGCGGGCCTGGGTCCACCACCGGGCTTCGGTCCACCGCCCGGCTTGGGTCCACCTCCGGGCTTGGGTCCGCCGTGGTTCGCCGCATCGGGAGCGGTGGCACCGGGGGGCTGGGCGGGTGCATCCGAGGACGGAGCCTCGGGGGTGGTGGGGGTACCGGCGTTCGGGTCGGTCATTGTTCCTCATCTCTGCCGCGCGTCACGGCTGCCTCAATCGCGATCTGGACACCATTGAACTAGGTGACGACCGATCGGACCATTGAAACAGCTCAGACGACTCGAGGTGGACCCGTCCGGCCAAGTCGCACCAGCGACTAGCGTGGTGCTCGTGTTTCGTGCCGCGGCCCTGGTGCCCTCTCCGCCGTTGTTGGTCCCCGAACTGATGGGCGCGGGGGAGGCCGAGACAGCAGATCTTCGGGTCGCCGCCGTCAGCGCGACGACACACCTGACGTCGACGGTCGACCGCTGGATCGCCGTCGGCGTCGATCGCACGTCCTCCACGTTCGGCGAGGCCACTATCGGCACGTTTCGGGGCTTCGGAGTCGACGTGGTCGTGAGCCTGTCCAGCGCCGCGGATCAGACTGGGGCAGACCCGGACCTGCCGCTGGCCGTTCTGATCGCGGGGTGGCTGCGAGGACAGGCTGCGCCCGACGATCCGGTCGAGGTCCGCACGATCCCGGCCGATGCGAGCCCCGAGTGGTGCGCGGAGTTCGGCGAGGAGCTGCGCCGAGAGTTCGACGCCTCGGCGGAGAGCTGGGGCGTTCTGGTGCTGGCAGACGGGGCGAACACGCTGACTCCGAAGGCCCCCGGATCGTTCGACGAGCGCGCCGAGGAGGTCCAGCGCCGGATCGACGATGCCCTCGCGGCAGCGGACGTCGACGCGTTGGCCGGTCTGGAACCGGACCTGTGCGCATCGCTCGGTGTCAGCGGCCGACCGGCGTGGCAGGTGCTGGCAGCACTCGCCGGAGCCGATGCGAAGACGACGACGGAGCTCTACCGAGGTGCCCCTTTCGGCGTCGGATACTTCGTGGGGACCTGGTCTCGTGACTGATGGGGCGAGCGATCCGGCCACGACTCCGGTCGCGATCATCGGCCCGACGGCCGCAGGCAAATCCGACCTGGCTCTCGATCTGGCCGAGACATTCGGCGGTGAAATCGTCAATATCGACGCGATGCAGCAGTACCGGGGAATGGACATCGGGACCGCGAAACTGCCAGTCGCTCAGCGGCGCGGGATTCCGCACCATCAACTCGATGTGCTCGAGGTCACCGACATCGCCACCGTCGCGCGGTATCAAGCGGCTGCGGTCGCCGACGTCGAGGACATTCGATCGCGCGGATTGCGACCGATCATCGTCGGGGGGTCGATGATGTACGTGCAATCGTTGCTCGACGAGTGGGCCTTTCCGGCAACCGACCCCGTCGTGCGGGCGAAGTGGGAAGCAGTCCTCGATCGCAACGGTGTCGAGGAGATCCATCGCGCGTTGACGGCCGCCGATCCCGAGGCTGCCGCATCGATACTGCCCACCGACGGCAGGCGCATGGTCCGGGCGCTCGAGGTGGTGGAGCTGACCGGGCAGCCGTTCGCGGCCTCGGCTCCGAAGATCGGCGCACCTCGCTGGGGCACGGTGGTGCTCGGAGTCGACCGCGACACGGCCGAACTGGACGAGCGGATCGCCGAGCGCACGCGACAGATGTTCGAGACCGGACTGCTCGACGAGGTGGAAGGGCTGCTCGGTCTGGGGCTGCGTGAGGGCGTCACCGCGTCGCGCGCGATCGGGTACGCGCAGGCTCTCGACGTGTTGGCGGGGGAGTACGACGTCGAGTTCGCGCGGGAACGGACGTTCATCGGAACCAGACGCTACGTGCGACGCCAACGCTCGTGGTTTCGCCGCGACGACCGTGTCCGTTGGCTCGACGGTGCGTCGCCCACGCTGATGTCGGACGCCCTGTCCGCGATCGACCCCGCGTAACGGAACCCCCGTAGACTCGCGGCCATGCACTTCGCCAAAGGCCATGGAACTCAGAACGACTTCGTCGTACTGCCGGATCCGGCAGCCGAGCTCGAACTCACCAGGTCGGCGGTCTCGGTGTTGTGTGATCGACGCCAGGGCCTCGGTGCCGACGGCATCCTTCGCGTTGCCCGGGCCGGGGTGCTCCGCGATGCAGGCGTACTCGATCGCATTCCGTCGGGTGTCGAGCCCGAGGACTGGTTCATGGACTACCGCAACGGCGACGGCACCATCGCCGAGATGTGCGGCAACGGCGTCCGCGTGTTCGCGCACTACCTGCGGGTACACGACCTCGAGCAACGCGATCAGTTCGTGGTGGGTTCGCGTGCGGGCGCACGCGCTGTGACCGTTCACTCGTTCGACGACACCGACGCCGATGTCACCGTGGCGATGGGTGACGTCACTCTGATGGGCTCGAGCTCGGTGACCCTCGCGGGCGGAACGTACGAGGGCGTCGGAATCGACGTCGGCAATCCGCACCTGGCCTGTGTCGACGGTTCGTTGACGCGCGCATCTCTCGGTGCCCTCGACCTGTCCGCACCGCCGACACTGGACTCCGAGTTCTTTCCCCGCGGCGCGAACGTCGAGATCCTGACCAGGCTCGACGACGGTGCCGTCGAGATGCGTGTGTTCGAGCGTGGCGTCGGGGAGACGCGATCGTGTGGAACCGGAACCGTGGCGGCGGCCGCGGCGGCGCTGTCCTACGAGGGTCTCGAGACCGGGGAGGTGAGCGTCGGTGTGCTCGGCGGTCGGGTGCGCGTGAACATCGATCACGTCGGTGCCACTCTGCGCGGACCGTCGGTGCTGCTGGCCCGCGGCGAGATCGACGACCGGTGGCTGAAGGCTCAGTCCTGACGATCGCCCCGGCCTCGGCATCCGCCCGGACCGAAACCCGCGTGCATACGCTGGGCTTTTCGTGGATCATGGGTGACGTATGACGAACTCACATGAAACATCCCCTGCGGGCGAACCGGTCGACGACAGTCGCGACGAGGTCGACGGTGCTCCCGAAACCGAATCCGCCTGGACTCGCGAAGAGTCCGACGCGTGGTCGAGGCGACTGGCTCGGTCTCCGCTGAACGACGAGAACTCCCCGTCGTCCGGCGACATGCAGCTCGAAGACCGCACCGCGCTGCGTCGAGTGGCCGGACTGTCCACCGAACTCACCGACGTCACCGAGGTCGAGTACCGGCAGCTGCGCCTCGAACGCGTCGTGTTGGTCGGAGTCTGGACCACCGGCACGGCCGCGCAGGCCGAGTCCAGCATGACCGAACTGGCTGCACTCGCCGAGACCGCCGGCTCGGAGGTACTCGAAGCGCTGATGCAGCGACGCGACAAGCCCGACGCCGCGACGTACATCGGTTCCGGCAAGGCCAAGGAAGTGCGTGACATCGTCCTCGCGACCGGTGCCGACACGGTGATCTGCGACGGTGAACTGACGCCTGCTCAGCTCAATGCGCTGGAGAAGGTCGTCAAGGTCAAGGTCATCGACCGCACCGCGCTGATCCTCGACATCTTCGCCCAGCATGCGACCTCGCGAGAAGGCAAGGCGCAGGTCGCCTTCGCCCAGATGGAGTACATGTTGCCCAGGCTCCGCGGCTGGGGTGAATCCATGTCGCGGCAGGCCGGTGGACGTGCGGGCAGCAACGGTGGTGTGGGTCTGCGCGGACCGGGTGAGACGAAGATCGAGACCGACCGTCGACGCATTCGTGAGCGAATGGCCAAGCTGCGCCGCGAGATCAAGGGCATGAAGCAGGCCCGCGACACCAAACGCGAACAGCGCCTGAGCGGTACGGTGCCGTCCATCGCGATCGTGGGATACACGAACGCGGGCAAGTCGAGTCTGCTGAATGCACTGACCGGATCCGGTGTGCTGGTCCAGAACGCGTTGTTCGCCACCCTCGATCCCACCACGCGCAAGTCGACCCTCGAAGACGGCCGCGAGATCGTGCTGACCGACACCGTCGGCTTCGTTCGGCACCTTCCGACTCAGTTGGTCGAAGCGTTCCGCTCGACACTCGAGGAAGTCACCGATGCAACCCTGCTGCTGCACGTGGTCGACGGATCGGATCCTCTTCCGATCGATCAGATCAAGGCCGTGCGCGAGGTGATCACCGAGGTGGTTCGCGAGCAGGATGCGAAGATGCCGCCGGAGTTGTTGGTGGTCAACAAGATCGACGCTGCCGATCCGGTGCAGCTGACCCAGCTGCGCGGATTGCTCGACGGCGCCCGGTTCGTCTCGGCCAAGACCGGCGAGGGAATCGACGCCCTGCGAGATCACCTGGCCGAGATCCTCTCCGAGCCGGACGTGTTGGTCGACGTACTCGTGCCGTACACCCGTGGCGATCTGGTCGCGCGCATCCACACCGACGGCCGGATCGTGAAATCCACCCACGAGGAAGAGGGCACGCGCGTGGAAGCGCGTGTGCCGCAATCGCTCGCGGCGGCGTTGGTCGAGTTCACGGCAACCGTTCCCACCGCCTGATCTCGGTGGGGCCACGGCTGGTGGTGTGCGGAGCGGCCGCGGCTGCGGTCGCCACGACGGTCGCGTTGTCGGTGCCTGCCTTCGCCGCTCCGATCGAGACCGAAACGTATTGTCGACCAACCGATCCTGGTCTCGCCGAGTTGTCAGGCCTGACCTCGATCGACGGGGTCCTCTACGCAATCGGCGACAGCGGAGCCGATGATCGGGTCGCGGCGCTCGGTGCCGACTGCACGGTCGAGCGATGGATCGACGTTCCCGTCGACCCGTACGACGTCGAAGACCTGACCTCGTACGACGGCTCGCTGTGGTTGGCGGACATCGGCGACAATCAGATGCGACGCGACACAGTGGCATTGACGCGCATGGACCCGGCATCGGGTGCGGGCGAACTGTACCGACTGACCTACCCGGACGGCGCACATGACGCCGAGGCGATCCTGATCGAGCCCGGTGGTAGACCGGTGATCGTCACCAAGGAACTCTCGGGCGTGAGCGGGGTGTACGTACCTGCAGGCGACGAATCGGTCACCGATCTGAGCAGCCCCGGGCCGACGCCGATGCGCAAGGTGGGAGACCTGGCGTTCACCGCAACGGACACGGTCGGTGGGCCGCCGTTCGTGGTCGGATCGATATTGGCCACCGGGGGAGCGGTGAGCGCCGACGGCAGCGTCGCCGCGGTGCGCACGTACACCGACGCGTACCTGTTCGATTCTTCCGCTGGCGATATCGCGTCCGCGCTGGTCGATCCTGCCACGCCACGGGCAGTGATGGCATTGCCCGATCAACCGCAGGGCGAGGCACTGGCGTTCCTCGACGACGGAAGTCTGCTCCTCGCATCGGAAGCGGGTTTCGCTCCGACGGACGGAAGCCTTCCGCCGATTCTTCGATTCACGGATGCGTTGTCTCTCGAGTTCGCTGTTCCGGAGCCCACCGCCGCCGAATCCAGTGCGCCGGAGTCGGTGTCGCCGACCTCGAGCGCAGATCAGTCGCCGCAAACGCCAGCAGCGACGGACTCGGAATGGTCATTCCGAGCGGCCGTCGCTGCCGGTGTGGTGCTGATCGCCGGAGCGGTGGGATTCACCGTCCGGCGATCGATGCGTTCTCGTTAGGCGTCGCAGGAGTGGAGCCTGCGGAACGACCTAAGCGTCCAGGTCTGCTTCGACGAGTGCGACCACCTTGTCGAGTGCTGCCTGGTCGTCGCTGCTGACGGTGACTTCGGTGCCCTTGGTGGCGCCGAGCGTCATGATCATCAGGGCCGAACCTGCATCCACCGGCTCCGAGTCGGCCACTGCGAGGGTGACGTCTACGCCGGCTTCGGCGACGGCGTCGGCGATCAGGGCTGCGGGGCGGGCGTGCAGACCGATCGAGGATCCGACGGCGACTGTGGTGCTGGGCATGGTGCTCCTTCGTAGTGGGGTTGTTGCGATCGTAGCGAGTGTCAGACGGTGGCGAGTGCGGGATCGAGTTCGGCGTCCGACGGGGCGTTCTTGCCCTTGACGAACTGCTTGGCCGAGACGACCAGGAACGCGGAGACGATGGTGCCCGCTGCCAGCGAAAGGATGAACCACAGGATGTTTCCGATCGCGAAGAACACGAAGATGCCGCCGTGCGGTGCGCTGAGGGTGACGTCGAACGCCATGATCATCGCACCGGTCACTGCGCCGCCGGCCATCATCGAGGGGATGACACGGAAGGGGTCGGCTGCGGCGAACGGGATTGCGCCCTCGGAGATGAATGCAGCTCCCAGGAACCATGCGGCCTTGCCGTTCTCGCGCTCGGCTTCGGTGAACAGGCGTGCGCGAACGGTCGAGGCGAGTGCCATGGCCAGTGGCGGCACCATTCCTGCGGCCATGACCGCTGCCATGATGCGCAGCGACGCGGTGTCGGTGACAGACAGGCCTGCGGTGGCGAATGCGTAGGCTGCCTTGTTGACCGGTCCGCCGAGGTCGAAGCACATCATCAGGCCGAGAATGATGCCGAGGATGATGACCGAGGAACCGCTGAGGCCGTTGAGCCAGTCGGTGAGTCCACTGGTGATCGCGGCGAGCGGCTTGCCGAGCAGCAGGAACATGATTGCGCCGACGATGAGTGTGGCGAACAGCGGAATGATGACGACCGGCATGAGTCCGCGCAGAACTGCGGGGATCTTCCATTTGCTGATCCAGAGTGCGACGAAGCCGGCGATCAGACCACCGACGAGACCGCCGATGAAGCCTGCACCCACCAGAACGGCCACCGCACCTGCGGTGAATCCCGGTGCCAGACCTGGTCTGTCGGCAATGGCGTAGGAAATGTAGCCGGCCAGTGCGGGCACCAGGAAGCTGAACGACAGCGCGCCGATCTGGAAGAGCACGGCACCGAGGTAGGCGGCGATTCCGCCTTCGGGCAGCGAGGTGATGGAGTTGTTGACGACGATGTCCTCGGCAACTCCGGAGATCTCGTATCCGCCGAGCAGGAAGCCGAGAGCGATCAGCAGACCACCGGCAGCGACGAACGGGATCATGTAGCTGACGCCGGTGAGCAGGATCTGGCGGATGCGGGTGCCCCAGCCGAGTTCACCTGCGGAGTCGTTCGAGCCGGCAGCCACTGCGGTACCGCCGACGCGAGCTGCGTCCGGGTTCAGTGCAGCGCGTAGGGCTTCGGTGAGCATGACGTCGGGCTCGTTGATGGCGCGCTTGACGCCCGAGGAGATGACGGGCTTGCCGGCGAAACGCTCGCGGCCCTTGACGCCCACGTCGGTGGCGAAGATGACTGCTTCGGCTCCGGCGATGATCTTCGGGTCCAGCGGCGTGCTGCCGCTCGAGCCCTGGGTCTCGACGTGCACCGTGACTCCGGCGCGCTCACCGGCGGCGACGAGGGAATCGGCAGCCATGTAGGTGTGCGCGATTCCGGTGGGGCAGGCGGTGACTGCGACGATGTGCTTGGGGGCAGTGGCCTCGGCCGGGGTGGCGGCCGCGCTGTGCTCGGCGGTCGACACGGGAGCTGCCGCAGTGGTCGTAGCGGCCGGCTTGGCAGCAGGGTTGATGACGCCGTCGACGAGCGTGACGATCTCGGTTGCCGAGGACGCGTTGCGCAGCGAGGTGACGAACTCCGGCTTGACCAGGGCGCGCGCCAGGCTGGAGAGCAACTTCATGTGTGCCGATCCGGCACCGGCCGGCGCGGCGATGAGGAACACGAGGTCGGCGGGGCCGTCGGGGGCACCGAAATCGACCTTGGGATTCAGTCGGGCAAATCCGAGCGAGGCCGAGGTGACCGCTTCGGAGCGGCAGTGCGGGATGGCGATGCCGCCGGGCAGGCCTGTTGCAGACTGCGCTTCGCGGGCCAGAGCGGCGTCGCGCAGAGCATCGGTCTCGGTTGCGCGACCCGCGGAAGCCAGAACGCCTGCGAGGCGTTCGATGACGGCTTCCTTGGATTCGCCGAGATCGGCGTCGAGGAGGATCAGATCCTCGGCGATGATCTGCTGATCTTCGGTGGGGGTGGACATTGCAGGCTCCTAGAGACGATTCGAAGAAGGGGAGAGCGTGGACGGGGTGACGGAGGTGGGGATGTCGAGCGCACGGACCGTCACCGAATTCGGGTGGGTCTGCTCGGGCAGTGGAAGCGTGGTGCCTGGAAGCGCGGTTGCCGCCGTTCCGTAGGCGACGGCGCGGCGAAGTTTGTCTGCGTCGGAACAGTTCTCGGCGTCGGCGAGGATGTAGCCGGCGAGCGAGGAATCGCCTGCGCCGACCGTGCTGACCGCGGTGATCGGGGGTGGGCTGGCGTACCAGGATCCGTCCTCGGTGACGAGAACGGCTCCGGCGCTGCCGAGAGTGGCCAACACCGCGCCGACACCTCGGCCGAGAAGGATGGTGGCGGCTGCGATCGCAGCCGTCGGATCACCCTGCGCCGCTGCGCTTTCCAACTCTTCGGAATCGTACCCGGTGAGTTGGGCGAGTTCCTCGGAATTGGGTTTGATCAGATCGGGTGCCGACGCCGGGAAGGCCGCCGCGAGAGCGAGCAGTGGCTCGTCGGAGGTATCCACCGCAACTTTCGCCGACGTGGCACGCAGCGCCGTGACGAGCTCGGCGTACCAGTCGACGGGCAGACCGGGCGGAAGCGAACCGGAGAGCACCACCCATTCGGCATCGACTGCGAGAGAGAGGATTCGCTCCCGCAGCTCGGTGCGGGTCTGCTCCGACACCGTCGCACCGGGCTCGTTGATCTTGGTGGTGGTGCCACCGACCTCGCTCACCGTGATGTTGGTACGGGCCGGCCCCGACGTCGGAACGGCGGAGTACCGCACGCCCTTGTCGGACATCGCGTCGAGCAGGGGGTCTCCGGCATTGGCCGGGAGTACGGCCATCGCGTCGATTCCGGATCCGCCGAGGACACGAGCGACGTTGACGCCCTTGCCACCCGGGTCGGAGACCGACGTCGATGCCCGGTGCACGCCCCCGCGAACCAGTGGTGTGTCGAGCGTGACCGTGCGGTCGATGCTCGGGTTGGCCGTGAGTGTGACCATCATGCGATCACCACCTCGATTCCTTTGTCGCTGAGCTTCTTACGGTCGTTGTTCGAGATGTCGCTGTCGGTGACGATGACGTCGATGGACTGCACTCGGGCGAAGCTGACGAGGTGCTCGCGTCCGATCTTCGACGAATCTGCGAGCACCACAACGTGGTTGGCTGCATCGACCATCGCGCGCTTGACGGCTGCCTCGTCGCTGTCCGGGGTGGACAGGCCGTGCCCGACGCTGATGGCGTTGGTACCGATGAACGCGACGTCCACCCGTAGCCATTCGAGGGCGCGCAGTGCTTCGTCGCCGACGGCAGCCTGGGTCGTTCCGCGCACCCGCCCGCCGAGCAGTCGAAGACTCACGCTCGGCATGGTTGCGGCCCGGGCGGCGATCGGCACCGAGTTGGTCACCAGAGTCAGCTCGCGGTCGTGGGGAAGCAGGCCCGCCAACCGGCCCGTCGTGGTGCCCGCGTCGAACACCGCACTGCCGCCCACCGGTGGCAGGAAGGACAACGCCGCGGCTGCGATGGCGTCCTTCTGGTCGGCGCGGGTGAACTCTCGCTCGGAGACGCCGGGCTCGAGTGTGGTCAGTGCGGACGCGGGTACTGCTCCACCGTGGACGCGGCGGACGACTCCCATTCGGTCGAGGGTGGCGAGATCGCGTCGCACGGTTTCGGTGGTGACGCCGTACGTTGCAGACAGATCGTTGACGGAGACGCGGCCGTGCGTGCTGATCAGTTCGGCGATGGCGTGTTGGCGTTCTTCGGCGTACACCTGCGTCTCCTTCCCGGTTGATGTTGCTTTATGTTGTTTTACGCCCGTGTGTGTTGACATGTCAAGGGTTTGGAGTAATCTCGGTCACAACACAGGCAAGTGAGTGAGTACGCCACAGCTCGCCGAACAGATGCGATGACCTTTGTTCACGCAGGATCCGAGGAGGACCACATGACGGGATCGGTTAGCACCGCTTCGACCGGACACACCGACACGACAGTCGATGCAGCCGGGGCCGGAGCAGCGCAGACGACACTGCGCGGCACACCCGTCGTGCCCGGCGTCGGATACGGACCCGTCATTCGTCCCGGTGCCCGCCCGTCCATCCCGGCCGACACCGGCGAGGTCGCCGAGGCCGATCGGGAGTCCGAGAAGGCCGTCTTCGACGCCGCAGCGAATGCTGTCGCCTCCCGACTACGCGGTCGCGCGGAGCTCGCGACCGGCGCTGCTTCGGAGGTTCTGTCTGCCAACGCCGCGATGGCCACCGACCGCGGATGGCTCGGGGCCGCTCGCTCCTCGATCGCCGAGGGCAGTTCTGCCGTCACGGCAACGGCGGCGGCAACGGAGAAGTTCGCCGCGATGTTCACCCAGCTCGGCGGGCTGATGGCCGAGCGTGTGACCGATCTGCGCGACATTCGCGATCGCGTCATCGCCGAGATCCTCGGCGTTCCGGAGCCCGGTGTTCCGGTACCGGACCAACCGTCGGTGCTGTTCGCCGACGACCTTGCGCCCGCCGACACCGCCGGCCTGGACCCCACCCTGATCGTGGGACTCGCCACCTCGCTGGGCGGTCCGACCAGTCACACCGCGATCATTGCGCGCCAGCTGGGCATTCCGTGCATCGTCGCCGTGGCTGGGCTCGACGACATCGCAGCGGGTACGAACGCATCGGTCGACGGAACCAGCGGCCGCATCGATCTCGAACCCGACGCCGACTCGGCCCGCGCTGCCGTGGTGTCTGCCCGCGACGAGCTCGACCGGGTATCCCAGTGGGTCGGTCCCGGAACCACCGCCGACGGCCACGCAGTCGACATTCTCGCCAACGTCCAGGACGGTGCCGGTGCTCGCGCGGCGCGGTCGAGCGCAGCGGACGGCGTCGGTCTGTTTCGTACCGAGCTGTGCTTCCTGGACCGCGACTCCGAACCCACCGTCGACGAGCAGGCCGAGATCTACGCACAGGTACTCGACGCGTTCGCAGGCAAGAAGGTCGTCGTTCGGACTCTCGATGCCGGCTCGGACAAGCCACTTCGGTTCGCCACTCATCCCGACGAGGCCAACCCGGCCCTGGGCATTCGCGGCATCCGCATCGCCGAGGCCGATCGAGGGATTCTGTACCGCCAGCTCGACGGCATCGCAGCAGCCGCCAAGGCGACCGATTCCTCCCCGTGGGTGATGGCTCCGATGATCGCGACGGCGCTGGAGGCAAAGGATTTCGCTGCCGACGTCCGCGAGCGCGGACTCACTCCGGGGGTCATGATCGAGATCCCCGCCGCCGCTCTGCTCGCCGAACACATCCTCGAGCACGTGGACTTCCTGTCCATCGGTACCAACGATCTGGCGCAGTACACGATGGCCGCCGACCGCATGTCCGCTCAGCTCGCCGGCCTGACCGATCCGTGGCAGCCGGCCGTGTTGGCGCTGGTGGCGCACACCGCGGCCGCGGGAGCCAAGGCGGGCAAGCCCGTCGGAGTCTGCGGTGAGGCCGCTGCCGATCCGCTGCTGGCCTGCGTGCTGGTAGGGCTGGGCATCACCTCGCTCTCGGCTGCGTCGGCTGCCGTCGCGCACGTGGGGTCGAAACTGGCAACGGTCACGCTCGCTCAGTGCAAGGAAGCGGCCGCGGCCGCCCTGAAAACGGACAGCACCGCCGCTGCCCGCGAGGCAGTGAGCGCGATTCTCGGCTGATCCAATAGTGTTGCCTTCCATCATGAGAACTCTCGGTTGGACGCTGCACGGAAACGGAAAGACCGTCGACGCCGGGGCGGTGGTCTCGCCCGATGAGCGATTGACGTGGCCCCGTACCATCGGTATCGGAATGCAGCATGTGGTCGCGATGTTCGGCGCGACCCTGTTGGTTCCGACGATCACCGGATTTCCGGTGTCGACGACACTGCTGTTCTCGGGCATAGGGACGGCGCTGTTCCTGGTCATCACCCGAGGCCGGGTGCCCAGCTACCTGGGTTCCTCCTTCGCGTTTCTGGCCCCGCTCGGTGCCACCCAAGCCGACGGACCTGCCGCCCAGCTCGGAGCCGTGCTGTGTGTGGGCGTCGTACTGGCAGCGGTGGGCTTCGTGGTGAAGTTCGCAGGGCAGCGGGTACTCGACGCGGCGATGCCGCCCGTCGTGACCGGTGCCGTCGTGGTACTCATCGGGCTGAACCTGGCACCGGCCGCCACCACGTCGTTCGAGGCACAGCCGCTGATCGCAGCCATCACCCTGGTCGCGATTCTGTTGGCGACAGCGGTAGGACCTGGCCTGATCGGGCGACTGGGAATCCTGCTCGGCGTCGTCGTGGGTTGGGTGTTCGCCGCAGTCACCGGAGGGATCGCGCAACCGCGGCTCGACGCATTGAGCGCTGCGAGCTGGATCGGTCTGCCCGAGTTTCGTGGACCGTCGTTCGAGCTGTCGGTGATCCTCGTGGCGCTGCCGGTGGTGATCGTCCTGGTCGCCGAGAACGTGGGGCACGTCAAAGCCGTCGCCGCGATGACCGGCAAGAACCTCGACGATGTGGCCGGCGACGCCTTGATCGCCGACGGGCTGGCGACCACGCTGGCCGGAGCGGGCGGCGGTTCGGGAACCACCACCTACGCGGAGAACATCGGCGTCATGGCGGCCACTCGTGTCTACTCGACCGCCGCGTACTGGGTCGCATCGATCACCGCGACGGTGCTCGCGTTCTCGCCCAAGTTCGGTGCACTGATCTTCACCGTGCCCGACGGGGTCATCGGCGGCGCAACCCTGGTTCTGTACGGCCTCATCGGGCTGCTGGGCGTACGCATCTGGACCGACGCCAAGGTCGACTTCACCGATCCGGTCAATCTCATGGTCGTCGCTGCAGCGCTCGTCGCCGGAATCGGTGACCTGACGCTGTCCGTCGGATCGGTCGAGCTCGGCGGTATCGCGTGGGGTTCCGTCGGCATCCTTCTCGGGTACCCGATCGTCTCGGCGCTCGCGAGAAGGGCGGGCAAACGCGCACGGTAGCGGGGTCGGTCACGAATCGCGCGCGTTTTGGTCATCGACCTCCGTGACGTCCCGAACGTACTGTTGGAGCGTGATGTCAGTCGTACCGACGACCGCGAATGACACCGTTCACAGGTCGATGTCGGTATGCACCGAACAAGGAGATCTGCGTGGAACGCACACTTTTCGAGCCCGAGCACGAGTTGTTCCGGGAGTCGTACCGGAAATTTCTCGATCAGCACGTAGCGCCGAACCATGCGAAGTGGGAAGAGCAGAACATCGTCGACCGCGACGTCTGGGTCGAGGCCGGTAAGCAGGGCTTCCTCGGAACGGCAGCGCCCGAGGAATTCGGTGGCGGCGGAGTCAAGGACTTCCGCTACAACGCCATCGTCACCGAGGAAACCACCCGCGGCGGATACAGCGGTATCGGCTTCACCCTGCACAACGACGTCGTCGCGCCGTATTTCATCGACCTTGCCAACGACGAGCAGAAGCAGCGCTGGCTCCCCGGATTCTGCTCCGGCGAACTGATCACCGCGATCGCGATGACCGAGCCCGGCACCGGAAGCGACCTGCAGGGCATCAAGACCAAGGCTGTCCGTGACGGCGACGACTGGGTGCTCAACGGCTCGAAGACGTTCATCACCAACGGAATCAACGCCGACCTGATCATCGTCGTGGCCTGCACCGACCCCGAGAAGGGCGCACAGGGCTTCAGCCTGCTGGTCGTCGAACGCGACATGCCCGGATTCGAGCGCGGCCGCAACCTCGACAAGATCGGCATGAAGGCTCAGGACACCGCCGAACTCAGCTTCACCGACGTGCGCGTGCCCGCCGCCAACCTGCTGGGCGAGGAAGGCATGGGCTTCATCTACCTCATGCAGAATCTGCCCCAGGAACGCCTGTCGATCGCCGTCGTCGCGGCCGCCGCGATGGAATCCGCGCTCGAGATGACGATCCAGTACTGCCGCGACCGTAAGGCCTTCGGAAAGTCGATCGGCAAGTTCCAGAACACCCGATTCGTGTTGGCGGAGTTGGCCACCGAGACCACCGCCACCCGCATCATGGTGGACAAGTTCATCGAACTGCTCAACGAAGACAAGCTGACCGTCCAAGAAGCTGCCATGGCGAAATGGTGGACCACCGAGAACCAGGTCAAACTGATCGACCGGTGCCTGCAGTTGCACGGTGGCTACGGCTACATGAAGGAATACCCGATCGCCAAGGCGTACATGGACTCCCGTGTGCAGACCATCTACGGCGGCACCACCGAGATCATGAAGGAGATCATCGGCCGCGGATTGAATCTGTGATCCGCTGATCCGAAGAACGCGAAGGGCCGCAGCACATGTGCTGCGGCCCTTCGCATGTCACTGCCGTGACGATCTCTACAGCTTGCGCATCACGGTCACGACCTTGCCGAGGATCGCGGCGTTGTTGCCCGGAATGGGCTCGAACAGCGGATTGTGCGGCAGCAGCCACACCTCGCCCTTGGACCGCTTGAACGTCTTGACGGTGGCCTCCCCGTCGATCATCGCAGCGACGATGTCACCGTTGTCGGCCACGGACTGCTGACGAACCACCACCCAGTCGCCGTCGCAGATGGCCGCGTCGATCATCGACTCGCCGACCACTTTCAGCAGAAACAGAGAGCCCTGACCGACCAGCTCGCGGGGGAGCGGGAACACGTCCTCGACGGCCTCTTCGGCCAGGATCGGACCGCCGGCGGCGATCCGGCCCAGCACCGGCACGAACGTCGGGGTCGGCAACCGATCCTGTTCCTCGGACGCGGGCGAACCGTCGACCGCGGCGGCAGCCTGGTCGGCCTGCACCTCGTCGAGACCCCGGACGTCGACGGCACGGGGACGGTTGGCGTCGCGCCGGAGGAAGCCCTTGCGCTCGAGGGTGCGCAGCTGGTGAGCAACGGAAGAGGTCGATGTCAGACCGACCGCATCGCCGATCTCGCGGATGCTGGGCGGGTAGCCGCGCTCGGTGACCGACGCGCGAATGACCTCGAGTACCTTCCGCTGCCGCTCGGTCAGACCCGCACTGATGTCGGTGCCGACCTCCATGGCCTTTGACGTGGGTTCCGCAGCCGACTTTCCTGCTGCGGCCTTGGTGGCGGTGGCCTTGGCTCCGGTCGTCCTGGAACCCGTCGTCGTGGAACGCGTGGTCGACCTCGTCGAGGTCTCGTCCTTCATGCTGTCGGCCTCCTGCTGGTGTCCTGGGATCCGGTCTGCGGGGTAGGTCTGCGCGGACTGGAGTTGATGGTGTCGACTCGTGTGGCGTGTGGTTTCTGACACGAATCTAGCGTGTATCAGCTGTTGAATCAAACATCTGTTCGACTCGTGTCGCGTTTTCTGCAGACTTTGTCGGAGGCTCGTGATAGAACTTCGAACAAGCGTCCATCGAACGCCTGATCGAACAATCGATCCAACGAGCGAAGTCGAGGTTCCGATGACCATCATCACCGATCGCCCCACCGCCGCCGGTGTCCGTGCCCGGTCGACCGTCGTCGAGCGTCGTCGCCGGGCCCGTCCCGTTCTGCGGAGTCCCCTCGGGATGCACGGTGTCACCACGGTGCCCCGTACGCAGAGCGCACCGTGCGTTCCGGTCCTCGACCCGTCGTGGACCGACGTCACCGATCGTGAGGAGGCCGATCGCGAGTTCGACGCGACCTCCGCGCACTTCGCGAGCCAGCCGGTTCGACTGCGATCGCTGGTGTTGTGGATGCTCGCAGTGGTCGTCGTGGCCGGTGGTCTGATCGGCATCGCGAACCTGCGAGCCGTCGCACCCGATGCAGGTGTGCAGCCGGCCGGTGTGGTCGAAGTGCACGACGGAGCTCTCGTCGAGTACACGACCGGCAGATGACCACCGCCCCCGTCGGGTTCGAGAAGGCTGAGTATCCTCGGTGGACTGCCCCGATGTGCGTGCTCGTCGTCGGAGCATCGGCTACGACGGAGGGTCCCTCATGCATTGCCCGTTCTGCAGGCATCCCGACTCACGCGTGGTCGACTCGCGTGAGATGGACGAGGGACAGGCAATCCGGCGGCGTCGCTCCTGCCCGGAGTGCGGTCGTCGTTTCACGACCGTCGAGGCAGCAGTGCTTGCAGTCGTGAAGCGCAGCGGCGTGACCGAGCCGTTCAGCCGCGAGAAGGTCGTCAAGGGAGTTCGACGCGCGTGCCAGGGCAGAGATGTCGACAACGATGCGCTCAACCTGCTGGCACAGCAGGTCGAGGACGCAATCCGTGCAGCGGGATCAGCGGAGATCCCCAGCAACGAGGTGGGATTGGCCATTCTCGGTCCGCTCCGTGATCTGGACGAAGTGGCGTACCTGCGCTTCGCTTCCGTGTACCGCTCGTTCAGTTCGGCCGAGGACTTCGAGAAGGAAATCCACGAACTGCGTAAGCACCGCGAGTCCGCCGACATCGACTGACAGTTCCGCCCGTCAGCGGCTCTGGTCCGAGATCGCCTTCTCGATACGCTTCTCGGAGACCGGATACGCCGTACGAATCCCTTGGGCGAACAGTCCCACGCGCAGCTCCTCGATCATCCAGAACAACTCCTGCACCCCGGAACTGTTCTTTCTGCTCTCCGGAAGCGAATCCAGCAGTCGTCCGTACGACGCGTACACCCGATCGAGTACATCCATCGCCGCCGCGTCACGGCCTGCGCTGCTCGGCAGAGTGGCCAACCGCTTCGTCGCCGCCGCGAGATAGCGCGGCAGGTCCGCCAATCTGCGAGAACCGAACTCGGTGACGAATCCGCGAAAGATCAAGCCGTCGAGCTGCTCCCGAACATCGTCTGCCGGCTCACCCGAGGCTGATTGCAGTTGCGCCGACAAAGCCAGGGCAGCGGTCAGCACAGGACGAACCAGGGCGAGGACCGCGGCGGTACGCTGCGGGACCTCCGCGTGCACGAGCGCCCTGAGCTTGTCGAAAGCCTCGGGATCTCGTACCGGTCCACCGTGCGCGTCCATTGCTTCCTCGACCGCGAGAACCCGGCATTCCTCGAGCAGTGCATCGACTCCGCCGTACGGATTCTGGCCGAGGGCAAGCCGTTCCGCCGTCGGTAATCCGGCCAACAGTGCTTTGGTGCCCTTCGGCGCAGTCGACAGCAGCAGAGCCCTGGTTCCGGAACGCATCGCTGCCCGCTGCTGAGCAGGGGTGCTCAGGACTCGAACCGCCACGCCCGGTCCTTCCGGCACCAAAGCCGGATAGCCGGTGACCTTCTGGCCTCCCACATCTCGGGTGACGGTCGACTCCAACCGTCCCAGCGTGCTCGAGGTCCACGCCAGCGAGGGCGCACGCTCGGCGTCGCCCACCGCGCTGGCCACCTGGCGGCCGACCTCACCGGACAAACCGGTACGCAGAGCGGTCAGATCCTTGTTGCTGCCCAACACCTTTCCGGACGGGTCGACGGCCGCGAACGTCATTCTCAGGTGCTCGGGGAGTGCCGCAACATCGAAGTCCTTCGCCGTGATGTGGCACTGGGCCGCCCGCGAGAGCTCACGGGCCAATGCCGTCACCAACGTTTCGGCGCGGGGCCGCATGACCGCCAATGCCGCGGCTGCGAAGTCGGGGGCCGGCACGACATTGCGGCGCAACGCTTTCGGAAGCGTCTTGATCAGTGCGGCCACCAACTCGCCGCGCATCCCAGGGACCAGCCAGTCGAAGCCCACCGGCTGTACCTGAGCGAGCAGAGCGATCGGAATTCGTGCGGTGACTCCGTCGGCCGCCGTGCCCGGCTCGAACTGGTAGGTCAGCGGAAACTGGATCTCGCCCTGTCGCCATGCGTCGGGATACGCGCCGGTCAGTACCGAGGCCGCGTCGGAGTTGACGACCGTGTCGGTGGTGAAGTCGAGCAGGGCCGGATCCTGCCTGCGGGCCTTCTTCCACCAGGTGTCGAAGTGTCGTGCCGAGACCGCCTCCGGGGCGATACGGGCGTCGTAGAAGTCGAACAGAGCGTCGTCGTCGACGACGATGTCGCGCCGTCGGGCGCGATGTTCGAGTTCACCCACGTCGTCGAGCAGCGCCCTGTTCTTGTGGAAGAACGCGTGCTGGGTCTTCCATTCGCCCTCTACCAGCGCATGTCTGATGAACAGCTCTCGGGACGCCTCGGGGTCGATACGGTGATAGTTCACCGGACGTTGCGTCACCAACGGAATGCCGTACAGCGTCACCCGCTCGTAGGCCATCGCGGATTCACGCTTGATCGACCAATGCGGTTCCGAGTACGTCCGCTTGACCAGGTGCGGTGCGAGTCGCTCGGCCCATTCCGGTTCGATGCGGGCGGCCATGCGGCCCCACAGGCGTCCGGTCTCGACCAGTTCGGCGGCCATGACCCACCGCGGGGGCTTCTTGAACAGACCCGAACCCGGGAAGATCGCGAAGTGAGCTCCGCGCGCGCCGAGGAACTCGCGTTTGTCCCCCTCCCTGAGCCCGACGTGCGAGAGCAGTCCGGACAGCAGCGACTGATGCAGGGCGGTCTCGGTGGAATCGGCGTCGGGCACCGTCCACCCGAGCCCGCGGGTGATCTGACGCAGTTGGCCGTGCAGATCCTGCCACTCACGAATACGTAGGTAGTGCAGGAACTCTGTTCGGCACATGCGTCGGAACTGGTTGGAGGACAATTCGTTTCGCTGCTCGCGCAGATATGTCCACAGTTTCACGTACGCCAGGAAGTCGGAGTTCTCGACTGCGAAGCGTGCATGCTTCTCGTCCGCTGCCTGCTGATGCTCGGCGGGCCGCTCGCGAACGTCCTGAATCGACAGGGCCGCCACGACCACCAACGCGTCGCGAAGAGAGCCGTTGCCGTTGGCCTCGACGAGCATCCGAGCCATCCGAGGATCGACCGGCAGTGCCGAGAGTTCCCGGCCGATCGGGGTCAGCTCTGCAGTGCCGTCCTTGGTGGCCGGCTTCAGCGCCCCGAGTTCCTCGAGCAGTCCGATTCCGTCCCTGATACTGCGCGGATCGGGCGGTTCGACGAACGGGAACGCGTCGATCTTGCCCAGCCCGAGTGCAGTCATCTGCAGGATGACCGACGCCAGGTTGGTGCGCAGTATCTCCGGCTCGGTGAACTGTGAACGCGACTCGAAATCCTCTTCGGAATACAGCCGGATGCAGATGCCGTCGGCGACGCGGCCACAGCGGCCGGCCCGCTGCCGCGCCGACGCCTGGGAGATCGGCTCGATGGGGAGTCGTTGCACCTTGGTGCGCAACGAATATCGCGAGATTCGAGCGGTACCGGGGTCGACCACGTAGCGGATGCCGGGGACCGTCAGCGATGTTTCCGCGACGTTCGTCGAGAGCACCACGCGTCGGCCCGAGTGCGGGGAGAACACTCGGTGTTGTTCGGCCGCAGAGAGTCTCGCATACAAAGGAACGATCTCGGTGTTGCGGAGATTGCGATCGTTCAGGGCGTCGGCGGTGTCGCGAATCTCGCGTTCACCGGACAGGAACACCAGAATGTCGCCGTCGCCCTCGGCCATCAGCTCGTCGACGGCCTGACAGGTCGCGTCGACGGGGTCGAGATCGATCGTGGTGTCCCCGGCGTCGACGGTCAGTGGCCGATAGCGCATCTCGACCGGGAACGTGCGACCGGAGACCTCGATGATCGGGGCAGGCACGCCGTCCCGCGCGAAGTGCTGGGCGAACCGTTCGGGGTCGATCGTCGCCGAGGTGATGACGATCTTGAGGTCGGGACGCCGGGGGAGAAGCTGCGCCAGGTAACCCAGGATGAAGTCGATGTTGAGGCTGCGCTCGTGCGCTTCGTCGATGATCAGGGTGTCGTACTGTCGCAGCAGTCTGTCTCGCTGGATCTCCGCCAGCAGGATGCCGTCTGTCATCAGCTTGACGAGGGTCGAATCCGAGGACTGGTCGGTGAATCTCACCTTGTAGCCGATGGATTCACCCAGGGGCTCGCCCACCTCCTCGGCGATGCGTTCGGCCACCGTGCGGGCAGCGAGGCGTCGAGGCTGAGTGTGGCCGATCGAACCGCGAATTCCGCGGCCCAGTGCGAGAGCGATCTTGGGAATCTGAGTGGTCTTACCCGAACCGGTCTCACCGGCGACGATGACGACCTGGTGTTCGGCGATGGCGGCTGCGATGTCGTCCTTGCGGAGACTGACCGGAAGCGACTCGGGGAACTCGAGGGTCGGCACCGCCGCCCGGCGATTGGCCACTACCGTCTCGGCGCGGGCGACATCGCGTTCGAGAGCGGCGAACGCGTCGTCGGTACGAGCCTTGTCCAGTCGCCGCCGCAGCCGGTTCTCGTCCCGGATCGTGACGTCTGCCAGACGTGTGGCGAGAGATTTTCGCTGACCGGACAAATTCGAGTTAGACATACTCTGTCCAGGATATCCGCATCGACGCAACCGCCGTGAATGCCGGCCGAGACTGTGCCAGGATCGCCGTATGAGCATCGTGCACGATGTCACTGCCGAACCGCGTACGCCGGTACCGATCAGGACGCTGCGGGTGCTGTTCGCCGCGCTCACCGCCGCAGCGCTCGTCTCGATCGTTCTGGACGGACTTGCCGCCCCGACGTTCTCGTTGGTCAACTACTTCAGCTACTTCACCGTGATCAGCAACGTCCTGACGGTGCTCGTCCTCACGATCGGCGGCGTGATCGATCCGCGGACTTCGGGATGGCAGCTCTTTCGCGGAGCGGTGACGCTCTACATGGTGATCACCGGGATCATCTACGCGGTGTTGCTTGCGAACATCGATGTCGGTGTCGCGGATCCGTGGACCAACAACGTGGTGCATCGAATCATGCCCGTGGTCCTTCTGCTCGACTGGATTCTCGCTCCACCGCGTCGGCAGATCTCCGAGTCACGCAGCCTGACGTGGTTGCTCTTCCCGCTGGTCTACGGGATCTACACCCTGATCCGTGGACCCGTTGTCGACTGGTACCCCTATCCCTTCCTCGATCCGAGGGAACGGGGATACCCCGCGCTTGCCGTCGGGCTGGTGGTGTTGACCGTCGCCTTCGCGCTCATGGCGCTGGCAGTGAATGCTCTCGGACGGCTCGCGGGACGGTGGAGGCACGGATCGGTCTCGAGCGAAACGGACTCCACTACTGTGTAGCGCATGTCTTCCGACCTCGATCCAGCGGCCACCACACACTCCTCCGCGCTGTGGCACGGCTTCGCCGACATGGGCAACGTCACCGCCAGCGGGCCGTTCGTCGTCTCGCGAGGCGAGGGTGCGTACATCTTCGACAACAAGGGAACGAAGTATCTCGACGCGACCGCCGGTCTGTGGTTCACCAACGTCGGTCACGGCCGACGCGAGATCGCCGATGCCGTTGCCACACAGCTGAGCTCGATCGCTCACTACTCGAACTTCGGCGACTTCGTACCCGAGACCACGTTGGCCTTGGCCGATCGTCTCGCTGCCATCGCACCGGTTCCGGGTAGCAAGATCTTCTTCACCTCCGGTGGCTCGGACTCCATCGACACCGCCGCGAAGCTCGCGCGCCGCTACTGGGTCGAAATGGGACAACCGGCCAAGAAGATCATCGTCGGACGGCAGAAGGCCTATCACGGCATGCACGTCGCCGGCACCGCGCTGGCCGGTATCCCGGTCAACAAGGAGAACTACGGTGAGCTGATGCCCGACGCCAGGACAGTGGCGTGGGACGACGCGAAGTCGCTGCTGGCGCTGATCGAGGAGGTCGGTGCCGAGAACGTGGCCGCATTCTTCTGCGAGCCGGTGATCGGTGCCGGCGGAATCTACCTGCCGCCGGAGGGCTACCTGCGCGAGGTGCGGCAGATCTGTCGCGACAACGACGTGCTGTTCGTCGCGGACGAGGTCGTCACCGGGTTCGGTCGGATCGGCGGCAGCTGGTTCGCCTCCACCCGGTTCGAGCTGGAACCCGACCTGATGACGACCGCCAAGGGGTTGACGTCCGGGTACGTACCGATGGGTGCTGTCTTCATCGCCCCGAAGATCGCCGAGCCGTTCTTCGCGGGCGGCGTGTGGTGGCGACACGGGTACACCTACGGCGGCCACGCCGGAGCGGCGGCGGCAGCGATGGCCAACCTCGACATCATCGAGCGCGAAGAGCTGCTCTCGCACTCCAAGCGCATCGAGGCGGCCCTGCACACCCACCTCGCGCCACTGGCCGCACACGAACGAGTATCGGAGATCCGCAGCGGAATCGGTGCTGTTGCCGCCGTGCAGCTCGCCGACCCGGCCGAAGCATTGCCTTTCGTCAAAACGCTTCGGGCACACGGGGTCTCCGGCCGCGCCGCCGGCCAGGGTGCGATGCAGATCTCGCCCGCATTCGTCATGACCGACGCCGAGATCGAAGAGCTGGCCGCGCGGATCCTCAGCGCGCTCGGCTGAACCGAAGTCTGCCGAGCAGCTGCTTCCCTCGCGACAGCGGGGGAGCGGGTGCCGGTGTCGGCTCGTCGGAGACAGCCGCGAAACGACGGTGCAGCTGCTCGCGCACTTCCTCGGGCGCGTAGGCACGACGCTTGCGCTCGGATCGAACCACCAACGCCCCGGTGGCCGCGACACCGACCATCCCGGCGAGACCGACAGCCTTCCACACGTTCATCCGGCCACCGTACCGTCACGAGATCTAGGGTGTGGACCATGAATCCGTCGCGAATCAGCCTCGATACCGCAGTCGAGGCCACCAGAACGGGGGACATCTGGATCTTCCGCGGACAGTCGAACGCCGATCGCGCAATCCAGGCACTGACCAACAGTCCGGTCAATCACGTCGGCATGTCCGTCGTGATCGACGACCTGCCTCCGCTGATGTGGCACGCCGAACTGGGGAAGTCGTTGCAGGACATGTGGACCGGCAACTTCCAGCGCGGAGTGCAGCTGCACGATCTGCGAGCGGCCGTGACCCAGTGGGCCACGAAGTACGAACAGCGGTGCTGGCTGCGACAATTGGACGGATACGCGGGTCGTTCTGCAGGCTCCACCCCGTCCGTGACGAAAGAGCAGGAGGACGCCCTGCTTCGCACCATCGCCCGCTTGGACGGCACAGCCTTTCCGACCACCGCCTCGCTCGCCGGTCGTTGGTTCCGGGGCCGAGTCCCCACACTGCGTCGCAGCCAACGCGAGGGAGCAGCCCTCGAAACCGCCTACTGCGCAGAGGTGGTGGCCATGACCTACGACGCGATGGGTCTGCTCACCGGCAACAAGAAAGCCAACTGGTTCGACCCAGGAAAGTTCTGGAGCGGCGATCGACTCCCACTCGCCGACGGTGTTCGTCTGGGCGAGGAAATCGAGGTGGACGTACCCGTCAGAGGCTGATCGACGCGTCCGCCGCGGTACGTCCGCCCAGCTCCACCCATCCGGCTTCGAAGGTGGTGTGCAATCGAGATCCGGCTCCCTGCAGGATGTTCAGGCTCCGGCCGAGTTCACCGGTCAGCCGGACGGCGGCAGCGCCGGTCGCTTCGTCCTCGGCGATACCCATCATCGGTGCGAACATGCGTGATCGCAGCGCGCCGTGCTCCTCGTCGGTCCAGGCCCAGACGTAGTGGTGCCCGCTGTCGTACGCACTCGGGTCCGCTGCCGTCACCTCGGCCGCGTCCTGGACCTGATGAAAGGTGAAGTGCGGAGTCCAGTCGGCTCGGGCCCGAACCCAGGTGTGCTCGCCCTCGTAGCGGATGTTCAGCGGCGCGGCAGGAACTGTGAGCACATCGATCGGGTGTCCCTGCTCGCGCAGCCACCACGAGAGTCCGACCGTGGGATGCCCGGCGAAGGGCAATTCCACGGCGGGCGTGTAGATGGTGGCCGAGGCTGTACCGGAGTCGGTGCGATCGACGAACACCGTCTCGCTGAAGCCGAGCTCGGTGGCGAACTGCTGTCGGTCCGCCTCGGCGACGTCATCCGCAGCCACGATGCCGAGGGGGTTGCCGAACCTGCCGTCGGCATCGGTGAACACTCGGACGACGGACACGTCGGTAGCCATGCCCGGACGGTACCAAACGCCGAACGAGGGACCCGCGGTCGCGGATCCCTCGTTCGGTGATCAGGTCGGGTCGACGCTCAGACGGCGGCACCGTCGAGGATTCGCCCTGCTTCGATCGCTTGCGCGACACCCGCGACGATCGACGCGGCGCGGATGGCCTCGAAGATCTTCTCGCGGTCGACGCCCTCGGCGCGCAGCGTCTTCTCGTGTGCCTCCAGACAGTGGTTGCACCCGTTGACGGCCGAGACCGCGAGCGACCACAGCTCGAAGTCGGCCTTCTCCACACCGGGGTTGCCGATGATGTTCATGCGCAGACCGGCGCGCAAATCGTCGTACTTGCCGTCCAGGTATCCCTTGGTTCGGTAGAAGACGTTGTTCATGCCCATGATCGACGCGGCACCGAGGGCGGCGTTGTACGCCTCGGCCGACAGTGAATCGGCTGCGTCCTCGGCAATCTCCTTCAACGTCGTCGCGGACTTCGACGCTGCGGCCACCGACAGCAGGGTGCCCCACAGCTGCTGCTCGCTGAGCACCGTGGAGCGGGCGATGGAACCGAGATTGAGCTTGAGGTCCTTGGCGTACTCGGGGACGGCGTTCTTGAGGTTGTCGATCGTCATGTCAGACGCTCGCCGTCAGCAGTTCGCCTGCGTCGATGGTGGGATCACCCTTCTTCCAGTTGCAGGCGCACAGCTCATCGGACTGCAAGGCGTCGAGAACTCGCAGGACCTCGTCCACGTTGCGCCCCACCGAGCCTGCCGTGACCGACACGAACTGGATCTCGTTGTTGGGGTCGACGATGAAGGTGGCACGGTCGGCCACACCGTCGGCATTGAGAACACCGGTGGCAGCAGCCAATTCGCGCTTGAGGTCCGACAGCATGGGGAAGGGAAGCGTCTTGAGCTCGTCGTGCTGTGCCCGCCACTGGAAGTGAACGAACTCGTTGTCGACCGACGCGCCGAGGACCTGTGCGTCGCGGTCCTCGAACTCCTCGTTCAGCTTGCCGAACGCGGCGATCTCGGTGGGGCACACGAACGTGAAGTCCTTGGGCCAGAAGAAGACGATGCGCCACTTGCCCGCGTGATCGTCACTGGTGACGGTGGTGAAGTAGTCGTCGGGCTGCTGGGCGTTCACCTTGGAGAGGTCTCCGCCGATGACGGCGGTGAGGTTGTATGAAGGGAACTGGTCGCCAATTGTCAACAGTGCCATGTGGTCTCCTCGTGTCGAATGATCGCGTCGGTTCCGTATGTGGGCGGTTCGGATCGGTGGCGTGAATGCAGCCGTACGAGCCCGGCCGACCGGTACGAGTGTGCCAAAAATGTGGTGAAAGGTAAACGTGATGAGTGGCACTAGACTGATAGGCGTGACCGATCGAAGCTATCAGCCGACCCTGTCGCATCTGCGTGCCTTCGTCGCGGTCGCCCGACATCGCCATTTCGGCAGTGCAGCAACGCAACTGAACATCACTCAACCGTCTCTGTCGCAGGCTCTCGCCACGCTGGAGCAGGGGCTGGGGGTGCAGTTGATCGAGCGCAGCACCCGCAGGGTCTTGCTGACGTCGGCCGGTGGTCAGTTACTCGGTCGGGCGACTGCGGCACTCGACGCCGTGGACGGATTGGTCGCTACCGCAGCAGGATTGGGCGGTCGGCTGACCGGTGGTATGCGGCTCGGGATCATTCCCACCGTGGCGCCCTACGTGCTGCCCGCAGTGCTCCCGGCCGTGCGCGTCGAGTACCCCGACCTCGTACCGAGAATAGTGGAGGATCACACCGCTCGACTGCTCGACGGACTCCGGTCCGGTGCACTCGACGTCGCCGTTCTCGCGCTGCCCCTCGCCGATCCGGGTTTGATCGAAACGGCCATGTACACCGAGGATTTCGTGCTCGCGCTCCCTGCCGAGCACCCTCTCGCGGGGCGTCGGGATCTGACGGTCGCCGACCTCCGCGGTCTCCCACTGCTCCTCCTCGACGAGGGGCACTGCCTGCGCGAGCAGACCCTGGATCTGTGCCGCTCGGTCGACACCGCACCCGATGCGAGCGATACCCGGGCAACGTCGCTGACCACGGTGGTGCAGTGCGTTGCAGGAGGGCTCGGCCTGACGCTGCTGCCGCGCAGCGCCGTCGAGGTCGAGGTCGCTCGTGCGGGCTTGTCCACCGCAGAGTTCGCCCACCCTGCTCCCGGCCGCACCATCGGTCTCGTGCACCGAGCTTCGAGTGCGCGCGCCGCCGAATACAGTGCGCTCGCAGGTCTTCTCGCCGCAGAGGTCCTCGCCGACAACGCACGTGGACTCAGCCGGGCGTGATCACGATCTCGTCGAACACGATCTCGCCTGCCGCATCGGACTCCGGCACATCGACGACGGCGTCGAGCGACCAGCCGTGGTCACCGTCGGGATCCTCCAACACCTGACGCACCGTGGTGGACTCCGCACCGACGTTCAGCGTGAACAGCGCGGGGCCGCGGGCCGATGGTCCGGTTCCGATCGAGCCGTACTCGGCGAAGAACGGTTCCAGTTCCGTCTCCCAGTCCGGGCCGTCGTCGAGGTCGTCGAGGGCGTTCCACTGTCGGCGCGCCGCCAGATCGACTCGGCGGAAGATCGCATTGCGCGCGAGAATTCGGAAGGCCCGCGGGTTGGCCGAGATCGGACGCGGCACATCGGATCCGTACGCCTCGACGAGCGCCTCCGGCTCGGCACCCGGGTCCGTCAGGTTCTCCCATTCGTCGAGCAGGCTCGAATCCACCTGCCGCACGAGTTCACCCAGCCACTCGGTGATGTCCTGTACCTCTTCGGTTCGAGACTCCGGCGGAACCGTCTGGCGCAGTGTGCGATAGGCGTCGGCGAGATAGCGGAGGACGAGCCCCTCGGACCGCATCAGACCGTAGTGGCTGATCAATTCTGCGAACGTCATCGCGCGCTCGACCATGTCGCGGACCACGGACTTGGGGGACAGGCCGACCTCGGAGAGCCACGGATGCGTGCCGCGATAGATCTCGAATGCCGGAACGAGCAGCTCCGCAAGAGGTTTCGGCCACATGACCTCCTCGAGCAGTTCCATTCGCTCGTCGTACTCGATGCCGTCGGCCTTCATCTGCGAGACCGCTTCGCCGCGCGCCGCGTGCTGCTGGGCCATCAGGATCTGACGCGGATCGTCGAGGGTCGATTCGATGATCGAGACGACGTCGAGGGCATGGGTCGGTGATTCGGCGTCGAGCAGATCGAACGACGCGACCGCGAACGTCGACAGCGGCTGATTGAGCGCGAAGTCCGGCTGCAGGTCCACGGTCAGTCGAGCGTGTCGCCCGTCGGCATCCGGCTCGTCGAGTTGTTCGACGATGCCCGCATCGACCAGACCGCGGTAGAGCGAGAGTGCCCGCAGAATGTGCTTGCGCTGAGCGGGCCGGGTCTCGTGATTGTCCTCGAGCAGGTGACGCATGGCATGGAAGCAATTGCCCGGCCGGGCAATGACATTGAGCAGCATGGCGTTGCTCACCGAGAACCGTGAGGTGAGCGGCTCAGGACTTGCGGTGATGATCCGTTCGAACGTCGGCTCGCCCCACGAGACGAAACCGTCGGGTGCCTTCTTGCGCTGTACGCGTTTGAGCTTCTTCGGATCGTCGCCGGCCTTGGCCACCAGACGGGCGTTCTCGATGTCGTGCTCGGGGGCCTCGACCACGACGGTGCCGAGGGTGTCGTATCCGGCTCGCCCCGCGCGGCCCGCGATCTGATGGAACTCGCGGGCCCGGAGCTTGCGGGTGCGGACGCCGTCGTACTTGGTCAGTCCGGTGAACAACACGGTGCGAATGGGGACGTTGATGCCCACACCGAGGGTGTCCGTTCCGCAGATCACCTTGAGCAGCCCGTCCTGCGCCAACTTCTCGACCAACCGTCGATACTTGGGCAGCATGCCTGCGTGATGCACCCCGATGCCGTGCCGAACCAACCTCGACAGCGTCTTGCCGAATCCGGTGGTGAAGCGGAAGGCACCGATGGCCTCGGCTATCTCGGCCTTCTCCTGCTTGGACGCAACGTTCACGCTCGTCAATGCCTGAGCGCGTTCGAGTGCCGAAGCCTGGGTGAAGTGCACGACGTAGACCGGCGCGAGGTGCGTCTGCACCAACTCTTCGATGGTTTCGCTGATCGGAGTGGTGACGTAGGAGAACATCAAGGGAACCGGACGCTCGGTGCCCGAGACCACGGTGGTCGTGCGTCCGGTGCGTCGGGTCAGATCGTCCCGGAAGAACGAGACGTCGCCGAGAGTCGCCGACATCAACAAAAACTGAGCGTTCGGCAGTTCGATCAACGGAACCTGCCAGGCCCACCCCCGATCGGGCTCGGAGTAGTAGTGGAACTCGTCCATGATCACCTGGCCGATGTCGGAGTCGGCACCCTGGCGCAGAGCGAGGTTCGCGACGATCTCGGCGGTGGCGCAGATGATCGGAGCACCGGAATTGACCGACGCGTCGCCGGTCATCATGCCGACGTTCTGAGCGCCGAAGATCTCGCACAGGGCGAAGAACTTCTCGCTGACGAGTGCCTTGATCGGCGCGGTGTAGAAACTCCGAACGCCTGCGGCCATCGCGGCGTAGTGGGCTCCGATGGCCACCATCGATTTGCCCGATCCGGTCGGCGTGGCCAGGATGACGTTGGAGCCGGAGACCAGCTCGATGAGAGCTTCCTCCTGCGCGGGATACAGGGTCAGACCGCGATCGGCAGTCCAGGTGGTGAACGTGTCGAACAGGACGTCCGGGTCGACGCCGTCGGACCGAGCGGCGGCGGCATCGGGAATCAGTTCGGTGAGAAGCACCTCCACAGGCTATGTGGGATCGACGGCCGAACCCGCATCGACACCGAGCGGCCGTCGCGACGCCTCAGGTCGCGCTGCGCTCGTCGGAACCCATCGCACCGAGAACGGCCATCCGAGTGCTGGCGCTTCCGGTGATCATGTCCTCACCGACACCTGTGATGAGCAGGTTGCGCCACCGCACCTCGTCGAAAGTCAGCGACGGGGTGGAATCGATGAAGTCCTCGACGACCTGCAGAAAGCGCATCGGATCGTCCCGGAACGGGAAGTGTCCGGAATTCTCGAACACCTCCAACGTGGAACCGGGCATGGCCGAGTGCGCGAGGCGCGCATGACTGACCGGAATCACCGAGTCCTGATCACCCCACACGAGCAGAACGGGAAGGTTCTCGGTGAGATAACAGCGGTCCAGCATCGTGACCACCTGGCCGCGCCAGTCCACGACGGCGCGCAGGGTCCGCAGATACGCCTCGTACGTCGTCGGGGCCGGGAGCTCGCTCAGCACGCGGATCAGATCCGGAGTGTCGTGCAGGAGCGATCCGGGTCGCAGGGGAGAGCTGTGCAGTTTGCTCAGCAGGCCGCCCGCCAGCTTCACCGCCGGGATCGCGCCGGGCAGGCGGAGCAGTTTGACGGCCTCGCTCAGAAACGGCATGGACGCCAGTCGAAGAATGGGATGTACGTCCTTGGTGACGCCGCCGGAGGACACCAGAGCCAACCTGTCGACCATGCCCGGGAACTGGTACGCGAACTGCATGGCGACGCCGCCGCCCAGTGAGTGCCCGACGACGGTGACGTGCTCGATGCCCAGCACCGAGAGCAAATCGCGCATGCCGTTGGCGTACGCGGCGACGGAGTAATCCGCACGCGGCTTGTCCGAGCGACCGTGACCGAGCAGATCCGGAGCGATGACGGTGTAGTTCTTCGCGAGGTGCGGGATGACTTCGTTCCACGTCTCGGAGTTGTCACCGATACCGTGGATCAACAGCAGCACCGGACCTTCGCCGGCCATGCGGAATGCCCGCCGGTATCCGTGAATGGTCCGGAAGATCAGCCGTGGTTCTTCGTCGGGAACCGGACGGAGCTTGCGACTGCGCGGATTGGTGCTCATCTGCGCCTCCTGAAATTCCCTGGTGCACCGCGCGATGCGGCACAGAACGGCGACGCCGTGCACGAGTGTGTGGACGTACGTACCGGAGTACGTGTTGCTACGACTCTCGCACGAGATGACGCTCGGGGCAGAACATCGAGCGTATTTGCGGTTACAGGTATGTTTCGATCGGCCCGGACTGTCCTATATGCCCGCCGAATCGATCATCTTCTGTGACCACTCACACTGTCACTGCTCGGTGTTGCCCTCACCCTCGTCGAGATTTGCCTGCTCGGCCAGGAAGCGCTCGAACTCGGCCCCGAGTTCGTCGCCGCTCGGCAGTGGCTCGTCACTGGCCAACAACGTCGACTGCTGCTCCTGCGCGGCGACATACGTGTCGTACTGACGCTCCAGCGCCTGCACCACCGATTGGACCTCTTCGTTCCCGGTGATGTGCTCGTTCACCTGTTCCCGAACTCGCGCCGCGGCCTCACCCAGGGCGGCAAGCGGCAGATCCAGGTCGGCGGCCTCACCGACGTTCTCGAGCAACGTCTCGGCCGCACCGGGGTAGTCCGTCTGTGCGAGGTAGTGCGGGACGTGCACAGAGAAGCCCATGGACTCGTGACCGTGCTGCGCCATCCGAAGCTCGAGCAGGGACGAGGCGCTGCCCGGCACCTGCAGATCACCCGCCCAGCTGTTGCCCTCCTTGACCAGCTCCTTGTCGCTGGCGTGAGCCGTCACACCGAGTGGCCGGGTGTGCGGAATGGCCATCGGGATCGAGCCGAGACCGATGGTGCGGCGCACACCGAGCTGTTCGGCGAGGAGCCTGACAGCGGTGGTGAACTTCTCCCATCGCAAATCCGGTTCCATACCGGCGAGCAGCAGGAACGGAGTCCCCGACTTGTCCTTGACGGCATAGAGGTTCAGCTCGGGAGCGTCGTAGTCCGAGAAATGATCGGACTTGAACGTCATCGTCGGCCGCCGGGACCGGTAGTCGATCAACTCGTCGACGTCGAACGACGCGACCAGCTCCGACTCCAGACTCTCGCGCAGGTGGGTGGTGGCCAACTTCACCGCGTGACCCGCGTCGGAGAAACCCTCCAGGCCGTGCACCAGGACGGGTCCGACGCCGTCGTTGGAGAAGATTTGCGGTGCCGGAAACTCCAGCTCGTACATCTTCGACTGTTCGGTCATGGCCTGGCCCCTTTCGGATCGACTCGTCGGTACCTCGACGCGAGATTCGAGCCAGAATACGCCGACCCTCGGCTCGCGCCGTGTACGCGCCGACGTCGAACGTGGCGAATCACTACCGACAAGAACAACCGGTTGCCCGCCGTTCATTCCCGGACGGTCGCCGATTCTGCGCCGAGGGGCTCTCGGTGACTCGAGCCGATCAGCGGTCGAAGTTGGCCAGTGCACGAATCTTGTTGGTGACGTCGAGGGCTGCGACCTTGTACGCCTCGGACAGCGTCGGGTAGTTGAACACGGCATCGACGAGATAGTCGACGGTGCCGCCGCACCCCATCACCGCCTGCCCGATGTGCACCAGATCCGTCGCACCCGAACCGAAGATGTGCACGCCCAGAATCGACCGATCCTCGGTGGAGACGAGCAACTTCAACATCCCGTACGAGTCGCCGGCGATCTGACCCCGGGCGAGTTCGCGGTATCTCGATACACCGACCTCGTAGGGGATCGATCCCTTCGTCAGGTCGACCTCGGTGGCTCCGACGTACGAGACCTCGGGGATGGAGTAGATGCCGATGGGCTGAACGTCGGTCAACTTCGCGTCGGACTCGCCGAACGCGTGATACGCGGCCAACCTGCCCTGATCCATCGACGTCGCGGCCAACGCCGGGAACCCGATGACATCGCCGACGGCATAGATGTGATCGACCTTGGTCTGGAAATGCTCGTCGACGAAGATCCGCCCTCGGGCGTCCGCCTCGAGACCTGCGTTCTCGAGATCCAGCGCCGTGGTCAGCCCCTGCCGACCGGCCGAGTACATCACCGTCTCCGCCGGGATGCGCTTACCGCTCGCCAGCGTGGTCACGGTCCCGTTCGGCCCGACGTCGACCGCGGTCACCGCCTCGCCGAATCGGAACGTCACCGCGAGATCGCGGAGGTGGAACTGCAACGACTCGATGATCTCTCGATCGCAGAAGTCGAGCATCGAATCCCGCTTCTCGACGACGGTGACCTTCGTTCCCAGGGCAGCGAACATCGACGCGTACTCGATTCCGATGACGCCGGCCCCGACGACGACCATCGACGCCGGAATGAACTCGAGATTGAGGATTCCGTCCGAGTCGAGCACTCGATAGTCGTCGAACGCGACGTCGGCCGGACGGGCAGGAGCGGTGCCGGTGGCGATCACCACGTTGGCGGCCGCGACAGTGATGCGCTCACCCCGCGTCTCGTCCTCCACGACGATGGTGTGCGCGTCGAGAAACTTGCCGACGCCGGTGATCAACTCGATGCGGTTCCGGAGCAGCTGCGAACGCACCACCTCGATCTCCTTGCCGATCACGTGCTGGGTTCGGGCCAACAGATCGGCAGGAGTGATATCGGCCTTCACCCGGTAACTCGCCCCGTACAGCTCCCGTTGATTCATGCCCGTGAGATACAGAACGGCCTCGCGCAGCGTCTTGGACGGAATGGTCCCGGTGTTGACGCAGACCCCGCCGAGCATGTGGCCCTTCTCCACGATCGCCACCCGCTTGCCGAGCTTCGCAGCCGCAATGGCCGCCTTCTGCCCACCGGGGCCGGAGCCGATGACCACCAGGTCGTACTGCATGGGTTCAGACATTCGTCATAGTTACCGCTCGCACGCAAAGACTGCGTGCCCACCCGGTCACAACCTTGTGAACTCCACGATTCGGTGCGTCGAACCCATGCAGATGTCGCCACGTGCTGATGCGTTGTGCGAGGCTGAACAGAGCACGAAACACCCGATTTTCAGTGGAGGAACACATGCCGCAGCAGGTCCGCGCCGTCGTCGCCAAGAGCAAGGGCGAGCCCGTCTCCATCGAGACGATCACCATCCCCGATCCCGGGCCCAACGAGGTCGTCGTGAAGATCCAGGCCTGCGGGGTGTGTCACACCGACCTGCACTACCGCGAAGGCGGCATCAACGACGAATTCCCGTTTCTGCTCGGACACGAGGCGGCCGGAATCGTCGAGACCATCGGCGACCGCGTCGAGCACGTCGAGGTCGGAGACTTCGTCGTACTGAACTGGCGCGCCGTGTGCGGCGAATGTCGAGCCTGCAAGCGCGGCACTCCGTGGTACTGCTTCGACACCCACAACGCAGCACAGAAGATGACCCTCGAGGACGGTACCGAGTTGACCCCGGCGCTGGGCATCGGCGCATTCGCCGAGAAGAGCCTGGTCCACGAGGGCCAGTGCACCAAAGTCGCCGCAGACGCCGATCCCGCCGTGGTCGGACTGCTCGGCTGTGGCGTGATGGCCGGTCTGGGAGCGGCGATGAACACCGGCAACGTCTCGCGCGGAGACTCGGTGGCCGTGATCGGCTGCGGCGGTGTGGGCGATGCCGCGATCGCCGGAGCACGCCTGGCCGGCGCGTCGACGATCATCGCGGTCGATCGTGACCCCGGCAAGCTCGAATGGGCACTGGGCCTCGGAGCCACCCACACCGTCGACTCGTCGGTGGTCGACGCCGTCGAAGCAGTCCAGGAGCTCACCGGAGGCTTCGGTGCCGACGTGGTCATCGACGCCGTCGGTCGCCCGGAGACCTGGAAGCAGGCGTTCTACGCCCGCGACCTCGCCGGAACCGTGGTGCTCGTCGGCGTGCCGACACCCGAGATGACCCTCGAGATGCCGCTGATCGACTTCTTCTCCCGCGGCGGATCGCTCAAGTCCTCCTGGTACGGAGACTGCCTGCCCGAGCGCGACTTCCCGCAGTTGGTCGATCTGTATCAGCAGGGCCGTCTGCCGCTCGAGAAGTTCGTCACCGAACGCATCACCATCGACGACGTCGAAGCCGCCTTCGAGAAGATGCATCAGGGCACCGTCCTGCGTTCGGTGGTCGTCCTGTGAGCGGGCAGTTCCGCGTCCAGAACGTCGTCACCTCGGGCACGTTCAGCCTCGACGGTGGCACCTGGGACGTCGACAACAACATCTGGCTGATCGGCGACGACGACGAGGTGGTGATCGTCGACGCAGCGCACACCGCGGCGCCGATCGTCGACGCGGTTGCCGGCCGGACGGTGAAGGCCGTCATCTGCACCCACGGCCACAACGACCACGTGACCGTGGCACCGGAACTGGCCGAGACCTTGGACGCGCCGATTCTGCTGCACCCCGCCGACGACATGCTGTGGGAGCAGACGCACCCTGGCGTCGGGCACTCGACCCTCGAGGACGGTCAGCGCATCACCGTGGCCGGAACCGACATCCTGGCGCTGCACACGCCCGGGCACTCACCCGGGTCGACGTGCCTGTACCTGCCGGAAGCGGGGGAGTTGTTCAGCGGCGACACCCTCTTCTCCGGCGGCCCGGGTGCCACCGGACGGTCGTACTCGGATTTCCCGACCATCATCGGGTCCATCCGAGATCGGCTCTTCGCCCTGCCTGTCGACACCCGAGTCAACACCGGCCACGGTGACGGCACACGCATCGGCGACGAAGCACCGCACCTCGAGGAGTGGATCGCCCGCGGCAGCTGAATTCGCGACACTGCGGTAGGTCGCCTGCCGCGTTCGAGGTGGTCGGAATGAGACAGTGGTGGGACGCCGGAGCGTGTGCTTCGGCGTCCCATCGACCCGAAGAGGACGTCTTGTGAGCCCCGCCGCACGCAGAACCCGCCTGTCCATCGCCGTGACCTCGGCGGCGAGCGCAGCTCTCGTGCTGGCCGGCTGCAGCTCGACCGTCACCGGCTCTCCCGAGCCCAGTGCAGGTGCCACCACCTCGTCGCCGCAGTCCGGCGTGGATCTGAACACGCTGCTGATCGACCCGTCCAGCTTCCCGGCACCGTACGACGCCCTGGTGCTGCCCCAGCAGGCGATCTCGCAAGCCGCACCCGATCTCAGCGGAATTCCTGCCGGTGCCGAGGTCAGCCCGGCGGGATGCAAGCCCGCCGACCAAGATTTCGGCCCGACGGGCACGGCCATGATCGTCGGCACCGACAACGACAGCCGGTCCACCATCTCGATCGAGTTGACCGCGGTGGACGAACCGCTCTCGGCGCGCAAGGAGCAGCTCGAACAGTGCGGCGAGGTGACCGCAACCAAGTCCGGCGCGACCTCGACGGTGACCTCCACTCTGACGCCTGCACCGCCCATCGATGCGGACGACACATTGGCCGTCCGGCAGACCGTCGCATCGGGAGCAGGCGGCGACGCCGTCACCCAGTCGATGCTGACACTGATGGCCCAGGTCGACGGAGTGCGAGTATCGGCCACGTTCATGTCGTTCGGCTCGGGCACGCCCGATGCGATGACCCTCGACGAGCTGTTCACCGCGGCAGTCCAGAAAGTCGGCCAGAGCTGACGCAGCACTAGCAGACGGCACCGACACGAATCGGTCGGACACAGCGCCGGCGTCGCGATTCATCCACAGCGCGGCAGTTCTCCACAGGGCAGTACGAAAGCCCAGGTCGAGACTCTTTCGATCGTCGGGACCCCGGCCAGGATTCTCCGGTATGTACACACCGACGAACTCTCACGGCAACTTCGACTCCCGCCATCGCGTACGGCTCGGTCACCCGAGCGACCTGATCACAGCGGTACCGGCCATGCTCGGGTTCCACCCGCACCGATCGATGGTGCTCATCGCGGTCAAGGACGGCGGTGCGAGCGTCGGACCCACGATGCGTCACGACCTCGTCCTGGCCGGCGATCACATCGATCGGCGCGCGGGCAGTCACACTCGCGCGACCCCGGAGATGCTCGACGTCATCGCCTACCTGGCCGGCTACTGCGCGATGGAGAACATTCCCGCCGTGATGGCGGTGTTCGTCGACGACAGACTCGATCGAACCGTCCGGACACCGCATCTACTCGACGTGGAAGCGTTGGTGACCGAACTCGACGCCACACTCGCTTCGTTCGGAGTGCAGCTCGGTGAGGCCCTTGCGGCGTCGGAGATCGCGGAATCCGCCGACTGGTGGACGTTGCGCGGACCACAGCGGCACGGCCTGATGTCCGATCCGTCGGCGTCGCCGATGACCGTGGCCCGCGTGCTCGACGGCTACTCCGTCCGACGATCCAGGTCCGAGCTGGCCGAGACCATCGTGCCGGGCCCCGACGCGACCGTGCGGGCCGTTGCCGCCGAGATCGCGCGACAACGACGGGACGGGGTTCGATCTCGTACCGACGAGCTGACGTCGGTGCTGTCGTACGTCGCGCGAGCGCCGTACGACAGCGAATTGGATCCGACCGACATCGCTCGGATCGCACTCGCGATCGGTCATGTCCAGGTGCGAGACGCACTGCTGGCCCTGACTCTCGGTGACGACGCGGGATTCGTCGAAGAGTTCTGGGCGAGGATGTCCTGCGTCCTGCCGAAGGCCGAACGAGCCATCGCCGCAACACTTCTGGCCTTCAGCGCGTACGTCCGCGGAGACGGACCGATGGCCCGCATCGCGATCGATGCGGCACTGGAAGCCGACGAGAACTACTCGCTGGCGCGACTGTTGGACCGGTCGCTCAGCGCCGGCGCAGGTCCCGAGCTCGTTCGGGAAGTGGCCGAGAGCGGCTTCGCGTGTGCTCGCGCCTGCGGAGTTCGGCTCCCCGGCGACCCCTTCGGGCGACGGTGACAGCAGTCGAGCACATCGACGATCGGCAGGCGAGTGGGTCAGCGCGCCGCGTGCGACCGATCGCCGAGCTGTTGCAGGAATGTCCACGCATCGGCCACGATCCGATCGAGATCGGTCAGCTCCGGCGTCCACTTCAACTCCTCGACTGCGCGCGAGCTCGAGGCGATCAAGACGGCAGGGTCACCGGCACGACGGGGAGCATGTTCGACGGCGATGGGCAGACCGGTGACGCGCTCGCAGGACGAGATGACCTCGTGCACGGAGAATCCGGTGCCGCTGCCGAGGTTGTAGATGGTGTGCTCGCCCGGTTGTGCGGCATCGACAGCGAGTATGTGCGCCTCGGCGAGATCGGCAACGTGGATGTAGTCGCGAACAGCCGTACCGTCCGGAGTGGGCCAGTCGGTGCCGAACACCGAGATCTTCTCGCGCTGCCCGAGTGCGACCTGGAGCACGAGCGGAATCAGGTGGGTCTCGACGACGCGATTCTCTCCGAAACCGTTGTAGGCACCGGCGACGTTGAAGTACCGAAGGCTCGTGGCGGCGAGGCCGTAGGCCGCGGCGTACGACGTGATCGCGTGATCTATCGCGAGTTTGGTGGCACCGTAAGGGTTGGTGGGGCGGGTGGGTGCGTCCTCGGTGATGGGGGTCTTCTCGGGCTCGCCGTACGTGGCGGCGGTCGAGGAGAACACCAGCTTCGCGGTACCGGATGCTCGAATGGCATCGAGCAACGCCAGCGAGGTGACGACGTTTCCGCTCCAGTACTTGTCGGGCGAGACCACCGACTCGCCGACGAGAGATTGCGCGGCGAAGTGCAGGACAGCGTCGAACTCACCGCCGATCAGTACGTCCGCAGCGACGTCCTTGATGTCGCCTTCCACGAATGTGGCACCACCGGGCACGGCTTCCCGGTTACCGGTGGACAGGTTGTCCACGACCACGACCTCATGACCGCGCTCGACGAGCACAGCCGCGCAGACGCTGCCGACGTAACCGGCACCACCGGTAACCAGAAGCTTCACTGTTCGTTCTCCCTCACACGCGTCCGAAGCCGTCGTCGGTGTGAGGTCAGACCTTCTTCACCTGGACGGCGTGCGCCATTTCCTCGGATATGTCGACACCACTGTGTCCTGGCACCGTGATCGTGACCGACCCGGGCTTGGCTTCGACTGTAACCCGAGCATCGGGGACCACGCCTGCTTCGCGAAGCTGAGCGATGACCTCCGGGTCGGACTGAACGTGCTCGGCGAGGCGTCGCACGACGACAGCGGTCGGCTGGCCGACGGGCATATCCGTGAGGCGGATGAGAGCTTCCGGTGCCAGAGTCGACTGGCCGAGACCGAGTTCCTCCAGACCGGGGATCGGGTTGCCGTACGGCGAAGTGGTCGGGTTGTTCAGGACGGTGACCAGACGTCGCTCGACCTCCTCGCTCATCACGTGTTCCCAACGGCACGCCTCGGCGTGCACGTCTTCCCAGCGCAGACCGATGATGTCCACGAGCAGACGCTCGGCCAGACGGTGTTTGCGCATGACTGCGACCGCCAGGCTTCGGCCCTTCTCGGTCAGCTCGAGGTGTCGATCGCCTGCGACGGACAACAGCCCGTCTCGCTCCATCCGAGCAACGGTTTGGCTGACGGTGGGACCACTCTGTTCGAGCCGTTCGGCGATTCTCGCGCGGAGCGGAATCACGCCCTCTTCTTCCAAATCGTAGATCGTCCGGAGGTACATCTCCGTGGTGTCGACCAGATCCTTCACACTCAACCCCTTCGTCGGGCTCGATCCTACCGTCAGCGCCCCGAAATGAGCGCTGCACCCAGCCGCAGCGGGCGCGGCGCACCACAACGGCGTACGCCGTTTCCCATGGCTTCTCACAAGGGGACTGTGGGGACAACACCGGAACCCGGCAACACCATCCCGTCCGACAACGTAGTTTTGTCCGTATGTCTGATCAGGCGACACGCGCCGCCGCGTCCATCCCGAACCGCCCCGAGGACATCGTCGTGTGGAGCGCGGATTACCTCGGCTACCGGTGGAGCGACGACCACCCGATGAATCCGACTCGACTCGATCTGACAATGGCACTCGCCACCGACATCGGCCTGCTCGCGGGCGTCGAACTCGTCGAGCCCACTGCCGCGCCGGATTCCGAGCTCCTCCGATTTCACACCAGCGCCTACATCGAGGCCGTCAAACAGGCACCGTCGCAGGGCCCGGCTCTGCGTGATCCCGACGACGTCGTCCACGGACTGGGTTCCGACGACAACCCGGTGTTTCCGCAGATGCACGAGGCGAGCGCAATGCTCGCCGGTGGCTCTCTGGCCGCCGCCCGCGAAATCGCGTCGGGACGTGCTCGACGCGCGGTGAGCATCGGCGGCGGCATGCACCACGCGATGGCCGACTGGGCCTCCGGCTTCTGCGTCTACAACGACGCCGCGATCGCCATCTCGTGGTTGCTGGACAACGGGTTCGACCGGATCGCCTACATCGACGTCGACGCTCATCACGGGGACGGCGTTCAGGCGGCATTCCTCGGTGACCCGCGGGTGCTCACCGTCTCGTTGCACCAACATCCGGCGACGCTGTGGCCGAACACCGGATGGTCGACCGAGGTGGGAGCCGAACGCGGTGAGGGAACCTCGATCAACGTTCCATTGTTGCCCGGCACCGCGGATCGGTTGTGGCTGCGCGCGTTCCACGCGATCGTGCCGGGTGCGATCGCCGCGTTCGCGCCTCAGATCATCGTCAGCCAGTGCGGTGTCGACAGCCACCGCGAGGATCCCCTCGCGGACCTGGCCCTGACCGTCGACGGCCAGAATGCGGCATTCCTGGCCATGCGTGATCTGGCGGACAAACATTCCGAGGGTCGGTGGTTGGCCGTCGGCGGCGGAGGGTACGGCTTGGTGCGCGTCGTTCCACGGGCCTGGACCTACCTCATCGCTGCCGCGCTCGGTCGCGACATCGACCCGATGTCGGCGTTGCCGGACACGTGGCGGGAGCGAGTACGGACCATGGCACCGAGTGTCGACCTCCCGCAGACGATGGGTGACGGGGGAGACGTCGACTATCCCGCCTGGGACGGACCCGGGGGATCCCTCGCCGGGACCGACGGCACCGACAGGGCGCTCGAACGCGTCGACTCGGCCATCATCGCCACCCGTCGAGCAGTGTTTCCACTGCTCGGACTCGATCCGGAGGACCCGCGTGACTGATCCGACCGACAGCCCCTCGGACGAGGAGCCGGCCGTTGCGGCGTCGGACCCGAGTGACAAGGAACCGCGTGACCAGGAACCGAGCGACCAGGAACCGAGCGACAAGGACCTGGCCAGGGAGCGAGCGGAAACATCCTTTCCGCGGCACTGGGTTGCCGACGTCCTGACCTCCGACGGCGGTGTGGTGCACCTGCGTCCCATCGTCCCGTCGGACTCCGAACGGATCGTCGCATTCCACGGCCGGTTGTCCGAGCGGACGAGATACCTGCGGTATTTCGGCCCGTACCCCACGATGCCGCAGCGTGACGTGCTCAACTTCACCACGGTCGATCACCACGACCGGGTGGCGTTCGTCGCAGTGCTCGGTGACGACATCATTGCGGTCGGCCGCTACGAGCGACTGCCCGAGGGGGACGGCAACTCCGCCGAGGTGGCTTTCGTCGTCGCCGACGCGCACCAGGGCCGCGGGCTGGGTCCGATCCTGCTCGAACACCTCGCGGGAGCGGCCGCCGAGAACGGGGTGAACATGTTCGTCGCCGAGGTGCTCGCCGAGAACCGGAACATGGTCACCGTCTTCCGGGAGGCGGGGTACCAGGTCAGCAGGTCCTTCGAGGGTGGTGTGCTGCGACTGGAGTTCGCCATCGACCCCAGCGAAGCTCTGCTGTCGGTGCGCAATTCCCGTGAGCGTGCCGCCGAGGCCCGCAGTGTGCGCAACGTACTGAGCCCACGATCGGTGGCCGTGATCGGAGCGTCGACGGACAGCTCGAAGGTGGGCAACGCCGTTCTCGCGAATCTGCTGGCGGGCAACTTCACCGGGCCCGTCTATCCCGTCAACGCCGACCATCGTTCGGTTCGCGGGGTCCGCGCCTACGCCACGGTGCACGACATCCCGGATCCGGTCGATCTTGCGATCGCCGCGGTACCGGCCGATGCGATCGACGCGGTACTCGACGACTGCCTCGACAAGGGCGTCAAAGCGTTGCTGGTGGTGTCGGGTGGATTCGGTGAGACCGGACCTGCGGGGCAGGAGAGCGAGCGACGGCTGGTGCTCGCGGCGAGGGCGCACGGAATGCGGTTGATCGGGCCCAACGCGCTCGGTGTGGCGAACACCGATCCCGAGTTCGGTCTGAACGCCACTCTGGCTCCGCATCTGCCCACTCCGGGCAACGTCGGGTTCTTCTGTCAGTCCGGTGCCCTCGGCATCGCGATTCTGGACGAGGCCGCCAACCGCAGGCTCGGACTGTCGACCTTCGTCTCGGCCGGAAACCGCGCCGATGTGTCCGGTAACGATCTATTGCAGTACTGGGATTCGGACCCGGCCACCGAGGTGATCCTGCTGTACCTCGAGAGCTTCGGTAATCCCAGGAAGTTCACCAGGATCGCCCGACGGGTGGCGCGCAGCAAGCCCATCATCGCGGTCAAGAGCGGACGCGGGGCCGTGCCGCCCGCACACGCGATCGGTGCCGACATCGACGACTCGATCGTGCGCGCACTGTTCGCTCAGGCCGGAGTCATCCAGGTCGACACCATCTCGGAACTCTTCGATTGCGCGGTGCTCTTCGGAAACCAGCCGCTGCCCGTCGGACCGAGGGTTGCCGTAGTGGGAAACTCGACTGCGCTCGGCGTGTTGGCGGTCGATGCTGCGCGGGCCAAGGGCTTGCATGCGAGCAGCCCGATCGATGTCGGTCCGCAGGCCGGTCCCGAGGATTTCGCCGCGGCGGTGTCGTCGGCACTGGCCGCGTCGGACATCGACGCTGTCATCGTCGTGTTCGTACCCCCGGTGGCGGTGGAGGTCGAGCCGTTCGCGACCGCGCTCGGCAACGCCGTCCGTGGATCCGACAAGCCCGTACTCTCGACGTTCCTCGCTACCGAGGGCATTCCGGACGTCCTGGCGGTCCGCGGGCCGGGTGGATACCCCATCCGCGGTTCGGTGCCCTCGTACTCGAGCCCGGAGCGAGCGGTTGCTGCCCTCGCCGCCGCGTGGCGCTACTCCGCGTGGCGGTCGCGACCGGTGTCGAACCTGGTCCGCCCCAAGAGCATCGATTCCGAACGCGCCAAGCAGCTGGTCGAGGGCTGGCGTTCGGCAGGCAGTCACGGACGGTGGCTCTCCGATTTCGAAACCGCCGAGTTGTTGGGCTGCTACGGCCTCGACGTCGTTGCTTTCAGGACGGTGACCGACGAGGACGAGGCCGTCGCAGCGGCAGACGAACTCGGCTACCCGGTGGCGGTCAAGGCGACCGGTGAACGGTGGCGGCACCGGCCGGATCTCGGCGGAGTGCGACTGGACATGGCGGACGCGTCCGCGGTGCGGGTGGCGTATCGCAATCTGGCGGCAGACTCGGGCGAGCCGTTGTTGCACGTCCAGCGCATGGCGGTCAAGGGAATCGGCTGCGTCGTACGCGTACAGGACGACCCGTCGTTCGGATCGCTCATCTCGTTCGGTCTGGCCGGCGTCATCTCGGACCTGCTGGGCGACCGTGCCTATCGGGTACTTCCGCTGACCGAGGACGAGGCCGCGCAGCTGATCGACGCGCCCAAGGCGGCTCCGCTGCTGTCCGGATATCGCAATGCGGTGCCCGTCAACAAGAACGCATTGATCGACCTCGTACAGCGAATATCTGCACTGGCAGAAGACATCGCCGACATTCGTGAGATCTCCTGCGAGCCGGTTCTGGCGTCCGCCGACGGCGCACAGATCACCGATGCTCGCGTCCGCATCGGTCCGGAACCGACCAAGGCCGATCTGGGCCCGCGTCGATTGCGCTGACCGAGACCGGCTTCGAAAAGGCAGAAGCCGAGTCGACGTCCCAGGGGGAGAGGACGTCGACTCGGCTACCGCACGAGGTGACGCGAGCGGGGATGATCACCGCTGCGCCACCGGTCGGTGGTGACGTTCAGCTGGCGTAGGACCGCAGCTTCTCGGCGCGGTCGCCCTGCCGAAGCTTCACCATCACCTCGCGCTCGATCTGACGGACACGCTCACGGGAGAGGCCGAAGAGCTTGCCGATCTGATCGAGGGTGCGGGGCTGTCCGTCGTCCAGGCCGTAACGGAGACGGATGACCTGCTGCTCCCGCTCGTCGAGAGTGCCGAGAACGACGCGAACGTCGCTGTGCAACAGTCCGGCGATGACGGCATTCTCCGCGGACGTCGCCTCGGAGTCCTCGATGAAGTCGCCGAGGGGTGCTTCCTCGTCGCTGCCCACCGGCATGTCCAGGCTCACCGGGTCGCGACTGTGGTCGAGCAGGTCGGCGATCTTCTCCACCGCGATACCCGATTCGCTCGACAGCTCCTCGTCCGTTGCCTCGCGGCCGAGCTGCTGATGCAGTTCACGCTTGATCCTGGCCAGCTTGTTGACCTGTTCGACCAGGTGGACAGGCAGCCGGATCGTGCGGCTCTGATCTGCCATTCCGCGGGTGATGGCCTGACGAATCCACCAGGTCGCGTAGGTCGAGAACTTGAAGCCCTTGGCGTAGTCGAACTTCTCCATCGCGCGGATGAGTCCGAGGTTGCCCTCCTGGATCAGGTCGAGCAAGGGCATACCGCGTCCGGTGTAGCGCTTGGCAAGAGACACGACCAGGCGAAGGTTCGCTTCGAGGAGATGGCTGCGGGCGGCACTGCCGTCGCGAACGATGATGGCGAGGTTGCGCTTCTTGACCGCGCTCAACCTCTTCGTGTTCTCGAGAACCTGCTTCGCATACAGACCAGCCTCGATCCTCTTGGCCAGATCTACTTCCTCGGCAGCCGTCAGCAACGCGGTGCGGCCGATTCCGTTGAGGTACACGCGAACGAGATCGGCTGCTGGGCTCTGGGCGTCCAGATCGGCGTCGGTCGGCCGTGGACGAATCGTGGTGCTGGGGCTGGTCATGACTTGCCTCCTGGTCGGTGGTGTCTCACAGGGTTCAACGCTCGGGAGACTCCGATAAGTTCCCACGCCGATCCGGTGGATACCCGCGTGACCAGGGATTACGTCATGTTCGTCCTGAGAAGTTGCTGAGAAGTGAAACCGCCGGGAACGGTCGCTCTCGTGGGGTGACGTCCGGGACTCATCGGGCCGGCAGAACCAGGCCGTGCCGGACGAGCCCCTGCATCATCGTCACCGCATGCTGTGCCAGTTCCTCTGCGTCCTCGTCGTGCGCAGCAGCGAGCAACTCCACCAGTTCACCGACCGGTAGGCCATCGGGTCGCAGCCCGGCGAGCAGAGCCGCACCGAGTTCGTCGACGTCGTGCTGCCACTGCGGGCCGTTTCCGCGATGGACTCGCACCGCTACCGGAGCCCAGCCCTCGTCGCCGGGGAGATATACCCGTTCGAGTGCGGTGTTCGGTTCCAGAGTCAGCACCGAGTCGAGGATGTCGTGCTCTCGCAGCCAGTCCAGCCGCGCGAAGTACTCGATCGCTTCGTTGCCCAGCGGGTCGGAGAAGCCGTGCGTGAGCTCCTCGGCCAGAAGGTCGGTCGGCGCATCGGTACTGCGGAGATAGACGAACCCGAAACCGATTCCTTCCACGTCGGCGGCAGCGAAGTGATCGAGCCAGGACTGTGCCACCGCGGCCGCGTCGGGATCGCGGGGATCGAGTCCGCCGTCGCGCATCCACGTGCCCACGTACAGCGCGGGATCGGCGACGTCACGCTCGACGACCCAGGCGTCGATCCCGTGCGCGGGAAGCCACGACGCCACGCGAGCACGCCAGTCCTCGCCGCGGACGTGCACCCACGAGGCCAGGATGGCAGCGGTACCACCGAGCGTCAGATGGTCCGGGGCCCGGCCGATCATCAGAGCGCTCGCGCCGTCGAGATCGAGGCCGGAATCGCGGTACGAATGCAGCACTTCGGCGCGGCCGACGACGAACGGCGGGTTGGCGACGATGCGATCGAATCGACGCCCGGTAACCGGCTCGAACCACGAACCGTGCAGAAACTCGACGTCGAGGCCGTTGAGCGCCATCGTCGCCGCCGCGAGGTCCATCGACCGCGGACTGATGTCCGTTGCGGTCACCTGCGCCGCATAGTCGCAGGCGTGGACGGCCTGGACGCCGCAGCCGGTACCGACGTCGAGAACACTGGTCACGGGGGACGTGGGGGTTCCCCTCAGCAGCGACAACGAGGCCTGGCCGACGCCGAGCACGTGGTCGCGAGCAGTCTCCGCGACGCGCATGCTGCCGTCCGGATCGGAGACGATCCATCGGGTTCCGTGTCCGGCGTCGAGCGGTCGAATGTCGAGCAGCGTCCGCACCGTGGACCCGGAACGGGTCAGGATCCCGGCCGAGACGGCGTCGTCGACCGTCAACGGCGCGATGGCGTCGGCGACGTCGGACTCGGCGCAGTCGTCGACGAGCAGGAACAGGCGTACCAGAACACCCAGCGCGCCGCCGTCCCGACTGGCGTTGCGCACCGGCACCGGTTCGCTGCGACCGAGGGCAGCATGGGCGTCGTCCCCGAGCAGCGTCAGCACGCCGTCGGCGTCGTACCCCGCCCGCTCGAAGGCATCACGAAGATCGGCGCAGGCGAGGACGAGCGGGGACGTGGAGTTCGGTGCAGTCACGACGCAAGTGTCGCATCGGCGAGAGCCGGTGCGTCAGTCGTCGCCCGCTTCGATCACCCGGTGGTTGCTCGATTCCAGTTGCGGCCGGTCGACGGTCCGGTAGTCGTACCGGCTCATCTCGTCCTTGGTGCGGGGCGGCCGATCGTTGGCGATCAGCACAGCCATCCACGGCAGAGGAATGGACGCTCCGACTATCGCCATGGAGATCCACGGGTTCATCCACATCCCGTACGCGATGGCAGCCAACACCAACGCCGGGATGCGGAAGGACATGATGAACATGTATTTGCGGACGCGAGCTTTGTGCTGCTCCTCGACCGACTGCTGCGCCTCGGTGATAAGGACGGGCCCATCCGGCGAGTCGCTGTACGCGCTTCCGTCGAACCCTGGGGTTCTCGTCATACCTCCACTGTGGCACTACTGCTCACAGAATGCTTGCAACGAGCTTGTGCAACCGGTTACCCCTCGATGGGGATCCACGGATTAATCTGTGTTCATGAGCACTCAGACGAAGGACCGTCCCGATATCGCACCGGACGAAACCACGGAAGACGACCGGCCGAAGTTCTTTCATTACGTGAAGAAGAACAAGATTGCCGAGAGCGCGGTGATGGGTACGCACGTCGTCGCGCTGTGCGGTGAGGTGTTTCCCGTCACCAAGTCGGCGAAGCCCGGATCACCGGTGTGCCCGGACTGCAAGAAGGTCTACGAGGGCCTGAAGAAAGGCGACTGAGCACCGTCTCCCGGGTGTCGGTCGGGGGTCGGCTCGGGACGCCCCGAGCGGGCGCGGTCGCCGGACAGTTTGATCGGCCCCGTGGCCAGCCGTCGGGCGACAGCGGTCACCGGCCCCGACGGCTTGTCGTCGGTTGCGGTCTGCGCTGCGATCCACTCGCGCATCTGGTCCATTCGTGTTGCCCGTGCAGGCGAGAACTCCTGGATCGTCGCGTTGAACTCGGCCCCGAGCACGACGGCGAAGCCGAGGAAGAACGTGAACAGCAGAAACGCGATGGGTGTCGCCAGGGCGCCGTAGGTGTACCCGGTGCTCGTCACCCAGCCGAGGTATCGACGCAGGACCGCGCTCGCGATCATGAAGAACACCCCGGCCAGCAGAGCGCCGCCGAGGAGACGATGCCACGGCAGCGAGGTGTGCAGAGCAACCTTGTACAGCGTCGTCAAACCCATGATCAGCAGTAGACCGACGGCCGGGTAGTAGAAGAAGTCGACGAGCTCGCTGCCCACCGTGATCCACGAATCCGGCAGGATCTGCTGCACGTACACCGGTCCGAGGGCGACGAGCGGAAGCACGAAGACCGCGATCACCAGGAAACCCACGTAGAGAAGTAGCGCGAAGAACCGCTGCCAGACGGGGTTTCGCGCGTCGGCCTGGCCGTGCGCTTCCACGATGGAATCGACGAACGTCGAGATTGCCGACGACCCGGCCCACAACGAGAGCAGAAAGCCGACGGACACGATCTCTCCGCTGCCCTGAGCGAGGACGTCCTTGACCGTCGGAGCGATGATCTGGTCCACGACGCTGCCGCTGAACAGGGTGTTGCTGAACGTGATGATCTTGGACTCGATGATCTCGACGGTGTTGGGTCCGAACCATCCGCCGACGAGTCCCAGGCTGCCCAGCACACCGAGCAGCAGCGGCGGCAGTGACAGCGTCTGCCAGAACGCGGCCGTTGCAGCCTTGCTGAAGATCGAATCGTCCCACGCTTTGCTCAGAGTGCGCACAGTCACTTTCCACACCGCGTGTAGCGGTTTTCTCGCCGACAATCGTTCCGGTGGTGGAGTTCCGCCTGCAGACTCGCTCATGGTTCCTCCAGCATTCCTGACGAAAGGCGTCTTCGCCTAACAGCCGACTCGCCGTGTCGCATCCGACTCGCCCCAGCGATGCGGGATCGGTCGGTGCGGAGCGATAGGCTCCTCGGCGGACACTGCAGGGCTACCGAGAGCGCGAGGAATTTACATCGATGCCAGGAACCGGCGGCCAGTGAGCGCTGACATGTTCGATCCGACACCACCATCGACCGAGCAGCCTGCCGCTCCCACGAGCGGGGGAGCACCGCTGCGCGCGTGGCAGCGACGGGCGCTGACGAAGTACCTAGTCGCCTCGCCCAAGGACTTTCTCGCGGTCGCAACGCCCGGCGCAGGCAAGACGACGTTCGCCCTCCGTGTGGCTGCCGAACTGCTGGCCCATCGCACCGTCGATCAGGTCACCGTCGTCGCGCCCACCGAACACCTCAAGCACCAGTGGGCGGAGTCGGCGGCCAGGGTCGGCATCGCATTGGACTCGCGCTTCTCGAACTCGACCGGGCAGACCTCGAGCGACTATCACGGCGTGGTCGTGACGTACGCGCAGATCGCATCGCACCCGTTCAAGCATCGGGTGCGCACCGAATCGCGTAAGACTCTCGTGATTCTCGACGAGATTCACCACGGCGGCGACGCGAAGAGCTGGGGTGAAGGCATTCGCGAAGCGTTCGGAGACGCGACCCGACGGCTCGCACTGACCGGTACGCCGTTCCGCAGCGACGACAGTCCCATTCCGTTCGTCAACTACGAACCGGATCAGGACGGCCTGATGCGGTCCAAGGCCGATCACGCGTACGGCTACTCCGATGCCCTTGCGGACGGCGTCGTCCGCCCGGTCGTGTTTCTCGCGTACTCCGGAGAAGCGCGCTGGCGGGACAGTGCCGGTGAGGAGTACACCGCCCGGCTCGGTGAGCCGCTCAATGCCGAACAGACCGCGAGGGCATGGCGCACCGCACTGGATCCGCAGGGCGACTGGATGCCGGCCGTGCTGCTGGCGGCGAACACGCGTCTCGCGCAACTGCGGGCAGGCGGCATGCCCGATGCAGGCGGTCTGGTGATCGCGACCGATCAGACGGTGGCGCGGGCCTACGCGAAGCTGATCGAGGTGATCACAGGGGAGACACCGGCGATCGTGCTGTCCGACGACCCCACGTCCTCGGCTCGCATCGCCGAGTTCGGAAAGAGCGATCAGCGTTGGATGGTCGCGGTTCGCATGGTGTCCGAGGGCGTCGACGTTCCGCGACTGGCCGTCGGTGTCTACGCGACGAGCGCGTCGACCCCGCTGTATTTCGCGCAGGCCATCGGCCGCTTCGTGCGGTCTCGGCGCAAGGGGGAGACCGCGAGCGTCTTCCTGCCGTCGGTACCGGTGCTGTTGGATCTCGCGTCTCAGCTCGAGGCGCAGCGCGATCACATTCTCGGAAAACCGCACCGGGAGAAAGACGTTTTCGACGACGAGCTGTTGGCCGACGCCAACAAGCAGAAGGACGAACTGGGCGAGGAAGAGAAGGCGTACACCTCGCTGGGTGCGGATGCGGAACTGGACCAGGTGATCTACGACGGCTCCTCGTTCGGTACCGCGACGTTCTCGGGCAGCGACGAGGAAGCCGACTATCTGGGTCTGCCCGGCTTGCTCGACGCTAAGCAGATGCGCGACCTGTTGCGTCAGCGTCAGCAAGCGCAGATCGACAAGCCTGCTGCGGGCCCTGCGGTGCCGGCTCCTGCCGTCGTCAACGACAGGGCCACCAGTGCGGGCCAGTTGGCCGGCCTGCGGCGTGAATTGAACAGTTTGGTCGCGGTGTACCACCACCGCACCGGGAAGCCGCACGGGGTGATTCACGGCGATCTGCGCCGTATCTGCGGCGGCCCGCCGACGGCGATGGCGTCGGCCGATCAGTTGGGCGAGCGAATCGCGCAGTTGCGGAAGATGTAGGGCCACGGGCGGAACCGGGCACGAAAAAGACGGACGGTCTGGTGACCGTCCGTCTTCTTCGTGTTCGTCGATCGTGGCGAACCTGTTTCCCCCGACACAAAAGGTGGGTTACACCGTGGAGTCCGATTCGGTCATCACCGTTGCGTTCACTTCACGCAAACGGGCTTCGTGCTCGGTGGCGTGGTGACCGCAGAAGAGAAGTTCTCCACCGGTCGAGAGCACGACACGCGCGCGAGCCCCTGCACCGCACCGGTCGCACCGGTCCGCTGCTGTCAATTGTGGGCTGGTCAATGTTCCGGGCATGACTCCTCCGTACTGGCTTGCGGGTTGTCCCGTTCGCCTGGGGCCGGTCCGCCGCGTCGGTATGGCGCGGTTCGTTCACTCTGTCAGACGTATGGCGGTCACGCGTTGTTCCCGAGCGCGTTTCTTTGTGTTGTCACTAACACGAAACATGTCCCACGAGCAGGAACATCTCCCAGAGTGTTCGCTGAGAGCTGATACCGGTTCACGCGAGCCACGGCAGTAGGGTCGCCGATGTGTCTTCGACTTCCACTTCGCTCTCCGGTGCATCGAAGCTCGGTATTCCATCCCTGTTCGTCATCGGCGCGGTGTGTATGTACGTCGGTGCGGCGATCGGTGTGTTCCTGTTCGACGTCGTCGATCCGGCCGCGGTGGCGTGGCTGCGCGGCTTCGGTGCGGCGCTGGTGCTGGTGCTCTGGCGACGGCCGTGGCGGCGTAGGGCGGGCACCGGCGGGGCGTGGACCGTGCGTCGGGCGATCACGGCCGCCGCGTTCGGCGGTGCGACGATCGGCATGAACGCAATGTTCTACGAGGCGATCGCCCGGCTTCCCCTCGGCGCGGCGGTGGCCATCGAGTTTCTCGGGCCGATCGCGGTCGCTGCTGCCGGGTCGAGAAGGCCTGCCGATGTGTACGCGTTGCTCCTGGTGGTGGCCGGTGTCGGGGCCATCGCTTCCGCGCAGTTCGAGGGCGGCGAGGTGGGGCTGGTCGGGATCGCGTTCGCGCTGGGCTCGGCGGCCCTGTGGGCTGCCTACATCGTGCTGGGCAAGTCGGTTGCCGACGCAGGCCAGGGACTCGACGACATGGCTGCCGGGTTCGGAATCGCATCCGTACTCCTGGCCGTGCCGTTGTTCGGACCGTTCGCGGCCGCGCACTCGGATGCGTTGGGAGACTGGCGGATCTGGGTTCTCGGATTGGGCGTCGGGCTGCTGTCGAGTGTGGTTCCCTACGTGCTCGATCAGTACGTCCTGGTGCGAGTGGGCCGGGCGCGCTTCGCATTGTTGCTGGCGCTGCTTCCGGCGACGGCGACGGTGGTCGGTGCCGTGGTGCTGACCCAGATTCCGACGGCTCTCGAGGCTCTGGGAATCGTGGCTGTCATCACTGCCGTCGTCGTCGGTGGCCTGCCGGCCCGCAGAGATCGTGGCGTTGCCGACATTCCACCGCCCTGAGCCGCACTCGACACTGCAGAATGGAACGGTGACCAGCAAGCAAGACGACCTCGTTCACATCTGCACGGCAGGGGAGTGGCTCGCGATGCGCGGTCGGGCCGACTACACCCCGGACTCGTACGATTCCGTCGGGTTCGTGCACCTGTCCACACCCGAACAAGTGCACCTGCCGGCGAATCGGCTCTTCTCCGGGCGCACGGATCTGGTTCTGCTGCGCATCGATCCGGCTCGTCTGACGGCACCCGTTCGGTGGGAACCGGGGGTACCGACAGATCCGGAGTCGATGGTCTTCCCGCACCTGTACGGACCGCTACCGATCGCGGCCGTGACTGCGGTCGTCGACTATCGGCCGGGGCCGGACGGAACGTTCGGGGTGCCGCAGGTGTGACGGCATCCACGCCGCAAAAAGCAACGACCGCCGATCGGAATGATCGGCGGTCGTTGTTCCAGGTGGATCGAACGAATCAGTCCAGGTAGTCGCGCAGTACCTGCGAACGCGACGGGTGACGCAGCTTGGACATGGTCTTGGACTCGATCTGACGGATCCGCTCGCGCGTGACGCCGTAGACCTGTCCGATCTCGTCGAGGGTGCGGGGTTGACCGTCCGTCAGGCCGAATCGCAGACGAACGACGCCTGCCTCGCGCTCGGACAGAGTCTCCAGGACAGACTGCAGCTGATCCTGGAGCAGCGTGAACGACACGGCGTCCACGGCAACGACGGCTTCGGAGTCCTCGATGAAGTCACCGAGCTGGCTGTCGCCTTCGTCACCGATCGTCTGGTCGAGCGAGATGGGCTCACGCGCGTACTGCTGGATTTCCAGCACCTTCTCCGGCGTGATGTCCATTTCCTTCGCGAGCTCTTCGGGAGTGGGTTCGCGACCCAGATCCTGGAGGAGCTCACGCTGGATGCGTCCGAGCTTGTTGATGACCTCGACCATGTGCACCGGAATGCGGATGGTGCGGGCCTGGTCCGCCATGGCCCGGGTGATGGCCTGACGGATCCACCACGTGGCGTACGTGGAGAACTTGTAGCCCTTGGTGTAGTCGAACTTCTCGACCGCGCGAATCAGACCGAGGTTGCCCTCCTGGATGAGGTCGAGGAACGCCATGCCACGGCCGGTGTAGCGCTTGGCCAGGGAGACGACGAGTCGAAGGTTCGCCTCGAGGAGGTGGTTCTTGGCGCGGTTGCCGTCACGGCAGATCCACGTCATGTCGCGACGCTGCGCAACGGGGAGCTTCTCGCCCTTCTCCGCGGACTCACGCATCTTCTCGACCGCGAACAGGCCTGCCTCGATACGCTTGGCCAGTTCGACTTCCTCTTCGGCGTTGAGGAGGGCGACCTTACCGATCTGCTTGAGGTACGCGCGGACGGAGTCGGCGGACGCGGTGAGCTCGGCGTCCTTGCGGGCCTGACGCAGCGCCTCGGATTCCTCTTCGTCCCAGACGAAGTCGCCGGACGCCTTGTCCTCGGCAGTCGGCTCGGCGGTGGCGTCTTCCTCGGTGTCGTCACCGGCGGCGACCACCTCGACGACATCGTTGGCGGCAGCGGCGAGGTCGCCCTCGGAGATGTCGATGTCCTCGATCCCGGGAGTGCTCTCGTCGGCGTCGTCGGAAGCCGGAGCAGCTGCTGTCTTCTTCGCTGCGGCCTTCTTCGCCGGGGCCTTCTTGGCTGCGGCACGCTTGGCCGGTGCCTTCTTTGCCGGTGCCTTCGCAGCGGGTGCCTTGACAGCAGGTGCAGGTGTCGCAGACTCGGTTTCGGAATCTACGGTCTGACGGATATCGGTGGCTGCCACGTACGCCCTTTCGTGACGAAGTCGTGCGGCGTCACGCCAGAGTTGTTTCCGGCGGAGAGGTCTTCGGATTCGGCCGGCTGCGTACCGGCACACACCATTGTAACGACCTCTCAGGAGTTTGTTACCGACCCTCGCCCTACGCAGGTGGCAACCCGCGTGTCAGCCCAGCGATCCCGCGGACGTACCGGTCTCGGCGGACGGTACGGCGGAGTCCGCTGCGAGTGCGGCACCGACGATCCCGGCAGTGTTCAGCAGGGTTGCCGGAACCACGGGTGTGCGATTGGTCAGGTGCGGAATCCACTTCTCGCTCTTGCGGCTGATGCCGCCGCCGGCGATGAAAAGATCCGGCCACAGCAGCGCCTCGAACGTCTCGAGAACCTTCGAGACCTCCTTGGCCCACTCCTTGTAGGACAGGCCCTGGTTCTCCTTCACCGACGACGCCGCACGATGCTCGGCCTCCTTGCCGTCGATCTCCATGTGGCCGAATTCGGTGTTGGGAAGCAGAACGCCGTTGTGCAGCACGGCCGAACCGATCCCGGTGCCGAACGTCAACAGCACGACGACGCCGTCCCTGCCCTTGCCGCCGCCGTACTTGTCCTCGGCCACTCCGGCTGCATCCGCATCGTTGAGCACGGTGACGTTCTCGGTGCCGATGGCCTTCGCGAACAGCGCGCGGGCGTCGGTGTCGATCCAGGACTTGTCGATGTTGGCGGCCGAGCGAGCGACACCGTTGGTCACCACCGCGGGCAGGGTGACGCCCACCGAGCCGGTCCACTCGAAGTGCGCGACGATCTCGGCCACGGTGCGCGCGACGGCATCGGGGGTCGACGGTTGCGGCGTCTCGATCTTGTAGCGGTCGCCGACGAGCTCACCGGTGCTCAAGTCCACGATTCCGCCCTTGATGCCGCTGCCGCCGACGTCGACGCCGAACCCGTGGCGCGCTGCCGCAGCGGTGGTGTTGTCCGAACCTGCCTGTGTCATGTGGATGCCGCTCCTGGCGTGATCGAATCCGTGTGATGCCGTCGGTTCCGAACAATAGTGTGTTTCGGCGTTCGCGGGACGGTGACGTCACCGGCGGTCGCTGCGGTGGTGCTCGAACGTCGGTGTGTGTTGCGATGTACGTGTGCCGAAACCAGACCGATCGCAGACCGACACCGCCAGTACACAATTGCCGGAAGAGCAGGTGGCAGCAGAGGGATCGAACACCCGCGAGGTGGACGTGCTGCGCGAGGTCGCCGTACGGGTCGCGACGCGAGCCGCCGAGCACGTCAGGCGACGCCGCCCGGAGGTCTTCGGCGGCGAACCGATCGAGGGTGACGGCGCGGTGCAGTCGAAGAGCACGCCGACCGATCCGGTGACGATCGTGGACACCGAAACCGAGAGCGTCCTCCGCGAGCTGCTGGCGCGGCTTCGGCCGCAGGATGCCATTCTCGGCGAGGAGGAAGGCAGCGAGAACGACTCGCTCGACGGCGTGCGGTGGGTGCTCGACCCGATCGACGGAACCGTGAACTTCATGTACGGAATTCCGGCGTACGCGGTGTCGGTCGCGGTTCAGATCGACGGTGTCAGTGTTGCGGGGGCCGTGGTCGACGTCGCCCGCGAGCTCGTCTACTCGGCCGCTCTCGGGCGCGGGGCGACCGTGGAGCGAGCCGACGGTACCCAGGAGCAGCTGCACTGTTCGGGAGTCACCGATGTGTCGATGACGTTGTTGGCCACCGGATTCGGCTACGGATCCGGTCGTCGCGCGGTGCAGGGCGCGATCATTTCCGAACTGCTGCCTCAGGTGCGTGACATCCGCCGGATCGGTTCGGCTGCGCTCGATCTGTGCATGGTCGCGTCCGGAGTTGTCGACGCCCACTTCGAGCACGGGCTCAGTCCGTGGGATTGGGCGGCGGGTGGGCTGATCGCAGCCGAGGCTGGCGCGACGGTCAGGCTGCCTGCTGCCGACAGCACCAGCGCTCAGGGTGCGGTGACGGTGGCCGCTGCCCCAGGGGTCTCGAACGCCTTTCTGGCGGTACTGCGCAGCGCGGGTGCACTCGATCCGATCCCCGGCTGACGCGCCGCCGGTCGGTCAGCAGCGCGATTCGCGTGCTGCCGAAAGCAGATCGGCGTCGAGTGGCGCAGGGGCGGCACCGGGTGCGGTACCGGCGAGCGTGCGCAACACTTCCTCGGCGTCGTCGTTGGGCTGGATCTCGCTGAAGTAGGTACCGAGAGCCAGATCGACCGAGTCGTCGGCGCGGGCATCCTGAATCAGTTCGGCGCACGGCGCGACCAGTGACACGGCACTGGCTGCCGCCAGGCCGGCCGGGCCGAACCGAATCTGGCCCTGGCACTGCATGTTCTGATCGACGTAGACCGGATCGTTGCCGACCTGGACGTCCGGTGCGCTGGCGAAACCGTAATCGATGAGCTGGGCGGCGACGAGAGCTGCCTGACCGCGCTCACCGTTCGCGTTGAAGACGCGCACTTTCGACGCGGACAGGGCGGCAGGCTCGACGTCGAGCAGTGTCGTCGGGTCCACTTCTTCGCCGAGAGGTGCCGGCTGCGTCCCGTCCGTCGCGGCGGTGGTGGTGGGCACGTTGCATTCGGCCGTTGCGGAGGCGGCTTCGGAGGTGGTGAACACCTTGACCCACACCAGCACTCCGAGCAGGGCCAGCACGGCGAAGACCGCGATCATCGGAAACGCGCGGCGTCGACGGAACGGACGACCTCGACCGTCGACCGAATGGCCTTCGGTGATCAGAGAAACCACGGTGATCTTCGCCTTTCCGTCGGCAGTTGCCGAGACCGGTCCACAGAGTCGGTTCACACCGACGCGGTGCCTACTGTAGATGCCCGCGGTCGGTGGGGGCGGCACACTCGGCCGGCACCTCCTCCGATCCCGTGCGCGACGCCCGATTCGGAGCCCGAAACCGGCGACGAGAAGTGTTCTGCGATGCAAGGAATGAAGCCGCACATCCCGGTGTTGATGCGGCGTGCAGCCAGGTGAAGGACCAGTCGGCGATTCGGTTTCTGCTTTGCGACCGGCTTCGGCTATTGTCTGGCGGCCGCGGTGCTTCAAGAATCGGACACCGGTGCACGATCGATCAGGTGAGCGAGGTCTCGATCGGGTTTCAACCGGCGAGTTCTGGGAACTACCCGGTGTAGTTTCGGGCACCGCGCGAAGACGAACGGTTTGAACAGATACGAACATCGGTGGGAGCGAGCAAGCGCCCTCTTCACAGCCGACGGCCACAAGCCGACCACATCGGCAGCTTTCACCACACACACGCACGAAGATGAGGGGTACGAAGACAATGGCAACCGACTACGACGCACCGAGAAGAACAGAATCCGACGATGTGTCGGAGGACTCGCTGGAAGAACTGAAGGCCCGACGCAACGAGGCTCAGTCCGCCGTGGTGGACGTGGACGAATCCGACACCGCGGAATCGTTCGAGCTGCCGGGTGCAGATCTGTCCGGCGAGGAACTTTCGGTTCGGGTCGTTCCCAAGCAGGCCGACGAGTTCACCTGCTCGAGCTGCTTCCTGGTCCATCACCGCAGCCGGCTGGCCAGTGACGCCAACGGTGTACTGGTGTGCCGCGACTGCGCGGCGTGACCTTTTCCTCACAGACCTGATACAGCGGGTCAGGTCTGTGTCGACGGTTCCGACCGTCGATCGATGGGTGGATCAGCGCGCTTCGACGCCGTGTGCGGTCAGGACTGCCAGCAGCTCTTCGGGGCGCTTGGTACTGACGAGCCAGTAGGGCGTCGGATCGTCCGGGTCGTCGAGGACCACGATCACCATCTGTTTCACCCAGGTGCGGTGCTGCACGAAGGCCAATGGATCGAGTTGCCTTCCCAGCGCCGCACTTTTTGCTGTCGCCGGAACGATCGCGGCCTTGGATGCCACATCGAGTGGCAGATGAGCAGACCCGACGCGTAGCTCGGTGCCGGTCGCTCCGTTGCCCACCTCGACGCGCAGCCTGCTGAAGGCGAACAACGCCCAGGCGATCAGCGGGAGCAACACGACGTAGGGCAGCCAGGCCCGGATGCCCGGTGCCCCCATGTGGATCTCCGCAGCCAGCAAGACCGCCACGGCCGCACCCGCCGCCCACCACCAGATCGGCACCCAGAGTCGCTCCGAGTACAGCACGGAGTTCGCGGGTGCTGTGGAACCCGTGTGGGGAGTGGAGTCGCCGGACTCCGACGCGTGTTCGGCCTGTCGATCTGCAGTCACGAGTCCCAGGGTAGTCGCCACACCGAGACGGAAGCCGGCCAGCGTAGTCTCGTACGACGTGAGCGACGAAGTCACCGAGTCCGGCAGCGAACCATCCGTCGATCGACCCCCCACCCCGCGCCTGCCTTCCGATCCGGTGTCCGAGGTCCTGGTACGCCGGCTCGATCCCGAGCTTCCGGTGCCGACGCGTGCGCACGACGGTGATGCGGGCGTGGATCTGCGAATCACGGCTCCGGTGACCATCGCACCGGGCGAACGCGTCCTGGTGGGGACCGGAATCGCGATCGCTCTCCCGTTGGGAACCGTCGGGCTGGTGCATCCGCGGTCGGGGTTGGCGGCGAAGTCGGGCCTGTCGGTGGTCAACACCCCGGGCACCATCGATGCCGGCTATCGCGGGGAGATCAAGGTCTGTCTGATCAACCACGACCTGCACACTCCGATCGAACTCGAGCGGGGCGACCGCGTCGCCCAACTGATCGTGCAGCGAGTCGAGTTGGTGACGTTCGTCGAGGTGGACGAGTTGGACGACACCGTTCGAGGGGCCGGTGGTCACGGTTCGACCGGTGGCCATGCGAGTCTGAAGCAGTGAGTTCCGCCACGACGTTCACCGGTGGCAGGCACAGTGGAAGCAACCGAGAAGAAGAGAGCTGAACATGTTCGGACGGCGTAAGAAGAACGACGCCGGCAGTGCCTCCGCGCCCGGTGCGGAGCCATTCGTCGACAGCGTCGAAGACGAAGACGACGATGTCGAGGCCGCGGACACGACCGCAGACGGACCCCACGATCTCGAGGACCTCGACGACGATCGCGAGACCGTCGCCAAGACGCGACTCGACCTCGGCTCGGTGCTGATTCCGCTGCCGGAGGGCGGTCAACTCCAGGTCGAGATGTCGCAGGCCGGTAGCCCGCAGGCAGTGCACATCGTGACGCAGTTCGGGCGCATCACCATCGCTGCCTACGCGGCACCCAAGTCGCCCGGTCAATGGCGCGAAGTGGCTGCCGATCTGGCGTCGTCTCTGCGCAACGACAAGGCCGAGACGACAGTCGAGACGGGTCCGTGGGGACGCGAACTCCTCGGTGTCACGGCCAACGCCGACCTGCGCTTCATCGGAGTCGACGGCTATCGCTGGATGGTCCGCTGCGTGCTGGCGGGTCCGTCGGGTGCGGTGGGAGAGGGCCAACCGCTTGTGCGGCTGGCGCACACGATCCTTCGGCAGACCGTGGTGGATCGGGGTACCGAGCCGCATCCCGTTCGGACCCCGTTGCCGGTGGTGTTGCCGCAGGTACTGGCCGAGCAACTTGCTGCAGCCGCGCAGCAGCAGGCGGCAGCGCAACAGAACGCTGCGCAACAGGCCGCGCAGCCCCAGGCCGCGGTACCCACCGCCGAACCTGTTGTGCCGCAGCAGGATTCGACGCCGCAGCCGACCGCCGCCGAGCGTGACCGCGCGCCGCGTCGGGGCGCGTCGGGATCGGCGATTCAGCAGCTGGGCGGCTGAGCCTGCGGACCGTCGAGACCGTCGACCGCCGCTCGGCCGAGGCATCCCGGGTCGCGTCCGATGCCGTCCAGGGTCACGGTGCGCAGCGCGCAGTTCGGTAGCGCCCGCGCCCACTGTCGAGCCACCTCGATCGGATGGACCGCGTCGTCCACTGCTCCCACGACGACGGCAGGCAGCTCCAGCCGAGCGAGCTCGTGGAGTTCGGGGCTGCGGTGCCGAGCCGCCTCCTCCAGCGCGTCCGGAAGCGCGGGCCACTGGGCAGCCCATGACCTCCGCAGCGTGCGCGCGAGCCACGGGGGGGCTCGACGCTGCCATTGTCGCGGTGACCTCGTCGAGCCCCTGTTCACGCAGGGATCGAGCAGTGAACTCCGCGCTCAGGGCCGCGGGGGAGCCGGCCGGGTCTCCGGTCCACGCCGGGAGCGCGAGTGCAACAGCCGCAGTGTTCGATGCGTGGTCTGCGGCCCATCGAACCGCTACCGCGGCCCCGAGGGATATCCCCGCGATCACGATGCGTCCGTGTCGGTGCGCGGCGTCGTCGAGGGCGTTCAGGTAGCTCTCGACCACCGCGGCCGGGTCGGGTTCGACCGCGATGGTGGTCAATCCCACACTCTCGAATGCGGCCGAGAACGCGTCGGCGGCGAACCGGGCATCGGACCCCGTTCCCGGTAGAACGATCGCGGTGCGGGTGTCGAATCGGCTGTGCACGACACGATTGTGCACGCCTTCCGACACCTCCGTAGCGGCGGTTGGTCAGCGTGACACTTCGGGTCTACAGTGGCGAAGTACCCACCCTGACGAGGGAACGACCCCCACCGCTGGAGCGCACAATGGCACCCGCTGCCGCAGGATACTTTCGCCGCTTGACGCGGAAGTTGACAGAGGACATCGATCAGCTCGATGCCGAGGAGATGGCCGAAACCTCCGAAGCCTCCGGGGCTCGGCGAGCGTGTGACTGCTTGCGAGGCGAGGAAGTCACCATGCTCGGTCGGTTGCGCAGTGTCGAAGCCTGCTCGAAGGCGGCCAATGCGAACATCGAAGCCGAGTTCTTCGACGGCACCGACACGGTGACGCTGCTCTGGATCGGGCGCCGCAAGATCGCCGGCATCGAGCCCGGCAAGACTCTGCTCGTGCGCGGACGTGTCGGCGAACGCGACGGACGCAAGATCGTCTACAACCCCTATTACGAACTGCGCGACGACAGCTGATCGTCGCCGGTATGGCACTCTCGTTGTCGTGACCAACAGCGACGATTCCGTGCCGCCCACGCCGACATCGAACACGCCGGAACCCACGACCGACGCGTCGACCACGGACCGCGTCGAGAAGGTGGCTCCCACCGTCCTCGAACAGCTCGGCGGTCTGAGCGGGCTCGTCTATTCCACCTTGCCCGTCGTCGTGTTCGTTCCGGTGAACAGCTACGTCAACCTGTCGGTCGCCCTCTGGTCCGCTCTGGGAGTTGCCGCCGCGGTGTTGGTGTGGCGCTTGGTTCGTCGTAGCCCGATTCAACCCGCTATCTCGGGATTCTTCGGAGTCGGGATCTGCGCGTTCATCGCATACCGGACGGGAGATGCCAAGGGCTACTTCTTGTTCGGCATCTACACCTCGCTCGCCTACGGTGCGGCTTTCGTGTTGTCGGTGCTCGCGCGCTGGCCGTTGGTCGGCATCATCTGGGGATACCTCAACGGCAAGGGAACGTCGTGGCGTGGCCACCGGTCGGCTGTGCGCTACTACGACGTGGCCACCATCGCCTGGGCATCGGTGTTCGGTGCTCGATACATCGTTCAGTCGCAGCTCTACGACTCCGACCAGACGGGCTGGCTCGCCGTTGCCCGCATCGGCATGGGCTGGCCGCTGACGGGAGTGGCGCTGTTGGTCACGCTCTGGGCCGTGCGTGCTGCCGATCGCGCGCTCGACGCTGCGTCGAGCGCGGACCGCAGTCGGGATCGGCTGTCGTCAGATCAGGCCGACAGCGGAGCGTAGTTCGTTCTCCACCTCTTTGGCCGCGACGAACAGCAGCTCGTCGCCGCCTTCGAGCGGATCGTCGTGCTGTGGAACGATCACTCGACCGCCGCGCAGAATCGTCACCAACGCTGCGTCCCTGGGCAATTGGAGCTTGCGGACCGGCTTTCCTGCCAGGGGAGTGTTCTCCGGCAGCGTGATCTCGACGAGGTTCGCCTGACCCTTGCGGAACGTCATCAGGTGAACGAGGTCGCCTACCGACACGGCTTCTTCGACCAGGGACGCGAGCATTCGCGGCGTCGACACCGCGACGTCGACGCCCCAGGCGGCATCGAACAGCCATTCGTTGCGTGGATCGTTGACCCGGGCCACCACGCGATTGACGCCGAACTCGGTCTTGGCCAGCAGGCTGAGCACCAGGTTCGCCTTGTCGTCACCGGTGGCAGCGATCACCACGTCGTAATTCTCTAGGTGGGCGGCTTCGAGCAGACTCAACTCGCACGCGTCGGCCAGCACCCATTCCGCTTCCGGGATGGCGGCCTGATCGACGTGGTCGAGTTTGCGTTCGAGGAGCATCACATCGTGTTCGCTGCGGATCAATTCGCGTGCGATGGATCGGCCGACTGCGCCGGCTCCGGCGATAGCGACTTTCATGGCTTCCCGTTCGGGTCGATGGGGGAGGTGGGGAATGTGCGCGCGTGCATCAGTCGTCCGACGGCGGCGGGTTGCCCGCCAGTGCAATGGCTTCGGCGACGGTTCCCGAGACCGCGGCGACGTACACCTCGTCACCGGCTTGAATCACGGTTCGCTTGTCCGGTAGCAGTCCGCTGCCGAAACGGATGACGAACGCGGCCCGCGAGTTGGTGGCTTCCTCGAGTACCGAGAGCTTCTTGCCTATCCAGGCGTCGTGGAAGTCGAGCAGGACGACGGCGACGCTGCCCGACGGATCGCGCCACTTGGTGGTGGGGTCGTCGCGCAGCAGGTTGTGCAGAAAACGATCGGTGGCCCAGGGGACGGTGGCGACGGTCGGGATGCCGAGGCGTTCGTAGACGGCGGCGCGCTTGGCGTCGTAGATCCTCGCGACCACTTTGTCGACGCCGAACGTCTCTCGTGCGACGCGGGCGGAGATGATGTTGGAGTTGTCGCCGGAAGACACGGCCGCGAAGGCCTCGGCTTTCTCGATTCCCGCGCTCACCAACACATCTCGGTCGAACCCCATGCCGACGACGCGATGTCCGGCGAAGTCGGGGTCCAGACGCAGAAAGGCTGTTTCGTCGCGGTCGATGATCGCTACCTCGTGTCCGATGCGTTCGAGCGCCCCGGCCAGCGATGCGCCGACGCGGCCACATCCCATCACAACTACGTACAACGCCCAGCTCCGTCCCGATCTCGATGGTCGACCACTGCCGACCGACACTGCCATGACCGGCAGGCGTGCACCAACGTATCGGGGGATCGGCCACCGTACGGATCGAGGGTGCGCTCCGACGCAGTTTCGGGCGCGTGGTTGAGACGCCCGTGGGAGGACGGCCTACGCTTCTGTGCGTGTCCAAGGTCTCGACTGCCGCCAAGCGGCTAGTGCTCGGTAAGCCGTTCCGCAGCGACAAGCTCGGTCATACGTTGCTTCCCAAGCGGATCGCGTTGCCGGTGTTCGCCTCGGACGCCATGTCGTCGGTTGCGTATGCACCCGAGGAGATCTTTCTGGTGCTGTCGGTCGCGGGCATCTCGGCAGTCGCGTTCACCCCGTGGATCGGTCTCGCCGTCTGCGTGGTGATGGCCGTCGTCGTGGCCAGCTACCGGCAGAACGTGCATGCTTATCCCTCCGGCGGTGGTGACTACGAGGTCGCGACCACCAACCTGGGCCCCGCAGCCGGATTGACGGTCGGCAGCGCACTGTTGGTCGACTACGTGTTGACCGTGGCCGTGTCCATCTCGGCGGCCGCGTCGAACATAGGGTCTGCGGTGCCGTTCGTGGCCCAGCACAAGGTGCTGTTCGCCGTCGTGGCCATCGTCCTGGTCACCTCCGTCAATCTTCGCGGCATCCGGGAGTCCGGAACTGCGTTCGCCATCCCGACGTACGCCTTCATGGGTGGCATGGTCCTGATGCTGGGGTGGGGCCTGTTCCGGGTCTACGTTCTCGGCGACGACATCCATGCCGAGTCGGCGGCCTTCGATCTGCGGGCCGAGGATTCGCACCTGTACGGCATCGCCTTCGCATTCCTCATCGCGCGAGCGTTCTCGTCCGGTTGTGCGGCACTGACCGGGGTGGAGGCGATCAGCAACGGGGTGCCGGCATTCGAGAAGCCGAAGTCGCGCAACGCCGCGACGACGCTGCTGCTGCTCGGAGTCATCGGGATCACACTGCTGATGGGCATCATCCTGCTCGCGCAGAAGATCGGTATCAAATACGCGATGGATCCCGAATACCAACTCGTCGGAGCGCCGGAGGGCTACCAACAGAAGACGCTCATCGCGCAGTTGGCGGAGGCGGTCTTCAGCGGATTCCCCATCGGGTTCTTCTTCATCACCACCGTCACGGCCCTCATTCTCGTTCTTGCGGCCAACACTGCGTTCAACGGTTTCCCGGTCCTGGGTTCGGTGCTGGCACAGGATCGCTACCTCCCGCGCCAGTTGCACACTCGCGGTGACCGCTTGGCCTTCAGCAACGGCATTCTCTTCCTGTCCGGTGCCGCGATCGCCTTCGTCGTCGTGTTCGGTGCCGAGGTCACCAAGCTCATTCAGCTCTACATCGTCGGTGTGTTCGTCTCGTTCACCCTCAGTCAGACCGGCATGGTTCGGCACTGGACGCGGCTGTTGGCCACCGAGACCGATCCCGAGCAACGCCGGCGCATGCAGCGCTCGCGGGTGGTCAACGGTGTCGGTCTCGGCATGACCGGAACGGTGCTGGTCATCGTGTTGATCACCAAGTTCGCCGCCGGTGCGTGGATCGCGATCGTGGCGATGGTGGCGATCTTCGTCCTGATGCGCATGATCAGAAAGCACTACGACACCGTGGCCCGCGAACTCGAGAACGAGGAATGGGACGGAGTGCTGCCCAGCCGGACGCACTCGATCGTGTTGGTCTCGAAGCTGCACATGCCGACCCTGCGCGCGTTGGCGTATGCCAGGGCGACCAGGCCCGACACGCTCGAGGCGGTGACCGTCAATGTCGACGAAGCCGACACGCGTGCGCTGGTTCGGGAGTGGGAGGCGAGTGACGTTTCGGTGCCGCTCAAGGTCGTCGAGTCGCCGTACCGAGAGGTCACCAAACCGGTTCTCGATTACGTCAAGCGTGTTCGCCGCGATTCGCCTCGGGACGTCGTCACGGTCTTCATTCCCGAGTACGTGGTCGGTCACTGGTGGGAGCAGGTTCTGCACAATCAGAGCGCGCTGCGACTGAAATCCCGACTGCTGTTCCAGCCGGGCGTGATGGTCACCAGCGTGCCGTGGCAGCTTCGGTCGTCCGAGAAGGCCAAGCGTGAGGTGCTCGGCAATGCGCCCGGTGCGTCGCGTCGCGGCTACGAGCCTCCGGCCGGCAAGTGAGCGAGAGTTGGTTCGGGCTGCTGCTCGAGGTCGAATTGGGCGCGCCAGGGCACGGCGGGTTCTGTGTGGCCCGCCACGACGGCCGGGTGATGTTCGTGCGTCACGGATTGCCCGGTGAACGGGTCCTGGCCAAGGTGACCGAGGACCGGGGCGGATCGTTCTGTCGCGCCGATGCCGTGGAGATTCTGTCGGCCTCTCCGGACCGGGTGGACGCGCGCTGTCCCATCTCCGGACCCGGCGGCTCGGGCTGTTGCGATTACTCCCACGCGAGTGCCGATGCCGGACGGCGACTGAAGTCCTTCGTCGTCTCCGAACAACTTCGCCGCGTCGCCGGAATCGAGCGTGAGGTGCAGGTGGAGGAACTACCGGGGTCCGGCGACGGCACCGGGTGGCGAACCCGTGTGCGACTCGCCGTGGATTCCGGCGGACGGCCCGGCTATCACCGCTATCGCAGTAGCTCGATCGTCACCGAACTGACGTGTCCGCAAATGGATTCCACGGCCTTCGAGGGTCTGGCGGATCAGCAATGGCGGCCGGGTGCCGAGCTGCAGGTGGTGCTCGACGGGGAAGGTGAGCGGCACGTGGTGGAGATCGCGCCTGCGCAGCTCTCGCCCACCGGACGCCGATCGCCGGGGCGTCGTGGCGCGGCCGCGCGTAGGGCTGCGTCGTCGCGGTCCCGGCCGGAGAAGGCCGTGATCGGATCGGGTCGGGTCACCGAACACGTCTCGAACAGGGCGTGGACCCTCGACGCCACCGGATTCTGGCAGGCCCACCGCGGCGCGCCGCAGGTGTACACCGACGTTGTGGGGGACTGGGCGGACGCCACAGCCGGTGACGGTGCGTGGGATCTGTACGGCGGTGTCGGTGTGTTCGCCGCCGCGCTGGCCGATCGGGTGGGTCCGAGCGGCCGAGTCACCAGCGTCGAATTCTCCCGTCGCGCCGCCGAGGACGGCCGTTCGGCGCTGCAGGATCTACCGCAGGTCTCGTTCGTGCCGGGTCGGGTCGAGCGGTCGTTCGAGACGTTGACCGAGCCGGCGGCGGTTGCGGTGCTCGATCCACCTCGGGCGGGTGCCGGACGGGACGTGATCGAAGCCCTCGCCGTCAGGTCTCCGCGTTCGGTGGTGCACATCGGATGTGATCCGGCCTCGTTCGCACGGGATGTGAGCTTGTATCGAGCTGTGGGATACGAATTGATCGACATGCGCGCCTTCGACGCCTTTCCTTCGACCAGCCACGTCGAATGCATCGGCCGTTTCGTTCGTCGGTGAGGGCGGCGACCGATCAGGCCCGGTACGCAACTTCGGCGACCGGGGCGAAGGTGTGCGTGGGAACGGTCACGATGCGCTGTGCGCCGCATGTGCACCCCTGATATCCGACGAGTCCCTCGCTCGTGTCGTGGGTGGAGTGGGTGGTCCAGGTGTGTGTGGTGTGTTCGGTGTGCATGCGTCCATCGTGATGTAATGGTCTTGTGCACATCAACCCTTACGGCGAATATGCGGTGAAACTCGGTATCGACCTGCTCAATTCACCGCCCTCGTCGGCGACCGAACTGGGCAACCGCTGCGTCGACGCCGGCCTCGTACCGGACTGGACAGCAACCGACGCCGATCTCCTCGACACCCTCGAGTTCCTGCGTGACTGGGCCCGTGTGGTGGACGCAACCACCGAGAACGATCGGGCCGACGAGCTCAATGCGCTGTTGGCACAGGCGTCGGCGTACCCGCGGCTGACCAACCATGCCGACGACGGCTGGCACATGCACTATCGCGATCCCAACATCGAACTCGGCGGCGTCATCAGGGCCTTGGTGAGCGTCGGCACAGCGTTGCATCTGACCGGACGCGGAATGTCTCGCCTCGATCGCTGCGCCGCCGCCGACTGCACGCTTGCCTTCGCCGACACCTCGAGGACCGGCAGGCAACGCTACTGCGGAACGGTGTGCTCCAATCGCGACGCGGTCCGCAGGCATCGAGCACGCGCGGCCTCGTGATCGAGGCGATGCGCACCGTGTTCGCTAGGACTTTCGGTTGTACAGGCGCATCGTGATGGGCCCGAAGACCGCCAGCAACACCGCGCACAGCATCAGCGTCACTCCCAGCCGACCGGTGTCCACATCGCCCTGCATCAGTCCGCGCAGTGACGTGACGAGGAAGCTGACCGGGTTGACGTCGACGAACGCGCGCAGCCAACCGGGCATCGTGCTGGGGTCGACGAAGATGTTGCTCGCGAAGGTGAGCGGAAACAGGATGAACATCGACACGCCCATGACCGCGGCCTCGGTGCGCACGATCATCGCGATCATGGTCCAGATCCAGGACAGGCAGAACGAGAACACCAGCAGCAGAGCGATGGACGCCACGACGCCGAGGACACCACCTTGCGGCCTGAAGCCGAGGACCAACCCGAGGATCAGCACGATCACCGAGGCCAGTGTGTAGCGAACGACGTCACCGAGCAGCGCACCGACCAGGGGCGACGGACGCCAGATGGGCAGCGAACGGAATCGATCGAACACGCCCTTCTCGATGTCCTTGTTCATGGTCACGCCGGTGTACATCGTGATCATCACCACGGTCTGCACGAGGATGCCGGGGAGCAGGAACTGGATGTACGCCTCGGTCGACCCGGCCAGTGCGCCACCGAACAGGTAGGTGAAGAGCAACGTGAACATGATGGGAAAGGCCGTCACGTCGAACAATTGCTCGGGTACGTGCTTGATCTTGAGCAGCGCACGCCACCCGAAGCTCAACGACGTCGACAACGACGACGGACGCGGCGGACGAGGCCCGGCGGCACCGAGCACGTCGATGATGGTCGACGCCTGTGGCGTCGACTGCTGGGCTTCGGTCGTCATGACGCAACCTCCCGGTCGGATTCGACTGTGGTGCCGGCGTCATGGCCGGTGAGGGCGAGAAACACCTCGTCCAAGCTCGGTTGCCCCAGCGTGAACGACGCGATGGGGATGCCTGCGGTCTCGAGTGCAGGCAGCACGGGCGCGGCCTGTGCCGGATTGTCCAAACGTGCGGTCACGGTGAACGGATCCGGGTCCTCGGTGACGTTGTCGCCGAGCAGATCTCGCAGGATCCGTACAGCGGCCGTTCGCTGGGACGTTTCGAGAACTCGCAGGTGCAGTGAATTCGATCCCACCGATGCCTTCAGCTCGCCCGTCGTCCCTTCGGCGATGACCTTGCCTCGATCGATGACTGCGACACGCCCGGCCAGTTGATCGGCCTCGTCCAGATACTGTGTCGTCAGTAACACCGTCGTTCCGCCTGCGACCAACGCACGGACGATCTCCCACACGTGGTTTCGGCTGCGAGGGTCGAGTCCCGTGGTGGGCTCGTCGAGGAAGATCAGTTCGGGAGTGACGATGATGCTGGCGGCGATGTCGATGCGACGGCGCATGCCGCCGGAGTAGGTCTTGACCTGCCGCGGTCCGGCATCGGCGATGTCGAACGCCGTCAGCAACTGCTCGGCTCGTGATCGGGCGGCAGGCCGTGAGTAGCCGAGCAGTCGAGCGAGCAGCACCAGATTCTCCGTACCGGTAAGATCCTCGTCCAGGGAAGCGAATTGTCCTGTCAGAGCTACCTTCTGCCGTACGGCCTCCGGTTCGTTCGCGACGTCGTGGCCCAGGACCCGGGCGTTGCCTCCGTCGATCGGAAGCAGGGTGGCCAGCATCCGGATGGTCGTCGTCTTGCCTGCGCCGTTGGGCCCGAGCACGCCGTAGACACCACCGGACGGGATGGACAGGTCGACTCCGTCGACGGCGATGTTCGTGCCGAAACGTTTGACCAGACCGTGTGTCTCGATCGCCGCCATGTCTCTCGTTCCCTCCGGTGGGCCGGTCGCCCGATTCCCCGCGATTGTCCGATTCTCCACCAAGGATGAAACGCGGTCCACAACTCCGCAAACGAATTTCGGTTCCGAACCATCCTCCGGTCGGTTTGTTCCGAATATGTACTGCGGCGGGAAAACGCGGAGGTTTCGATATGAGAGCGATATGACCACTAGTGTCGTGATCGATGAACTCGATCATGAACCCGTCTGTTGGGACGACCTTCCGATGAGCGCGCCGTTGTCGGATGCGTCCGGATCGTCGGATACCGGCCGTGACCGGCCGACGTCCGATGCCTCGGAGAACTACGCGGCAGAGGATGCGGTGTGCGCTGTTCCCAGTCCACAGCTAAAGAACCTGCGTGCCGACGAAACGGATCGTCTCCGTCGGTTGATGGCGTCGGTCGCACAGGGCGATCGGGCGGCGTTCGCCGAGTTGTACGACGCGACGTCGTCGCGGGTGTACGGCATGGTGCTGCGGGTGCTTCGCGACCCGGGGTACAGCGAGGAGACCGCACAGGAGGTCTTCCTTCAGATCTGGCGTGCGGCACCGAACTACGACCCGAACCAGGGCAGTCCACTGGCCTGGATCATGACGCTGGCGCACCGTCGCGCCGTCGATCGCGTTCGGAGCGAGCAGTCGGGTACCGACCGTGAGGCCGCGTACGGCGCAGTCAGTCACACACCGGAGCACGACGAGGTACTCGAGACGGTGACGCAGCGGCTCGAATCCGAGGCCGTGGTTGCCTGTCTCGATACTTTGACCGATACGCAGAGCGAGTCGGTCCGAATGGCTTATTACAGCGGTTACACCTATCGCGAAGTTGCGGAGCGGCTCGGGGTCGCGGTTCCTACCATCAAGTCGCGCATACGAGACGGATTGATCAAATTGAAGACATGCCTGGGGGTGATCCCGCAATGAACGAATCGTCACGACAACGACTGCTCGACGACGCGGTGGTCTATGCCCTGCACGCGACCACCGAAGCCGAACGACGCGACATCGAGACCGAACGGCTGCGCGTCGACGAGACCGCACGCGCCCAGTTCGACGTCCTCGTGGGCGAGATCCACGAGACGCTGGCCTTGGCAGCGGCGGCCGACGCCGCTCCTGCACCCGAGCGCCTCCGGCAACGGGTGCTCGATCAGGTCGCCGTCAGCGATCAGGAGCCCACGGTCCACAAGCTGCCACCGAACGTCACGCCACTGCACCGGCATCGGCGGGAACGCTCGAAGGCCTGGCGGTACTCGATGGTCTCGGCTGCGGCCGCGGTGGTCGTCGCCGTCGGCGGCGTAGTGGTGGTCAGCCAGACCATGGGCAACGATGCGCAGCCGACTCAGGCGGATCAGATCGTGGCCGCGCCCGATTCACGACAGGTGACGGCGGAGTTCCCCGGTGGCGGCTCGGCGACCGTGGCGTACTCGCTGTCCCAGAACGCGGTCGTCGTCGATCTCGACGGAGTCCCGCAGCCACCACCCGGCCGCGTCTACCAAATGTGGTTCGTGGACGGTTCACCTCGCTCTGCCGGCGTGGTGACCGAGGATCAGCTCACCTCCGAGGACGGCACGGTGGTCGACGGTCTCGGGTCGTCGACGAACTTCGCGTTCTCGCTCGAACCCGCGGGCGGGTCTGCGCAGCCCACCGAGGTGCTCACGATGCTGACGCTGGGTGCCTGAGCACGGCCCACGCACAGTCGCCTCGGGCGGTTCGACGTTCGGTCAGAGGCCGATGTCGAACCGCCCGAGCGTTCTGATCACCGCTGCCATCTGGCCGTAGGCTCCGGTGGCGAGATTTTCCAGCAGCGCCAACTTGACCTCCGGTGCGTCGCGTGTGAGAGCCCGGAAGTGCGCCGCCGACACCACCACGAGATCGACCGGTGTGTCGGCGACCATGTCGAGCAGGAACGGTACCGACATCAGCAGAGGCATCTCACCGAAGCTCATCCCGGGGGAGAGTGTGGTGATGCGGTGCTTGCCACCGTCGGCGGCGACGGCCGTGGACGTCACCTCACCACGCAGCATCAGGAACAGGCCCGCAGCCGCATCTCCCTGGCGAACGATCACATCTCCGCGCGCGTAGTGCCGCTTCTCCAGATACGGAGTCACCGCGTCGAACTGCGCGGCGGACAGCCCGGCCAGCAACGGATGCTCGGCCGTGGTGACCACGGTCGGTTGTCGCACACCCGCGCAATGACGATCGAGCAACAGATTCTCGGCCCACTGGATGGCCGCACCCAGGCTCGAGTAGGTTCGGCCCGCGGGGTCCGCCGGGTCGAGACTCGACGTCGTGTGACCCATGATCGCCCTGGGATCCACCAGACCCACCACACAGCCGTGCTCCGCGAGATCCTGACGTAGATCCTCGAACATCGCCCGGGCGATGTCACTGACCTCGTCGACGCCCCGCACATCGATGACGAGGGCATCGAGTTCCCGATCGAGGTCGCCGATCTCACGGACGGCAGTCTCGGCACCGGAGAACAGTAGATCCCCGTGCAGTTCGTACACGCGGGCGCGATCGCCCACGGCAGCCAAGGTGGCCTGTTCCACCTCCGATCGCCGTTTGCGTGAGGGTGCCTCGGTGACCACGTATCGGCGCCGTATCGAGGATTTCGCCGCTCGGGTGACGTGCAGAAAGTGCAGTTCGAGCCGTGTCGAGAGTTCTCGGCAGGCGGCGACTCCGCGCACGCTGTTCCCGTGCGAGTCGAGCCGCGGAGAGTAGACGGCTATGCCCATCTGTCCCGGGAGTACCGCCAGGATCCCGCCTCCCACCCCACTCTTGGCCGGCAGGCCTACCCTCGCGACCCAGTCGCCTGCGCCGTCGTACATCCCACATGTGGTCATGACCGACAGCACTCGTTCGACCAGGGCAGGTGCCAGTGCGCGTTCACGCGTACGCGGATTGACGCCGTTGTTGGCCATCGTTGCCGCCATCATGGCGAGGTCCGCGGCGGTGACGTCGATCGAGCATTGGCGGAAGTACAGATCGACAGCGGCGTCGGGATCGTGGTCGATGATGTCGAACGAACGGAGCATGTACCCGATTGCGCGGTTGCGATTGCCGGTGCGGGCCTCCGACCGGTAGACGGCGTCGTTGAACGTCAGAGACCGTCCCGCATACCGCGAGTACGAGGCTCGAATGCGCTCGAATCGATCCTCGGCACTTCGCCCGACGATCAGCGACGCCGACGTGATGGCACCGGCGTTGATCATCGGGTTGCGTGGTCGCTCGGTGACGGGGTCGAGACTGATCTCGTTGAACGGTTCACCGGACGGCTCGACGTCGATCTTGCTCGCCACGACGTCCAGGCCCCGGTCGGCCAACGCCAACGCGTAGGTGAACGGCTTGGAGATCGATTGGATCGTGAAAGGGAGTCGAGTGTCGCCGACCTCGTAGACGTAACCGTCCGTGGTCGTCAGCGCGATACCGAACCCGTCCGGCGTGACGGCAGCGAGCTCGGGAATGTAGTCCGCCACCTGCCCGGACGTATCGTCGCGACACAGTTCGTGAACTCGGCGCAGGATGGCATCGACCACGTTGCTCATAGGCCACACTGTATGTGTGATGTCCGTTTCGTCACTGCCCAGGTTAGGGGCGGCTGACCCAGGGCATCTCGACGTTCGACGGTACTGTCGGCGTCACGATGCTGGGCGGAGCAGCAGTGCTCGATAACTCCGTAGACTGAAATTTCCATTGTGTTTTCCGGCCGGAGGGAGCGATCTCGTTGGGTGTCCTAGCTCGAATTCAGACGCCCGAGGACTTGCGCGACCTCGGCAGTGCGGAGCTGGCCGAACTGGCCCGCGAGATCCGTGCGTTCCTCGTCGAGAAGGTGTCCGCTACCGGTGGCCACCTCGGTCCCAATCTCGGTGTGGTGGAACTGACACTGGCGATTCATCGCATCTTCGACTCCCCGCGTGATCCCGTCATCTTCGACACCGGTCATCAGGCATACGTGCACAAGATGCTGACCGGGCGCACCGGTCTGTTCGACACGCTTCGTAAGCAGGGCGGCCTGTCCGGCTACCCGTCGCGGGTCGAGAGCGAACACGACTGGGTCGAGTCCTCGCACGCGTCGGCCTCTCTCTCCTACGCCGACGGCCTGGCCAAAGCGTTCGCTCTGAAGGGCGAGACCGACCGGCACGTCGTCGCCGTGGTCGGCGACGGTGCGCTCACCGGCGGAATGTGTTGGGAGGCCCTCAACAACATCGCCGCAGGCCGCGACCGATCCCTGGTGATCGTCGTCAACGACAACGGTCGCTCCTATGCCCCGACCATCGGGGGCCTGGCCGATCATCTGGCGGCTCTACGGCTCCAGCCCGGGTACGAGAAGGTGCTGGACAACGGTCGTCGTATCGTTCGTCGCATTCCGATCGTCGGGCCCACGGCCTACGCGATGTTGCACGGCATGAAGGCCGGGGTGAAGGACGCCATCAGCCCGCAGGTGATGTTCACCGATCTCGGCATCAAATACCTGGGTCCTGTCGACGGCCACGACCAGCACGCGATGGAATCGGCACTGCGCCGAGCCAAGGCGTACGGCGGTCCGGTCATCGTCCACGCGGTGACGCGTAAAGGCATGGGCTACGTGCACGCCGAGAACGACGTCGCAGACCAGATGCACGCCACCGGGATCATCGATCCGTTGACCGGACTGGCGCGATCCAAGTCGGCACCGGACTGGACCTCGGTGTTCTCGGCGGCATTGATCGAGCAGGGCGAGCAGAACGAAGACGTCGTGGCGATCACCGCAGCGATGGCCGCGCCCACCGGTCTCGCCGCGTTCGGAGTTCGCTTCCCCGACCGATTGTTCGACGTCGGAATCGCCGAGCAGCACGCGATGACGTCGGCTGCCGGGCTGGCGCTGGGTGGCATGCATCCGGTGGTCGCGATCTACTCCACCTTCCTCAATCGAGCGTTCGACCAGTTGCTGATGGACGTGGCGCTGCTCGGACTGCCGGTCACCGTGGTGCTGGACCGCGCCGGTGTCACCGGGGCCGACGGTGCCAGCCACAACGGCATGTGGGACATGTCTCTGCTCGGCATCGTTCCCGGCATGAAGGTGGCGGCACCGCGCGATGCCGAGACTCTGCGAGAAGAGTTGGCCGAGGCGATCGCCACGTCCGACGGACCCACTGCCCTGCGCTTTCCGAAGGGCGCAGTGACCGAGACCGTACCGGCAGTACGCAGACTGGACGGAATCGTCGACGTACTGAGCGAGCCGTCGGGTGCCACGGGCGATGTGCTGATCGTGGCCGTCGGAGTGTTCGGTCCGCTGGCCGTGCACGCCGCGGAGAAACTCCGACAGGACGGCATCTCGGCGGCCGTTGTCGACCCCAGATGGGTGCTGCCCATCCCGCAGGCGCTGCTGAAATTGGCGGAGGACTACCGGATGGTGGTCACCCTCGAAGACAGTGGCCTGCACGGTGGTATCGGTTCGACTCTGTCCGCGGCTCTTCGCGCGGCAGGTGTCGACACCCCGTGTCGCGATCTCGGTGTGCCACAACGATTCCTGGACCATGCATCGCGCGAGCAGCTTCACCACGAACTCGGTCTCACCTGCGAGGACGTCGTGCAGCGGGTTTCGCACTGGGTCAAGAGCCTCTGACGCCGGCTTCTCGCCGGACGTCGACGCCGTAGAACGCGCGGCGTCCGGTCACCGCGCCCGCGACTGCCATCGGTACCGTCATCACGAGTGAGAAGAGCACCGACGGTTCCCACCGTTGCGTTGCCGAGTGACGATAATTTTCTTTGCGAATATGTGACCTGTGTGACTGGTGTGTCGTTGCTGGACAAACCGGGACGACTGGCATGTTTTGTCCATGACCCTCGTCTTCGACGGTAGAACCGACGTCTCGGACAGCCGAGTCGATCCGGCTCTCGGTGCCGGTGATTCCGACTGGGCGGCCGTCGAATGCGTGGATGACGCTCCTGCGCTGGATTCCCGGAACGACGGGGTGGAGCGACGGCATTCGCGGTGGTTCGTGGCAATGTCGGCAGTGATCGGTGTGGTGGCATTCGCCGCTCACGATCGTTTGCTGTCGTTCGACTCGTTGTACGGATTGTTCGGCAACGGTGTCGACGCTCTCGTCTACCGGCACGGCGGCGCAACCGTGCTCAGTGGCGAAGGGCTGTACTCGTTCTCGTTGTTCGGCACGCTGCCGTTCACGTATCCGCCGTTCGCCGCGGTGCTGTTCGCGCCTCTGGGCTTGCTGTCCGATACCGCCACCGGATTGCTGGTGAACATATCCAACGTCGTGTTGCTCTACGGAGTGGTCTATCTCAGCTGGCGTCGACTCGGTTACGAGAACAGCACGCGGACCAAGGTGGTGAGTGTGGCTCTTGCAGTGGGCTGCTCGTGGCTCGAGCCGGTGCGCATGTCGCTGTGGTTGGGCCAGATCAATCTGCTGTTGCTCGTGTTGGTGCTGTGGGATCTCGGTCGGCCCGAGGGCAGTAGGTTCCGAGGGTTCGGTGTCGGAATTGCGGCCGGTCTGAAGCTGACGCCGGGCCTGTTCGTCGTCATGTCGATCGTGCAGAAGCAGTGGCGAACGGCATGGACCGCGGCCGTCACCGGTCTTGTCACGGTGCTGATCGGGTTCGTGGTCGTGTTCTCCGACGCGTGGCGCTATTGGACCTCCGCGATCCTCGCCTCGGACCGGGTGGGGTCGACCACGTCTCCCGCGAACCAGTCGGTTCGGGGGATGGTGGCGCGGGCGTGGGGAACCGAGCATCCGCCTGTGTTCGTGTGGTTGCCGGTGGCGGTGCTCATCCTTGCCGCGGGGATGTGGGTCTCGTATCGAGCTCACCGGGCGGGTAGAACACTGCTCGCGATAACGCTGTGCGGTCTCACGGCCCCGATGGTCTCGCCGTTCTCCTGGGGCCATCACTGGGTGTGGTGCGTTCCGTTGCTGGTGATCGGACTCGACGCGTGTTCGCGGTCGAGCACACGACACCGCGTCCTCCGCGTTCTCGGAGTACTCGCCGCCACAGCGCCTTTCGTGGCCTGGTATCGCACTCAGGCCGATGTGGTGGTGATCGGCACGTTCATGCAGTCCGTATCGCCGATTCTCGACGGAGGACTGCGGAACGCGTATTGCGTTGTCTACGTGATCGTTCTGGCGGTCGCGGCGACAGGTTTGCGCAAGGACTCGACGATCCGTTACGTCCCAGCGACCAATTCTTCGATCTGAACGCGATCTATCAGATGGGCCAGGGCGAAGGGGTCGTGTGCGAACATCCGCTCCACACTTGCTTTGTCGGTGCCTTCGACGATCATCGTGGCACCACTGTGATCGGCGAGCGGGCTCGACGATCGGAGGATCTTGCGGCGCTCGAGTTCTCGCAACCAGGCGCGGTGATCGGTGCGGTGATCGTCACGGCCCGAGGAGGTCTCGGGGGTGTACGCGTATTCGACGACGAACATCGGAATGTCAGATCTCCATGTCCTCGAGCTCCATTCCTTTGGTTTCCTTGATCTTGTACTTGACGAAGAAGAAGGACACGATCGCGAAGAACGCAAAGAACGAATAGATGAATCCGAGTCCGATGGTGTCGGACAACGGCGGAAACGCGAGTGTGATGGCGAAGTTGGCAATCCAGTTCGCGGCAGTACTGATACCGAGTGCGACTGCTCGCATTCGGTTGGGGAACATCTCTCCGAGCATCACCCACATGATCGGGCCCCAGGTTGCGGCGAAGAACACGACGAAGAGGTTGGCACCGACGAGAGCCACAGGGCCCCAGGGCGACGGCAATTCGAGTTGGTCCCCGCTACCCACTGCCTGGCTGAACGAGACGGCCGCGAGTACGAGGCCGACGAACATTCCGATCGAGCCGATCATGAGCAGATTTCGTCGGCCGAATCGGTCGACGAACAAGATGGCGACGAATGTCATCGTGACATTGATGACCGAAGTGATGACCGAGGTGACGAACGATTGATTCTCGCTGAAGCCGACGGACTTCCACAGAGTCGTCGAATAGTAGAAGATCGCGTTGATTCCGACGAACTGCTGCAGGATGGCCATGGTGATACCGACCCAGACGATCGGTTGCAGCCCGAACTTCGGTCCACGGATATCGGCGAAAGATGATTTCGATTCCCGACGCAAAGTCAGTCGGATCTGTTTCACCCTCTCGTTCGGGTTCACCTCCCCGGTGATGTCTCCCAGAATGCGGGCCGCTTCCTCGTCGAGATGTTTTCCGACGAGGTATCTGGGCGACTCGGGAATCAGCGTGGCGAGAAAACCGTAGACGAGTGCCGGTGCGACACCGACCAGGAACATCCATCGCCAGGCTTCGAGCCCGAACCACAGGTCGTTCGACGGCCCACCTGCCGCGTTCTGTAGCACCGCGTCCGACAGCAGGGCAGCGAAGATTCCGATGGTGATGGCCAGCTGCTGCAGCGAGGCCAATCCACCTCGATAGCGGGCCGGGGCTATCTCCGAGATGTATGCGGGCGCGATCACCGATGCGATGCCGATGCCCAGGCCGCCGAGTACACGCCAGAGCATGAGATCCGGGACGCTGAACGCGAACCCGGATCCCACCGACGAGATGGTGAACAGTGCGGAACCGAGCAGCATCACCTTCTTTCGGCCCCAGCTGTCGGCGAGTCGGCCGGCGAACCAGGCACCGACCGCGCAACCGAGAAGTGCGATGGCCACCGCGAAGCCGGTGACGAACGACGACAGTGCGAAGTTCTCCTGGATGGAGTCCACCGCGCCGTTGACGACGGACGAATCGAACCCGAACAGGAAACCGCCGACAGCGGCGGCAATCGTGACTCCGATGACTTTGGCAGTGTGCCGATCGGTGGATTGCGTCATCACGTGACCCAGCTTTCGAGGTGAACCAGCATCCTTGGTGGTCGATCGCCATCATCGTCCTCGCACCGACGGAATGGGAGCGAAATCGACTCGATATTCGTGGCGTACAGGAATCGGCTCGCCGAAAAAGGTGAATTGTCCGATATCCCGGCTGTCGAACTCGAAGTTGCGGACGGAAAACTGCCTAAAGTCGTCCACAGCTTCGAGTTCGGCGGCAGGTGGCTAGCGCGCCTGGGTGGCCGACCATTGATCGAAGGTCTGGAGACCGTGATCCGACTCGGTCGTGGTGACCAGCGTTCCGTCTCGCATCGCGCGACCGTATGCGCCGGGGATCGGGACTTCGAGCACCAGGCCGCGAGCACCGATGGCTCGTGCGTAGCGCCGAACCATCTCGGCCATGCGTTCTTCACGTGGTCCACCGAGATCGGCGACCCGACCTGCCGGGGACCGCTCCGCGAGGTCGATCAGCGACCTCGCGGGCGGCGATCGGTTGCGAGACCATCTTCGGGATGATGCTCACCGGACCGAACGACGCCTGCGCGCGGATCTGGCCGGCGAACTCGTGGAACTGGGTGGCTCGAAGAATCGTCCAGGGCACTGCTCCAGCACGAACGAGGCTCTCCTGCTCCACCTTTCCGGCGTAGTAGCCGTGCGGTGCCTCGTCTATCCTCACGATCGACAGCGCCAGGTGATGGTCGACACCGGCCGCGCTCTCCGCCTCGAGCAGGTTTCGCGTGACGGCGGCGAAGAACGCCGTCGACTCTTTCGCCGAGACTGTCCGCGTCGACGCGACGTCCACGACCGCCTCGACTCCGGCCATGGCGTCGGACAGTCCTGACCCGGTGACGAGATCCACACCCGCAGATCGCGACAGAACGACCACGTCGTGGCCGCGTTCACGCGCAACCTCGACCACGTGCACTCCGACTGTTCCGGTTCCCCCGGCTACGGCTAGCTTCATCGCGTATCCACCTGTTTCTCGAGAGTTGATCGGACCGCGTGTGGCGGGCCTCTACTCTCTGACGACGCAGCCGCGCCGAATGTATGTCGCGCATCAGACCCAGTGCCGGAGTTTGTCCGGATTGAGCACGATCCAGACGCGCGAGACCACGCCGTCGGCCACGTCGAACCCGATGACGCCGAACACCACGCCGTCGCGCCGCATCGCGATACCCGACAGGCCGTTGACGGGTTCGATGGACCACTCGAGGTCGGTCGACTTGGCGGTGATGCCGCAAACGAACCGAGCGACTCGATCGGATCCGAGGACGGCGTTGCGGGCCGCGGAGACGTGGCCGCCGCCGTCACTGACGAGGGCGACGTCGGGCGCGAGCACCGAGACGAGGGATGCGAGATCTCCGCCCGCCGAGGCCGACGCGAAAGCCCGCACGACGCGGTCGTGGTCGATGGGGTCGGCGACGGAGCGGTGACGGGAATGCACGTGAGCTCGTGCGGCAGAGGCGAGTTGGCGGCAGGCGGCCGGTGATCGATCCAGGACGGTGGCGATCTCGTCGAACGGGACGGCGAACGCGTCGTGCAGTACGAAGGCGACTCGCTGCGCCGGACCGAGTGACTCGAGCACGACGAGCAGCGCGAGGGTCACCGAATCCTGTTGCACTACTCGGTCGGCCGGGTCCATCGTGGTCGCGTCGCGGGAATCGGCGCCGGGGACCGGTTCCGGCAACCACTGACCGACGTAGTTCTCGCGTCGAGCGCGAGCGGAACTCAGTACGTCGAGGCAGATGCGACCTACCACTCGGGTGAGCCACGCCGCCGGGACGTCGATGGCGTCACGTTCGGCGTCGGTGAGTCGGTACCAGCGAACGAGAGCCTCGGAGGCGGCGTCTTCGGCGTCGCTGTAGGAACCCAGCATGCGGTAGCCGATTCCGATCAACCGACTGCGTTCGCTGTTCATCGGGTCAGACCCTATCTCGACACGAAAAAGCCGAGTTCGAGGTCATGGACGAAAATCCGGAGAAATCCGTCCACGACCTCGAACTCGGCGGGCAGTGCTAGACGCTGGCTACGCCCGGTGCGAGGAAGCGCTGACCGGTGGCGGCCTCGGAGGCCCCACTACGGTCGAGGTACGGAGTGATGCCGCCGTTCCAGAAGCCGAATCCGCCGCCGAGGAGCAGGCAGAGGTCGATGTCCTCGGCTGCTGCCACGACGCCCTCGTCGAGCATGATCTTGATCTCGTCGGCGATCGCGTTGCGGGTGCGCTCGAGCACCTGCTCGGCGGTCGACGGCGAATCGCCCTGCGGCCAGAGTGCGGCGACCTCGGGATCGACGACCTGGCCCTCGGGTCCGTAGGTCCACACACCCGGCTTCTTCGCCTCGACGAGTGCACGGAATCCGGCGGAGTCCTTGAATCGCTCCGGGTATGCCTCGGCGAGGGTTTCGGCAGTGTGCAGTGCCACGGCCGGTCCGACGAGTGCCAGCAACGTGAGCGGGCTCATCGGCATGCCGAGTTCGCCCACAGCGCCGTCGGCAACATCGAACGGGGTGCCCTCGTCGATGGCGCTGATGATCTCGTTCGACGCGCGAGTGACGAGACGGTTGAAGACGAATCCGGGGAGATCCGCCGACAGTACGGCCGACTTCTTGAGGGTCTTGGCCGTCGCGAATGCCGTTGCGAGAGTGGCATCGTCGGTCTTCTCACCCTTGACGACCTCGAGCAGTGGCAGGACCGCAACGGGGTTGAAGAAGTGGAAGCCCACGACGCGCTCGGGGTGCTTCAGGTCTGCAGCCATCTTGGTGATCGACAGCGACGACGTGTTGGTCGCGAGGATCGTTTCGGCAGAGACGAATTCCTCGACCTCGGCGAACACCTTCTTCTTCACGTCCAGGTTCTCGAACACGGCCTCGATGACGAAATCCGTGTTCGCGAACGCGGACTTGTCGATCGAGCCGGACACCAACGCCTTCAACCGATTTGCGGCATCGGGGGACAGGCGCTTCTTGCCGAGCAGCTTGTCGATCTCGCCGTGGACGTAGCCGACGCCCTTGTCGATGCGCTCCTGATCGATGTCGGTGAGGATCACCGGCACCTTCAGCTGCCGAACGAACAGCAGTGCCAGCTGGCTGGCCATCAGGCCGGCACCGACGATGCCGACGCCGGAGATCTTGCGCGCCAACGACTTGTCGGGTGCACCGGCGGGACGCTTGGCGCGCTTCTGCACCAGATCGAAGGCGTACAGCCCGGCGCGAAGCTCGTCCTTGACCAACAACGTGGACAGGGCCTCGTCCTCGGCCGCGAAGGCCTTGTCGAGTGAGGCCGAGTCGGTGATGTCGGTGCTCTTGGCGAGCTCGAGCAGCTCCACCGCGGCGACGGGGCCGGGGGCGAAGTTGTTGGTCTTGCCCGCGACGATGCCCTTGGCGCGGGCGATGGCGTCGTCCCAGGCCTGCCCGCGGTCGATCTCGGGTCGGGCAGGGGTGATCTCGCCCTTGACGACCTGAGCAGCCCACGCGAGGGACTGCTCGAGGAAGTCGGCTCCGCCGAAGAGCGCGTCGGCGATACCGAGGTCGAGTGCCTGCTGCGGCTTGAGGACGCGGTTCTGGTTCAGTGCGTTCTCGATGACGACGGTGACGGCGTTGGAGGCTCCGATGATGTTGGGCAGCAACTGAGTTCCACCCCATCCCGGCACCAGGCCGAGGAAAGCCTCGGGAAGACCGAGTGCGGCAGCGTTCTCCGCGACGGTCCGGTAGTGCGAGTGCAGTCCCACTTCGAGGCCACCACCGAGTGCGGCACCGTTGATGAAGGCGAACGTCGGAACGGTCGACTCGCGCAGGCGTCGGAAGACCTTGTGACCGAGCTGCCCGATCTGCAGCGCCTCGTCCTTGGTCTTGATGTTCGGCACACCGTTGAGGTCGGCACCGACGGCGAAGATGAATGGCTTACCGGTGACGGCGATGGCAACCGGGTTCGCTGCGAATGCCTCGTCGAGGGCGGCGTCGAACTTGGCCAGTCCACCGGGACCGAAGGTCGACGGCTTGGTGTGATCGAAGCCGTTGTCCAAGGTCACCAGGGCGATGGAGCCGTCGAGCCCCGGTACGGAGACAAGCTTCGTGAACGCGTTCGTGACTACCTCGTCGCTGAACGCTGTGGTGATGTCGCTCATGCCTTCGCTCCTGAATAGTCAGCGTGGTTGGGGTTCTCCCAGATGACGGTGCCGCCCATACCGAGACCGATGCACATGGTCGTCAGGCCGTACCGGACGTCGGGCTGCTGAGCGAACTGGCGGCTCAGCTGCGTCATCAGGCGGACGCCCGAGGATGCGAGGGGGTGGCCACACGCGATGGCCCCGCCCCACTGGTTGACGCGTGGGTCGTCGTCGGCGATGCCGTAATGCTCGAGGAAGGCGAGCACCTGGATGGCGAAGGCCTCGTTGATCTCGAACAGGCCGATGTCGTCGATGCTCAATCCCGTTCGGCCGAGGAGCTTTTCGGTCGCGGGGACCGGTCCGATGCCCATGACGGCCGGGTCGACGCCGGCGAAGCTGAAGCCGACCATGCGCATGCCGATGTTCAGGCCGAGTTCGTGCGCGGTGTCCTCGCCGGCCAGGATCGCGGCGGTGGCGCCGTCGTTGAGTCCTGCCGCGTTGCCTGCGGTCACGCGACCGGCGGGCCGGAACGGCGTCTTGAGCTTGGCGAGGTCCTCGACGGTGGTGCCGGGGCGAGGCGGCTCGTCCTCGGTGGCCAGGCCCCATCCTGCGGCGGACTTGGTGGCGACGGGCACGAGAGTGTCGGCGATGAAGCCGGCCTTCTTGGCCGCGTCGTACTTGTTCTGGCTGGCGACGGCGTACGCGTCGGTGCGGTCCTTGGTGATGCTCGGGAACCGGTCGTGCAGATTCTCGGCGGTGTTGCCCATCACCAGCGCGCTGGGATCGACCAGCTTGTCGGCGAGGAAACGCGGGTTGGGGTCGACGCCTTCACCCATCGGGTGGCGGCCCATGTGCTCGACGCCACCGGCGATCACGACGTCGTACTGGCCGAAGCCGATGCCCGAGCCGGTGGTGGTCACCGAGGTCATCGCGCCTGCGCACATGCGGTCGATGGCGAATCCGGGGACGCTGCGGGGGAGGCCGGCGAGCAGTGCGGACGTACGGCCGATGGTCAGGCCCTGGTCACCGGTCTGCGTGGTCGCGGCGATCGCGACCTCGTCGATGCGCTCGGGAGGGAGGTTGGGGTTCTTGCGAAGGAGTTCGCGGATTGCCTTGACGACGAGGTCGTCTGCGCGAGTGTCGGCGTACATGCCCTTGGGGCCTGCTTTGCCGAACGGGGTACGGATGCCGTCGACGAAGACAACATTCCTCTGTGAGCTGGTGGACGCGGGTACAGACACGCTTTTCGATCCTCCCGACAGATGCGGACGACTCGCCCGGGTGCCCGGACGCGACCCCTACTGTAGCGGGTATTACCCGTCGGTAACTTGGGAAGGGTGCAGTGCCTTCGTCAGTACCGGCACCACCAGCGTTCGCTGCCAGGGCCGGGCCCCGCCGTCGGCCAGTCGGGCCTCGATCAGCTCGGCCGGGTCGACGTCGGGATCGACCGGACTCTGCCAATCCCACACCAGGCGGCGCAGCAGATCCGGCATCAACAGATTCTCGACCGGCACCGACACCGATTCGCTGAGCTCGGTCATCGCGGCTCGTACGTCGGCGAGTCGCGCTGCTGCATCGGGATCGCGGCGAGCCCACCGATTGACCGGGGGTGGACCGTCGAAAGACGCTGCCATCGAGGGCAGTTCGGATGTCGGGAGCGCCCGCGCACGGGTCAGGGCCGAGGCCCACAATCGGGACGATCTGCGCTGACGTGGACCGCCGAAGACCGGTAGCTGCTCGAGCTCGCGCGCGGATTTCGGGTCCGCCGTTGCGGCCGCCACGATGGCCGAGTCGGGCAACACCCGGCTCGGTGCCACGTCACGCTTGGCCGCCAGTTCGTCTCGGGTGCTCCACAATTCGCGAACGGCAGCAAGAGTGCGGGGAGACTTGATCGCATGGATCCCCGATGTCCGACGCCACCTGTCGGTCTTGGGTTTGGGTGGCCCGAGGGTGAGGATGTGGGCGAATTCCTGTGCGGCCCATTCGGTTTTGCCCTGCTGTTCGAGCTCTTCGGCCATTGCGTCGCGCAGTTCGAGCAGAACCTCGACGTCGAGTGCTGCGTAGTTGAGCCAGGTGTCGGGTAGCGGCCGGGTGGACCAATCGGCCGCTCCGTGGCCTTTCTGCAAGGCCAGTCCGAGGGTGCGTTCGACGATGGCTCCGAGCCCCACCCGATCGAATCCGGCGAGGCGGCCTGCGAGTTCGGTGTCGTAGAGCGTGGCGGGTACCAGGCCGAGTTCGGCGAGTCCCGGCAGGTCCTGATCGGCGGAGTGCAGTACCCACTCGAGCGGGTTGATCACCTCGGCGAGCGGAGCGAGGTCGCCGGTGACCGGGATCGGATCGAGCAGAACCGTGCCTGCGCCGCGGCGACGGAACTGCAGGAGGTAGGCGCGCTGGGAGTAGCGGAAGCCCGACGCACGTTCGGCGTCGACGGCGAGCGGGCCGTGACCCGATGCGAGAAGGGCGGCAGCCGCGCGCACGGCGTCCGGCGTGTCGACCACGTCGGGTACGCCGTCAGCCGGGGCCAGTAGCGGAACGGCGACAGGCTCGTTCGCCTCGTCGTCCGGCGTGGTCTCGGGAGAACTCTCGGCTGACATGAGATGTGACTCTAAGCCCTGCGGGTGGAAGGACCGCCCACTATGTCCGGCTGGAACTGCGCTGGCCGAGGGTGGTGATGCCCGCGGGCGGCAAACCGGCGGCGTAGGCGAGCACCTCGCAGAACGCCTCGACGTGCGTCGAGAGGTCCTCGGACGTGGCCGTCCACGAGGCGCGTAGTTCGAGCTGGTGGGCCTTGGGTGGCCCGGCGATGTCGCCGTAGCGCACCGAGCTGGTCGAGGTGACCGTGCCGCCCAGTGCGTTGAGCGGTTCCGACCGCGACTCCAGTGCGTCGACCAGCCAACTCCAGCCGACCTCGGGGAGCAGAGGATCGTCGGCGAGGGATTCGTCCACGTCCGCTTGGATGTACGCGACCAGTCGGAGGGTGCCGTTCCAGGCTTCGGCACCGTCGGGGTCGTACAGCAGGATCAGGCGGCCGAAGGCGTCGCCGTCGCTCTGTTCGTCGATCTGGTCGGATTCCGGATGCTTGACCTCGGCCCCGATCGCGTAACTGTAGGGGGCGAGTCGCTGCGGCGGCCGGATCGGACCGATTTCGATCGCCGGGTGTACCTGAGCCCGATGCATCGCGTCGATGGCGGCGCGGAACGGCGCAGGTTCGGCGGTGGATTGGGGTTCGGTCACGTCACCGGACGTTAGACGCGTCACGTTGCCTGGACGCGGAGGCGCGCCGGGCCGTGATGCAACCGAAGTCGGTGTGTCGCCCTTGATGGCAGGAGCTTTCCTCGCGCGTGGCAGCATGGAACCCGATGAACGCCGAACCGCACGCCACAGCCCCCGCCCGTCGAGAACTCCCGGACGCGCCGTTCCTGGCCGCGATCGCAGGTCGAGCTCCCTCGCGTCGGCCGGTGTGGTTCATGCGCCAGGCCGGTAGATCGCTGCCGGAGTACCGCAAGATTCGCGCCGGCATCGGCATGTTGGATTCGTGCTTCCGACCCGACCTCGTGGCCGAGATCACCCTGCAACCTGTGCGTCGGCACGACGTGGATGCGGCAATCCTGTTCTCGGACATCGTCGTTCCGCTCAAGGCCGCCGGTATCGATCTCGACATCGTCGCAGGCACCGGGCCGGTCGTCGCGCAGCCGGTGCGGTCGGCTGCCGATGTGGCCGCACTGCCGATCCTGACTTCGGATCAGGTGGAGCCGGTGGCCGATGCGGTGCGGATCCTCACCCGTGAGCTCGCCGGTACACCGCTAATCGGTTTCGCGGGCGCACCGTTCACCCTCGCGTCGTATCTGGTCGAGGGCGGCCCGAGTCGTAATCACGAGAAGACCAAGGCTCTTATGCGGTCCGATCCGGCGACCTGGCACGCCCTGCTCGACGCACTGGCCACCACGACGATCACCTTCCTGCAGGCTCAGCTCGCCGCAGGCGTCGACGCAGTGCAGGTGTTCGACTCCTGGGCGGGTGCGCTGTCGCTCGCCGACTACCGCGAGTACGTGCTGCCGCATTCGACGCGCGTGTTCGACGCCGTGTCCTCGGCCGGTGTACCCAAGATCCACTTCGGCGTCGGAACCGGCGAGTTGCTCGGGGCGATGGGTGAAGCCGGTGCCGACGTCGTCGGTGTCGACTGGCGAATCCCACTCGACGACGCCGTGCATCGCGTGGGCGGCGGCAAGGTGCTGCAGGGAAATCTCGACCCGGCGGTGCTGTTCGCGGGCTGGGATGCGGTCGAGGCCGAAGTTCGACGCATCACCGCCGAGGCGGATCGCGCGCTGGCGGCCGGTGCTCGCGGACATGTGTTCAACCTGGGCCACGGAGTGCTCCCCGACACCGATCCGGAGATTCTGACCCGGGTGGTCTCGCTGGTGCATTCGTTGTGACGGTTCGGCGGTACGCCGTGGTCGGCGGCGGAATCTCCGGCCTCGTCGCGGCGTATCGCCTTCGACAGTCCTGCGGACCGGACGCTGAGATCACTCTCGTCGAGGCCTCGTCGCGGATCGGCGGCACGCTGCGCACCACCGCAGTCGGCACGGACTCGCTCGACGTCGGTGCGGAGGCATTCATCGGTCGACGTCCGGAAGTGCCGGCTCTGCTCGCCGAGCTGGGCCTGTCGGATCAGCTGGTGCACCCCTCGTCGGCGCGTCCGCTGGTCTACTCCGGCGGACGAACACACGCGCTTCCTCTCGGCACCCTGATGGGCATCCCGTCGTCCGCCGAGTCGGTACGGGATCTGGTGGACCCCGAAGACCTGCACTTCATCGAGACCGAGACCGCGCGGCCCTTCGCATGGACCGCGGGTTCGGACGTGAGTGTGGCCGATCTCGTGGGCAGCCGGTTCGGCTCCCAGGTGGTCAGCCGTTCGGTCGACCCGTTACTCGGCGGCGTGTACTCCGGCTCGGCGAGCTCCATCGGCGTCCGCGCGGCACTGCCCACATTGGCTGCCGCGTTGGACGGTGGAGCAGCCAACCTGACCGAGGCAGTGCTGGCAGCGCTGCCCACCCCGTCGCCGGGGCCGGTGTTCGGCGGGCTGCGCGACGGTTACGCGGTGTTGCTCGATGCCCTCGTCGCTGCAACCGATGCCCGGACGGTGGTCGGTGCAGGCGTCGGTGAAATCCGCCGCGAGTCCGGCGGATGGTTCGTCGACGGCGTCGGACGCGTCGACGGCGTGGTGCTGGCGGTCCCTGCGCCGATTCTCGGTCGGCTCATCGCCGAGGTGGCGCCCGCGGCGTCGCAGGCCGCGCGGAACATCGATCTCGCGTCCTCGGTCGTCGTCGCGCTCGCTTTTCCCAAGACGACCGAGCTGCCGCAGAATTCGGGAATCCTGGTGGCCACCGACGCGGGCTTGGATGTGAAGGCATTTACCCTGTCGAGCCGCAAGTGGCCGCATCTGGAGGAGCGTGACGCGGTACTGCTGCGGGCCTCGCTCGGCCGTTTCGGTGACACGACGGCGTCGGACCGATCCGACGCGGAGTCGATCCAGATCGCACTCGCGGATCTCGCGACAGTGGCGAACATCGATGCGCAGCCGCTCGCTGCGACTGTGCAGCGCTGGCCGGGAGGCCTGCCGCAGTACGCGTCGGGGCACCTCGATCGCGTCGCCGCCATCGAGGCAGGAGTCGCCGACCTACCCGGTCTCGAGGTCACCGGTGCCTGGCAGCGCGGTGTCGGGGTGCCCGCGTGTATTGCGTCCGCCACCACCGCTGCCGCCCGTCTGATCGAAGTGGCACGATAGGGCCATGGCACGCCTCGATTACTCAGCGCTCAACTCGACTCTTCGCTACTTGATGTTCTCGGTCTACAAGGTCACGCCCGGCGTTCTCGGCGAGGATCGGGCCGCGGCCGCCAAGGAAGCGAAGGTGTTCTTCGAAGGTCGTGAAGACAAGGGTGTCGCGGTGCGCGGGGTCTACGACATCGCCGGTATGCGCGCCGACGCCGACTTCATGGTGTGGACGCACGCCGAGCGCATCGAGGACCTCCAGGCGACGTACTCCGATTTCCGTCGCACCACCGCGCTGGGCAAGGCGAGTACTCCGGTGTGGAGCAACACCGCGCTGCATCGCCCCGCCGAATTCAACAAGAGCCATGTCCCGGCCTTCATCGCCGGCGAGGATCCGGGCGCGTACATCTGCGTCTACCCGTTCGTCCGCTCGATCGATTGGTACCTGCTGCCCGACGACGAGCGTCGCACGATGCTCGCCGATCACGGCAAGGCCGCACGCGACTACAAGGACGTGCGGGCGAACACCGTGCCGTCGTTCGCACTCGGCGACTACGAGTGGATCCTGGCCTTCGAGGCCCCGGAGCTCGATCGCATCGTGGACCTGATGCGCGACCTGCGGGCCACCGAGGCGAGGCGTCACGTGCGCGAGGAGACCCCGTTCTTCACCGGCCCTCGGGTCGAGGTGGACGCGCTCGTCGAATCCCTGCCGTGACGACGACGGGCGCACCCGCGATCGAGGCCGTTCTGTTCGACTTCTCGGGCACGTTGTTCAGGCTCGAGGAACATCCCTCCTGGTTCGACGGGATCAACGACGCCGACGGCACCCCCGTCGACGGTGCGGGAGCGGCGGAACTGATGCGCCGTATGACGGCACCGGTGGGGGAGACGGTCGAGTTCGACGACGCGACGCGTCATGCGTGGCGAAACCGAGACCTCGATCCGGCCCTGCACCGGCAGGCCTATCTGCATGTGCTCGCGCAGTCCGGTGTCACCGATCCGGTGCACGCAGAATCCGTCTACGGTCGCGTGATCGACGCAGATTCTTGGACGCCGTACCCGGATACCGAAGGAGTGCTGAAAAAGCTTGCTGCCGAATCGATTCGGATCGGTGTCCTGAGCAACATCGCATTCGACATCCGTCCCGCGTTCGTCGATCGCGGTCTCGACAGGTTCGTCGACGAATTCGTGCTCTCGTTCGAGGTCGGTCACGTCAAGCCGCAGCCCGAGATCTTCCGGCACGCAGTGACGGCGTTGGGTGTGGACCCCGCGGTGACGCTGATGGTGGGCGACAGCGACGAGGCCGACGGTGCGGCACGAGAGATCGGATGCCACTTCGCTCTCGTCGATCCGGCGCCGACGTCGCAGCGCCCCGATGCACTATTGAAGGCGCTGCGCGAGTTCGGAATTCGATGACCGGAGTGGTTCGATGACCGGAGTGGTTCGATGACTGGCGTGGCCGGCGTCCAGCACATGGGCCACTGGGGCATGTTCCGCGCCGAGTCGGACGGACGCGATGTCACTGCAGTCCATCCCCAGTCGACGGACAGCAATCCCTCCCCGGTGTTGGGCAACCTCGTCGGTTCGGTGACTCATCGGTCCCGTGTCACGTCACCGGCGGTGCGCCGGGGCTGGCTCGAGCACGGGCCGGGGCCGACCGACACCCGTGGCAGCGACGAGTTCGTCGACGTCTCGTGGGACGAGCTCACCGATCTGCTGGCAGGCGAATTACACAGAGTCGTCGACGCATTCGGCAACAAGGCCATCTACGGCGGGTCGTACGGGTGGGCGAGTGCCGGACGCTTCCATCACGCGCAGAGTCAGGTGCATCGCTTTCTCAACTGCATCGGCGGTTACACGCGATCGGTCCACAGCTACTCACTGGGCGCGACCGGGGTCATCATGCCGCACGTCCTCGGTGCGCATTGGAAGATGTTCTCGCGCTCCACCTCCTGGAACGTGATCGCCGCACACACCGAGTTGTTGGTGGCGTTCGGCGGAGTTCCGGTGAAGAACACCGGCATCAATCACGGCGGTACGTCGGATCATCCGACCGTCGATTCGCTCGACGCGATGCGCGCCCGCGGTGGGCAGATCGTCACCGTGAGTCCGCTCCGCAACGACATGAACGGCGACGCGCGCTGGATCGCCCCGCGGCCCGGTACCGACGTGGCGATGATGCTGGCTCTGGCTCACGTGCTTGCCGACGAAAAGCTGCACGACACAGAGTTTCTGGAGAAGTACTGCCAGGGCTACCCCGAGTTCGAGCGATATCTGCTCGGCATCACGGACGGAATTCCCAAGACACCGCAGTGGGCGTCGGCGATCTGCGGCATCGAGGCCGCCGTGATCGCGGAACTCGCCCGGGAGATGGCGTCGAAACGCACGATGGTGACGGTCACCTGGTCGCTGCAGCGGACGCGACACGGTGAGCAGGCCCCGTGGATGGGCGTGACACTCGCGGCGATGCTGGGCCGGATCGGCGTTCCGGGTGGGGGATTCGGGCACGGCTACGGGTCGATGAACGAGCCGGGTCTGGCACCGGTTCCGTATCCGTTGCCGACCTTGCCGCAGGGTGTCAATCCCGTTCCCGACCTGATTCCGGTCGCCGCGGTCTCGGACATGCTGCTGAATCCCGGTGCCGAATTCGACTACGACGGTAGGCGATTGACCTATCCCGATATCAAGATCGTCTATTGGGCCGGCGGAAATCCGTTCCACCACCACCAGGATCTGGGGCGGCTGCGTCGCGCTCTCGGTAGGCCCGACACCGTCGTTGTGCACGACCCGTATTGGACACCGATGGCCAAGCACGCCGACATCGTCGTCCCGTCGACGACGTCGTTGGAACGATCGGATCTGAGCTGCACACGCAACGATCCCTTGCTCGTCGCGATGGAGCCGGCCGCCCCGCGGTACGCGGACTCCCGCGACGACTACGACACGTTCGCGGAGTTGGCTACGAAACTCGGTGTGGGTCGACAGTTCACCGAGGGGCGTAGCTCGCAACAGTGGCTCGAGCATCTGTACGAGCAGTGGCGCGGATATCTGCGCGCCGGGGGTGTCGCTACGCCGGAGTACGACAATTTCCGTCGCGAGGGTTCGTTTCGGATGAAGACTGAGGACGATCTGACGTTCTTCGAGGATTTTCGACGCGACCCGGTGGGCAACGCTCTGCGCACCCCCAGTGGAAAGATCGAAATCTTCTCGGCGACCGTGGCGGGGTTCGACTACGAGGACTGCCGTGGGCATCCGATGTGGTTCGAGCCGCAGGAATGGCTCGGTGGACCACGCGCCCAGCAGTTTCCGTTGCATCTGATCGCCAACCAGCCGCGCACCAGGCTGCACAGTCAGCTCGATCACGGTGCGGTGAGCCGTAACTCGAAGATCGAGGGTAGAGAGCCGATACGAATGCACTCGTCGTCGGCCGGGGCCAGGGGAGTGTCGGACGGTGACGTCGTACGGGTGTTCAACGACCGCGGCTCGTGCCTGGCCGGTGTGGTTGTCGACGACGCGATGCTGGAATCGGTCGTTCAGTTGTCCACCGGGGCCTGGTACGACCCGCTCGATCCGGCAGATCCCGATTCGATGTGCGTACACGGCAGCGTGAACGTGCTCACCGCGGACGAGGGCTCGTCGGCGCTCGCGCGCGGCTGCACCGGCCAGCACGTGCTGGTGGAGATCGAACGCTACGACGAGCCGTTGCCGCCGATCACCGCGTTCGATCCACCTGCTCGGTCCGAGGTCAGAACACGACCCGAGAGATGATCTCGGCGACCAGGGCCGGCTTGTCCTCGCCCTCGATCTGCAACGTTCCTGCTGTCACCATCTGTAGCGCCCCGCCCGATACCTCTTCGACGGAGACGAGGGTGGTCTGCAGGCGCACGTGAGCGCCCACCTTCACCGGGTTGATGAAGCGAACCTTGTTGGAGCCGTAGTTGATTCCGAGCTTGGTGTTCTCGATGGTGTAGATCTGCCAGTTGAGCATCGACACCAGGGACAGGCTCAGAAATCCGTGGGCGATGGGTGCGCCGAACGGGCTCTCCTTCTTCGCCCGCTCGACGTCGACGTGGATCCACTGGTGATCGCCCGTGGCGTCGGCGAAGGTGTTGACCCGTTCCTGGGTGATCTGCAGCCAGTCACTGGTGCCGAGGTCTTCCCCGACGGCTGCTTTGATCTGCTCTGGTGAGGTGAAAGTGCGCATGCTCACAGTATGCACCGTCGTAGTAGGACGCTCGAAGGTGAACGAGCGCGGCGCGCGATGTTCGGCTTCGTTGTCGGTCTGCTGAATTCAGGCCGTACAGCGCGACGCGAACGGAAAAGCGGCGATCAGATTGTCCTGGATTTCCGTCAGATTCGGGACCGGTCGATATTCGCTGCGAAGCTGCGCGATCTTGTCGTGATCGCGCGCGAGGTCCGACGAATGCTGAACTGCTTCTCGGTCGAAAACGGAGTAGTAGTCGTCGAATTTGTATCCGTTGCCGCCGATATCCTGCGTCAGCTCTATCCACGCGTTGGGGATGCCGAAGGAGTCAGCGACGATCAAGCCGTGCAGACTCGTGGACATCACGAAGTCACATGCGGTGATGTCGGCGATGACCTTGGCCGGCTTTCGGGACGGGTCGATCAACGTCACGTTCTTTTCTCGCGCAAGCGCGAGCACTACGGGATCCTTCTTGTGCACCCAGTGGTAGACAAGACCGATTCGACCAGGTACCCGCGGGGAGCGTGAATAGACCCTGTTCGCCAACAGCCCGGGGTCCCCGACCGCGACCTTGCGCGCGGACTTGATGCGATTCGATGACAGATGCCCGCGCACAGCGTAGAAGTCGAATTCGGGGTAGCTGAAGTCTTTTTCGTGGGCAGTCTCGCTGAGCATGAATCCCGAACCCCAGACCTTGAGATCCTTCCGCGCCTGCATGAGCTGGACCATTTCGAGAGTGGAACCTGCCCCGATCATGTCGCTTCGCTTCGCACGACGCCAGGAACATTTCTGCCCGAACAGTGATTTCACCAGTTCGGGCGTCAATTCGTCGCCGAAATTGGGTCTGACGCCGGTGAGTTTTACCTGACGCCACCAGAATGTTTTGATCGAAGTGGCCATGACGGCAAATTTACCTTATGCATAGGTAATCAAAGGTAAATTTGCCGGTCTGGGCTCCATTTCGACGAATCTGTAGCTCGTGGCGCGTTCAGCGCGGCGACATCCGAGCGTCCTGTCCGATCAGGATGCGGGCTTGAGCGTCAACGAGATCGAGTTGATGCAGTACCGCTGATCGGTCGGGGTGGGGTAACCCTCACCCTCGAAGACGTGCCCGAGGTGGCTGTGGCAGCTGCGGCAGACGACCTCGACTCGGCGCATTCCCAGCGTGGTGTCTTCCTTCAGGATGACGGCGTCGCTGTCGGCCGGGTCGAAGAAGGACGGCCAGCCGCAGTGAGACTCGAACTTCTCGGTGCTGCGGAACAATTCGGCTCCGCAGGCGCGGCACTCGTAGATACCTTCGGTGGTGGTGTCGGTGTATTCGCCCACGCCGGGGCGTTCGGTGCCTGCCTGCCGCAGCACCGCGTACTCCTCGGGGGTCAGCTTCTCGCGCCACTGTGCGTCGGTGAGCTGGACGGCCGGGGCGGAATTGTTGTCGGTTGCTGAACTCATGCTCACACGCTAATACGATTTGTCGGGCTATGCCGTTTTCGCAGGTGGAGCGCTCGGCAGCAGGTAGCTCGGTTCGATTCCGTCGTCGAGTCGTCCTTCGCTTCGGGCGGCGAAATAGCGTCCGACGAGCACGCCGAAGATGACGACGATGAGCAGGGCCCAGCCGAAAGTGGTGCGCAGGTAGTCCAAGGCGCGCCCGGTTTCGATCCAGCGACCCGACAGCCATCGGTCGTAGTTCATGAACCCGTAGATCGCGAGCCAGGCGGGCCAGTTGCGCAGCAGCGAGTTCTTCAGCACGACGGTCATCAGCAGCGGGAACAGCATCATGGAGTAGTACATCTGACCCAGCGAGCCCAACAGCCAGTGTGCGGTGAGGATCAAGCCCGAGGTGGTCGCGAAGAAGAACAGGCGGTCCTCGCGGCAGTATCGGTAGAGCAGCCACAGTGAGATCAGAACCATGATTCCCAGGACCGCTCGGATTCCGAGGGTGAGGAGTTCGGGAACACCGTAGTACCGGCCGTTACCGACGACGGCGCTGTTGAAGTAGTCGCGGGTCTGCAGCAGATACGGCAGTGTCCGGTCGATGAAGTTCATCGGATCCACCGACAGCGGCCAGGCGATGGCCATCATCACGACGGGGATGGCGATCGAGGTGATGAAGACCTTCCATTGACGCGTCATCAGCGGAAGCAACAGCAGCGGGGCGAGCATCGGCTTGATCGCCAGAGTCAGCCCCATGGCGACGCCGGCCGACAGGTCCTTGCGCTGGAGGAGGAACCCGAGGAAGGCGACCTCGCCGAGGAGTACGAAGCCGTTGAAGTTGGTGAACACCAACGTGTTGGTCACCGTCTCGCTGACGAAGGCGGCGAGCAGCAGCGCGGGGGCCGCGACCGAATCGAGCCGGAATCCGAAGATGCGCAACAGGATGTACAAGGCCAGCAGTATCGCGACCGTGCTGGCGATGATGAACAGCCAGCGGGATCGCTCGGGGTCGATGACGGCGATGGGGGAAAGCAGCATCGTCGCGCTCGGTTGATACAGGTAGTGCGGATCGACCGAGTCGAAGTTCGCCGTGTACACCGGCTGGCGGTTGAGGAATGCCAGGGCGGCGCTGTACACCGGGTTGAAATCGTTGGTGATGTCTCCGTTGACCGCTTTGATCACCACGCGCTGGATGACGGTCATGATGGCGATCGGCCACAGGGCGTACTTGATTACCTCGGCGGTCGTCCGCCCTGACCGCGGCTCCAGAAAGCTAAGTGACACCCGGGAACGGTACCCGAGGCGCTGACCGTACCGGCGAAGGACACCCCGCGATGTGTACCCGACTCAGGCGGGGCAGACGGTGCCGTCGGTCGGAAGCGCGGTGTCGCGTGCGTAGTTCACCGCGGCGCCCTGCAGACACTGAGATCCGCCCAGACTCGGATGTCCGCTGCCCTGCCACGCGGCCGAGGCGACGGCCGCTCCGGTTGCCCCGACCAACCCGGTGACCGAGGACAGCCCGCCGTTGCCGACGATCGGGTCGCCTGCGTTGGCCAGCACCAACACCGGGACGTCCAGAGAGGTGGGCAGCGGAGTCGACGGAGCAGTCGGCCAGGACGAGCACAGTAGAGCCGTCAGGGCAGCGTCGGTGCCGTAGATCGGATAGCGGTCGTTCCACTGCGACGACAGGTCGCGAACGCCCTGCGGCGACGGCCACTGTTGGCCGTCCGTGCACCGGGACACGAACTGACCGTCGGTGCCGTAGGCGTTCCGACCCCGCTCGGCGAGCGCTGCCAGCGCGGTGGTGTCGGACCCGGCGGCCGAGGACAGGGCGGTGGAGAGCCCGGTGGCGCGGGACGACGCGTCGCCTGCGGTGGATGCCAGGGCGAAGGTGATGCCGTCGAGAATCTCGTGCGTGGACAGCGGCGAGAATTCGCCACCGGCGGCGCGTAGGAGCAGCTGGGTGACGGTCGCCGTCGGATCGCTGCCGAGGGAGCAGTTCAGCGCGACGCATCGCTGCGCGAACGCTGCGAAGGCTGCTTCCTTGCCCTGTGTCCGTTGCTCGGCCAACGTGATCTGGTCGGCGCCGACTCCGGTCGGTGAATCGAGGATCAGACGCGAGATGTTGGCCGGAAACTTCGCTGTGTAGGCCAACGCGGTGAGTGCGCCGTTGCCCGATCCGATCAGGCCTATCTGTTCCACACCCCAGAGTTGCCGCAGGCGCTCCAGATCGTCCGCCGCGTAGGTGGTTCCGAACGCGAGTTCCTGCGGTTGCAACGTGTCGGTGCACTCGATCGTGGCGTCACGACCGGCGTCGACGGCGCGGTCGACCGTGTCGGCATCGGATCTGGTGAACTGCCCCAGCGCGTCGACCTCAGTTTTGGTCTCTGCGTCGATGCAGTCCACGGCAGTGGATCGGCCGATGCCGCGTCGATCCACCGCGACGATGGGATGAGCCTCGAGCAGTGTCGCGAGCGGGCCTGCGGCCATCGTGGCCAACGTGGCTGTCGAGGACCGATCCGAACCGGACGTCAGCACCAGCGGTCCCGCGTCGGCGGGCGTTCTGTCCAGCCGCGCTCGCAACGCGCCGACGGCGAACGTGCCGAACATCTGTCCACTCGCATCGACGTCGGCTTCGTATTCTGCGCATTCGAGTGTCAGGCCGGGAGTGGTGGCGGTGAGCCCGAACGTCCCGAGTGTGGCTGCAGTGCAGTCGGCCCAGGCCAGATCGGTGGCCGGAACGGCAAGTGCGACCGGTTCCGGTGGCGCTTCTGCCGAGGACTCGGCGGGCTGACCGGGGGAGCGTTGTTCCACCGCGACGTCGGGTCGGATCGACGGGCCGGCACCACAGGCCGCGCACATCGTGGCGAGGACGAGGACCGCGGCGAGCAACGTTGATTTCTGCGTCACCGTGCGAGGCTATCGACTTTTCGATCGATGCCGGGCCGCGCAGTGCTCATGGCCGACGCACCCAGCGCGTGAGCAGCGTTCCGTCGGCATCGCCCAGAACGTGTACCCGGTGCATCGGCGCGTCGGCGGCGTCGGATGCGTGGGCGATACGACCCGCCTCGCCGGCGACCAACATCGGCGAGATCGTCAGACACAGATCGTCCGCCGCCCCGTCGGACACGAGCTGTCCGAACAGTCCCGGTCCGCCCTCGCACAGGATGCGGCGAAATCCGAGGTCGCTCAGTGTCGCGACGATGTCGCCGGTCGAGACCGATTCGCCGGTCACCTCGATCACCGTCGCTCCTGCTGCCCGAAGCGCGGCCACCTTCGAGCCGTCCGCCGCCGCCGAGGTCAGCACCACCGGCTGCACTTCGGTGTCGGTGATCAATCGAGAGTCCGCGTCGATCGAACCGGAGGCGGTGACCACGACGATCGTCGGAACCGGTGCCAGCCCGGCCGCTACTCGACGTGCCTTCGCTTCGGTGGACAGCGAGACGCCGCCGTAGTTCTCGGCGCGCGCGGTTCCGGCACCGACCAGGACGGCGTCGCACAGTTCTCGCAGGATGCCGAACAGGCGGGCGTCGGCGGGGGTTCCCAGGCCCGCCGACTTACCGTTCGCGGTCACCGATCCGTCGATGCTGGCGACGAAGTTCGTGCGAATCCACGGTCGGTCCACGTCGGTGGGATACGCGTGCAGGGCGCGGACGGCATCGTCGTCGAGTGTCGATCCGACGCTGGGCACGGACTCGGGTGCCTGCTCCGATGTGAAGTAGGTCCCAATATGGAGAAGCTGCATGAGAGAGATCAGACCACGTCGTTACGCTCGGCAAATGCCCGCACGCCTTGTCGACCGAAATCCCGTGGTTCCATCCGATCAGCTGATCGCGCAGATGGTCCCGCCGGCGATGTTCGACGACGTCAGTTTCTCGTCGTACATTCCCGACCCCAAGGAGCCGACGCAGGCTGCTGCGGTTGCGAAGGCCGAGGAGTTCGCGAGCAAGGTGCAGAAGATCCGCGGCAAGGGCAAGCGCGGTCTCTTCGGTAAGAAGACCCCGGCCATCGGTGCAGGCCTGTACCTCGACGGCGGCTTCGGTGTCGGCAAGACTCACTTGCTTGCGTCGATCTATCACAGCGTTCCCGAGCCCAAGGCGTTCGGCACGTTCGTCGAACTCACCCACGTGGTCGGTGCTCTCGGCTTCAACAAGGCACTCGAGGAACTTTCGAGCCACAGCGTGCTGTGCATCGACGAGTTCGAGCTCGACGATCCCGGCGACACGATGTTGGTCTCGCGGTTGCTCTCCGAGCTCTCGCAGCGCGGGGTATCCATCGTCGCGACGTCCAACACCCTGCCCGGGCAGCTCGGTGAGGGGCGCTTCGCCGCCGAGGACTTCATGCGGGAGATCAAGAAACTCGGCTCCATCTTCGAGTCCATCCGGGTCGACGGTCCCGACTACCGCCACCGCGATCTACCTCCGGCTCCCGAGCCCACCTCGGAGTCCGAGCTGATCGACCGCGCCGATACCGTCGAGGGTGCAACCCTGGACGATTTCGACGAGCTGCTGGCGCATCTGAGCACGTTGCACCCCTCCCGCTACGGCAAGTTGCTCGACGGCATTCCGGCAGTGTTCCTGAAGAACGTGCACCCGGCATCGGATCAGGCCATCGCTCTGCGCCTGGTGGTCCTCGCCGACCGCCTGTACGACGCGGGCATCCCGGTGACGGCCTCGGGCGGCAAGCTCGACGAGATCTTCACCGAGGAGATGCTGGCCGGCGGTTACCGCAAGAAGTACCTGCGCGCCACCTCGCGTCTGCTGGCACTGTCTCGTTTCGCTGCAGTCGGCTGAGCGGTCGTCACAGCCTCACCTGCATGACGTAATCGTCGTGCGTCTGGACGCCGACGACGAACGTCTTGGTGCCCACGATCTCGAATCCGTGTTTGGCGTAGAACTTCTGCGCCCGCACGTTCTGCTGGTTGACGCCCAACCATGCTGTCGCACAACCGGAATGGCGAGCATGGTCGAGTGACGACGACATCAATCGCCCCGCGGCCCCGCTGCCGTGCTGGGTCGGCTGCACGTAGAGCTTGCTTACTTCTATGGTCGGCTCGGGCGAGAGTGTCGCGCGAATTCCGGGGTCCGCAGGCGGCCCGGACACGAGCATCGCGTAGCCCACGACGTCGGCATCGGCTGTCTCGTCGATCAGCACCGTTCTGGCCGCGTCGGCGATGTAGTTCTCGAAGTGCTCGGCCGACAACACGTTCGAAACGAACTGCTCGATGTCCTCGGGTCGGGTTCCCGGCGGGCAGGCGAGGGGAAAGGTCGACGCGGCCACCTCGGCGACGCGACGTGCATCGGCACGTGCTGCCACGCGCACGGTCACAGCAGATCGACCGCGTTCTTGGCATCGCGCAACGACAGCCCGGTTCGGTCGCGCAGCAGTTTGATGGCAGAGATCGCCTTACCCTCGGATTTCAGTGACTGCAGTCGCGGGATCAGATCGTCCCAGGGTGTCGGACCGGATTGTGCCGCGTCGACGATGGTGGCGGAGGACGGAAACGGCTCGCCGCGCTGGACGCTCTCGATCGCGTTCTTCGCGTCGGCGAGTCCGGCACCCGTTCGTTCACGAAAGACCTTGATGGCCTGAACCTTCTTGTTCGCGGCCAGTAGCGAATGAATGTCTGCGCGGGCGCTCTCGTCGAGACCGATGAGCCTGATGTTGCGCGAGGTCTCCGGGGACGAGCCCGGCTTCTTGCGGGCCAACAGCCACGCCGCGAGCACTGCAGCGTCGACGAGGACCAACGCCACGATGAACCATCCCCAGGTCGGCATGCCTTAGTAGACCACTTCAGCGCGACGGGTCGAAGAGCGGGACGACAACCGACGAATCGGGCGTCGGGGCACCGAACAACGAGGCGGCTCCGGCAAGGGTTTTCGTCGCTGCGTCGTACTTCATCGGAGCGAGGTCGTGGCCCGCGCCCTCGATGTCGACGAGCTCGGTGGGGGCCGGCACGAGCGCGAGCGCAGCGCTCAATTCGGTCGTGGTGCCGAACGGATCCTTCGTGCCGTGCACCACCACCGTCGGTGTTCGAAGTTCGGGAAGGTGTTGTGTACGAGCCTTGTCCGGCTTGCCCGGCGGGTGCAGGGGATAGGAGGTCAGGACGAGTCCGTCGACGAGACCCGGTCGCTCGGCCGCGATCATCGAGCCCTGCCTGCCACCGTAGGAATGCCCACCGAATGCGATGAATCCAGAGGTCTCGGCGCGGAGGCGGTCGACCGCCGACGCGATTCCGAGCCGATCCTCGGCCGCCCTCGACGGGTGCGGCGGCCCCTTGGGTTTGCGTACTCGAAACGGAAGGTCGAAACGCAGGACCGTGAATCCGGCTGCCGCCCATACCGACGCGATGCGCTGCAGCAGCGGCGACTCGCAGTTGCCGCCCGCACCGTGCGTGAGAGCGAGGCCGCCTCGTGACGGTATGGAGGGTGTGTGCAGAAATGCGACGCCCCCGCCGAGATCGATGTCGGCGGGGGCGTCGGGACCATCGAGTTCAGGCATCGTTCGAGGACGTTACCTTTTCCTGGGTGTCGGCGTGATCGGTGTCAGCAGAGCCGCCGGAGTCGGTGGAGTCCCGGTCATCGGCGTCCACCATCTCGCCGTTGTCGTCGACCATGTCCGCGAAGGCGGTTCCGGCGACGGTGCCGTTGGTTCCCGGCAGTGCGACGGTGGGCCGGGCACCGGGTCGATAGCGATCGTCGAGGCCCTCCACGGACTTCTTCGCCTCCTCCAGGGTGGCGTCGTCGACTGTGGGTTCGCTCTGAGCATCGTCCGACACGTGTGTGTCCTTCCATCGAAGTGTGTGCGTCGTCTCCACTGTGCACTTCTATGGCGCGAATCACCACAATTGATTCGTGAAGCACAAAAAAGACCCCCTCGAAAGGGGGCCTGATTTGTCTTGCTGTGGTGCGCGATACTGGGATTGAACCAGTGACCTCTTCCGTGTCAGGGAAGCGCTCTCCCGCTGAGCTAATCGCGCGTGTCCTCGCAACGGTCTTGCGACCGATGCACTAGCGAGGTGGAGACGGGAATCGAACCCGTGTGCACGGCTTTGCAGGCCGTTGCCTCACCACTCGGCCACTCCACCATGGGTCGAGACCCTCGAGCGGATGACGGGATTCGAACCCGCGACCCTCACCTTGGCAAGGTGATGCGCTACCACTGCGCCACATCCGCATACCCCGGAGGCGCTCACTGCTGGGCAGTTGTTGTCTCCGTGGTGCGGGGAAAACATTAACCCAACGGGAGTGAAACTCACAAATCTCGTGGTCAGCCCCGGAATTCGAACGATCGGCGCTGTGAAAGATGTGAAAGCAGAGGCGATGGGAGCCCTGCGAAGGCAGTCCGTGGACGAATTCGGTGATCGGGCAGGCGATTCGGTTCGTCGCGGCACCTCGTGTTAATGTTTTGCCTCGTTCGGTCCCGTGGCTCAGTGGGAGAGCGTCCGCTTCACACGCGGAAGGTCGCTGGTTCGATCCCAGCCGGGACCACAGAAAAGAAGGCCCGCACCGCCCGTCGGTGCGGGCCTTCTTGCGTTCGAGGCCGGTAGCCTGAGCCGGTGAGCACCGAAGAATCGAAGCCGCAGGCCGTCGCCGACCAGGGTCCGATGGACACAGCAAAGGTGAAGCACCGTCGCTTCCGGGCGCGCATCGCCGAGAACAAGTCCCTCGATCTCGCGTACCGAATCACGGTCGGTGTCGTCGGAGCAGTGGTGTTGGTGCTGGGTGTACTCGCCATTCCCTACCCGGGGCCCGGCTGGTTGATCGTGTTTGCCGGCCTGGGCATCCTGGCGTCGGAATTCGCCTGGGCCAAGAGTGCGCTGCGGTTCGTCCGCAAGAGATACGACGCATTCATGGCGTGGTTCTCGAAGCAATCGATGTTCGTCAAGGGTCTCGGAGTTCTGTTCACCACGGTCGTCGTGCTGGCCACGCTGTGGCTGCTCGGCACGTTCGCGTTGGTCGGGGGCTGGATCGGACTCGAGTGGACGTGGCTCGAGAGCCCGATCTGACGTCACCCGTCGCGCTGAGGCCAATCGAGTGGACCGTTGCCGATAGGCTGTCGGAGGCCTTCCTGGCCAGAAGAACCGATCGAGGAGTACATCGCTGTGAGCATGCCCGTTGTCGCCGCCGTTTCGCCCGCCCGCATCATGGTGCCGGCCGGAACCACGGCAGGTACGGCGCTCCGCGAGACCGGCCTGCCGAACAAGGGACCCGACGCAGTGGTCGTGGTACGCGATCCCGACGGCAAGCTCCGTGACCTGTCGTGGGCACCGGAGGGCGACACCGAGGTCGAACCCGTTCCGGCGAACACCGAGGACGGACGAAGCGTCATCAGGCATTCGGCCGCGCACGTGTTGGCGCAGGCCGTTCAAGAGCTCTTTCCCGACGCCAAGCTGGGCATCGGACCGTTCATCAAGGACGGCTTCTATTACGACTTCGACGTGAAGCAGCCGTTCACTCCCGAGGATCTGACGGCACTCGAGAAGAAGATGAAGCAGATCGTCAAAGCCGGACAGCGCTTTTCGCGTCGGGTGTACGAGTCGGTGGAGCAGGCCCGCGAGGAGTTGGCCGGCGAGCCGTACAAGCTCGAGCTGATCGACGACAAGTCCGGCATCGACGATCCCGAGGTCATGGAGGTCGGTGGGGGAGAGCTGACCGCCTACGACAACCTCAATCCCCGGACCGGCGAGCGGATCTGGGGCGATCTGTGCCGCGGACCGCACATCCCCACCACCAAGTACGTGCCCGCGTTCAAGCTCACCCGTAGTTCGGCTGCGTACTGGCGAGGCAATCAGGACAACGCCGGACTGCAGCGCATCTACGGAACTGCGTGGGAATCCACCGAAGCGCTCGACGCGCATCTCGAACTGCTGGCCGAGGCGGAGCGTCGCGATCACCGCAAGCTCGGATCCGAGCTGGACCTGTTCAGCTTTCCCGACGAACTGGGCTCCGGTCTGCCGGTGTTCCACCCCAAGGGTGGCGTCATCCGGAACGAGCTGGAGAACTACTCCCGTCAGCGGCACATCGAAGAGGGCTACGAGTTCGTCAACACCCCGCACATCACCAAGGGCCATCTCTACGAGGTCTCGGGTCACCTCGACTGGTACCGGGACGGCATGTTCCCGGCGATGCACCTGGACGCCGAGCTCGACGAGAACGGTGACGTGCGCAAGCCCGGCCAGGACTACTACCTCAAGCCGATGAACTGCCCGATGCACAACCTGATCTTCCGTTCCCGCGGCCGCTCGTACCGTGAACTGCCGTTGCGTTTGTTCGAGTTCGGCTCGGTCTACCGCTACGAGAAGTCCGGCGTCATCCACGGTCTCACCCGCGTGCGCGGCATGACCCAGGACGATGCGCACATCTTCTGCACCCGCGAGCAGATGCGCGGCGAGCTCACCAGCACCCTCGAATTCGTTCTCGGGCTGCTCAAGGACTACGGCCTCGACGATTTCTACCTCGAACTCTCCACTCGCAATCCGGAGAAGTCGGTCGGCAGCGACGAGGTCTGGGAAGAGGCAACCAACACCCTCGCCGAGGTGGCGGCGGCGTCGGGCCTGAACCTGGTGCCAGATCCGGGCGGTGCCGCGTTCTACGGACCGAAGATCTCGGTGCAGGCCAAGGATGCGCTGGGGCGCACCTGGCAGATGTCGACCATTCAGCTCGACTTCAACCTGCCCGAGCGCTTCGAGCTCGAATACACCGGCTCGGGCGGAACCAAGGAACGCCCGGTGATGATCCACCGAGCTCTGTTCGGTTCCATCGAGCGCTTCTTCGGGGTGCTCACCGAGCATTACGCGGGCGCGTTCCCGGCCTGGCTCGCACCGGTTCAGGTCGTCGGCATCCCGGTTGCCGAGGTCTACCAGGATCACTTGTTCGCGGTGGTGAACGAGCTGAAGAAGCGTGGAGTGCGCGCCGAGGTCGATGCCAGTGACGATCGGATGCAGAAGAAGATCTTCAACCAGACGGCGCAGAAGGTCCCCTTCATGCTTCTCGCCGGCGAACGCGACGTCGAAGCCGGAGCCGTGAGCTTCCGATTCCGGGACGGCACCCAGGTCAACGGCGTCCCCGTGGCGCAGGCCATCACGGTCGTGACCGACTGGATCTCTCAGCGCAACAACGCATCACCGACCGCCGAGCTCGTGCAGACCGACCCCGCAGGAGTGAGCTGATCATGTCGGAACAGGACGAGTCGATCGTCGTCACCGGGGCCGGTGAGCCCGATCGGCTGCAGCGACTGTGGACACCGCACCGGATGTCCTACATCGCCGAGGCTCCGCAGGGCTCGGCGAAGTCGAACGAGCCGTTCTCCGACATTCCCAAGATGAGCGACGAGGACGGACTGGTCGTCGCACGAGGCGAATCGGTCTATGCGGTACTCAACCTGTACCCCTACAACCCCGGCCACGCGATGATCGTGCCGTACCGCCGCGTCGCGGCACTGGAAGACCTCACACCTGCGGAGAGCGCCGAGTTGATGGCATTCACGCAGCAGATGATTCGCGTCATCAAGCGAGTGTCGCGTCCGCACGGCTTCAATGTCGGACTCAATCTCGGTGCTGCCGCAGGCGGATCGCTGGCCGAGCACCTGCATCAGCACATCGTGCCCCGGTGGGGCGGCGACGCGAACTTCATCACCGTGATCAGCGGTGCGAAGGTGATGCCGCAGCTGCTCCGTGACACTCGGGCCCTGCTCGCGTCGGCCTGGAACGAATGAACCACAGGCGAGAGGAGCACGCGCCGTGCTGAGCATTTTTGGCCGTGCGCCGGTGTCGAAGGTGACCGCCCCGCTCGGGCGTGCCCTCAACAGCACCGGGCTGACCCCCAACTCCGTGACGATCATCGGCACCGTCGTCACCGTCACGGCCGCGGTCACGATGTATCCCGCCGGCTACCTGTGGTGGGGTTCGGTCGTCATCACCCTGTTCGTGTTGTTCGACATGCTCGACGGGGCCATGGCGCGGGCACGGGGCGGTGGCACCAAGTACGGTGCCGTCCTCGACGCGACGTGCGATCGAGTGGCCGACGGTGCGATCTTCGGCGGCTTGGCCTGGTGGGCGGTGTACTCCGAGCAGGACAAACTACTGCTCGTTGCCACCCTGATCTGTCTGGTCACCTCCCAGGTGATCTCGTACGCCAAGGCACGCGCCGAGGCCAGCGGACTCTCGGCCGACGGGGGGTGGATCGAACGTCCCGATCGCCTGGTCATCGTGCTCGTCGGTGCCGGATTCACCGGTGTCGGGCGGCATTTCGACATTCCGTGGTTGGACAGCGTGATCTACCCGGCAATGTGGATTCTCGCCGTGCTCAGTGTCGTGACCGTGTTCCAGCGCGTTCTCGCGGTCCGCGGATCCGAGGGTGCTCGCGACATCATCGTGCCTCCGGTGGCACCGGCATCCGGCGACGGCGACGTGGCCGCGTCGTGAATCTCTCCGACAGGGCGAGCGACGCGGGCTACGCGGCCGGTTGGCGACTCGTCCGTTCTCTACCCGAGCCGGTGGCGCGACGCCTGTTCGATCGCGGTGCCGACTTCGCAGCGACGCGAGGCGGTGGCCCGGAACAGTTGCGTCGCAATCTCGCTCGAGTCCTGGGGACCACTCCCGCCGAGGTGCCCGACGAGCTGATCCGCGACAGCGTTCGCTCCTACGCCCGTTACTGGCGCGAGGCGTTTCGGTTGCCGTCGATGGATCTGGCTGCGCAGGCCGCCGTCATCGATCGGTGCGTGAACGGCAAGGAACATCTCGAGGGTGCACTCGCCGCCGGTAAGGGAGTGGTGCTGGCGTTGCCGCACAGCGGCAATTGGGACATGGCCGGAATGTGGCTGGTGCGCACGCACGGTGGGCTCTCGACCGTCGCCGAACGGCTGAAGCCGGAATCTCTATACCAGCGATTCGTCGCCTATCGGGAAAGCCTGGGCTTCGAGATCTTTCCGCTCAGCGGCGGCGAGCAACCGCCGCTTATCGCACTGTCCGAGAGACTGCGCCAGAACAAGGTGGTCTGCCTGCTCGGCGAAAGAGATCTCGCCAAGCACGGGGTACCGGTCACCTTCTTCGGTGAACCGACCCGGATGCCCGCCGGTGCCGCGAAACTCGCGATCGACACCGGAGCGACGCTGTTGCCGGTACACGGCTATTTCGACGGCGACGGCTGGGGCTTCGATATTTCGCCTGCAGTGGACGTCTCGGCCGGAGTCGGGCCTGCCACCCAGACGTTGGCCGATCATTTCGCTGCCGGCATCCGAGCGCATCCGGCGGATTGGCACATGCTGCAACCGTTGTGGATGAGCGACTGGTCGGCCGAGCGACGTGCCCGAATCGAGGGCGCGTGAAGATCGGCATGGTGTGCCCGTACTCGTTCGACGTTCCCGGTGGAGTGCAGGCGCACGTTCAGCAGCTGGCCGAGGTGTTCATCGAACGCGGACATCGCGTCAGTGTCCTGGCTCCGGCGTCGGACGACGTCGAGTTGCCGGATTTCGTGGTCTCGGCGGGCGAGGCGCTCGCCATTCCCTACAACGGATCCGTCGCGCGGCTTCGATTCGGGCCGATCACGTATTCCCGAATCCGTAAGTGGATCTCCGACAACGATTTCGACGTGCTGCACATCCACGAACCGAACGCGCCCAGCCTGTCGATGTTGGCGCTCAAGGCCGCGGACGGACCGATCGTGGCAACCTTCCACACCTCGACGACGAAGTCCTTGGTGCTCAGCACCTTTCAGGGTGTGCTGCGGCCTTATCACGAGAAGATCAGCGGACGTATAGCCGTCTCGGAACTCGCCCGACGCTGGCAGGTCGAGGCCCTCGGCTCCGACGCCGTCGAGATCCCCAACGGAGTCGACGTTCCTGCCTTCGCCGACGCCCCTGTGCTGGAGGGCTATCCACGTGCCGGTCGCACGGTGCTCTTCCTCGGCCGCTTCGACGAACCACGCAAGGGAATGGCGGTCCTGCTCGGGGCACTGCCCGCCCTCGTCGAATCCCATCCCGACATCGAGATTCTCATCGTCGGCCGCGGCGACGAGGACAAGCTCCGCAAGGACGCAGGCGCACTCGCCTCGCACCTGACGTTCCTGGGGCAGGTGGACGATGCGACCAAGGCATCGGCGATGCGCAGCGCCGACGTCTACTGCGCACCCAACCTCGGCGGTGAGAGCTTCGGCATCGTCCTCGTCGAGGCCATGGCCGCCGGAACTCCGGTGGTGGCAAGCGAACTCGACGCATTCCGGCGGGTGCTCAAGGACGGCACCTGCGGACTGCTGGTTCCGATCGACGATTCCGATGCCGTCGCCGCCGCAGTGACCGCGATCCTCTCCGACGACGCCGTTCGTGCTCGACTCGTCGATGCCGCCTCGGTCGCCGTGGCCGCCTACGACTGGCCCGTCGTCGCCGAGCAGATCCTGCGGGTCTACGAAACCGTCACCCTCGGGGGCCAGAAAGTGCGGGCGGCGAACTGATGACCCTCTCGGCGCTCACGATCCTGGTACTCGGTCTGGTCGCGGTACTGATTCTCGTCGTCGGCCTGTGGGCGTACGGCACGGCGAACCGACTGGACCGCTTACACGTGCGTACCGACCTTGCCTGGCAGGCACTCGATGCAGCACTGGCCCGCCGCGCCGTCGTCGCGCGAGCGGTGTCCGCTGCCACCCGCGACACGGCCTCGTCGAGCAGAGAACTCGCCGCACTGGCCGATCGGGCCGAACGCGCCGACCGGTCGCAGCGGGAAGAGGCCGAGAACGCGGTGTCCATGGCTCTTGCCGTCGTCGAGCCGAATGCCCTGCCCCCGCAACTGGTCGCCGAACTGGCCGACGCCGAGGCCCGCGTGCTGATCGCACGGCGCTTCCACAACGACGCCGTCCGTGACACTCTGGCGCTGCGGGTCAGACGCCCGGTCCGGTGGTTGCATCTGGGCGGTACCGCGGCCCTGCCGTCGTATTTCGAGATCGCCGAGCGGTCTGCTGCCGCGACGTTCGGCAGCGAGAACAGAGCCACTCCGCGAACATCCGCTCGGGTGGTGCTGCTCGACGAACGGGGCCGCGTTCTGCTGTTGCGCGGACACGATCCGACGGTGCCCGACACCTTCTTCTGGTTCACCATCGGTGGGGCAGTGGAGAAGGGCGAGTCGCTCCGCGAAGCAGCGGTGCGCGAGGTGCACGAGGAAACCGGCCTGACCGTCGCGGCGGCAGATCTGCGCGGTCCACTGTGGCGACGGGTCGCGACGTTCCCGTTCAACGGAACCCTGATCCGTTCCGAGGAACTGTTCTTCGCGATCCGAACGCAGGAGTTCGAGCCGCACAGCGCCGGGTTCACCGATTTCGAGCGCCGCACCGTGACCGGCCATCAGTGGTGCACCGAGGCCGACATCCGTGCGCTCAGCGCTGTCGGCGAGAACGTCTATCCCCAGGACCTCGCGGAACTGCTGGATGAGGTCAACGTGGCTCTCGCTCGACGCGGCGACCCGGACGTGCGCGCTATCCGCTAGCAATCTGGACCCTTTTCGAGCAGTCCAGCAATCGTGAAGTGGTTATGGGAAACCGTCGCCAGGAGGCCTACAGTTCTGGGCGCGACTTCGCGCCGCGCGTGATCGATTGCGCGGATGGACGTAGTTGCACATATCAGTCCGGTGCGCCACGAACGGTGCCCAGAACACAGGAGTCGGCTTGAGTACCCCACACGCATCCACTACACCCGCTGGATCTGCCGAAGGCGGTTCGGGCGAGAACGGAATCGGCACCGCGCGCGTCAAGCGGGGGATGGCCGAGATGCTCAAGGGTGGCGTCATCATGGACGTGGTCACCGCCGATCAGGCCAAGATCGCCGAAGACGCCGGAGCAGTGGCCGTCATGGCCCTCGAGCGCGTCCCCGCAGACATTCGCGCTCAGGGTGGGGTGTCGCGGATGAGCGATCCCGACATGATCGACAGCATCATCTCCTCGGTCAGCATCCCGGTGATGGCGAAAGCCCGCATCGGCCACTTCGTCGAAGCGCAGATCCTGCAGAGCCTCGGCGTCGACTACATCGACGAGTCCGAAGTCCTCACCCCGGCCGATTACGCCAACCACATCGACAAGTGGAACTTCACCGTTCCCTTCGTCTGTGGTGCCACCAACCTGGGTGAGGCGATGCGTCGAATCACCGAGGGAGCGGCCATGATTCGCTCCAAGGGCGAGGCCGGAACCGGCGATGTCTCGAACGCGACGACGCACATGCGCAAGATTCGCGACGAGATCCGTCGCCTCACCTCACTTCCCGAGGACGAGCTGTACGTGGCGGCGAAGGAACTGCAGGCCCCGTACGACCTCGTCGTCGAGGTCGCCCGGGCCGGCAAACTGCCCGTCACACTGTTCACCGCCGGTGGCATCGCCACTCCCGCGGACGCAGCGATGATGATGCAGCTCGGTGCCGAGGGCGTGTTCGTCGGATCGGGAATCTTCAAGTCCGGCAACCCCAGGGAGCGCGCCGAGGCGATCGTCAAGGCCACCACGTTCTTCGACGACCCCGATGTGCTTGCCAAGGTCTCCCGCGGTCTCGGTGAGGCCATGGTCGGCATCAACGTCGACGACCTCCCCGTCGGACACCGTCTCGCCGAGCGTGGCTGGTGACGGTTCTGCGTCAGTAGCGTTCGAGTGCCGGGCGGTCGGGATGGTCCCATCGGACCAGAAGATCCGGCCGCTCGGCCGAGCCGTCGAGGCTCTCGTAGTACTCGAGCAACGGGGCGCAGGTCCACTGATCGGGGGCGCTCGTTCTGCGGCGTAAAGCGTTCGCGGACAGGCGTAGCTGCACCGACAGATCGACGTTCAATCCCCGGCCGAGCAGCATGGGTCCCGCGATCAGGACGATCTGATTCGCCGCCGCCGAGGTGGTGCGGGCCCGAGCCGAGCGGTCGGTGGCCTCATCCCACAGTCGCGGTAGAAAGTGACCTCCGCCACCGGGCCCCAGCGGGGCGATGACCTCTCGAACCAGGGCGTCGTAGTCGAACCACAGTGTGCGATAGCTCAATTCGTCGGTTCGCGAGTACTCGAATCGAATGGACGCAGGTCGGACGTAGTCGTGCAGGTCGACGACGGCAGCCGGACGGCCCCGAGAGCGGGCGTGTTCGGCTGTGCGCGTGGCGAAGTCGACCGGTCGCGCGGCATCGGCACCGTCGATCACGACGATCGAGCGGGCCCCGTCCGGGCACGAGTCGACGATCGACTCGACGAGAAGATCGGGAAATATCGGCATCGGTTGACCCACACCGACCATCTTGCCTGGTCCATCCATTGTTAGCCTGAGCCGTTGTCACAGAAAGGTGGACACCAGCCATGGCCAGCATCGAGGACATTCTCGAATTGGAACGGATCGAGAACGACATCTATCGGGGACGGACTTTCCCTTCTCGGTTGCCCCGTACGTTCGGCGGTCAGGTGGCGGGCCAGGCGCTCGTCGCGGCGGTGCGCACAGTGGCTCCCGAGTTTCGTGTGCACTCGCTGCACGGCTACTTTCTGCGTCCGGGCAATCCGAACGAACCGGCCGTCTTCATGGTCGATCGGATCCGCGACGGCCGGTCGTTCTGCACACGCCGCGTCACCGGAATTCAGCACGGCAAGGCGATCTTCACGATGTCTGCCTCGTTCCACGGCGACGACGACGGCATTTCGCACCAGGACGTCATGCCCGAGGTCGTCGGACCGGACAGCCTGCCCGATCCCACCACCCTCGCCGAATACGACCACTCGTACTACAAGGAGTGGTCGGAATGGGACATCCGTCTCATTCCTGATGACCAGACCGTCAAGCATCCCAGTTTCGCTGCGCAGCAACGTGTGTGGTTCCGCTATCGCGATACGTTGCCCGACGATCAGGTGTTCCACGTCTGCGCACTCGCGTACATGAGCGACATGACGTTGATCGGCTCCGCCAAGGTGCCGCACCCGGACGCCGTCACCCAGACGGCCTCGCTCGATCATGCGCTGTGGTTCCTGCGGCCGTTCCGGGCAGACGAATGGTTGCTCTACGACCAGACATCGCCCTCGGCCGATTTCGGCCGGGCACTGGCTCAGGGGCGAATTTTCGACACGTCCGGACGCATGGTTGCCGCGGTGGTGCAAGAAGGGCTGATGCGTTACGAGCGGGACCCCGACGCGCCTCATGTCGATCCCTTCGGCCGCAAGTGACCGCTCCGACCATCGGTGTTCTCGCGCTGCAGGGCGACGTTCGCGAACACCTGGCTGCGCTCGAGTCGAGCGGTGCGCGCGGAGTCACCGTGCGGCGTCCCGCCGAACTGGCGCAGATCGACGGATTGATCATCCCCGGCGGGGAATCGACGACGATGAGCAACCTGCTCGGCGTGTTCGAGCTCCTCGACCCGCTGCGCGCGCGGTTGGCGGAGGGACTGCCCGCCTACGGCTCCTGTGCGGGCATGATTCTGCTGGCGTCCGAGATTCTCGACACCAGGCCCGACGCCCGACATCTGGATTGCCTCGATATAACCGTGCGGCGCAACGCTTTCGGTCGTCAGGTCGATTCGTTCGAGACCGACCTCGACGTCACCGGTATCGACGGTGGGCCGGTGCGGGCGGTGTTCATCCGCGCGCCGTGGGTCGAGCGGGTGGGCGAGCACGTCGAGGTGCTCGCCACCGTGCCGCACGGACCGGCCGCCGGACGCGTGGTGGCCGTTCGCCAGAACTCCGTTCTCGCGACGAGTTTTCACCCCGAGGTCACCGGCGACGATCGAGTGCACGCACTCTTCGTCGACATGGTGCGCAGCCGCTAGAACCTTCGACGGTCGGTCGGTGCCGAGCGCGGTACCGGGCGAGTAAAGTCGACAACACTGATTTCGAGCAGGAAGGGGCCCTATCGCATGAGCGGCCACTCAAAATGGGCCACCACCAAGCACAAGAAGGCGGTGATCGACGCCCGACGTGGCAAGTCTTTCGCCAAGCTCATCAAGAACATCGAGGTGGCGGCCCGCACGGGTGGCGGTGACCCCACCGGCAACCCAACGCTCTTCGACGCCATTCAGAAGGCGAAGAAGACCTCTGTGCCCATCGACAACATCGAGCGGGCGCGCAAGCGAGGTGCAGGCGAAGAGACCGGCGGGGCCGATTGGCAGACCATCATGTACGAGGGCTACGGACCCAACGGTGTTGCCATCCTCATCGAGTGCCTCACCGACAACCGCAACCGCGCCGCAGGCGAGGTCCGTGTCGCGATGACCCGTAACGGCGGGAACATGGCCGACCCGGGTTCGGTGTCGTACCTGTTCTCGCGCAAGGGCGTGGTGACCCTGGAGAAGAACGGTCAGAGCGAGGACGACGTCCTGATGGCCGTTCTCGAAGCCGGTGCCGAGGAAGTCAACGACAACGGCGACACGTTCGAGGTCGTCAGCGAGCCGACCGACCTGGTCGCCGTGCGCACCGCTCTGCAGGAGGCCGGAATCGACTACGACTCGGCCGAGGCGAGCTTCCAGGCGTCGGTGAACGTCCCGGTCGACGCGGACGGTGCACGCAAGGTGTTCAAGCTCATCGATGCACTCGAAGACAGCGACGACGTCCAGAACGTGTGGTCCAACGTCGACCTCTCCGACGAGGTCATGGCCGAGCTCGACGCCGAGGACTGACGCCCCTCGCATCCGACGACGTGATCGACCGGGTGTCGTATCCCTGATCCGACGGTGGGCTCCGCTACGCTATCGAACAACAGTTCGTAAGCGGAAGGTGTGGTGGCGTGCGGGTGATGGGTGTCGACCCCGGTCTCACCAGGTGTGGGCTCAGTCTGATCGAGGGCGGTGTGGGCCGAACGGTGGTCGCGCTCGATGTCGATGTGGTGCGAACGCCCGCGGACATGGACCTCGCGCAGCGTCTTCTGCGGATTTCCGAGGCCGCGGAATACTGGCTCGATACCCACAAGCCCTCGGTGGTGGCGATCGAGCGAGTGTTCGCTCAACACAACGTTCGTACGGCCATGGGCACGGCCCAGGCCGGTGGCGTCATCGCCCTCGCAGCGGCCAGGCGCGGCGTCGACGTCTGCTTTCACACTCCCAGTGAGGTCAAGGCGGCCGTCACGGGCAACGGTTCGGCCGACAAGGCTCAGGTGACCGCCATGGTCATGCGCATTCTCGGACTGCAGACTGCACCGACTCCCGCCGACGCGGCCGACGCATTGGCCCTCGGTATCTGTCACTGCTGGCGAGCACCCATGATCGCCCGGATGGCGAAAGCCGAAGCCATGGCCGCCGAGCAGAAACGCAAGTACGACGCGCGTCTGGCCGAGGAGCGCAAGGCTCGCGCCGTCGTGGCACGCAGGATCGAGAAAATGGCCAAGAAGGAGGCGGGCGCACGATGATCGCGTCGATCAGGGGTTCGGTGGTGGACATCGCGCTCGATCACGCTGTGCTAGAGGCCGCGGGCGTCGGGTACCGGGTCAACGCCACTCCGGCGACGCTGGCCACGCTGCACCGGGGAAGCGAAGCGACCCTCCTGACGACCATGATCGTGCGCGAGGATTCGCAGACGCTGTACGGGTTCCCCGACAAGGAGTCGCGTGAGCTGTTCGAGTTGCTCCTCACCGTGACCGGCGTCGGCCCGCGAATCGCCATGGCGACTCTTGCCGTACACGAGCCCGATGCGCTGCGAACTGCGTTGGCGGACAGTGATATCGGAGCTCTGACCAGGGTGCCAGGTATCGGCAAGCGCGGCGCGGAGAGAATGGTCGTCGAGTTGCGCGACAAGGTCGACGCGGTGGTCGGACGCGCCGGAAGCGCAGCCGTGCCGGGGTCCGGTGCCGGCAACTCGATGCGAGACCAGATCGTCGAAGCGCTGATCGGTCTCGGATTCCCCACCAAGCAGGCCGAGGAAGCCACCGACGCGGTGCTCGCCCAGCAGCCCGAGGCCACGACCTCGACCGCGTTGAGGTCGGCGCTGGCGTATCTCGGAAAGTCCAGGTAGGCCCGGGTGACCGAGGACGACCAATTCGCCGAATCCCAGGTCGGTGCGGACGCGATGTCCGACGATCTGGATGTCGAGACGAGTCTGCGTCCGAAGAATCTCACCGATTTCATCGGTCAACCGCGCGTGCGAGAGCAGCTCCAGCTCGTGTTGTCGGGTGCCAAGATGCGCGGCGGCACCCCCGATCACATCCTGATGTCCGGTCCGCCGGGACTCGGCAAGACCAGCATGGCAATGATCATCGCCGCGGAGCTGGGAACCTCGCTGCGGCTCACGTCGGGTCCGGCGCTCGAGCGGGCAGGCGATCTTGCGGCGATGCTCAGCAACCTGGTCGAGGGGGACGTGCTGTTCATCGACGAGATCCATCGCATCGCTCGTCCGGCCGAGGAGATGCTGTACCTGGCCATGGAGGATTTCCGCGTCGACGTCATCGTCGGCAAGGGGCCGGGAGCGACGTCGATTCCACTCGAGGTGGCACCGTTCACCCTTGTCGGTGCCACCACCAGGTCGGGTGCGCTCACCGGGCCGCTGCGAGATCGCTTCGGATTCGTGGCGCACATGGATTTCTACGAGCCCAGCGAACTCGAGCGCATCCTCATGCGGTCGGCGGGAATTCTGGGCGTACCGATCGACCGGGACGGCTGCGCGGAAATTGCCGGGCGCTCGCGCGGCACCCCCAGAATCGCGAACCGACTGCTTCGGCGAGTTCGCGACTATGCGGACGTGCGCGGCGACGGCACCGTCACCCAGGACACCGCGAAGGCCGCCCTGGTGGTCTACGACGTCGACAAGCTCGGGCTCGACCGACTCGACCGCGCGGTACTCAGCGCGCTCATCCGAAGCTTCGGCGGCGGGCCGGTAGGTGTATCGACATTGGCCGTCGCCGTCGGCGAGGAACCGTCGACGGTCGAGGAAGTGTGCGAGCCGTTTCTGGTGCGTGCCGGAATGATCGCCCGCACCCCCCGCGGGCGCGTGGCGACCGCTGCTGCGTGGCAACACCTCGGTCTGACACCGCCACCGGACCTCGCAGTGGGTGGGATTTCGGTCCGATCCTCGGAGGTCCAGCAGGGATTATTCGAATGAATCGGGCACAACAGGACACGAACGGACCGGACCGGTTCCAGGTAATGGCACACTGGGTAGCTGCGAGGCCCGCACCGGCGGCGTTCTCGCACGAGACAATGACGTATATCGAACCCGACTTCGAGGACTGACCTTCCGATGGATTTGCTGTTTCCGCTGCTGATCGTGGCCCTTCTGGTACCGCTGTTTCTCAATGCGCGTCGACAGAAGAAGGTGTTGGCCAAGACCACGGAAATGCAGGACTCGCTGAAGATCGGCGACGAGGTCGTCACCACCGCCGGTCTGTACGCCCGCGTCGTCCTGGTCGAGGACGACACGATCGACCTCGAGATCGCCGACGGCGTCATCACCACGTGGTCGCGCGCAGTCGTGCGTGAGGTCCTACCCGACGACTCCGAGTTCGACGACACAGACATCGACGCCACCACCGAGGCGGACATCGCAGCCCTCGGCTCGAACAACACCGCGGGACCGTCGCTGAGCAAGACAGACGCGGCCCGGCCGGACGAGACCGTCGAGCAGACGGCGAAGAGGCTCGAAAAAGAGTGAGCTCGATGTGATCGACAACCGCTGTCGGAGACAGTATCCGGCAGCGGTTTTCTCTGCGGTGACCGATGTGGTGCACAATCGCACCGCTCACCGCTGACACAGCGGGCCGCCAGGCCCTGCAGGAACCGACATTTTCCATCGCCTCAGAGGAGAAACACACACCGTGGCACCTTCCAGCGGACCGGTGCAACCCGCCCGCTATCTCGCCGTTTTCGCGGTGCTGATGGCAGCGGTGTACGCCATGGTCTTCTTCACCGGAGACAAAGACCCCTCGCCGAAGTTGGGAATCGACCTGCAGGGCGGCACGCGCGTGACACTCACCGCGCGGACCCCCGACGGCAACGCACCGACGCAGGACAGCTTGCAGCAGGCGCAGCAGATCATCGAGACCCGCGTCAACGGTCTCGGTGTCTCCGGCTCCGAGGTGGTCATCGACGGCGACAACCTCGTCATCACGGTGCCCGGCGACGACAGCTCCCAGGCCCGCACCCTCGGGCAGACCGCGCGACTGTTCATCCGTCCCGTGATCGGATCCGTTGCTCCGTCGACGGGCGAGGGTGCAGGCACGCAGCAGACCCCGGCCGACCCGGCCGCGCCGGTCGATCCTGCTGCACCGGCAGACCCGGCTGTTTCGGCGGACCCGGCTGCGCCTGCAGATCCGGCCACTCCGCAGCAACGTGTGTTCCCGGCGCAGGATCCGTCTGCGGTCGATCCGACTCCCGCTCCCGCCACTGATGCACCTGCCACCGATGCCCCCGCCACTGATGCACCTGCCGCCGATGCACCGGCCGAGGACCCCGCCACCGACGCTTCGCTGTCCGACGCCGATCGCGCCGCCCAGGAGATCGCCGACGCGAAGGCGCTGCGGCAGAGCGAGGACCAGCAGGTTCAACAACTCGCGATGCAGTCCCTCGACTGCAACGCCGCCGACCCGCTCGCAGGCAACGACGATCCTGCTCTTCCCCTCGTCGCATGCTCGACCGATGGAACGGCCGTCTATCTACTCGGTCCGACGATCATCGACGGTCAGCAGATATCCGACGCGACCTCCGGGTTCGACAGTCAGCAGGCACAGTTCCAGGTGAGCCTGACGTTCGACACGGAGGGCTCGAACACCTGGGCTCAGTTCACCGCGGCCAACCTGCAGAAGCAGGCTGCGTTCGTGTTGGACTCCAAGGTGATCAGTGCGCCGGTCATCCAGGGGGCCACCCCAGCGGGCAGCGCCACCTCGATCACCGGCAACTTCAATGCCCAGACCTCCTCGGAGCTGGCCAACACGCTCAAGTACGGCTCGCTGCCGCTCTCCTTCGTGTCCTCCGAGGCCGAAACTGTCTCGGCCACACTGGGATTGGCCTCGCTCGAAGCCGGACTGCTCGCAGGTGCCATCGGACTGGCGCTGGTGTTGGTCTACTGCCTGCTCTACTACCGTGCCCTCGGGCTGCTCACCGCGCTGTCGTTGGCGCTGGCCGGTCTCGTCGTCTACGGAATCATCGTTCTGTTGGGTAGATGGATCAGCTTCACGCTGGACCTGGCAGGAATCGCAGGCCTGATCATCGGTATCGGTATGACCGCGGACTCGTTCGTGGTGTTCTTCGAGCGCATCAAGGACGAGATCCGGGAGGGCCGCAGCTTCCGGTCGGCGGTTCCTCGTGGTTGGGCACGCGCACGCAAGACGATCCTGTCCGGCAACGCGGTCAGCTTCATCGCTGCCGCGGTGCTGTACGTGTTGGCCGTCGGTCAGGTCCGCGGCTTCGCGTTCACCCTCGGACTGACGACGATCCTGGACATCATCGTCGTGGTGCTGGTGACCTGGCCGCTGGTGTACCTGGCGTCGAAATCCACGTTCTGGTCCAAGCCGTCGGTCAACGGCCTCGGTGCCGTCCAGCAGATCGCGCTCGAACGCAAGCGCGCAGCCAACAAGGCACTCGCCGTCAAGACCGGCACTGCGCCGTCGAAGGAGGCATGACATGTCGGATATGACCACGTCGACCCCATCGCCCCTCGACGATTCGGGCGTCGATCAATCCACCCAGCCCAAGCACAGCTGGCTGTCCAGGTTGTACACCGGCACCGGTGCCTTCGACATCGTCGGTCGTCGCAGGTTCTACTACATCCTCACCGGCGTCATCGTGCTGGTGTGCCTGCTGAGCTTCCTCGTCCGCGGCTTCACCCTCGGTATCGATTTCGAGGGCGGAACCCGGATCGCGCTGCCCGCCGCCGACAACATCTCCACCGAGCAGGTCGAAACCGTCTACGACGACTCGCTCGGCATGCCGCCGGTCTCGGTTCAGACCGTCGGTTCGGGTGCCGCAGCAACGGTGCAGATTCGCTCCGAAGCTCTCGACCCCGCCGAAGTGGACACCCTTCGCCAGGCGTTGTTCGAGGCCTTCCAGCCGCAGGACAACTCGGGTACCGCGACCCCGAACGCCATCAGCGTGTCCGACGTCAGTGAGACCTGGGGCAGCCAGATCACCCAGAAAGCCCTGATCGCACTCGTGGTCTTCCTGGTCATCGTCAGTATCTACATCGCGGTCCGATACGAGCGAGACATGGCGTTGGCGGCTCTGGCTGCCCTGGCCTTCGACCTTCTGGTGACCGCAGGCGTGTACTCGCTCGTCGGATTCGAGGTGACGCCTGCGACGGTCATCGGTCTGCTGACGATCCTCGGCTTCTCCCTGTACGACTCCGTGGTGGTGTTCGACAAGGTCGAGGAGAACACCCGCGGCATCCTCAACCTGCATCGCAAGACCTACGCCGAACAGGCGAACCTGGCCGTCAACCAGACCCTGATGCGCTCGATCAACACCACCGTGATCGGTGTTCTCCCGGTGATCGCACTGATGATCATCGCGGTGTGGCTACTCGGAGTGGGCACGCTCAAGGATCTGGCGCTGGTACAGCTGGTCGGCATGATCGTCGGTGCCTACTCGTCGATCTTCTTCGCCACTCCGTTGCTGGTGACGCTCAAGGAGAAGTGGGGCCCCGTCGCAGTCCACACCCGCAAGGTCCACTCCAAGCGTGCCGAGGCGGCGGCTCGCGCGGCCGGTCTCGCTCCTGAGCCGGTGGCTGTCGGCGTGGCCACTCCGAAGTCTTCTGCTCCCCAGCCGGGCAACCGCCCCACCGGGAAACGAAACAAGAAGCGTCGGTAGACCACCTTCGACAGGGACGGAGAGTGCACGTGAAACGACGGTGGATCGCGGCACTGGTGGCAGCGAGTGTCGGCGCGGTGTCCATCACGGCGTGTTCGTCGCCCGAGGACAAGGTGCCCTCGATCGGCTACTCGTTCGACAACGTGGTGAACACGTACAACGCCAGAACCGTCGACGGCGCGGCGTCGGGAGCCCGGCAGGCGTTCACCCGGGTGCAGGTGGGCTTCAGCTACCTCGGGCCCGAGGGAGATGCGTTGTTGGACAACGACATCGGAACAGTATCGGTGGTACCCGGTGACACCCTGACCGTGCAGTACTCCATCGCCCCGGCCGCGACGTACTCGGACGGTGCGCCTATGGCCTGCGACGACCTGGTGTTGGCCTGGGCGGCGAACAGCGGAAGGTTCGCCACCGACCGCCCCATGTTCGACGCGGCGTCGACGGCCGGGTACTCCGACATCGAGCGCATCGATTGCGTTCCGGGGGCCAAGGAAGCCACCGTCGTCTTCGCATCCGGCCGCAGCTACCAGAACTGGCGAGCGCTGTTCGGTGCCACCGACCTGCTACCGGCGCATGTCGCGGCCCGGGCCGCAGGCGTGCCGAACGTCGTCGATCCCATCCTGGCCGAGGACGACGACGTGGTGCGCCGCATCGCCGACTTCTGGAACACCGGATGGACCCTGACGCCGGGCTCGATCGACCTCTCGCTGCTGCCCTCGGCCGGCCCGTACCGGGTCGAGTCCTACTCCGCCGAGGACGGTCTCGTGCTCGTGGCGAACGACGCCTGGTGGGGAAACCCGCCTCAGACCGAACAGGTGGTCGTCTGGCCCAAGGGCACCGACCTGGCGGCGAAGTCCGCGGACGGCTCGCTGGACGTGGTCGACCACGGTGCCGGTGCCGTCGAACTCGGGACCACCGAGGGATTCACGACCACCGAGGAACCGTCGCGAGGCGTCGAGCAGTTGACGTTCTCGACCCAGGGGGTGCTGGGCCAGGCGAGCGCACGTCGAGCAGTGGCCGCATGCATCCCGAGATCGGATCTGTTCGACACACTGGGTCACCCCGGTTCCGAGGCGGCAGATGCGGGTCTCGGCTCGGGTGTCGTCGACTCTCGCCTCGTCCAGCCCGACACGCTGGTGTACCCGTCGGTCGCGGCGGTGGTGGGTGATCGCTACCAGCGCTCGGACCTTGACCAGGCGAGCCGAGAGCTGGAGGCCGCAGGCGAGAATGCAATGACCGTTCGTGTCGGCTACCGGGGACCGGACGCGCGGCGCGCCCAGGTGGTGAGCCGCATGGCTGCCGATTGTGCCGCCGCGGGCATCACCGTCGAGGACGCGAGCTCGCCGGACTTCACACCGTCCGCCCTGCGGGCCGGGGCGGTCGATGCAGTTCTGGGTAGCAGCGGATCGCTTCCTGGACCCTCGGGTTCGGCTGCCGCGGTGACCGCACGGTATTCGCTGCGCACTGGAATCGGTCTGAACGTCGGCGGATACAGCAACGGCAGGATCGATTCCATCGTCGATCAATTGGCGGTGACCGACGATCCCGAGCGCATTCTGGCGCTGGCTACCGAGGGCGAGAACATCCTGTGGAACGACATGCCGTCGCTTCCCCTGTACAACGAGCCGCGGACGACTGTCGTCAGTGACGGCATGCAGGACGTGGTCCCCAACCCGACGGCCGCTGGTGCCGGATGGAACATGGATCGGTGGGTGCTTCTTCGATGAACGATGCAGGCGGTGCAGTGGGTGCGGCCGCTGCCGTGGCCAGGCTGACGCGGTGGGTCGACGATTTTCCCGTGCCCGGTGTGCGCTTCGGCGATCTGACACCGGTGTTCGCGGACGGACCGGCGTTACGCAGCGTCGTATCGGAGTTGGCGCAGGGATTCGAGGACGTCGACCTGGTGGCGGGTATCGACGCACGGGGATTTCTGTTGGGGGCCGGAGTTGCCCTCGAACTCGGGTGCGGTGTGCTGGCGGTGCGCAAGGCGGGAAAGTTGCCGCCTCCGGTGCATTCACGGTCGTACGATCTCGAGTACGGAACCGCCGAATTGCAGATCCCGACTGCGATCGACGTGACCGGGAAGCGAGTGCTTGTGGTCGACGACGTACTGGCGACCGGCGGTACCGTCGATGCGACGGCTCGGTTGTTGGCCGAGCAGGGAGCGGTGATCGCCGGAGCCGCTGTGGTTCTCGAGATCGCTGTTCTGGGTGGGCGCGACAAGTGCAGTGGCTACCCGCTCGGCTGCCTGGTTCGAGTATGAGGACTAAAGTCTCTTTCACGAAGCGTTGACCGAATAATTCCGGCGACAACGCGGAACGTGTGGCAGGAGGTGATGAGAGTGACCCGTTACATCGATCAGCCCTTGCCCGATGGGCCTGCCGTCCCAGAACGGCCCGTTGCCGATCAGACCGGGGTCACCGAGCGGACCGGTGTCGACGTCGTCACGACAGACGAGGCTGCGTCCGGTGATTCCCGCCCGGCCGTCGACACTCCGGTACCCCACGGCCCGGTGGCGAACGATGCGCAGGCTCCATCGGGAACCCGTAATTCGGCACCTGTCCCCACCTCGGCGTCGCGTCGGGTGCGGGCGCGTCTGGCGCGCCGCATCACCGCTGGACGCAGCGCGGCGGTCAAGCCGGTGCTCGAGCCGCTCGTCAGCCTGCACCGCGAGCTCTACCCCAAGGCCGACCTGACGTTGCTGCAGCGGGCCTACGACGTGGCCGACGAGCTGCACGCCTCGCAGATGCGCGAGTCCGGCGATCCCTACATCACGCATCCGCTCGCTGTGGCGAACATTCTTGCCGAACTCGGAATGGACACGACCACCCTGGTTGCGGCGCTGCTGCACGACACCGTCGAGGACACCGGGTATTCGCTGGCCAAGTTGACCGAGGAATTCGGCGACGAGGTGTCTCATCTCGTGGACGGAGTGACCAAGCTCGACAAGGTCGTGCTCGGAACTGCGGCCGAGGGCGAGACCATCCGCAAGATGATCATCGCGATGGCGCGGGATCCACGGGTGTTGGTCATCAAGGTCGCCGACCGGTTGCACAACATGCGCACCATGCGGTTCCTACCCCCGGAGAAGCAGGCGCGCAAGGCCAGAGAGACGCTGGAAGTCATTGCGCCGCTTGCCCATCGGCTCGGAATGGCCACGGTCAAGTGGGAGCTCGAGGACCTGGCGTTCGCCATACTCCACCCGAAGAAGTACGACGAGATCGTGCGTCTGGTGGCCGATCGTGCGCCGTCCCGCGACACCTACCTCGAAAAGGTTCGGGCCGAGATCAACGCGACACTCGCCGCGTCGCGCATCAGTGCCGTCGTCGAGGGTCGCCCGAAACACTACTGGTCGATCTACCAGAAGATGATCGTCAAGGGCCGCGACTTCGACGACATCCACGACCTCGTGGGCGTCCGCATCCTGTGCGACGAGATCCGCGACTGCTACGCCGCTGTCGGCGTGGTGCATTCGCTGTGGCAGCCGATGGCGGGCCGTTTCAAGGACTACATCGCGCAGCCGCGCTACGGGGTGTACCAGTCGCTGCACACCACGGTGATCGGACCCGAGGGCAAGCCCCTCGAGGTGCAGATCCGGACGCGGGACATGCACCGCACAGCCGAGTTCGGAATTGCGGCGCACTGGCGCTACAAGGAGACCAAGGGCAAGCATTCACAGGACAATGCCGAGGTCGACGACATGGCGTGGATGCGTCAGCTACTCGACTGGCAGCGAGAAGCCGCCGATCCGGGAGAGTTCCTCGAGTCGCTGCGCTACGACCTCGCGGTCAAGGAGATCTTCGTCTTCACGCCCAAGGGCGACGTGGTCACCCTGCCCGCCGGATCGTGTCCGGTCGACTTCGCGTACGCGGTGCACACCGAGGTGGGGCATCGCTGTATCGGCGCGCGGGTCAACGGTCGACTCGTGGCACTGGAACGGACTCTCGACAACGGTGAAGTGGTCGAGGTGTTCACTTCGAAAGCCGCCACTGCCGGACCGAGCCGGGACTGGCAGGGTTTCGTCGCCTCACCGCGTGCCAAGACCAAGATTCGCCAGTGGTTCGCCAAGGAGCGCCGCGAGGAAGCTCTGGAGGCGGGCAAGGACGGCATCGCCAAGGAGGTCCGTCGAGGCGGACTTCCCTTGCAGCGCTTGATGAATGCCGAGTCCATGTCGGCAATCGCGCACGAGCTACGGTACGTCGACGTCTCTGCGCTCTACACCGCGGTCGGCGAGAATCATGTGTCCGCTCGCCATGTGGTGCAGCGGCTGGTCGCCCATCTCGGCGGCGTCGGCGATGTCGAGGAAGAGCTCGCCGAGCGGTCGACACCGTCGACCATCCCGACTCGACCACGTCAGGTCGGCGACGCGGGCGTACTGGTCACCGGATCCGAGGGCGTCGTCGCGAAACTCGCCAAGTGCTGCACCCCGGTGCCGGGAGACGAGATCCTCGGATTCGTCACCCGTGGTGGATCGGTGAGTGTTCACCGCACCGACTGCACCAACGCACGCTCGCTCGAGGAACAGTCCGAACGGTTCATCGAGGTTCAGTGGGCACCGTCGGCGTCGTCGGTGTTCCTGGTCGCCATTCAGATCGAGGCACTCGACCGTCACAGACTGCTCTCCGACGTCACCAAGGCGCTCGCCGACGAGAAGGTCAACATTCTCTCGGCGTCCGTCGCTACGTCGGGGGACCGGGTTGCGATCAGCAAGTTCACGTTCGAGATGGGCGACCCGAAGCACCTCGGGCACGTGCTGAACGTCGTGCGCAACGTCGAGGGCGTGTACGACGTGTACCGCCTGACGTCTGCGGCCTGAGCGGCAGTCCACGGAAGCGACGAGAGGGTGAGCAGATACTCTGCTCACCCTCTCGCCTTTCGAACGCGAACTCAGGCGGCGGACTCCACGATCACCGGGTTCGCCGGTGCACCGTCCTCGGAGCCACCGGTGACCCCGCCCGCTGCGATGGCGTCGAGCGTTTGCAGACCGGCGTCCGAGATGGTGCCGAACACCGTGTACTGCGGCGGCAGCACCGAATCGGCGTACACCAGGAAGAACTGGCTGCCGTTGGTATCGGGGCCTGCGTTGGCCATGGCCAACGTTCCGCGGGGGTAGACCACCGGGTTCTCGGCCTGCGCCGGATCGTCGGTGTACGCGGTGGTGGGGTACTCGTTGGCGAAGGTGTATCCCGGTCCACCACGACCGGACCCGGACGGATCACCGCACTGCAGTACCTCCAGTCCCGGTGACGTCGTCAGCCGGTGGCAGGGTGAGCCGTCGAAATATCCCTGCTGGACGAGGCCGACCACGCTGTTGACGGTGCACGGTGCCTGCGTCCGGTCGAGGGTGATGCCGATCGGACCCTGATTGGTGGACAACGTCACGTCGACGTTTCCGAACACGTCGATGTTGTCGGTCGCAGGCGCGTCGACCTCCTTGGCGGCCGGAGACTCCGCCGGGTACGAGCAGGACACCGTGTCGGTCGTAGGCTGCGGCACGGGCGGCAACGCACCGAACCGGGACAGGTCGAGTGCAGGACGCGGCGCGGGTGCTTCGGTCGTCGTGATCGTCGACGAGGACGACGGTGTGGTGGTCGGTGCCGCTGCCGGTTCGGTCGAACCGGAACACCCTGCGAGTACCAGCGCGGTGGCCGCTACCGCGATCGTCAGCGCCGAGGTGCGGTTCACAGGTCGCTCAACATGGACGTGATGTCGACCGGTTCGGCGGGCGCTCCGTCGGATGCACCGCCCTGCACTCCCTTGGCCGCGATGGCGTCGAGAGTGGCGAGTCCGGTCTCGTCGATGGTGCCGAACGCGGTGTAGGCGGGCGGCAGTTCGGAATCGCCGTAGACGAGGAAGAACTGGCTGCCGTTGGTACCCGGGCCCGCGTTGGCCATGGCCAACGTTCCGCGCGGATAGGCGATCGGGGTCTGTGCGGCGGGGTCGCCTTCGGCATACGTATCGGTGGGGAATTCGTCGGCGAACTGGTACCCCGGACCACCGGAGCCGCTGCCCGTGGGATCGCCGCACTGCAACACCTGCAGGCCCGCGCCCGTGGTGAGTCGATGGCAGGTGGTGCCGTCGAAGTAGCCCTGATTGGCGAGCGATACGAAGCTGTTGACCGTGCACGGAGCCTCGGGATTGTTCAGCGTCAGACCGATGTTGCCCGCAGACGTGGTCATGCTGTAGCTCAGCGGCTCGTCGCTGGTGGGGACGTTGTCGGTGCGCGGGGGAGTGTTCTCCTTGGCCGCCGGCTGCGCCGCAGCGGGATAGGAGCAGTTCACCGTCTCCGGCAGCGGCTCGGTGCGTCCCGCTGCGATGATCGAATCGGCAGGTGCCGACGTCGACGATTCCTGCGCGGTGCTCGCATCGTCGTCACCGCGCGTCACCACGAACACGACCGAGACGACGGCCACGACCGCGACGACGCCGAGAACGGAACCGACGATCGTCAATTGCTTACGACGCCGCGCTCGCTCGGCGCGGCGTACGAGTTGGCGTTCGAGCTTTCGTTTGGCAGCCTCGCGCCGTTGCTCGTTGCTGGGCAATTCGTGTTCCTCCCGCTTGTCGAAAAACGACCTCGCCCGCTCGCTGCACGGACCGATCGTGTGGTAACCGGCCGAGAATCGGCCAACGCGAGTTTGCCACTGTTGCCTGAGAGCATGCTGGGGGGACCCGACGCGAGCGGCCACACTAAGCTTGCTCGGTACTTCGGCCTCAGCCTTTAGGAGCGTTTGTCTTGCTCGTCACCGGATTCCCCGCAGGCATGTTTCAGACCAACTGTTACATCCTGGCCCAGGACGACGCGTCCGAGTGTGTCGTCGTCGATCCCGGTCAGGACGCCGCGGATCCGCTGATCGACTTCCTGACGCAGTCCTCGCTCACCCCCACCGCAGTGTTGCTCACGCACGGTCATCTGGACCACACATGGTCGGTGGAGCCGATCTGCGCAAAGTACGGCATCCCGGCGTACATCGCACCCGAGGACCGCTACATGCTGGCCGATCCGATCAAGGGAACGGGCCCGACGTTGGCGGCAGTGCTGGGCGACCTCGAGTTCCACGAACCGGCCGAGGTGATCGAGCTCACGGACGGTCACCGGCTCGAGCTCGCCGGAATCGAGTTCACGGTGGTGCACACCCCCGGGCACACCCAGGGATCCGTCGTGTTCCTCGCCCATGCAGACGGGCCCGACGGCTCGGTTCCGTTGGCACTGACCGGGGACACCCTCTTCGCGGGATCGATCGGGCGCAGCGACCTGCCCGGCGGCGATCATGATCAGCTGCTGCGATCGATCGCGAGTCGGCTGCTACCGCTGAGTGACGACACGGTGGTGCTCCCGGGGCACGGCGGACAGAGTTCGATAGGCCAGGAGCGTGAGTCCAATCCGTTCCTCGTTGGACTCACCGACCCCGAGCAAGGGAAGCTGTGAACGTGAGCAAGCCGACCGCCTTTTCTGCGCCCAAGGGCGTCCCCGATTACTTCCCCCCGAACTCGGCCGAGTTCGTCGCCGTACGCGAAGGGCTGCTCGACGCCGCCCGCAACGCCGGCTACGGCCACATCGAACTGCCGATCTTCGAGGACACCGGGCTGTTCGCCCGCGGAGTCGGGGAGTCGACCGATGTGGTGAGCAAGGAGATGTACACCTTCGCCGACCGCGGAGATCGATCGGTGACGCTGCGTCCCGAAGGCACCGCAGGAGTCATGCGCGCGGTGATCGAGCACGGATTGGATCGGGGAGCGCTGCCGGTCAAGCTCGCCTACGCCGGGCCCTTCTTCCGCTACGAACGCCCGCAGGCCGGCCGGTACCGGCAGCTGCAGCAGGTGGGCGTCGAGGCCATCGGCGTCGACGACCCGGCGCTGGACGCCGAGGTCATCGCCGTGGCCGACGCCGGTTTCCGGACCCTCGGGCTCACCGGATTCCGGCTCGAGATCACCTCGCTAGGCGACGACACCTGCCGCCCGCAGTACCGAGAGCTGTTGCAGCAGTTCCTGTTCGCGCTTCCCCTCGACGAGGACACCCGTCGACGCGCCGAGATCAACCCGCTGCGGGTGCTCGACGACAAGCGCCCTGAGGTGCGCGCGATGACCGCAGACGCACCGCTGATGCTCGATCACCTCTCCGAATCGGCGAAGGAACACTTCGACGAAGTGCTGGCATACCTGGACGTGATGAACGTTCCGTACCTGGTGAACCCGCGGATGGTGCGGGGCCTGGACTACTACACCAAGACGACGTTCGAGTTCGTGCACGACGGGCTCGGCGCACAATCGGGCATCGGCGGCGGTGGACGCTACGACGGGCTGATGGAACAGCTGGGCGGGCAGGCGCTCTCCGGAATCGGGTTCGGCCTCGGCGTCGATCGCACCGTGCTGGCCCTCGCCGCCGAAGGCAAGACCGCGGGCGCGACGTCACGATGCCAGGTCTTCGGCGTTCCGATGGGTGCCGGCGCCAAGCTGGCGATCGTCGACATCGCGGCTCAGCTACGCGAACGAGGAATAGCCGTGGACATGGCCTACGGCAATCGCGGGATCAAGGGTGCCATGAAGGCCGCCGACCGGTCCGGGGCGCGGTTCGCGTTGATGCTCGGTGACCAGGAACTGGCTGCGGAATCGGTTCTGGTGAAAGACCTTTCGAACGGCGAGCAGGACACCGTTCCGATGGCCGACGTGGTCGACGCCCTCGGAGCGCGCCTTGCCCAGTGAGTCCCGGCCCGGTGACTCTCGGTCCAACGCGGGGCCGGTAGCCCTCGACCTGGTCTCGGTGGAGTTCCTGGCACCGCGCCTGCGCAAGATAATGGTCGGGTCGGCCGTGATCGGGATCGTTCTCGCCGTCGTCCTGGCGCTGTTCGCGCCGGTGTGGGTCGCAGTTCTCGTCGGGGTGATCGTCGGCGGTCCCGCGGTGCTGTCGGGTTGGCTCGGTCTGCGCCGACGGGTGTGGCTCGACGGCCCGCAACTGTGCGCGCGAGGGTTGCGCACTCGCCGGCTGAAGATGCCGGAGGTGGTGACGGCCGAACTGACCATTCGGACGGCCGGAATCGATCAGATCTCGCTGCGGCTCTACGACGGGCGTACACACATCGTGGTTCCACTTGCGCTCTACACCAGGGACGGGGGCCGTGAGCTGCCGATTCTCGCGTTACGCAGCCTCGCCGACTCGCTGTGGACCACCGAGCTGGTGCCCGCCGCAGCGATCGCATCGGTGCTGGTGGATCAGCTGCGTGCCGAGGCACGCGATGCCGGACTCGATCAGCGGCCGCTCTATCGCGCTGTCGAACTGGTTCGAAGCAAAGGGCGAACTCCGCAGGCGACGCTGACCGACCGCGAGGTCGCGCAGTTGCTCGACTGAACCGTGATCAGGTGACCAGGAAGGCGTCGAGCACGACGGCTTCGGCCGAGCGGGATCCGGACGTGACGACGAGTGCGCGGTTGAGATAGGTGAACTTCGGCACTGCGGTCGACACGCGGAGGGTGCCGCGGAAGTAGTACGTGGCGGGATCGACTTCACGCTCGGGATCGTTCAGAGCTTCGATGACCTCGGCAGGCCCGAACTGAACCCCTCGGTAGTCCAGCGAGAGGTAGCCTCCGGTCGCCAATTCCAGAACGAGGTCGCTGCTGAACTCGGTGCATCCGTCGGGCCGCGTCACGCTGACGACGGTCGATCCGGCTGCGAGAGTCCCCTCGATGTCGGGGCCGGGAGCTGCGCCGCCGAGCACGGTGGTGACGACCCGCTCGCCCGCGGGTACCGAACCGATGTCGATTCCCGGTCCGAGTGTGAGGCCGAGACGCAGAATGGGTTCGAGGGTCGGTGTGTTCGGGGCGGTCACGGCGGTGCACTCCTAGGATCGACTGGGGGCCTACGGTATCGCCTTCCGATGACCACACCCGAGCGGGGATCGGCCGGGGCGAGCCGGCCTTGACACGACATAGAACAAATGTTCGACTGTGTGCATGCGATGGGCGGGCCAGACTCTCGACGCCGCGGACGACGGGGCGCTACCGGGGCTCGAGCGGTCGGGTTTGGTCCGCAGCGTACAGACGCCGGAGTTCGAGGGCATCACCTTCCACGAGGTGCTGTGCAAGAGCGCCCTGAACGAGGTCCCGAGCGAATCGCAGGTGCCCTTCTCGTGGACCGTCAACCCGATGCGCGGATGCTCGCACGCATGTCGATACTGCTTCGCCCGCCCGACGCACGAGTACCTGGATCTGGACTCCGGCAACGACTTCGACTCGCAGATCGTCGTCAAGACCAACGTCGCGGCCGTTCTGCGCAAGGAGCTTTCGCGGCGATCGTGGAAGCGTGAGCCGGTGGCGCTGGGAACCAACACCGACCCCTACCAACGCGCGGAGGGCCGATATCGGTTGATGCCCGGCATCATTCGGGCACTGACCGAATCCGGCACTCCGTTCTCGATTCTGACCAAGGGCACACTCTTGCGACGCGATCTACCTCTGTTGACGTTGGCCGCCCAGCAAGTCGACGTGCACGTGAGCATCAGCCTCGCTATTCACGACGCCGACCTGCAGAAGCAGCTCGAGCCCGGAACCCCAAGTCCGCGAGCGCGATTGGACCTCGTTCGAGCGGTCCGCGACGCCGGACTGGAGTGCGGAGTTCTGGTGGCACCGGTCATTCCGTTTCTCACCGACGGGGCCAAGCAACTGGACGGCCTCATCGGTGCTCTGGCCGAGGCGGGTGCGACGACCGTGACGGCCCTGCCGATGCATCTGCGTTCGAGCACCAAAGACTGGTACATGAGCTGGCTGGTGAAGGAGCACCCCGCGTTGGTGCGGCGGTACCGTCAGCTCTACGGGCACGGGGCGTACGTGACTCCGGAGTACAAGCAGTGGCTACGTGGCCGCATCGATCCGTTGCTCGACAAGTACGGGTTCGCCCCAGAGCAGACCCGCTCGCTGCCGGTCAACGAGCCTGCCGAACCCCGAGCGTCGGTGACCTCGGGGCCGGCCCTCACCTTGTTCTGAATACGTCGTTCTGACTACTTCGGGTTCAGGGATTGTTCAGGTCGCCTGCCGAGAACGTGTCGCAGGCCGCCACCTGCCCGGTCTCGTAGCCCGCGGTGAACCATGCCTGTCGCTGTGCAGACGAACCGTGCGTCCAGCCCTCGGGGTTGACGCTGCCGGTGGATGCCTGCTGAATTCGGTCGTCGCCCACCGACGACGCGGCGGAGAGAGCGTCGTCGATGTCGGTGGTGGTCAGCGGCTCCAGGAACGGAACCCCGGTGTCCGGATCGACCGTGTCGGCTGCGTAGTGTGCCCAGATTCCGGCGTAGCAGTCGGCCTGCAACTCCACCTTGACGCCACCGGACTCGGGTCCCTGCGGATCGGCCTGCGCGCGGCCTATGTCGCCCAGTTGGTTCTGCAGGTGGTGGCCGACCTCGTGGGCCACCACGTACTCCTGCGCCAGGGGGCCGCCGCTGGAGCCGAACTGGTCGACGAGAACCTGGAAGAAGCTCGTGTCGAAGTAGGCGGTGGAATCGGCGGGGCAGTAGAACGGCCCGACGGCGCTGGTGGCGTTGCCGCAGCCGGTGTTGGTTGCTCCCGAGAACAGATTCACGCCGGGCTGAACGTAGGCGACGCCGGTCTGCGCTTGCAGCTGAGATTCCCAGACGGTGTCCAGGCTCGACACCGTAAATCCGATACGGCAGTCGATCTTGCTGTTCGCTTCCGCCTCGGTCTCGCAGCCCTCGAGGGTCCCCGAGGTGCCGGAGTCGACCTGCCCCGCCGAGCTGTCACCGCCACTGATCTGATTGAGAATCGAACCGGGATCTCCGCCGAAGAGCAGCGCGATGACGATGATGATCAGGCCGCCTGCACCGCCGCCGATTGCGAGTTTGCCACCGCGTCCGCCGCCACCGCTGCCGCCGACGGAGACTCGACCCCGCTCCATCCGCGAACCTTCTCTGAAGGTCATGCCCGAGTTCCTCTCCGCCGAGCTCCCACCCTGTGGCGAGAACGCACATCGCTGCTGTCGGCCATAGCTTCGCATGCCGCGTCGCGATCTCGTTTCCTTCTACGGTCATGTGCTCCGTAGGATCGGTGAGCGAAGAACACGATCAGCGGATTTTTCTCGAAAGGACACCCGTGCTGCGCACCCACCTCGCCGGCTCATTACGCCCCGAGCACGTCGACCGAACCGTGACGCTGACGGGATGGGTGGCCCGCCGACGCGATCACGGCGGCGTCATCTTCATCGATCTGCGCGACGCGTCCGGTGTGTCCCAGGTCGTCTTCCGTGAGGGAGCAGCACTCGAGCAGGCCCATCGCCTGCGCGCCGAATACGTCGTGAAGGTCACCGGCAAGGTCGAGGGCCGCCCCGAGGGCAACGCCAACTACGAGATCCCGACCGGTGCGATCGAGGTCGAGGCCTCCGAGATCGAGGTCCTGTCCGAGGCGGCACCGCTGCCGTTCCAGCTCGACGACCAGCCGGGCGAAGAAGCGCGTCTGAAGTACCGCTACCTCGATCTGCGTCGTGAGGGCCCCGGGCATGCCATTCGCCTGCGCTCGCACGTCAACGCCGCCGCCCGCTCGGTGCTCGCGCACCACGAGTTCGTCGAGGTCGAGACTCCGACGCTCACGCGATCCACCCCTGAAGGTGCCCGCGACTTCCTGGTGCCGGCGCGGTTGCAGCCGGGTAGCTTCTACGCTCTGCCGCAGAGCCCGCAGCTGTTCAAGCAGCTGCTCATGGTCGGCGGTATCGAGCGCTACTACCAGATTGCCCGGTGCTACCGAGACGAGGATTTCCGCGCCGACCGTCAGCCGGAGTTCACTCAGCTCGACGTCGAGATGAGCTTCGTCACTCAGGACGACGTCATCCTGCTGGCCGAGGAGATCCTGGCATCGTTGTGGAAGCTCGTCGGGCATCACTTCACGGATCCGATTCCCCGGATCACCTACGCCGAGGCCATGCGGCGCTACGGTTCGGACAAGCCTGATCTTCGCTTCGAGATCGAACTGGTCGAGTGCACGGACTTCTTCTCCGACACCACCTTCCGGGTGTTCCAGGCCCCGTACGTCGGTGCGGTCGTCATGCCCGGTGGCGCGAGCCAGCCCCGGAAGCAGCTCGACCGATGGCAGGAATTCGCCAAGCAGCGTGGCCACAAAGGCCTCGCGTACGTTCTCGTCGGTGAGGACGGCACGCTGGGTGGTCCGGTTGCCAAGAACCTGACCGACGCCGAGCGCGACGGCCTCGCCGCACATGTCGGCGCGAAGAACGGCGATGCGATCTTCTTCTCCGCCGGCCCTGTCAAGGCATCCCGTGGATTGCTCGGTGCCGTGCGCGGCGAGATCGCTCGTAAGCTCGATCTGATCGACCCGAAGGCGTGGGCGTTCGTGTGGGTCGTCGATGCCCCGCTGTTCGAGCCCACGTCCGACGCCACAGCCAGTGGGGACGTGGCCGTCGGATCCGGTGCGTGGACGGCGGTGCACCATGCGTTCACCTCTCCGAAGCCGGAGTCGATGGATACGTTCGACACCGACCCCGGATCTGCTCTTGCCTACGCCTACGACATCGTCTGCAACGGAAACGAGATCGGCGGCGGCAGTATTCGTATCCACCGCAAGGACATTCAGGAACGGGTGTTCGCGATCATGGGTATCGGCAAGGAAGAAGCACAGGAGAAGTTCGGCTTCCTTCTCGATGCCTTCTCGTACGGCGCACCGCCGCACGGCGGCATCGCGTTCGGCTGGGATCGCATCACCGCGCTGCTCGCCGGAGTCGATTCCATCCGAGAGGTCATCGCGTTCCCCAAGTCCGGCGGCGGCATCGACCCGTTGACCGACGCGCCCGCACCGATCACGCCGCAGCAGCGTAAGGAATCGGGCGTCGACTTCAAGCCGGAGAAGAAGGAAGAACCAGCCGAGGCCTAAAAGGGTTCGAAAACGAATGTCCCCGTAGCGCAGTGCGTTACGGGGACATTCTTCTGTTCGGATCAGGTCAGCGTGCGGGGGACAGCGGACCGCCGGTCAGGACGCGGTAGGCGTAGTTGGTCGCGATCACCGAGATCGGGATGGTGAACAGCAGACCGAGACCACAGAGCAGAGCACCGGCGATGTTGATGGCGGCCAACAGCAGTAGGAGCAGCAGCAGCGGGCCGAAGTTCTTGACGGTCAGGTCGACACTCGACTTGATGGATTCGATCGCCGACTGGTTGCGATCGATCAGGAACGTCAAGGCGAAGTTCGCGAGGAAGCCGATCACGATCAGAAGGACCGTTCCGAGGAACGGGATGAAACCGAGCACCACGCTGACGACGGTCCAGATCAACGCCAGGACGGCGATCTGGCCGACGTTGGTGAGTTGAAAGAACCGCCCGAACGACGGTTTCTCGGGAGCACCGGTTTCGTCCAGGGCTCCGCGGACGTAGGCGGCGTTGACGAAATACGACGCGAACGTGGCGATGGCCGTGACGACGACGGCCACCCCGGATGTCGTGGTCGTGAACGTCGTGTCACCGCTGTCGGCTGCTGCCATCGCCGCGGTGAACGTCGACGCGAAGATCAGGACGACTCCGATAGCACTGACAGCCCACACGATGGCCGTGATGGCGAGCCACGGGCCGACGTTGTCCTTGAACTTGGCAAAGCCGTAACTCAGCGCGGCACCGACATCCAGGCGACCGGGATTGGGACCCAACGGCACCTGCCCGTACCCCTGGTTGCCGTAGTTCGCGTAGTTGCCGGGCGGGGGTGGATACGCACTGGGTGGCGGTGGATAGCTGCCGGGCGCGCCGATCTGAGGCGGGTAGTTTCCTGGCGGGGGTGGGTAGCCACCGGGAGGCGGGTAGCCGCCCTGTGGTGGGTAGTTGCCCTGGGGCGGGTAGTTTCCGGGCGGGGGTGGGTAGCCACCGGGAGGCGGGTAGCCGCCCTGAGGTGGCTGCGGTGGGTAGTTGCCCTGCGGCGGATAGTTCCCGGGCGGGGGCGGGTACTGACCGCCGGCAGGCGGCGGGGTGTTTTCCGTGTTCGGCGGGGGAGTGTTCGGCGTTTCGGGGCGGTCGGGATCGGAACCCTGGCCGGGCCGCGGTTCGTCTGTCGGATCGTCGTTCACGTCGTTCTCCTGGTCTGTGGTCGGGACGCGTGGGGTGGTTCGGAGCACCGAGACCCCGCAACACTGTGAACGCAGACGAGCGGGCCTCGCCTGATGTCGGAGGTCCGCTCGTGCGTGGACAGGTTGTTACGAGATGCTGATGACCTGGGTTCCGCCGGCGATCTCGTCGTGCTTGCCCTGTTTGGTCGGGCTGGAGTTGATGGTCACCGCAACGACGATGTACGCCACGATCACCAGGAAACTGCCGACGAACGGCACGATGTTGAGCAGAAGGAAGGCATTGCGCTTGGCCGCCTCGGCCTGAGTGGGCAGTCCGCCTGTTGGGCCGAGGGTGCGTAGGCCGAGGAGTTGCTTGCCCAGAGTCTGGCCGCGGGAGGACTCGAGCAGCGTGAAGTACGCGAAGCCGAGGAGCGCAGTCGCGAGACCCATCAGGAAAGTTCCGAAGAACCCGCTGGGGAGAATCAAGTACAGGATGATCTGGACGATCGCGAGAATGAGCAAGTCCAGGAAGCGCGCCGCGAAACGTGATCCGAGGCTGCCGGGCTGCGCGCCGCCGGGCAACTGCGAGCCCAGTCCGAATCCGGCGTTTCCGCCTACCGGTGGCGGAGGATAGTTGCCCGGGGGCGGGTAATTGCCGGGCGGTGGGTAGTTGCCGGGCGGTGGGTAACCGGACGCTGGATTCGTGGGGTACTGGGGTTGGTCCGGATCGGAGCCGTACTGCGGTCCGTTGGGTGAATTGTCACTCACGAGATTCCCTTTGGTTGCAAAGTGTGGCGTGCGTCGAACGAATACTCGATTCTCGCCGAGCGAACCCCACCACGGAGAGGGTGTCAAGCACTACACACCTGCCCGGTCAGTACATTTCGGACACGATTTCTCGCCGAGCGCACCGGGCCCGGTCCTACTAGGGTTGGGTGTTCTACCCATACCGGGACTATCACGAGGGGCTCGCCGTGGGCATCAAGGTTGCACTCGAACACCGCACCAGCTACCGATTCGACCGCACCGTCAAGATCTTTCCGCACGAAATTCGGCTGCGACCGGCACCGCATTCGCGTACTCCCATCGAGGCGTACTCGCTGAAGATCGAGCCGGCGGAGCATTTCGTCAATTGGCAGCAGGACGTGTTCGGAAACTTCCTCGCTCGGGTGGTCTTCCCCGAGCGAACCGATCACCTGTCGATCACTGTCGGACTCGTCGCGGACATGGCGTCGATCAATCCCCTCGACTTCTTCGTCGAGGAATGGGCCGAGCACTACGGCTTCGCGTACGAAGAGCACGACCTTCCCGACCTCGAGCCGTATCTACGGCCGGTGGACGAGGGTAAGGCCGGATCCGGACCGGGACCGGTGGTCTCGGCCTGGGTGGAGAAGCTGCAGGCGGCTGTCACCGAACGCGGAGAGTCGTTGCGCACCATCGATTTTCTCGTGATGGCAAACCAAGCCGTCATGGGCGACGTCGGGTACTCCGTGCGCATGGAACCCGGAGTGCAGACCCCCGATCTGACCCTGACGTCCGCTGTCGGGTCGTGCCGCGACTCGGCGTGGTTGCTGGTGTCGGTACTACGTCAGATGGGTCTGGCAGCGCGGTTCGTCTCGGGTTACCTGGTGCAGTTGTCCTCCGACGTCAAGTCGCTGGACGGCCCGTCCGGGCCGGTGGAGGACTTCACCGATCTCCACGCCTGGACCGAGGTCTATCTCCCCGGTGCGGGCTGGGTCGGGATGGACCCGACATCGGGTCTGTTCGCCGGCGAGGGCCACATTCCACTGTCGGCGACGCCGCACCCGTCGACTGCCGCCGCCATCTCCGGTGCGACGAGCAAGTGCAAGGCCGAACTCGACTTCTCGAACACTGTCGTCCGCGTCCACGAGGATCCGCGAACGACGTTGCCGTACACCGCCGAGCAGTGGGAATCGATCAAGGCCACAGCCGAGAAGATCGACGAGCGGATGCTCGACCAGGACATTCGGTTGACCGTCGGCGGCGAGCCCACGTTCGTCGCGATCGAGAATCAGGAAGCGCCCGAGTGGAACACCACGGCCGACGGCCCGCACAAGCGCAAGCTGGCAAGCGTGCTCGCCGAACGGCTTCGCACCATCTACGCACCGGACGGTCTGGTGCAGCGCAGCCAGGGCAAGTGGTACCCCGGCGAACCTCTGCCGCGGTGGCAGGTGGGACTGTTCTGGCGCACCGACGGTCAAGCTCTGTGGCACGACTCCGATCTGATCGCCGATCCCTGGTTGGCGGAGGACCTGCGCCCGGAGCCGGTGGACAATTCGGCGTCGCAGGCATTGATCGACGAGTTGGTCAAGGCGCTCGGACTGCCCGCCTCACAGGCGCGTCCCGCCTTCGAGGACCCGTTGGTGAAACTGTTGGACCTGGTTCGCCAGCCCTACGGTGATCCGCCCGCCGACGACGAGGATCTCGAACCGGGAGCCGATTCCGCTGATGCCAGAAAGAAACTGCTCGAACGGCTCGATGCGAGTACCGACGAGCCTGCGGCATTCGTGCTGCCCATCTCGCGCACCGAGGACGGCTCCGGCTGGGAGAGCTCGGACTGGAAGTTGCGCCGCGGCCGAATAGTGTTGCTGGAGGGCGATTCTCCCGCGGGTCTGCGGCTGCCACTACGGGCGATCTCCTGGGACGGCGGTCCCGTCGAGAACCCGGCAGACCCCACCGCGCCCAAGCCGGATCTGCCCACACCGCAGCTGACTCAGCAACCGCCGCGAGCGGTGAACCCGGCCGAGTCGCGGTACGCGCAGTTGGTGAACGAGACGTCCGGGGTGGGTGGCACCGCCGTCACCGCACTGGTCGCCGAGGTTCGCGACGGCGTCCTGCACGTGTTCATGCCGCCGATGGATCGGTTGGACGATTTCGTCGATCTCGTCTCGCGGGTCGAGCAGGCGGCGTCGACCATCGACACGCCCGTCGTGATCGAGGGTTACGGTCCGCCGTCCGATCCTCGTATCCAAACCCTGACCGTCACACCGGATCCCGGTGTGATCGAGGTCAACGTGCAACCGACCTCCTCGTGGGCGGAACAGAACGATCTGATGGAGCGTCTCTACCTCGAGGCGCGTCAGTCCCGTTTGAGCACAGAGGGATTCGACAACGACGGCACCACTCGTGGAACGGGCGGTGGAAACCACATCACCCTCGGCGGCGTGACGCCGGTGGATTCACCCGTTCTGCGTCGGCCGGACCTGTTGGTCTCGCTGCTGACGCACTGGCAGCGGCACCCGTCGCTGTCGTACCTGTTCTCGGGCCGCTTCATCGGCACCACGTCGCAAGCTCCTCGCGCCGACGAGGGACGCGAGGAATCGCTCTACGAGCTCGAGGTCGCATTCAGCGAGATCGAGCGACTGGCCGGGGCCGACCGATCGGCGTCGCCCTGGGTCGTCGACCGAGCGCTGCGGCACCTGCTCACCGACATCACCGGCAACACGCACCGCGCCGAGTTCTGCATCGACAAGCTCTACAGTCCCGATTCCACTCGCGGACGACTGGGACTGCTCGAACTGCGCGGGTTCGAGATGCCGCCGCACCATCAGATGGCGATGGTGCAGTCGCTGCTCGTGCGATCGATGGTCTCGCGGTTCTGGGACACCCCGCTGAAGGCACCTCTCATCCGGCACGGTGCCAATCTGCACGGTCGGTACATGTTGCCGCACTTCGTCATCAACGATATCGGTCGTGTCGTCGAGGACCTCCGCGAGCACGGCATCGATTTCGACACCAGCTGGCTCGATCCGTTCACCGAGTTCAGATTCCCTCGAATCGGTACCACCGTGGTCGGTGACGCCGAGATCGAGCTGCGGGGTGCGATCGAGCCATGGAACACCCTCGGCGAAGAATCGACATCCTCGGGCACCGCCCGGTACGTGGACTCTTCGGTGGAACGAATCCAGGTTCAGGTCGCCGGAGCCGACGCGGGCCGGTACATGGTGACATGCAACGGGGTGCCGGTGCCGATGTTGCGGACCGAGCGTCAGGACGTGCAGGTCGCCGGCGTGCGTTACCGCGCTTGGCAGCCGCCGAGCGCTCTGCACCCGACGATCGAGGTGCAGAGTCCACTGCGTTTCGATCTGGTGGAAATGCAGACCGGACGTGCGGTCGGCGGGTGCTCGTACCACGTCGTGCACCCGGGCGGTCGCTCGTACGAGGGGCCTCCGGTCAACTCGGTGGAAGCCGAAGCACGCCGCAACGGCCGCTTCGAGGAGGGCGGGTTCACCTCGGGCAAGGTGGACGTAGCAAGATTGCTCGAGATGCACGCTCGCCAAGCGATCGATGTGTCCGCGCCCGGCATGCTCGACCTGCGCCGGACCGGAGTCATCACGTCCTGACGCGGGATTGCACAGGAGAACGAGTCGACCGGTAGCGATCTCGGTCCGACGCGTATCGGGTGGTTCCGCAGGCAGCGGAGTCACCCGGCGGCGGAGTGTGATCGACCGACGGAAGGAACAACGGCTCGATGGTGCCCGTGGATACCACCCTGAGTGGAGCCGGCAGGAACGACGATGTTTCGGGTGGAGCCGGCAGGAACGAAGACGTTTCGAGTGGTGCTGGGTCGCCGTGGCTCGCGTATCGCGGTCGGCGTGAGGCCGTGACCGGTCGTGCCGATCGGTTCGACGAGATGCTCGATGCCGACGACTCCGTCCGTCCGCACTGGGCGGACTTGGTCGACGGTATGCGCGAGGCCGGCTCGGGTGCCATGCAAACGTTGCAGTCGCGGGTGAGCCGTTTGGTCGACGACCACGGCATCACGTACAACCCGATTCCGTCGGGTGGCAGCGAGGCGTTGCCCAGTGCTGTTCGGTGGGGGTTGGACAGTGTTCCGTTGGTCGTCGCGGCCGACGAGTGGGACCGTCTGGAAGCAGGTTTGGTTCAGCGGTCGATGTTGCTCGATGCGATGCTCACCGACATCTACGGTGCTCAGGAAACCGTTCGTCGGGGGTTGATTCCGCCGGAGTTGGTCTTCGGCAACCCGGGCTATCTGCGGACGGCGCATGCGATCACCGTTCCGGGGCCGCATCAGCTGTTCATGCATGCCGCCGATGTCGCCCGAGGTTCCGACGGCGAATTCCGGGTCGTCGCCGACCGCACGCAGGCACCGTCGGGAGTGGGCTACGCGCTCGCCGATCGGCGGGTGATGTCGCGCGCGATGCCGGAGTTGTTCCAGGCCAGCAATCCCAGGCCGCTGTCCACGTTCGCTCGGGCGGTTCGTCTGGCGCTTCGCGATGCGGCGCCCGCATCGGCGGAGAATCCGGTCGTGGTGGTGCTCAGTCCCGGTTCGCACTCCGAGACGGCATTCGATCAGGCTTATCTCGCAACGGTTCTCGGCTTTCCTCTAGTGGAGAATGCCGATCTCGTGGTCCGCGACGGCTGTCTGTGGATGCGGTCGCTCGGCAAGCTGCGCCGGGTCGATGTGGTGCTGCGCCGAGTCGACGCCGAGTTCGCCGACCCACTCGATCTGCGCCCGGATTCGCATCTGGGAGTCGTCGGTCTGGTCGAAGTGCTGCGGCGCGGGGCCGTGAGCGTGGTGAACACTCTCGGTAGTGGTGTGCTCGAGAACCCGGCTCTGCTTCCGTTGCTTCCGGCGTTGAGCCGTGCCCTGCTGGACGAGGATCTGATTCTCGGTTCGGTACAGACCTACTGGGGTGGCGACCCGGATCAGCTCTCGCACATCGGAAGCCGGATGCGTTCGCTGGTGCTGCGCTCGACCACCTCACGTCGCACGGTGGTGGGACACGATCTCACCGACGTCGCCGCGGAGGAGCTGTGGAAGCGAATTCTCGCCGAGCCGTGGAAGTGGACAGGGCAGGAAGTCCCCGAGTTCTCACTGGCTCCGGTCGGTTCGTCGATCGACGGCGGCTCGGGTTCGCAGTTGTCGGTGGCGCCGGCGCAGGTGGGGATGCGGCTGTTCACGGTTGCCCAGCGGGGCGGGTACACGCCGATGCGCGGCGGCCTGGGGCAGGTGGTGCTCACCGCACCGGTCACCGAACCGCTCATCACGGTGGCGTCGAAGGACGTGTGGGTCAAGTCGGTGGAACGGGTCACCCCGGCGGACTCCGCTCCGCACACCCCGCCCGCCACGGTGGAGGAGTTGCCGCAGTACGCCGCGTCCAACGTCGATGTCGTCAGTTCCCCGCGTGTGCTCGGCGACCTGTTCTGGTTCGGCCGCTACAGCGAGCGTGCCGAGGACATGACTCGATTGCTCATCGCCGCGCGCGAACGCAATCAGGACTATCGCTCGATGCCGTGGCTCGAAGGCAGCGAAAGTCTGCCGATCCTTCTCGAAGCGGTCACGAAGGTCTCGCGGACCTGGCCGGGGTTCCTCGACGAGAAGAACCGCAGTGATGCGAGCGTGGAAATGCGCTCGCTGATGCTCTCGACGGGACGTCTGGGTTCGCTGGCCCAATCGGTGGATCGGATGCAGCAAGCGGCGCGCGCGGTGCGCGACCAGCTCTCGAACGACACCTGGGCGGTGCTGAACCGCATCGACACCGCGCTCGAGGAGCTGGCCGAGTCGCCGGTTCACAACGGCGCGCAATTGGCGTCGTCGCAGTCGAGTGTGCTGCGCGGGTTGCTTGCGCTGGCCGGCTTGGCATCGGAATCGATGGTGCGAGACGCGGGCTGGTACCTGATGGATGCAGGCAAACGGATCGAGCGTGGTCTGCAGCTGACTGCGCTGCTCTCGGCCACGCTGAGCCACGCTCTCACGCCCTCCACCGAACAAGCGGTCATCGATTCGGTGCTGTCCGCGGCCGAGTCCTCGGTGATCTACCGCAGACGCAACAGCGGGCGCGCACGTCCGGCGGCCGTCGCGCAACTGTTGTTGTTCGACGAGGGCAACCCGCGAGCGTTGGTCTACCAGCTCGATCGGCTTCGGGACGACCTGGGTTCGTTGCCTGATGCCTCGGGTACGTCGCGGCCCGAACAGCTCGTCGAGCAGATGCGGGTGCGGTTGCGGCGCGTTGACCCGGGCGATCTGGAATCGGTCGATGCGAACGGCAGGCGGGTGGAGTTGCTCGAGCTGGTGGACGGCATCCACGACTCGCTGGAGGAATTGTCCCGCGTCGTCCTCGCCACGCACATGTCGTTGCCCGGTGGCACGCAGCCGCTGTGGGGCAGCGCCAACATCCGAACTGCGAACGGGGTGCGGTGATGAGTCGTCGGTACCGAATCAAGCACATCACCACCTACACGTATTCCGACCGGGTCACCTCGTCCTACGGGCGCGGATTCCTCGCGCCGCGCGACATGGACGGGCAGCACTGTCTGGAGAAGTCGGTGACGGTGGAGCCGGCTCCCACCGATCAATCCTTCGGCGTGGACGTCTACGGCAACGAGGACGTGTACTTCCACGTCACGCACGACCACGAGAAGCTGGTGGTGACGGCGGATTCGCTGGTGGAGGTCTATCCCCGTCCGGCGGACGAGACGACGTCGTGGCCGGCGACTGCATCCTGGGAGTCGGCTCGGATGGCGCTGTTCGGTGCGAACGTGCCTGCGGATCCGGCCCGTGCGTCGGCCGTGGAGTTCGCTCTGGATCTGCCGACTCCGGAGATCACCGACGAGGTGCGCGCCTACGCGGCCCCCAGCTTCTGGCCCGGTCGTCCTGTCGCGGACGTCGTCGTGGATCTGACACATCGGATCTTCACCGATTTTCGCTATCTCTCCGGCTCGACGACGGTCTCGACCACCGTTGTCGACGTCCTCGCCGCGAGATCGGGAGTGTGCCAGGACTTCGCTCGCCTTGCGATCGCGTGCTTGCGGTCCCAGGGTCTTGCGGCCCGGTACGTGTCGGGATACCTCGCAACCGAGCCTCCGCCCGGCAAGGAGCGGATGATCGGTGTCGACGCGACCCACGCGTGGGCTGCGGTGTGGATGCCGAACGATCGGTGGCTCGCCTTCGATCCCACCAACGATCAGCTGGTCGACGAGCGATACGCGACCGTGGCATGGGGACGCGACTACGCCGACGTGCCTCCCCTGCGCGGAGTGATCTACACCGAAGCGGAGGAGAGCACCATCGCCGTATCGGTGGACGTTGCACCGCAGTAGCGAACCCGGCATACTTCGGTGGCTCGGGGGTAACCGACCATCTGGTCGAATCTACGAATGCAACGTGCGAAAAGCCGCAAAACGGACAATCGTTCTCCATTCGTAGTCACCGAGACGGCACAGCAGAACACACCGAACGGGTAGCTTGGATATCGATGACCGCAACACTGGCAGACCCTGTATCAGAGGTAGTAGCAGCAGCCCAGCGACTCCTCACCAAACGCACCGGAGCTCCGGTGACGTTGATCGACCCGGTGAATCTGGGGGGTAGCGGCCAAGCGATCGTGTTGCGAGTCCGAGTGTCCGAGAACCCGTTTCAGCTGCCCCGCACCCTGGTGATCAAGCAGGTCCGGGACCTGCCCGCCGAATCGGAACTGCATGCCGAGCTCGCCGACATCTCCGGTTCCAGCGCCTTCCTGCGCGAGGCAGCGTCGTATCAGTTCGCCAACGCTCTGGCCACGGACAGCAGGCCCGGACCCGAGCTGCACGCGTACGACCTCGACGCGAGACTGCTGGTGCTCAGCGATCTCGGCGACGCCAGTCCCATCACCACTCTGCTGCGCAACTCGGACGAAGCCGCGGTGACCAATTCCTTGATGGCCATGGCGCAGGCGCTCGGCCGCATGCACGCCGCCACCGTCGGCCGTGAGGACGACTTCGCCGCTCTGCTGCGACGGGTGGGACAACCCGACTCCACCGACGGGATCTCCGCCCAGATACCCGACGCTCTTGCCGAGGTCCCCGGGCTGCTGACCGATCTTCTGGGCGTCGGAACGACCCCGGATGCAATTCTCGATCGCGTCTCTCGCAGCGGACGGCTGTTCGCGCATGGTGCCTTCCGCGCCTTCAGCCCGTCCGACCTGTGTCCCGACAACATCATCGTCAACGACGAAGGCGTGCGGTTCCTCGATTACGAGTGGGGCGGATTTCGTGACGCCACCCTCGACATCACCTACGCGTTGGCGTCGTTCCCCGGTTGCCTGTGCAGCTTCGACCTCTCGCACGCTCGAGAGCAGGCGATGATCGACGCGTGGCGTTCGGAAGTGGTGGGCATATGGCCCGCGTTGGCCGACGACACCACGCTGGCGAGCAAGATTCTCGACGCGCGTCTGATCTGGGTGTGGCTGAGCACCTACTGGTTCCTGCCCGACGACCACACGCGCATCGCCGCGGCGCGTGCCCACCACCTGTCGGTTCCTCGGTCGCAGGCACTGATCTCGCGGTGGACGGCGCTGGCAGACAGTGCTGCTCGTGTCGGTGAGACCGGCATCGCCGACTACGCGACGTCGGTCGGTACCGCTCTGCGCACCAAGTGGGAGCGCTGAGCAAGACGTCGTTCGCGCATCCGCCGGTCGCATCGGTAGCGTTCGACGGGTGAGCGGCGGCATCGGTAGTGACTTCTCCGGCGGGGACATCTCGGGGAGCGACGAGTTGGGCGACGGGCTGTTCGACGCGCCTGCGCCCCCGGAGGCGATGATCGCCGAGTCCCGTCCCACGTCCACCTACGTCAGGCCCGACGCACCTCTGGCGGTGCGTATGCGTCCGACGAGCCTCGACGAGGTGGTGGGCCAGTCTCATCTGTTGGCTCCGGGTGCTCCACTGCGCCGCCTCGTCGAGGGCTCCGGTGCGTCCTCGGTGATGCTCTACGGACCACCGGGAACCGGCAAGACGACGCTCGCGTCGCTGATCTCGGGGGCGACCGGACGCAAGTTCGAGGCGCTGTCGGCCCTCTCGGCCGGGGTCAAGGAAGTGCGCAACGTCATCGAACTCGCGCGTCGCCGACTGCTCTCGGGCGAGCAGACGGTGTTGTTCATCGACGAGGTGCATCGGTTCTCCAAGACCCAGCAGGATGCACTGCTTGCTGCCGTCGAGAATCGGATCGTGTTGTTGGTGGCCGCGACCACGGAGAATCCGTCGTTCTCGGTGGTGTCGCCGCTGCTGTCCCGATCGTTGGTTCTGCAGTTGCAGCCGCTGGGATCCGAGGACATCGAGTTGTTGCTCACGCGCGCCGCCAACGATCCGCGCGGCCTGGACGGTGCGGTGACCATCGCCGAGGACGCGATGGATCACCTGGTGCGTCTCGCGGCCGGCGACGCCCGACGGGCGTTGACGGCACTCGAGGCGGCAGCGGGCGCTGCAACCGACGGGATGCTCGACCTCGCGACGGTCGAGGCCAGTGTCGACAAGGCCGCCGTGCGCTACGACCGCGACGGAGATCAGCACTACGACGTCATCAGCGCGTTCATCAAGTCGATCAGAGGGTCCGACGTCGACGCCGCCCTGCACTATCTGGCGCGGATGATCACGGCAGGCGAGGACGCGCGGTTCATCGCGCGACGTCTCGTGGTGCACGCCAGCGAGGACATCGGGATGGCCGATCCCACGGCGCTGCAGACCGCGACGGCCGCTGCCAGCGCCGTGCAGATGATCGGGATGCCCGAGGCGCGGTTGGCGCTGGCGCAGGCGACGATTCATCTGGCGACCGCGCCCAAGTCCGGTGCCGTGATCGGCGCACTCGGTGCCGCCATGGCCGACGTGGCTGCAGGCAAGTCGGGGTCGGTGCCGCCGCATCTGCGCGACGGCCACTACAAGGGAGCGCAAGGGCTGGGGAACGCCGTCGGGTATCGGTACCCGCACAGCAGTCCTGGCGGCGTACTGGGGCAGCAGTATCCGCCGGACGAACTGGTGGGCGTGAACTACTACGAGCCCACCGAGCACGGTGCCGAGCGGGAAATCGCGACCAGGGTCGGGAAACTGCGCCGCATCATCCGAGGCCGATAGGCCCTCGAGTCGGTGCGGGGTCCGACGACGCTAACCTGTATCCGTGCAGACCCATGAGATCCGCAGGCGTTTCCTCGACCATTTCGTGAAGGCGGGACACACCGAAGTACCCAGTGCGTCGTTGATCCTCGACGACCCCAATCTGCTGTTCGTCAATGCGGGCATGGTTCCGTTCGTGCCGTTCTTCCTCGGTCAGCAGACACCGCCGTACAAGACGGCGACGAGCGTCCAGAAGTGCGTGCGCACCCTCGACATCGAGAACGTCGGCATCACCACCCGGCACAACACGTTCTTCCAGATGGCAGGAAACTTCTCGTTCGGCGACTACTTCAAGCGGGACGCCATCCGGCATGCCTGGTCTCTGTTGACCGACAGCGTCGAGGACGGCGGATACGGGTTCGATCCCGAGCGGATCTGGGCCACCGCGTATCTCGACGACGACGAGGCGATCGAGCTCTGGAAGGAGATCGCAGGCCTGCCCGACGAGCGAATTCAGCGTCGAGGAATGGCCGACAACTACTGGTCCATGGGCATTCCCGGACCCTGTGGCCCGTGCTCGGAGATCTACTACGACCGAGGACCCGAGTTCGGTGCCGAGGGCGGTCCGGAGGCCGACGAGGATCGGTACATCGAGATCTGGAACCTCGTGTTCATGCAGAACGAACGCGGCAAGGGAATCAGCAAGGACGACTTCGAGATTCTCGGTCCGCTGCCGAAGAAGAACATCGACACCGGCATGGGCGTCGAGCGTGTCGCCTTCCTGCTCCAGGGCGTGGACAACGTCTACGAGACCGACCTCGTCCGACCGGTGATCGCCAAGGCCGAGGAACTCTCGGGACGCGCCTACGGTGCCGACCACGACAACGACGTGCGTTTCCGTGTCATCGCCGATCACGCCCGGACCGCCGCGCTGCTGATCTCCGACGGAGTAAATCCCGGCAACGACGGTCGCGGCTACGTGCTGCGCCGGTTGCTGCGCCGCATCGTCCGATCGGCACGCCTGCTCGGCGCACCCGACGAGACCATGGCGCAGTTCGTCACCGTCGTACGAGACACGATGGCCGAGTCGTACCCGAATCTGGTCACTGACTTCGATCGCATTCTGACCGTCGCAGTGGGGGAGGAGACGGCGTTCCTCAAGACCCTCACCTCGGGTTCTCGGCTGTTCGAGGGCGCAGCGGAGGCAGTCAAGGCGTCGGGTGCGAAGAAGATCGGCGGTGCCGAGGCATTCGCGCTGCACGACACCTACGGTTTCCCGATCGATCTGACGCTCGAGATGGCCGCCGAGGCCGGCCTGTCGGTGGACGAGGACGGTTTCCGCTCGCTGATGGCCGAGCAGCGCAACCGGGCCAAGGACGACGCCCGTGCCCGCAAGCACGCACACGCCGACCTCACGGTCTACAAGGATTTCGTCGACGGTTCGCCGACCGAGTTCACCGGATTCGACGAACTCGGTTCCGAGGCAACGGTATTGGCCCTGATCTCGAACGGCGTCCGCGTTCCGACCGCGGTTGCGGGAGACTCGGTGGAGATCATCCTCGACCGCAGCCCGCTCTACGCCGAGTCCGGTGGCCAGATCGCCGACATCGGCACGATCACCGCACCCGGCCTCGGCGTCAAGGTCAACGACGTGCAGAAGATCGCCAAGAAGCTCTGGACGCACAAGTCGGTGGTCGAGTCGGGTCAGATCACCGAGGGCGACACCGTGCACGTCGACGTCGACCACGCGTGGCGCAAGGGTGCGACTCAGGGCCACTCGGGTACCCACATGGTGCACGCGGCACTGCGACAGGTGCTCGGGCCGAACGCGACGCAGGCCGGATCGCTCAACAAGCCCGGCTACCTTCGGTTCGACTTCTCGTGGCAGGGTGCGCTGTCCGACGCGCAGCGCGACGACATCGAGAATGTCGCCAACGACGCGGTGGGATCGGACTTCGCGGTCAACACCATGGTCACCGACCTGGACAGTGCCAAGAAGATGGGCGCGATGGCCCTGTTCGGTGAGAACTACGGCGACGAAGTGCGCGTCGTCGAGATCGGCGGACCGTTCTCGATGGAACTGTGCGGTGGTACGCACGTGCAGCACTCGTCGCAGATCGGCCCGGTCACCATTCTCGGTGAATCGTCCGTGGGCTCGGGAGTGCGCCGAGTCGAAGCCTTCGTCGGCCTCGACTCGTACCGCTATCTCGCCAAGGAACGCGCGCTGCTGGCCGGCATCGCGTCCTCGCTCAAGGTGCCGTCCGAGGAGGTTCCGGCTCGCATCGAGACCCTGGTCGAGCGTCTGCGGGTCGCGGAGAAGGAACTCGACGCCGTCAAGGCCGCCGCAGTCCTGGCCTCGGCAGGTGAGTTCGTCGGCAAGGCCGAGCGATTCGGCGACGTGCGAGCGGTCATCGCGCAGGCACCGGACGGCGTCGGCGGCAACGACCTGCGCACCTTGGTCACCGACATCCGAGGACGGCTGGGCGCGGATCCGGCCGTGGTGGTGCTGTTCGGCACCGTGAGCGGCAAGGTCCCGTTCGTGGTCTCGACCAACAAGGCAGCTCAGGACGCCGGTATTGCCGCAGGCGATCTGGTGGGGGCCTTCGGTCCGAGCATCGGTGGGCGGGGCGGCGGCAAGCCCGAGCTGGCTCAGGGTTCGGGATCGGACGTCGCCGGAATCCCAGCCGGTATCGACGCAGCCCGGGCTCGATTGACCGAACTCACCACCCACTGACGATCGTGGTAGCTCAGGGGCGCGGCCCCGATCGGCCAGGAGTCGACGATCCCGGCCGCGGCCGTCGTATCGGCATCGACGTCGGCAGTGTGCGCATCGGTATCGCCTCGAGTGATCCCGACGGTGTACTCGCCACGCCGGTCGAGACGGTGCCGCGATCGAAGATCAAGGGTCCCGACGCCCCGGACGTGGCGCGGGTGGCGGAGATCGTCGCCGAATACGAGGCCGTCGAGATCGTCATCGGGCTTCCTCGGACGCTGCGCGGAGAGCGCGGCAATGCCGTCGACGCAGCCGAGAAATTCGGCCGCTCCCTGCACCGGCGATTGGGTGATGTGCCGATTCGGATGGCCGACGAGCGACTGACTACCGTGAGTGCATCGCGCGCGCTACGGGACAGTGGAGTGCGAGCCAAGAACCAACGATCGGTGATCGATCAGGCTGCGGCGGTCGCGATACTGCAGGGCTGGCTCGACGAGCGCCGTGCCGTATCGGATCGTGCAGCGAACAATTCAGGATCGACGGAGGTCGACGAGTGAACTACGAAGGGTCCGATCGGGACCGGCGAGATGCGCGCTCGGACGAGGCGCACACCGACCCGATCGGCTATCGCGTGGACGAGGGCAGCGAGTTCCACCGCACTGTGCACGGCCCGCCGCAGCGTCAGGAGCCGCATCCCCGGTCCTCTCGTGACGCAGATCGGGAACACGAGGCCGAGCGCGGAGCGTTGCCACAGGAGGTCGGCCGCAGCCGCGCCGCGACCCGGAAGGACCGAGCTGCCTCCAGCCGCAAGCGCCGCGGCCGCCTGGTCGCTCTGGTGCTCGGGCTCGTACTGGTCGTGGCCGTTGCGGGAGGAGCGTATTTCGCGATGAACAAGTTCGGTAATCGCACGACACCGAACGCCGACTTCACTGCGGGCTCACCGGGGGACGGCGTGGTGATTCAGGTTCATCCCAACGACACCGCGCAACAGATCGGCACCCAGGCAGCGGACAAGGGTGTGGTCGCCAGCTCGGGAGCCTTCCTCGAAGCGGCACTCCTGAACAACGCCATCACCTCGGTTCAACCCGGTTTCTATCTGCTCGCCAGCAACGTGCCTGCCTCGCAGGCCGTGAACGAACTCGTCGACCCCGCCTCCCGGGTGGGCAACATGGTGATCTCGGAGGGCCGTCAGCTGCACGACGCGCGCGACGTGAACACCGGTGCCGTCAAGAAGGGCATCTACACCCTGATCTCCGAGGCCAGCTGCGTGGACCGAACCGGCAGTGGAACCCCCACCTGCGTGAGCTACGACGACCTCAACGTGGCCGGAGCCGTGGACGACCCGGCCGCCTTGGGCGTGCCCGACTGGGCCACCGATCGCGTCGAGGGAGTCCCGGACCGCGATCGGCAGCTCGAAGGCCTGATCGCCGCAGGAACCTGGGACTTCGATCCCAGCGCGGCTCCGACCGACATTCTGAAGCAGCTGGTGTCCGAGAGCGCGACCCGCTACGAGGACACCGGAATCCTCACCGCGGGCGCCAACTCCGGGCTGACTCCGTACGACACCCTCGTCGCCGCGTCGCTCGTCGAGCGGGAGTCGCTGCCGCAGGACTTCAGCAAGGTGGCCCGGGTGATCCTCAATCGGCTCGCGGTGCCGCAGAAGCTCGAGTTCGACTCGACGGTCAACTACTCGCTCGATACGACCGAGGTGGCCACCACCGACGCCGACCGCGCCCGCGTCACACCGTGGAACACCTATGCCAGCGAAGGGCTGCCGGCAACTCCGATCTCCTCGCCGAGTATCGGTGCGGTGCAGGCGGTCGAGATGCCCGCCGACGGTGACTGGCTGTACTTCGTGACCATCAACCAGGCGGGCGAAACCCTGTTCACCCGCAGCTACGAGGAACACCTGGCCAACATCACCAAGGTCGAGGGTGGCTTCCTCGACAGCGGCCGCTGACGTGCGCGCCGCTGTACTCGGAAGCCCTGTCGAACACTCGAAGTCGCCGGTGCTGCACTGTGCCGCGTACCGCGCGCTCGGCCTCGCCGACTGGACCTACGAGCGCATCGACTGCACCGGTGAGCAGCTGCCCGGCCTGCTCGACGGTTTCGGCCCCGAATGGGTCGGCGTGTCGGTCACCATGCCGGGCAAGGTTGCGGCTCTGGCGTACGCGACCGAGCGCACCGCGCGGGCAGTTCTGGCCGGCTCGGCGAACACCCTGGTCCGCACCGAGTCGGGCTGGCGCGCCGATTGCACGGACGTCGACGGAATCGTGGGCGCACTGCGCGACGCCGGAATCGAGGACCTGTCCGGTCGCACCGTGACGGTGGTCGGCGCAGGAGGAACGTCGAGGCCGGCGATCGTGGCGCTGGCCGGACTCGGAGCGACTGCGGTCACTGTCGTCGCGCGATCGGCCGACCGCGCCCGAGACACACTGGACTGCGCCGTCGCCGCGGGGATGCGCGCGGAGTTCGTGGACATGACCGACCCTCGGCTCGCCACCGTCGCAGCGGAGTCCGCTGTGCTCGTCAGCACCGTGCCCGCGGCCGGGGCCGCCGACATCGCGTCGGATCTCGCCCAGGCACCCCTGGTCCTCGACGCCATCTACGATCCCTGGCCGACGCCCCTGGCAACTGCCGTGGACGCGGCCGGTGGAACCGTCATCAGCGGATTGTCGATGCTGCTCAATCAGGCGTACGGGCAGGTGGAGCAGTTCACCGGCAGGCCCGCGCCGCGAGGGGTAATGCGGGACGCACTGTTCGCTGCTTTGTGAGTTCGAGCCGGCGGTAGTCCACCGGCCGGAGTAGTCCACGGGCCGCGAGTTGTCCACAGGTTTCGAGTTGTGCACAGGGCAATCTCCCACCTGGGCTTTCGTCACAGTCGATCGCTGCCGTGGTGCCACCCTTCGCTCATGATTGTCGTGTGTGGTGCGGTCGTGGTCGGTGCCGTTGTGGGGCTGGCGATGCGCCGATGTTTGGTCCGATGGAGTCCTCGGCTCCTGCCGCTGCTGTCTGCGATCGGTACCGGATGGGTCTGGTGGCGATTCGGCGGTACCGAATACGCGGTTCCGTTGTGCGTGACGACGTGGTGGTTCGCCGCACTCAGCGCGGTCGACCTGCAGCGACGCCGGTTGCCGAACGCCTTGACCGTCCCCGGGGCGCTCGTGGTGACGATCGCGCTCGTTCTCACCGGCTCGCCGGGGGCACTGCTGGGCGGTGCTCTGTTGTTCGCGATCTACCTCGTCGTTCACCTTCTCGCGCCCGCGGCGTTCGGCGCGGGGGACGTCAAACTCGCCTGGTCGGTCGGCTCGATCGCGTGCGTCGGCGGCGGGGGAGGATGGGCGATCGCCGCGCTGTCGGCACCGGTGGCAACTGCCGTGGTGGGGTCGATCACCGCGGCGTTGGGGCACAGGCGAGCCCGCATCCCGCACGGCCCGTCCATGTGCGCGGCCACCCTGCTGGCATCCGCGGCGTCCCTGGCGTGAAAAGATGTTCGAGTGCTGCGCTGGATAACTGCCGGAGAATCCCACGGACCCGCTCTCGTCGCCATTCTCGAAGGAATGGTCGCGGGAGTAGAGGTGACCTCGGACGACATTGCCTCTCAACTCGCTCGCCGTCGCCTCGGTTACGGCCGAGGTGCCCGCATGAAGTTCGAGGCCGACAAAGTGACCCTCACCGGTGGAGTCCGACACGGACGCACGATGGGTGGTCCGGTCGCGATCGAGGTCGGCAACACCGAGTGGCCCAAGTGGGAGCAGGTGATGTCGGCCGATCCCGTCGACGAGGCAGTGCTCGCGGATCTCGCGCGCAACTCCCCGTTGACGCGGCCGCGGCCCGGCCACGCCGACTACTCCGGGATGCTCAAGTACGGCTTCGACGACGCTCGCCCGGTGCTCGAACGCGCCAGCGCGCGTGAGACAGCCGCCCGGGTCGCCATCGGCACCGTCGCCCGCCTGTTCCTGAAGCAGGCGTTCGGAGTGGATGTCGTGTCCCACGTGATCTCCATCGGGGCATCCGACCCCTATGTCGGACCGCCGCCCGCTGGCGCGGACCTCGACGCCATCGACGCATCTCCGGTGCGCGCCTTCGACAAGGCCGCCGAAGAATCGATGATCGCCGAGATCGAAGCAGCGAAGAAGGACGGTGACACCCTCGGCGGCGTCGTCGAGGTCGTGGTGCACGGTCTGCCCGTCGGCCTCGGGTCCTTCGTCTCCGGAGAACGCAAGCTCGACGCAAGACTCGCCGCGGCACTGATGGGAATCCAGGCCATCAAGGGAGTCGAGATCGGGGACGGCTTCGAGACCGCGCGTCGACGCGGAAGCGTCGCTCACGACGAGATCAAGCCCGGTCCGGACGGTGTGTTGCGCTCGACCAACCGGGCAGGCGGCATCGAGGGCGGTATGACCAATGGTGAGGCCCTGCGAGTGCGGGCGGCGATGAAGCCCATCTCGACGGTTCCGCGCGCGTTGGCAACGGTCGACATGACGACCGGCGACGAGGCCGTGGCCATTCATCAGCGCTCGGACGTCTGCGCTGTTCCGGCTGCCGGTGTCGTGGCCGAGACGATGGTCGCCCTGGTCGTCGCGCAGGCAGCGTTGGAGAAGTTCGGTGGGGACTCGCTGGCGGAGACGACGAGCAACGTCGACCACTACGTGAAGGGCACCGCCGCCCGACCTCCACGATGACCCCGTACGCGGTCCTCGTCGGACCGCCGGGAGCAGGCAAGTCGACGATCGGTCGGCGGCTGGCACAGGCTCTCGACCTGGACCTGTTCGACACCGATGTGGCCATCGAGCGAGACACCGGTCGTACGATCGCCGATATCTTCTCGCACGACGGAGAACCGGCCTTCCGACAGATCGAGGAGCGGATAGTCGCCGGTGCTCTGGCCTCGCACGACGGGATCGTCTCCCTCGGTGGTGGTGCTGTGCTGTCGCCCGCGACCCGCGCCCTGCTGTCCGGTCACACCGTGGTGTACCTGGAAATCAGTGTGGCCGAGGGGCTTCGGCGTACCGGTGCGAACACGGTTCGGCCGTTGCTCGCCGGTCCTGACCCGCGTGCGAAGTACCAGGAACTGATGCGCCACCGGCGACCTCTCTATCGATCGGTGGCCACGGTGCGAGTGCGTACCGACAGCCGCAGCCCCGCTCGGGTCGTGGGCCAGTTGGTGTCGAAGCTGACCGCCATCGCCCCCGTTCCCGGGCGCGATGCGAACGAGAAAAACCCCCAGTAGATGAAGGTGATTCGATGACAGAGCCAGTGCGCGTCCAGGTCGAGACTGCCAACCCGTACCCGGTGATCATCGGCCGAGGTCTGTTGACGGATCTCGTCGACCAGCTCGCCGGAACGGCCACCGTGGCGATCTTCCACCAGCCTCCGCTGGCAGAGACCGCGGAAGCGGTGCGAGCGGCGTTGGCGGACAAGGGAATCGACGCTCATCGCATCGAGATTCCGGACGCCGAGGACGGCAAGGATCTGGCCGTGGCCGGGTTCTGCTGGGAGGTTCTCGGCCGAATCGGTCTCACTCGCAGCGACGCCATCGTCAGTCTGGGCGGCGGAGCGGCGACGGACCTGGCCGGATTCGTGGCCGCGACCTGGATGCGCGGAGTTCGTATCGTCCACGTCCCGACGACGCTGCTGGCCATGGTCGACGCGGCCGTGGGCGGCAAGACCGGCATCAACACCGATGCCGGCAAGAACCTCGTCGGCTCCTTCCACGAACCGGCCGCCGTGTTGGTCGATCTGGTGACCCTGGAGACCGTGCCGAAGAACGAGATCGTGTCGGGCCTGGCCGAGGTGATCAAGGCCGGATTCATCGCCGATCCGAAGATTCTGGACATCATCGAAGCCGATCCTGCCGCGGCGCTGGATCCGACCGGCGACGTGCTCCCGGAGCTGATTCGGCGCTCGGTCGAGGTCAAGGCGAAGGTCGTTGCGGCAGATCTGCGTGAGTCGAACCTGCGCGAGATTCTCAACTACGGGCACACGCTTGCGCACGCCATCGAGCGGCGGGAGCAGTACCGGTGGCGTCACGGCGCCGCGGTGTCGGTCGGTCTGGTGTTCGCGGCCGAGCTGGGACGCCTGGCCGGACGCCTGGACGACGCCACTGCCGACCGCCACCGTTCGATTCTCGAATCGGTCGGATTGCCGGTCACCTACGACGAGCACGCGTTCTCGGATCTGCTCAAGGGCATGCAGACGGACAAGAAGAACCGGGCCGGGCTGCTGCGGTTCGTGGTTCTGGACGGTTTGGCCAAGCCCGGACGGCTCGAGGGGCCGGATCCGGCTCTGCTCGTCGCCGCGTTCTCCGCGGTCGGCCGCGAGGCCCCGGCCGCAGGTGGGTCGGCCATCATGTTGTGACGCCGTCGGCCAGTCTCGGGGCCTGACGACAACGGGCGGTGATCGACGCGTACAGCGTCGATCACCGCCCGTAGGTCGATGTAGGGGGAGTCAGGAACCGTCGGCGCTGCCGTGGCGGCCGCGCTTGTCGAGCCGCGGCTTGCCGTCCGCGTCCACTGCCGAGAACACCTCGGTGTCGGCGTCGCCGTGCTCGGGAGCCCACTGCGTGTCGGTCCGCGTGGGTTCGGTCCGCGTCGCCTCTGCCTGACCCGAACGGTTCTCCTGGCCGGCGTTGACCAGCTGGCGGTCGTGCGCGCGTTCGGCGTCCGAGGTGGCCAACTTCTTCTTGGCCTCGCGGTTGACGATCTGTCGTCCCACGAACACCGCGACGCTGGCGCCGATGAAGATGGTGAGAATCGTGAACGCGGCTCCGGACGTGAGCTCGAAGACCAGACCGTTCTGACCCAGGCTGAAATCGACGAAGAAGTCGACGATCCAGCTCAGGAGACCACCGAGGAGTCCACCGACCACAGCGGCTTTGAGCCACACCATGGTGAGGTCCTCGCCGTCCTCGGGGTCGGGATGCTTGCGCCGGTCGCGGATTCCATCGATGCCGGCCCACACGATGATGACGAGCAGCACGAGGGCGTATGCCACCCAGCGCAGTGCCGATCCGCTCAGCGGCCACATCGACACTGCTGCCCCCAGCAGCAGTCGAACGACGACGTTGACCAATCCCATACTTATGCCACGCACTGCCCACCCAGTCATGCGGCACAGCATATCCGCACGTCGAAGTTTGTGTGTCGGGGCCCACAAGTTCGACGAGCCGGTCGAGGGAGGGGGAGCCTGTGGGGCGACCGGTAATGTCGGGCTCATGCCTGCCGATTTCGGTGCCCGTCGTGGTGCCCTACGAGAACTGTTGGCCGCCGACGGACTCGATTCGATGCTGATCACCGATCTTCTCAACGTGCGATATCTGACTGGATTCACCGGGTCCAACGCCGCGCTACTGGTCTCGGTGGCCGATTCGGCCGGTGACGAGGATCGGACGGTGATCTGCACCGACGGTCGGTACGTCACCCAGGTGGCCGAGCAGGTGCCGGATCTTCGGGCCGAGATCGACCGGGCGTCGGCGATACACCTGCTTCGATCGGGCGTGTCGGGTAGCGGCGGCCGGATCGGTTTCGAGAGTCATGTGGTGACCGTCGACGCCCATCGCGCGTGGTCCGAGCTCGACGGTGCTGCGGAGTTGGTGCGTGCACCGGGTGTCGTGGAGTCGTTGCGCATGGTCAAGGACGAGTTCGAGGTGGGGTTGCTCCGGGACGCCTGCCGCGCCGCCGACGAGGCCCTGGCTCGATTGATCGGTGGGGGCGGTATCCGGGCGGGCCGCACCGAACGTGAGGTCGCCCGCGAGCTGGAATCGGCGATGCTCGACCACGGTGCCGATGCCATCTCGTTCGAGACCATCGTTGCGGCGGGTGCCAACTCGGCGGTCCCGCACCACCGGCCCACCGATGCGGTGTTGGCCGACGGCGACTTCGTCAAGCTCGACTTCGGTGCACTCGTCGGCGGCTACCACTCGGACATGACTCGAACCTTCGTCATCGGTACTCCCGCGCAGTGGCAGCGCGATCTGTACGAGCTGGTGCAGCGGTCGCAGACTGCCGGTCGCGAAGCCCTGGCACCGGGAGTGACCACCGCCTCGGTCGACGCCGCGTCACGCTCGGTGATCGAGGACGCAGGGTACGGGGAGTACTTCCTCCACGGGCTCGGCCATGGCGTCGGCCTGGAAATCCACGAAGCGCCGGGAATCGCGAAGACGAGCACCGGTACACTGCTGAGCGGTGCAGCGGTCACCGTCGAGCCGGGTGTCTACTTCTCCGGTCGCGGCGGCGTTCGGATCGAGGACACACTCGTCGTTCGCGACGGGGGTCCGGAACTGCTCACCCTGACAAGCAAGGAACTCACGTCCGTCTAGCGCGCGGGCGGGAGCGAATCCCGCACGTGACCGACGGCGCGTCACGCGCACAAACGATTGAGGAGACGCGAAGCAAGTGGCTTCCACCAGCGATTTCAAGAACGGACTGGTTCTCAACCTGGAGAACCAGCTGTGGTCGATCATCGAATTCCAGCACGTCAAGCCCGGTAAGGGACCCGCATTCGTGCGGACCAAGCTCAAGAACGTGCTCTCGGGCAAGGTCGTCGACAAGACGTTCAACGCCGGTGTGAAGGTCGAGACCGCAACGGTCGACCGCCGCGACATGACGTACCTCTACCACGACGGTAGCGACTACGTGTTCATGGACGCCGACACATACGACCAGCTCTCGATCGGTGAGGCCACCGTCGGTGACGGCGCACGCTTCCTGCTCGAGAACCTGCGCGTTCAGGTCGCCATGCACGAGGGCGTTCCGCTGTACGTCGAGCTCCCCGTCACCGTCGAGCTCGAGGTCAAGCACACCGATCCAGGCCTGCAGGGCGATCGCTCCACCGGCGGCACCAAGCCGGCGACCCTCGAGACCGGAGCCGAGATCTCGGTGCCGCTGTTCATCAACACCGGCGACAAGCTCAAGGTCGACTCACGTGACGGAAACTACCTCGGGCGTGTGAACTCCTAACGTGTCATCGAAGAAGTCGACATCCTCCGCCTCGCAGAACGGTGCCCCCGGTGCGAAGAAGCTGGGTGCGCGTCACAAGGCCCGCAAGCGGGCGGTGGACTTTCTGTTCGAGGCGGAGGCGCGCAACGTCGACCCGGTGAACCTGACCACCGAGCGCATCGAACTCGCACGCGGCGACGACACGATTGCTCCCGTCAGTGAATACACCTCGACCTTGGTCGAGGGCGTAGCCGAGAATCTCGATCGACTCGACGGCGTGATCGCCGATCACCTCAAGGACTGGACGCTCACCCGTCTGCCTGCGGTGGACAGGGCCATCCTGCGCGTTGCGGTGTGGGAGTTGTTCCACGCCACCGACGTCCCACCGGTCGTCGCCGTCGACGAAGCCGTCGAGCTGGCCAAACAGCTGTCCACCGACGATTCGCCCGGCTTCGTCAACGGCGTGCTGGGTCAGATCGTCCTGGTCGCGCCCCAGGTACGCGCCGCGGCCGCGGCCGTCTCGAGTCGTACGCAGTCCGATGCGTCCGGTGAAGCGTCGGTCGACGCCGAGCAGTGATCGCACGGTCGACGCACGTGTGACCGAACGCTCTGCGAGCCTGCTGGTCTCGGTTCGCAGAGCGTTGCTAGGCTCTACGCAGTTCTTGTCAGACATCCTTTAACGATCCGTCCAGAGAGGCGGAGAAGGAGGTCGTAGTTTGCCTGCGCCCGAAAGCTCGTCCGCGAACCCCGCCGTTCGCGAATTGCTGTCCTCGGCCGATGTGGGACGCACCATCTCCCGCATGGCCCATCAGATCATCGAGAAGACGGCCCTCGACGCCGCGGACTCGCCGCGCGTGGTGCTACTGGGCATCCCCACGCGTGGGACCACGCTGGCGGAACGACTCGCAGAACGTATCGAGGCATTTTCGGGCGTGCGGCCTCCGCTCGGGTCCCTCGACATCACTCTCTACCGCGACGATCTGCGGAACAAGCCGCACCGACCACTCGAGCGCACCTCGGTGCCCACAGGCGGCGTCGACGACGCACTGGTCGTACTGGTGGACGACGTACTGTTCTCCGGGCGAACCGTACGGTCCGCGCTCGACGCACTGCGTGACCTCGGTCGCCCCCGTGCGGTGCAGCTGGCGGTCCTCATCGACCGCGGCCATCGTGAACTTCCGCTTCGTGCGGACTACGTCGGCAAGAACGTCCCCACAGCGCGCACCGAGGACGTGTCGGTGCTGCTCTCCGAACACGACGGCCGCGACGGGGTCAGCCTGTCCGAGGGAGGATCCGCTCGATGAAGCACTTGCTCTCGGTCGCCGACCTGACGGCCGAATCGGCCACCGAGATTCTCGACGAAGCCGAACGATTCGAGCAGGCGCTTCTCGGCCGCGAGGTCAAGAAACTACCGACACTGCGCGGACGCACCATCATGACGGTGTTCTTCGAGAACTCGACGCGCACCCGCGTCTCGTTCGAGGTCGCAGGCAAGTGGATGAGCGCCGATGTCATCAACGTCAGCGCCAGCAGCTCGTCGGTGTCGAAGGGGGAGTCGCTCCGCGACACCGCGATGACGTTGCGCGCCGCCGGTGCCGACGCCCTCATCGTCCGACACCCGGCATCGGGTGCTGCACACCAGATCGCACAATGGACCGCCGATCAGGGAACTGGCCTCGATGGTCGTTCCGCAGGCTCCACTCCTGGCCTCGATGGTCGTTCCGCAGGCTCCACTCCTGGTGGCGGCCCGGCGGTGATCAACGCAGGCGACGGTACCCACGAACACCCCACCCAGGCCCTGCTCGACGCCCTGACGGTTCGTCAACGACTCGGGGACATCGCCGGCCGTCGGGTGGCGATCGTCGGCGACATCCTGCACAGCCGGGTGGCGCGCTCGAATGCGATCCTGCTGGCCACGCTCGGTGCCGAAGTGGTGCTGATCGCGCCACCGACGCTGCTGCCCGTCGGAGTGACCGGCTGGCCGGTACGGGTCTCGCACGATATCGACGCCGAACTGCCCGGTCTGGACGCGGTGCTGATGCTCAGAGTGCAGGCCGAGCGAATGAACGGCGGGTTCTTCCCCTCCGCTCGTGAGTACTCCATCACGTACGGGCTCTCGCAGCGCCGCCTCGACCTGCTGCCCGAGCACGCCGTCGTCCTGCACCCGGGTCCGATGCTTCGCGGTATGGAGATCGCGTCCTCGGTGGCCGATTCTCCGAAAACTGCAGTTCTGCAACAGGTTACGAATGGAGTTCACGTGCGGATGGCGGTGCTGTTCCGATTGCTGGTCGGTTCGGACGGGGGTGCATCGTGAACGCACCTGCGACCTCAGTCCTGCTCCGCGGCGTGCTGCTGTACGGCGAGGGCCCCGAGACCGACGTTCTGATCACCGGCGAAGAGATCGCCGGAATCGGTGCGGACCTCGACGCCGACGGTGCCGAGGTGGTCGATGCCCGCGGCCAGATTCTGCTGCCCGGGTTCGTCGACATGCACACGCACCTGCGCGAGCCCGGCCGCGAGGACACCGAAACGATCGAATCCGGTTCGGCGGCAGCGGCTCTGGGTGGCTACACCGCGGTGTTCGCGATGGCGAACACCGATCCGGTTGCCGACTCGGTGGTGGTCACCGATCACGTGTGGCGTCGGGGACAGGAAGTCGGCCTCGTCGACGTCCACCCGGTCGGAGCCATCACCGTCGGATTGAAGGGCAAGCAACTCGCCGAGATGGCCACGATGGCAGCGGGAATCGGCCGGGTCAAGATGTTCTCGGACGACGGCCACTGCGTCGACGATCCACTGATCATGCGTCGGGCGTTGGAGTACTCGAGTTCGCTCGGTGTCCTCATCGCTCAGCACGCCGAGGAGCCCAGGCTCACCGTCGGTGCCGTCGCACACGAGGGGCCCACTGCGGCGCGGCTCGGACTGGCCGGTTGGCCACGCGCGGCAGAAGAATCGATCGTCGCGCGCGACGCCCTGCTGGCCCGTGATGCGGGTGCGCGGGTGCACATCTGCCACGCGTCCACCGCGGGCACCGTCGAGCTGATGAAATGGGCACGTGGACAGGGTATTTCGATCACTGCCGAGGTCACCCCGCATCACCTGCTGCTGGACGACTCACGGCTCGAGACGTACGACGCGATCAACAAGGTGAATCCGCCGCTGCGCGAGAAATCCGACGTCGACGCCCTGCGGAAGGGCCTCGCCGACGGTGTGATCGATTGTGTGGCAACCGATCACGCTCCGCATGCCGAACAGGACAAGTGCTGCGAGTTCTCGATCGCCCGTCCCGGGATGCTCGGGCTCGAAACCGCACTGTCGATCGTCGTCGACACGATGGTGACCCCGGGCCTGCTCGATTGGCGCGGCGTGGCGCGGGTGATGAGCGAGCGTCCCGCCGAAATCGTCGGACTGGCCGATCAGGGTCGACCCATCGAGGTCGGTGAGATCGCCAATCTGACGCTGGTGGATGCGAATTCGAGCTGGACGGTCTCGGGCAAGAAGCTGGCCAGCGTCGCACACAACACGCCGTTCGAGGACATGACCTTCTCCTCGAAGGTGACCACGACGGTGTTGCGCGGACGAATCACCGTCCGCGACGGAGTCGTGGCGAACAGAGCGGGAGAGTAGAGCCGTGGACAGAGTTCTCATCGTCATCGGATTCGTCCTGTTCTGGGCGCTGATGATCGCCCTGATCTTCTGGGGTTGGCGAGGACGGCAGAAGCGTCAGGAAGAGCGAATCGGTGAATTCCCGGCCGTGCCCGAAAATCTGGGTGCCACTCACATCGAGCCGGCCACCGGCCTGTACGTCGGCAGCACCATCGCGCCGAGCTGGCAGGACCGCATCGCCGTCGGCGACATCGGCCATCGCGCGACCGGCGAACTGTCGCGGTACGAGAAGGGCATTCTGCTCGATCGAGACGGTGAATCTCCCATCTGGATTCCAGCGGAATCGATTCGTGCGATCCGCACCGAGCGCGGGTTGGCGGGCAAGGTCATGACCAAGGACGGGCTTCTGGTCATTCGTTGGGAGCTCCCGACGGGGACCGAGATAGACACCGGCTTCCGGGCCGACGACAAGCAGATCTACCCGGTGTGGACAGCGAGTTCCACCGGAGAAACCAAGGAGGAAACCGCGTGAGCAGCGCAGTTCTTGTTCTGGAGGACGGCCGGACATTCCGCGGCACCACATTCGGCGCACAGGGGCGCACCCTCGGCGAGGCCGTGTTCTGTACCGGAATGACCGGTTACCAGGAGACACTGACCGACCCGAGCTATCACCGACAGATCGTCGTCGCGACCGCGCCGCAGATCGGCAACACCGGCTGGAACCAGGAGGACGGTGAAGCCGCCAGCGCCCAGGATCCCAACAAGATCTGGGTCGCCGGATACGTCGTTCGAGATCCGGCGCGCCGCACCTCGAGTTGGCGCTCGACCGGAACTCTGCAGGATCAGCTCGAGGCCCAGAACGTGGTGGGCATCGCCGGAATCGACACACGCGCCCTGGTACGGCACCTGCGCACCCGCGGCTCGCTGCGAGCGGGAGTGTTCTCCGGCGACGCGCTCGGCACCTCGGAGGAGATGCTCGAGCAGGTGGTCGGTCAGCCGTCCATGCTCGGTGCCGACCTCGCCGGTGAAGTGACCACCGGAGCCGGCTACACCATCGAGCCGTCCGGTGATGCTCGGTTCACCGTCGTCGCAGTCGATCTCGGTATCAAGACCAACACTCCGCGGATGTTCGCCGAGCGCGGTATCCGCGTGCACGTGGTGCCGTCGAACACCACCATCGAGCAGGTTCTGGAACTGAACCCGGACGGTGTCTTCCTGTCCAACGGACCGGGCGACCCGGCCACGGCGGACACCAGCGTCGCGTTGACCAGGCAGGTACTCGAACGTGAGCTGCCGCTGTTCGGTATCTGCTTCGGAAATCAGATCTTCGGGCGGGCACTGGGCCGTGGCACCTACAAGATGAAGTTCGGCCACCGCGGCATGAACATCCCGGTCATCGAGCACACCACCGGACGCATCGCGATCACCGCGCAGAACCACGGATTCGCACTCGAAGGCGAAGCGGGCGAGGAGTTCGACACCGACTTCGGCCGCGCCCGCATCAGCCATACCTGCGCCAACGACGGCACCGTCGAAGGCGTCGAACTGATCAGCGGTAGCGCCTTCTCCGTGCAGTACCACCCCGAGGCCGCGGCCGGTCCACACGACGCCGCCTACCTCTTCGACCGTTTCACCAGCGTCCTTCAGGAGAAGAAGTAATGCCACGCCGCACAGACCTGAACCACGTCCTGGTCATCGGATCCGGCCCGATCGTCATCGGTCAGGCCTGTGAGTTCGACTACTCCGGCACCCAGGCCTGCCGAGTGCTGCGCGAGGAAGGCCTGCGCGTCAGCCTCGTCAACTCCAACCCCGCGACGATCATGACCGACCCCGAGTTCGCCGACGCCACCTACGTCGAGCCGATCACCGCGGAATTCATCGAGAAGATCTTCGCCCGCGAGGCCGAGCAGGGTCACCCCATCCAGGCCGTGCTCGCCACGCTCGGTGGGCAGACAGCACTCAATGCCGCTGTCGCACTGCACGATCAGGGCATTCTCGCCAAGTACGGCGTCGAGCTGATCGGTGCCGACTTCGACGCCATCCAGCGCGGCGAGGATCGCCAGAAGTTCAAGGACATCGTGGCCAAGGTCGGCGGCGAATCCGCCAAGTCGGCCGTCTGCTACACGATGGACGAGGTCCGTGCGACCGTTGCCGAGCTCGGCTTCCCGGTTGTCGTCCGGCCGTCGTTCACGATGGGTGGTCTGGGTTCGGGACTGGCATACAACGACGAGGATCTGACCCGGATCGCCGGCGGCGGGCTGGCCGCCTCGCCCACGGCGAACGTCCTCATCGAGGAGTCCATCCTCGGCTGGAAGGAATACGAGCTCGAGCTCATGCGCGACGGCCGCGACAACGTGGTCATCGTGTGCTCCATCGAGAACGTGGACCCAGTGGGCGTGCACACCGGCGACTCGGTGACCGTCGCCCCGGCCATGACGCTCACCGACCGCGAGTACCAGAAGATGCGCGACCTCTCCATCGACATCCTGCGTGAGGTGGGCGTCGACACCGGTGGCTGCAACATCCAGTTCGCGATGGATCCGGCGGACGGCCGCCTCGTCGTCATCGAGATGAACCCCCGCGTGTCGCGCTCGTCGGCACTGGCATCGAAGGCAACCGGTTACCCGATCGCGAAGATGGCCGCCAAGCTGGCCATCGGCTACACCCTCGACGAGATCGTCAACGACATCACCCGCGAGACCCCGGCGTGCTTCGAGCCGACCCTGGACTACGTGGTCGTCAAGGCACCGCGGTTCGCGTTCGAGAAGTTCCCCGGAGCCGACGGCACGCTGACCACGACGATGAAGTCCGTCGGCGAGGCGATGTCCATCGGCCGCAACTTCACCGAGGCATTCGGCAAGGTGATGCGCTCGCTCGAAACCAAGCGCGCGGGGTACTGGACCGGCCCCGAGGTCGGGGCAGAGAGCCTCGATGCGCTGCTGGCGGACCTGTCCGTTCCTCAGGACGGCCGGATGTACGGGATCGAGAAGGCGTTCGCGATGGGCGCCACCCTCGAGCAGCTCTTCGAGGCGACCAAGATCGACCCCTGGTTCCTCGACCAGTTCCAGCAGATCCACGAACTCGGCGTCCAGGTCCGCGAGGCGGCCGAATTCGACGAGGCGCTGCTGCGGCAGGCGAAGTATCACGGTCTGTCCGACCGCCAGATCGCGGCTCTGCGCCCCGAACTCGACGGTGAGGACGGAGTACGTGCGCTGCGTACCGAGCTCGGTGTGCATCCGGTCTACAAGACCGTCGACACCTGCGCCGCCGAGTTCGAGGCCAAGACGCCGTACCACTACGGCACCTACGAACTCGACCCCGAGGCCGAGTCCGAGGTGGCCCCGCAGCCGGACCGCCCCAAGGTGCTCATCCTGGGCTCGGGTCCCAACCGCATCGGTCAGGGCATCGAATTCGACTACAGCTGTGTGCACGCGGCGCAGACACTGTCCGAGGCCGGGTACGAGACGGTGATGGTCAACTGCAACCCGGAAACCGTCTCCACCGACTACGACACCGCCGACCGCCTGTACTTCGAGCCACTGACCTTCGAGGACGTCCTCGAGGTGTACCGGGCCGAGGCCGCGTCTGGCACGGTGCGAGGCGTCATCGTCCAGCTCGGCGGTCAGACCCCGCTCGGACTGGCCAAGCGACTGAAGGCCGCGGGTGTCCCGATCGTCGGAACGTCGCCCGAGGCCATCGATCTCGCCGAGGACCGGGGCGAGTTCGGCAAGGTGCTCGACGCAGCCGGATTGCCGGCAGCGAAGTACGGCACCGCAACGACGTTCGACGGAGCCCGTGAGATCGCCGCCGGAATCGGTTACCCGGTGCTGGTGCGCCCGTCCTACGTGCTCGGCGGACGCGGCATGGAGATCGTGTACGACGAGGCATCGCTGGCCACGTACATCTCCAACGCGACGGAGATCTCGGACGACCGTCCGGTGCTGGTCGACCGGTTCCTCGAAGACGCAGTCGAAATCGACGTCGACGCACTGTGCGACGGCACCGAGGTCTACATCGGCGGCATCATGGAACACATCGAGGAGGCCGGTATCCACTCCGGCGACTCGGCCTGTGCGTTGCCGCCGATCACGCTGGGCAAGACCGACATCGAGAACGTCCGACGGTCCACCGAGGCGCTCGCGAAGGGCATCGGCGTACGCGGTCTGCTCAACGTGCAGTACGCACTCAAGGACGACATCCTGTACGTCCTCGAAGCCAATCCTCGCGCGAGCCGTACGGTTCCGTTCGTGTCCAAGGCGACTGCCGTACAGCTCGCGAAGGCCTGCGCCCGAGTGATGCTCGGGGAGAGCATCGCCGAACTCCGGACCGCGGGAATCCTGCCCGAGACCGGGGACGGTGGCACCGTCCCGGCCGGATCCCCGATCGCCGTCAAGGAAGCAGTGTTGCCGTTCAACCGGTTCCGCCGCGCGGACGGGACCGGAGTGGACACCTTGCTGAGCCCGGAGATGAAGTCCACCGGCGAGGTGATGGGAATCGACTTCGATTTCGGTACCGCTTTCGCCAAGAGTCAGACTGCGGCGTACGGCTCGTTGCCTGCGGGTGGCGCGGTGTTCGTATCGGTGGCCAACAAGGACAAGCGATCACTGATCTTCCCGGTGAAGCGACTGGCGGATCTGGGCTTCACGATCCTTGCGACCGAAGGAACCGCAGATGTGTTGCGGCGCAACGGAATCAAATGCGAGCAGGTCTACAAGCAGTCCGGTGAGGACGTGCCCGCAGGGGAGCGGACCATCGTCGACCGGATTCTCGCCGGTGACATCGCCATGGTGATCAACACCCCGTACGGCAACTCCGGCCCCCGCGTCGACGGGTACGAGATCCGTAGCGCGGCAGTTGCGCAGAACATTCCATGCATCACCACGGTGCAGGGTGCGTCGGCAGCAGTGCAGGGCATCGAAGCCGGCATCGCCGGAGGAATCGGTGTTCGCTCGTTGCAAGACCTGCACGCCGGTCTGAAGCAGGGGCTGGGAGTGGAGTGAGCCATCACACCTGGTCGGATCGGTTGCGCGCCGCGGTTGCGGCCCGTGGTCGACTGTGTGTCGGAATCGATCCGCACCCGGCGCTGCTCGAGGCGTGGGACCTGCCTCGCTCGGCGGACGGTCTCGAGGTGTTCGCCGAGCTGTGCGTCGAGGCGTTCGTCGGCGAAGTGGCCATCGTCAAGCCTCAGGTGGCGTTCTTCGAGGCGTACGGATCTGCCGGGTATGCGGTGCTCGAACGCACTGTCGGTGTGCTTCGGGATGCGGGCACCATGGTGATCTCCGATGCGAAGCGCGGCGACATCGGAACCACGATGGATGCGTACGCGCAGGCCTGGCTGGAACCCGATTCTCCGTTGTCCTCGGATGCTGTGACGGTGTCGCCGTACCTGGGCTTCGATTCACTGGGGGAGACCGTCGATCGAGCGGTGCGACACCGGCGCGGTCTGTTCGTGCTGGCTCGGACCTCGAATGCGGAGGGCTCGGCGCTGCAGCAGGCGGCGACCTCGGACGGCGAGACGGTGGCTCAGTCGATCGTCGACGCGGCGGGGAAGCGCAACCGCGTCGATGCCGACACGGTGGGCTTGGTCGTCGGTGCCACTCGTGATCACGGTCTCGACCTGTCGAACTACACCGGACCCATCCTCGCGCCGGGTCTGGGAGCGCAGGGAGCAACGGTTGCAGATCTTGCGGAGATCTTCCGCGATTCGCGTGAGCTGTTGCTTCCCAACTCCTCTCGGGGTGTCCTGGCGGCAGGCCCGTCGGTGACGGCATTGCGCGACGCGGCGACGCGGTTGCGCGACGAGATCGAAGCCGGTCTCGCATAGTCGATGCTGCCGCGCTCCGGCATTCGGGGGCGGGTTAGCGGTGAGCGGCAGTCGTCGGTACGGTCGCTAGCGCTGCCGACGAACAGTGCGGATCGCCGGTGCGGAGCGCCGATGAACGTGGTCCGTGGCAGTGGAACATCGATGGTCGACGTGCCGACAGTGATCGTGCACGTCGTATCGCCCAGAACGAGAAGACGGAGGAACCGACAGTGGCCCTTCCCCAGTTGACGCCCGAGCAGCGTGCCGCTGCCCTCGAGAAGGCAGCGATCGCCAGGAAAGCGCGCGCCGAGCTCAAGGAGCGCCTCAAGCGCGGCGGCACCGATCTCAAGCAGGTGCTCACAGATGCCGAGACGGACGAGATTCTCGGAAAGATGAAGGTCTCCGCGTTGCTCGAGGCCCTGCCGAAGGTGGGCAAGGTCAAGGCCGCGGAGCTGATGACGGAATTGGAGATCGCGCCCACCCGTCGACTGCGCGGTCTCGGAGATCGGCAGCGCAAGGCGCTGTTGACGAAGTTCGATTTCGAGGCCTGACGACGGTGAGTGACACTGCGGCGACTTCGGTCCCGGAGATCGAGCGCGGCCGGTTGGTGGTGTTGTCCGGCCCCTCCGGCGTCGGCAAGTCCAGTGTCGTTCGGCTCGTGCGTGCTGCGCTGCCCGAGCTGGTGTTCAGCGTGTCGGTCACGACGCGAGCACCGCGGCCCGGTGAGGTGGACGGTCAGGATTACCACTTCGTGTCGGCCGATGAGTTCGATCGGATGATCGCCGACGACGAGTTGCTCGAGTGGGCGAGCATTCACGGTGGTCTGCAACGGTCGGGGACTCCGGCCGCACCGGTGGAAGCTGCACTGGAGGCGGGTAGCCCGGTGTTGCTCGAGCTCGATCTGGCCGGTGCCCGTGCCGTGCGGGTGTCCAAGCCCGAGGCGATGCTGGTGTTCATGGCTCCACCGACGTGGGACGACCTCGTCTCTCGTCTGGTCGGGCGCGCGACCGAGGAGAGCGCGGCCACCGAGCGGAGATTGGAGACCGCACGGGTGGAACTGGCCGCACAGGACGAGTTCGACACGGTGGTTGTCAATACCGATGTCGACCATTCGTGCGAACAGTTGGTATCCTTGTTGGTCGGTAGGTCGTCGGTCGGCAACAGCTGACCATTTTCACGGCGCACGAGGCCCCGACCAGCTAGTTCGTAGCACCAACGATGCAATTTCAGGAGATCATCAGTGAGCAGCATTTCAGCGGCCGTTTCCGACTTCGACGGACGCAGCGCTCTGCCGGCCTACGACACGCCGCTCGGCATCACCAATCCGCCCATCGACGAGCTGCTCGCCCGCACCTCGTCCAAGTACGCCCTCGTGATCTACGCAGCCAAGCGTGCCCGCCAGATCAACGACTACTACAACCAGCTCGGCGACGGCATCCTCGAGTACGTGGGACCGCTGGTCGAGCCGGGTCTGCAGGAGAAGCCGCTGTCGATCGCTCTCCGCGAGATCCACGCGGACCTGCTCGAGCACACCGAAGGCGAATAAGAACCTCACAGAGGACATCTGACTTGCACGTTGTCGTCGGAGTCGGCGGAGGTATCGCCGCCTACAAGAGTTGTTCGCTCATCCGTAGTTTCACCGAGAGCGGGCACCAGGTCCGGGTGATTCCGACCGCATCCGCCCTGGAGTTCGTCGGGCGCGCGACATTCGAGGCGTTGTCCGGCCAACCGGTACACACCGGGGTGTTCGCGGATGTGCCGGAAGTTCCGCATGTGCGCCTGGGTCAGGAGGCAGACCTCGTCGTCGTCGCGCCCGCCACCGCGGACCTCATGGCCCGCATCGCCGGGGGACGTGCGGACGATCTTCTGACGGCCACCCTGCTCACGGCGCGGTGTCCGGTGGTCGTGGCCCCGGCGATGCACACCGAGATGTGGGAGCACCCCGCCACGGTCGCCAACGTCGCGACCCTTCGTTCTCGCGGAACACACGTGATCGAACCGGCATCGGGGCGTCTGACCGGGCGAGACACCGGGTCGGGTCGGTTGCCGGAGCCGGACGAGATCTTCGCGCTCTCCATGCTGGTGACCGAGCGAGGGGATGCGCTCCCTCGGGATCTCGAAGGACGCCGTGTTCTGGTCTCTGCCGGGGGCACTCGCGAGCCTCTCGATCCGGTTCGTTTTCTGGGCAACCGAAGCTCGGGCAAGCAGGGATATGCGCTCGCGCGAGTGGCAGCGCAACGAGGAGCCCAGGTGACGTTGGTCGCCGGGTACACCAGCGACCTCGACGCTCCGGCCGCGGTCGACGTGGTGCACGTCAAGACGGCGTCGGACATGCAGGAGGCCGTTCGCAAACTTGCCGTCGGTGTCGACGCCGTGGTGATGGCGGCCGCGGTCGCCGACTTCCGCCCCGAATCCATCGCGGGCAGCAAGATCAAGAAGGGGGCCGACGAACCGTCGTCGATCCCGCTGGTCCGCAACGACGACATACTCGCCGGCCTCGTGTCCGCTCGCCGCGACGGTGAACTCGAACCGTCGACGGTCATCGTCGGATTCGCCGCCGAGACCGGGGACGCGAACGGAGACGTGCTGACGTACGCGCGGGCCAAGCTCGAACGCAAGGGCTGCGACCTGCTCGTGGTCAACGCCGTCGGGGACGGCAAGGCGTTCGAGGTCGACCACAACGACGGCTGGCTGCTCGGTTCCGACGGTTCCGAAGCGGCGCTGGGCGAGGGCTCGAAAGCACTCCTCGCGAGCCGCGTGCTGGATTCTGTGGCGCAGATGCTCGATGCGCGGAGTACTCGACCGAAGTCGAATTCGTGACGATGCCGAGAGTGCACGATCGATGTCGTACCGGCTACCGTGCTGGGCACCACGTGTAGTGCCGTAGAGGTTTGCGCGGCTCCGGCAGGGGCGATAACACCGAAGGAACGTCAATTTTCGTGGAGTGCCCGACCGGCGCGAGGCGTCGGGTCGGGCAGGAACATGCGTCGAGAGGAAGTCCGTGAGCAAGTCCGGTAGTCGGCTTTTCACCAGCGAGTCCGTCACAGAGGGTCACCCCGACAAGATCTGTGACGCCATCAGCGATTCCATTCTCGATGCTCTGCTGACGGAGGATCCGCGTGCCCGTGTGGCCGTGGAGACTCTGGTCACGACCGGCCAGGTGCATGTCGCGGGTGAGGTCAACACCACCGCATACGCCGACATCCCCAAGATCGTGCGCGAGAAGGTGCTCGAGATCGGGTACGACTCGTCGGCCAAGGGGTTCGACGGAAATTCGTGCGGTGTCAACGTCGCGATCGGCGCGCAGTCTCCCGAGATCGCTCAGGGCGTCGATCACTCGCACGAGGCCCGAGTCGAGGGACTGTCCGACGACGAGATCGACCGTCAGGGCGCGGGGGATCAGGGGTTGATGTTCGGCTACGCCAACACCGACACTCCCGAGCTGATGCCGCTGCCGATCGCGTTGGCGCACCGGCTCTCTCGGCGACTGACCGAGGTCCGCAAGAGCGGAGTGCTGCCGTACCTGCGTCCGGACGGCAAGACGCAGGTGACGATCGAATACGACGGTGACAATGCCGTTCGCCTCGACACCGTCGTGATCTCGACTCAGCACGCAGCCGACATCGATCTCGACAACCTGCTCACCCCCGACATTCGGGAGAAGGTGCTGGGCTCGGTGCTCGCCGAGTTGGACGTGCCGACACTGGACACGTCCAACGTGCGTCTGTTGGTCAATCCCACCGGAAAGTTCGTCCTCGGTGGACCGATGGGCGACGCCGGACTGACCGGCCGCAAGATCATCGTCGACACCTACGGCGGCATGGCACGGCACGGTGGCGGTGCGTTCTCCGGCAAGGACCCGTCCAAGGTGGACCGCAGTGCTGCGTACGCGATGCGCTGGGTGGCGAAGAACGCTGTTGCTGCCGGTCTCGCCGATCGCATCGAGGTCCAGGTGGCGTACGCCATCGGCAAGGCGGCCCCGGTCGGGTTGTTCGTCGAGACGTTCGGCACCGAGAAGACCGATCCCGCGCGCATTCAGGCGGCGATCAGCGAGGTGTTCGACCTGCGTCCCGGTGCCATCATTCGTGATCTGGACCTGCTGCGACCGATCTACGCGCCCACCGCGGCGTACGGTCACTTCGGCCGCACCGACATCGATCTTCCGTGGGAGTCCACCGACCGCGCCGGCAAGCTCCGGGAGGCTGCCGGACTCTGAGTTCGGTTTCGACCGTTCTGCACGTACCCTGCTCGCACCGACTCGGTGCTCCGACATCGAGTGTGGGGTGAGAATCGAGGAGGAGGTGCGGTGGCGGGAGTAGCGCGGGTGGCGGCGTCGGATCTCCCGATCGCGCGCATTCTTCCGATGTTGCCGCTGCCGCATCTCGACCGCGAGTTCGACTACCTCGTGCCCGAAGAGGTGAGCAATGATGCTCAGCCGGGTGTCCGAGTTCGGGTGCGGTTCGCGGGCCGGCTGGTCGACGGTTTCGTGCTGGCCAGACTGGCCGAGACCGAGCATTCCGGCAAGCTCGGCTGGCTCGATCGGGTGGTGTCCGCGGAGCAGGTTCTGACTCCGGAGATCGCTGAACTGGCCGCGGCGGTGGCCGATCGATACGCCGGGACCAGGGCGGACGTGCTGCGGCTGGCGATCCCGGCTCGCCACGCCCGAGTCGAGGCGGAACAGACACCCGCCGTCGAGCCCCCGGCCGAGCCGGACATCGACCGGGCAGCCTGGTCGGCCTACACCCACGGCTCGAACTTCCTCGAGGCGTTGGCGTCGGGACGCGTACCGCGCGCGGTATGGCAGGCGTTGCCCGGTGAGCTGTGGCCGATGCGGTTGGCGGAGGCCGCCGCCGTGACCGTGGCCGGCGGTCGGTCTGCGGTGGTCGTGGTGCCCGATCAGCGAGACCTCGATCGTCTGGAGACGGCCTGTACGGCTCTGCTCGGTGCCGACCGGGTGGTGGCGCTGTCGGCCGGTTTGGGCCCGGCGAAGCGGTATCGGCAATGGTTGCGTGGTCTGCGATCGGGCCCGGTCGTCGTGGTGGGGACACGAAGCGCCGTGTTCGCTCCGGTGTTTACTCTCGGCATGATCGCCATCTGGGACGACGGTGACGACAGTTTCGCCGAGCCCCGTTCGCCGTATCCGCATGCCCGAGAAGTGGCGTTGCTGCGAGCGCACGTCTCCGCAGCCGCGGTGGTCATCGGCGGACATGCGCGGACTGCGGAGGCGGAAGCTCTCGTGGATTCCGGTTGGGCACACGACCTGGTGGCTCCACGTGAGCTTGTCCGTGAGCGTCAACCCCACGTGGTGGCCTTGGCCGACTCGGACCATGCGCTCGCGCGGGATCCGGCAGCCCGTGTCGCCCGGTTGCCCGCGATCGCGTTCGAGGCGGCGCGGGCCGCGCTGAAGGCCGATTCGCCTGTGCTGGTTCAGGTTCCGCGCGGGGGCTATGTGCCGTCACTGGCGTGCGCGAAGTGTCGACATCCGGCTCGGTGTCGCCGGTGCAACGGTCCGTTGGCGCTGCCGTCGGCCCCGGGGAGCGACGGAGCAGGGAGTCCGACGTGCTCGTGGTGCGGCATCGCAGACACCGCGCATCGGTGCACGGTATGCGGATCGCGCAACCTGCGTGCGGTCGTGATCGGCGCGGGCCGCACCGCCGAGGAACTCGGACGGGCATTTCCCGGTGTACCGGTTCACAACTCGGGAGGCGCCGCCGTGCTCGACGCCGTCCGACCCGGTGCCGGTCTCGTCGTGTCCACCGTCGGTGCCGAGCCGACGGTCGACGGTGGATACGGTGCGGCTCTCTTGCTGGACGGCTGGGCCCTGCTCGGCCGGGCAGACCTGCGCGCGGCCGAGGAGACACTGCGTCGGTGGATGACCGCCGCCGCTTTGGTTCGGCCGGGCACGGCAGGCGGCCGAGTGGTCGTCGTCGCCGAGTCCGAGATACCCACTGTGCAGGCACTGGTTCGCTGGGACCCGCTGTGGCACGCCAGAAGTCAGTTGGACGAACGAGTGGAGGTACGGTTCCCGCCCGCCGTGCACGTTGCGGCCGTCGACGGAACCACCGATGCGATCTCCGCGCTGGTCGAGAGCGCAGATCTGCCCGAGTCGGTGGAAATACTCGGTCCGGTCGATCTGCCGGACGGCCAACGGGCACCGGCGGGCGGTGGTGAGGACGCACTTCCCGGTGATGTGCAGCGGTTGTTGATACGCGTGCCGCGCAGCACCGGGGCGGCGTTGGCGCGGGCACTGGCCACCGCGCAGGCATCGCGCAGTGCCAAGAAACTCGGCGGCGGAGTGCGGGTCCAGATAGACCCGATTCGAATCGGCTGATTCCGCCGTCCCGGCTCGACGTGGCCTAGGGTTGCCTCGGGGCGGCGCACGGGGCGCCGATGAAAGGTGGGTCGGGGACATGAAGAGAAGGCAGCTCTTTCGCCGTGCGACAACAGGTTTGGCAGTGGTGATCGGTGCCCGTCTGGCCGCACCTGCCACCGCCGACGCCCTGCCCGGTACCGGCTCGGCGCAGCCACCGACACCGGTCGTTCCGTTGGATCGACTGCTACGAATCGTGTCCCTGTCGCACATCAACGATCCGGCGCTCACCCCTATCTTTCCCGGCGATCCCGAATTCTCGCTAGAGACGGCGTTCACCGTCGCAGACGACGGCTTCTACCTCCAGTACGTCAAGGAGGGCGAGCACACCGGCACGCACTGGGGCGCACCCGCGCACTTCCAGGAAGGTGGCCTGACCGCCGACCAGCTCGATCCGGAGGATCTGTTTCTGCCCGCGGTGAAGATCGACATTCGTGATCGGGCGGCGGCCGACGCCGACTACGCCGTAACCGTGGCCGACCTGCAGAACTGGGAAGCAGTCAACGGTGCCATTCCACCAGGGGCGGCTGTCGTTCTGTGGACCGGATGGGCGTCACGCTGGGGGACCGATGCGTACGCCAACGCGGACGCGGACGGTGTGACGCACCAACCCGGGTTCTCTCCGGAGGCAGCACAGTGGTTGATCGACACGGGCAGGCTAGCCGAAAGAGGTGCCCTCGGCACCGACACCTTCGGGCCCGATCTGGGCAACGACGACACCTATCCGGTGTCGGTCAAGCTCTACGACCGGCGTCGGATCAGCCTGGAGAACCTGACCAATCTGGAGTCGATTCCGACCACGGGTGCCTACGTTCTGGTCGGCGGCCCGATCAACCGAGCCGGATCCGGTTCACCTGCAACCATTTTCGGCCTGGTCCCCAGGGTCGCCTGATCGGAGGTGCTCGGCACCGCGGTGAGTGCACCCGCGGTGTCGTAGGCGTAGATGCCGGCCTTGCCCTCGCGTTTGGCCTCGTACATCGCTCGATCGGCCAGCCGCATCAGCTCGTCCTCGTCGGCGGTGTCGGAGCCGGCCACGGTCGTGGTGTCGTGGGGTGTGCGGTCGAGCTGACCGATCTGCACCACGCCCACGCACACGCCGACCGACACCGAATGGCCGTCGATCTCGTGGGCGGTCCGCATCGTCTCGGCGATGCGGACCGCCGTCGCGCGACCGGCATCGAGGTCGGCGTACACCAGGGCGGTGAACTCGTCGCCGCCGAAGCGCGCCACTACTCCGTCCACGACGCATCGGTCGAGGCGGCGTGCAAGTTCGATCAGTAGTCGGTCGCCGCCACCATGTCCGAATCTGTCGTTGACGCTCTTGAAGTCGTCGAGGTCGATCAGGAGCAGGACGGCGCGGCCCCGGCCCGCTCGGGCGTCGTGCACCGCCGCTCGAAGGTGCTCGTCGAACGACGACCGGTTGAGCAATCCGGTCAGCCCGTCGTGATGCGCGCGGTACGTCAACTCGGCCTGCGCCCGAGTCAGGCTGCGCAGCAGATTGTCGTTCTGAACCAGGGTGATCACCTGGCGAACGAGTGAGAGCAACACCACTGCAACCCCGAGTACCACCACGGTCGAGTCCAGCTCCCCGGTCTGCACACGCAGTATCGCCAACACGATCCCGATCGCACCCATGAGTGCGTACGGCAACAGCAATTGCGTTCTCGCGCCGGTGACGGCCTCGGTGCAGTCCGACTCGGTGGGCTGCGATCCGTACAGCGACGAGCCGTGTGTCGACGAGTCACGCGGTGCCGGGTTGTCGTCCACGGTCCTCGGGGCAGCGGCCGCGAGGGCGATGAGCGCTGTGCCTGCGATGAATCCGCCGTCGGTCAGAACCGGCATGAAGTCCGCACCGGTGGCGACGAGATACGCATAGATGCTGTCGGATATCGCCATCATCAGGATTCCGGCGCCGAGCAGGGTGAGCTGCGTCCGATATCGCGCGGCGATCCTCGGGATCACGGCGAGCAGCACGATCATGGCCACGAGTACCAGGTCGGTGATGGGGTACATGATCGCCACCAGGAACTCGATCGATTCGGATTCCGACGAATGCACGACCGCGCCGAGCACGGTTGCCCAGGAGAGAACGAAGAGCGACCCGACGACGACGGCCCCGTCGAGCAACGACATCACCCAGACATGGCGTGCACTCGAGGCAGCCCGCCAGGGCGACGGGCCGACGAAGGCCAGCAGGGCAGGCACGGCGAGGATCGGGAAGAGAAAGAATCCGACGTCGGCGACGGACGCGGTCGGCAGCGGCATGCCGAGAACGGATCGATAGAAGGCCCAGACCGCCATGCCTGCACTCCAGCAGGCCATTCCGGCGGCCATCAGAACGCGCCACTGCCGTTCGGTGCCCGTTCTTCTCGACGCCGTCCGCCAGCAGACGATCGTCGCCGTGATACCTCCCGCGAGCTGTGCGATGTCGTCGATCAGTACGGAGGTTCGTTGGCCGAGAACGTTGGAGCCGGCGAGCAGGACGATGACGAGGACGCATCCGAGCACGACGGTCACGCGTCGCCTCGTCGATCCGGCCACACGGCCTCCCTCGTTGGTGCGCGAGCGCGGTTGCGCGAGCGCGGTAGAGCCGGCCGCTGTTTCGGTCTGTTGGACGAGAGCTCGTACCGACCGCGTCATCCTAGCGAGCGTGAGCCGTCCGGGGCGCGTTCCTCGCAGTCGGGAAACGTGGAGGTTGCCTCTGGACCTTGCCAAAGATCTATTGTCGATATATCGTCGACATGTCAATCGATACGAAGGAGCAAGACATGAATTACGCAATCGAAGGATTCGCACACGAATTCGGACGTCGCGCAGGAGCACGTCGACACATGCGTGGCGCGCCGTTCCAGATGTGGGTCGCGCAGAGTGAGGACCGCGGCCCGTCGGACGATCACGGTCCACGAGAGCGCGGCCGCGGCAGGAGAGGTCACGGTGAACGGAGCAGGCACGGTGCCGGTGGGCCGTTCGGACGGGGACCGGAAGGCATGCGCCCCGGTTTCGGTCCCGGTGGTTTCGGGCCGAACGCAGATTTCGGTCGAGGTCGCGGTCGGGGAGGGCGAGGGCGTCGCGGGGACGTGCGCGCTGCAATCCTCCTGCTGCTCGAGGAACGTCCGATGCACGGATACGAACTGATCCAGCAGATCGCCGAGAAGAGCAACGGCACCTGGAAGCCGAGTCCTGGCTCCATCTACCCGGCCCTGTCGCAACTCGAAGACGAGGGCCTGGTTCTCATCGACAAGGTGGCCGGCCGCAAGACCGCTGCACTGACCGACGAGGGTCGAACGCACATCGAGGCCCATCGTGCCGACCTGGGCAGCCCGTGGGACGACGTGGCAGAGTCCGTCGGAGTCGACGCCCGGGATCTGCGGGCGCTGATCGGCCAGTTGATGGGCGCAGCCGGTCAGGTTGCCGGAGTGGGCACACCGAAACAGGTGGAGCAGGCCGCCGAGATTCTCACTCAAGCCCGCAGGGCGCTGTATCGGATACTTGCCGAGGACGGTTCGACCGATCGAGATCCCGACGACACGGTCGACGCCCCCGACGCGCCGTGACCGGCAGGTGCGGAATCGTCCGCAGTGCTCGCGACTCCCTAGGATGGACACCCGAGATCCTTTCGTCCATCCCAGGGAGTTGCTCGAGTGCGCGTCGTCTTTGCCGGTACACCGGAGCCCGCGGTCCCGTCGCTGCGGGCACTGCTCGAGTCCGAACGCCACGAGGTGATCGCCGTGGTGACTCGGCCCGACGCCGCTGCCGGTAGAGGTCGCAAGACGATGCGGTCACCGGTCGGGCAGCTGGCCGACGAGCACGAAATCCCTGTGTTCACGCCCGCGAAGCCCTCGGATCCGGATTTCGTCTCACAGCTCACCGAACTCGCACCCGACGTGTGTCCGGTGGTCGCTTACGGGGCACTGCTGCCGCAGCCGGTGCTGGACATCCCTCGCTTCGGCTGGATCAATCTGCACTTCTCGTTGCTGCCCGCATGGCGAGGTGCCGCGCCGGTACAGGCCGCCATCGCCGCAGGCGACGAGATCACCGGTGCCTCCACCTTCCTGCTCGACGCGGGAATGGACACCGGCCCGGTACTCGGCGTCGTCACCGAGCGGGTACGCGCAACCGACACGACAGGGGACCTGCTCACCCGGCTGGCGTCGAGCGGAGCGGACCTACTCGCTGCCACCCTCGACGCGATCGAGGACGGGACGGCATCGGCGCATCCGCAGCCCGAGGACGGGATCTCCTACGCGAGCAAGGTCAGCGTCGACGCCGCACGCATCGACTGGACGCGGTCTGCTGCATTCGTCGATCGGCACATCAGATCGGTCACCCCCGCACCTGGCGCATGGACGACGATCGGTGAACTCCGCGTCAAGATCTCACCGGTTCAGCACTCCGAGGACACGCTCGCGCCAGGTTCGATCGAGGTGCGCAAGTCCGGCGTGCACGTCGGAACAGGTACGACGGCAGTGGTTCTCGGCGAAGTTCAACCGCAGGGCAAGAAGCTCATGAAGGCACTCGACTGGGCGCGCGGCGCTCGGCTGGACGATACGGCGGTAGCGCGATGACAGAACCCGACAGGCCTCGAAAGCGCGAGTCGAGTCCGGCCCGAAAGACCACCAAGAAGTCGCCCGGTGCGCGTGGTCCGAAGGGAAACCGGCCCCCGCAGGGCGGGGGACCTCGTGCCGTCGACGCGATAGATCCGGCCCGTCGCGCGGCCAGGGACGTGCTGAAGGCCGTTCGCGAGCGGGATGCCTACGCCAACCTCGTGCTGCCCGGTTTGCTGCGAGAGCGCAAGCTGGACTCACGCGACGCGGCACTGGCCACCGAACTCGCGTACGGCGCGTCCCGAGCGCGTGGTGTGCTCGACGCCGTGATCGCCCACGCCGCCGGTCGGCCCGCCGCCGAGATCGACGGACCACTACTCGACATTCTGCGGCTCGGCTCGTACCAACTGCTGCGTACCCGGGTGGCTCCTCACGCCGCCGTCGCCACGTCGGTCGACCTGGCTCGGTCCGAATTCGGTTCCGGCAAAGCAGGTTTCGTCAACGCCGTATTGCGGCGCGTGTCCGAACGCACGGCGGCGCAGTGGGTCGACGAACTTGCGCCCGAGGCGGGGGCCGATCCCGTCGGTCACCTGGCGTTCGAGTACGCGCATCCCAAGTGGATCGCGCAGGCCTTCGCCGATGCACTCGGTGCCGACGCCGGTGAACTCGCCGCTGTCCTCGAGGCCGACGACGCGCGCCCCTCGGTGCATCTGGTCGCCCGGCCCGGTGAGATCTCCGCCGAAGAACTGGCGCTGATCACCGGGGGAGAAGAGGGGCCCTATTCGCCGTACGCCGTGCACCTCGACGGCGGTGATCCCGGCAAGATCGACGCCGTCCGTGACGGGTTGGCCGGAGTGCAGGACGAAGGCAGTCAACTCGTCGGCCGGGCGCTCACCCTGGCGCCGCTCGTCGGCGAGGACGGTGGCCGGTGGCTGGACCTGTGCGCCGGACCGGGCGGTAAAGCTGCCCTGATCGGTGCCATCGCCGAAATCGACGGTGCCACGGTCGACGCCGTCGAACCGACCCCGCACCGAGCCGATCTGGTGTCGAAGACGACGAAGGATCTCCCGGTGACGGTGCACACCGTCGACGGTCGAGCGTCCGGACTCGACGGCGGCTACGACCGAGTGCTCGTCGATGCGCCGTGCACCGGACTCGGTGCCCTGCGCCGCAGGCCCGAAGCACGCTGGCGTCGACAACCTTCCGACGTGGCGGCACTCGTCACACTGCAGAAAGAACTGCTGGCAGCGGCAATAGAGCTGGTTCGCCCCGGTGGAGTGGTGCTGTACTCGACCTGCTCGCCGCATCTGTCCGAAACCACGGCCGTCGTCGCTGACGCGATCCGCCGTTACGGCGTCGAGCCGCTCGATACCCGTGAGCTGGTGCCGGGCGTGCCACAACTCGGTGACGGTACGTCCGTGCAACTGTGGCCGCACCGACACGGTACGGACGCGATGTTCATGGCGGCGCTGCGTAAACCGATGTGACCAGCATGCCGATGTGATCAGTCGCCGGCCAGGAACGTCTCGGCCACGGTTCTCGGGGCGTAGACGAGCCACCCGTCGACGATCAGTTCTCGCAGTTCGTCGTCGCCGGTGTTGTCGATGTCGACCAGAACGGCGGCGAACCCGTCGAAGTGCGGGATGGTGAAGCACGTCCGCGGGTGGGCTGCGAGGATGGCTTCCTTTTCGTTCGGATCAGCGGTGCGGACGGCGAGGATCGGCCCGCTGGGCGGGATCTGGCTGCCGAATCGCTTCAGATCGGCCTTGCTGAACGGCCGAATCCATGCGAACACGTTCTTGCCCACCGACCACGCCGGATGGCCGTACCGAACACCCTCGGTGACCTCGGGCAACTCGGCGATCACCGTCGCCGCGTAATCCATGGTGGTCATGGGCGAACGATACCGGCTGGGCTAGGCTCGTCAATCGTGGTTTCCCCGATGATTGCCCCCTCGATCCTGTCCGCTGATTTCGCTCGTCTGGCTGCCGAAGCCGAGGCGGTGGCCGGAGCCGACTGGCTGCACGTCGACGTCATGGACGCGCACTTCGTGCCGAACCTCACCCTGGGTCTGCCGGTAGTGGAGAGCTTGCTGAAGGCGACTGACATCCCCCTCGACTGCCACCTGATGATCGAGGACCCGGCCCGCTGGGCTCCGCCCTACGCCGAGGCCGGGGCGTACAACGTCACTTTTCACGCCGAGGCAACCGACGACCCGTCAGCCGTGGCACGCGATATCCGCGCCGCGGGTGCGAAAGCGGGCCTGTCCGTCAAGCCCGGAACACCCATCGAGCCGTACCTGGAGATCCTGCGCGACTTCGACACCCTGCTGGTGATGAGTGTGGAGCCGGGCTTCGGCGGACAGTCGTTCATGCCCGAGGTGCTCTCCAAGGCGAAAGCTGTTCGGGCACTTGTCGATTCCGGTGATCTCCGTCTGATAGTGGAAATCGACGGCGGCATCAACTCCGACACGATCGAGCAGGCCGCGGAGGCCGGAATCGACTGTTTCGTGGCCGGATCTGCCGTCTACAACACCGCCGACCCCGCGGTCGCCGTGCGCGACCTCCGTGCCCGCGCCGCCCGCGCATCACACCACCTGTCGTAATGAACGGCCGGGGCGCAGCACTGTCCGTCGCGGACGCCATGGCCCTCGCCGTCGAGGCATCCGAAGCCGCCCGGGGCATCAGCAGTCCCAACCCCCCGGTCGGCGCGGTGATCCTCGATGCCGACGGCATCGTCGTCGGCATCGGTTCGACTCGCCCGCCCGGCGGGCCACACGCCGAGATCGTCGCGCTGGCCGAGGCCGGGGACCGAGCTCGCGGCGGTACCGCGGTGGTGACCCTCGAACCCTGCAACCACACCGGCCGCACCGGACCGTGCTCACAGGCCCTGATCGCTGCAGGCATCGCCGCGGTCGTGCACGCCGTCGCAGATCCGAATCCGCTCGCATCGGGCGGCGGGGCAGCCCTGCGAGCGGCGGGCATTCGCGTCGAACAGGGGACCGGCGAGACCGAGGTGCGGCAGGGGCCGCTGCGCGCCTGGTTGCACAAGCAACGCACCGGGCGGCCGCACGTGACGTGGAAATATGCCGCCACCCTCGACGGACGTAGCGCGGCGGCGGACGGCACGAGCCAGTGGATCACCGGACCGCAGTCCCGGGCGCACGTCCACGCCGAACGGGCCAAGCTCGACGCGATCGTCGTCGGTACCGGGACCGTCTTGGCCGACGACCCGCGCCTGACCGCACGACGTCCCGACGGCACCCTTGCACCCCACCAACCGGTGCGCGTCGTCGTCGGATCGCGGCCGATTCCGTCGACCGCGGCAATCCGTGGATCCGACGCACCCACCGTGTTCCTGGACACACACGATCCCGCCGCCGTGATCGACGCTCTGCACGAGCACACCGACATCCAGCTCGAAGGCGGTCCGACGTTGGCCGGAGCGTTCCTCGCCGCCGGGCTGGTGGACCGCGTCGTGGCGTACGTCGCGCCGGCCGTGTTGGGCAGCGGGCCCGCAGCGGTGGAGAATGCGGGTATCGGAACAATTGCCGACGCAATTCGGTTCCGCACGGAGACAGTCACCATGATCGGCAACGACATTCTGATCGGCGTCGTGCCCGAAGGAGCGAAGTAGATGTTCACCGGAATTGTCGAAGAGCTCGGCGAGATCGTGGCCAAGGACGAACTTCCCGACGCCGCGCGGTTCACCGTCCGCGGACCGGTGGTGACCTCGGATGCAGGCCACGGCGACTCCATCGCCGTGAACGGCGTCTGCCTGACCGTCGTCGAGGTGCTGCCGGACGGCGGATTCACCGCCGACGTCATGCAGGAAACGCTGAACCGCTCGAGCCTCGGTGCCCTCGACGTGGGCAGCCGCGTCAACCTCGAACGGGCAGCCGCGCTCGGCAGCCGTCTCGGTGGGCACCTGGTGCAAGGCCATGTGGACGGCACCGGGACCATCATCGGCCGGTCCCCGTCGGAGAACTGGACGGTCGTACGCATCGCGTTGCCCACCTCGGTCGCACGCTACGTCGTCGAGAAGGGCTCGATCACCGTCGACGGCGTCTCGCTCACCGTCTCCGGACTCGGCGCCGACGACGGTGCGCACTGGTTCGAGATCTCCCTGATCCCCACCACCCTCGACCTGACCACTCTCGGCACGGCCGAGGCCGGAACGCCGGTCAACCTCGAAGTCGACGTCATCGCCAAGTACGTGGAGCGGCTGCAGACGATCGACGCACAGTAAGTACTGTTGACGTGCACGCAATCGATGGTGCATCGGAGAATTTCCAGGGCGCTGAGCCAGGCCCGAGACGTATGGAGCACACCGTGGTGACCAGGTTCGACAGTATCGAGCGCGCAGTTGCGGACATCGCTGCGGGCAAAGCAGTGGTGGTCGTCGACGACGAGGACCGCGAGAACGAAGGCGACCTCATCTTCGCCGCCGAGAAGGCCACCCCCGAACTGGTCGCCTTCATGGTCCGCTACACCTCCGGTTACCTGTGCGTTCCGCTCTCCGGTGAGGACTGCGACCGGCTCGGCCTGCCACCGATGTTCGCCACCAATCAGGACAAGCACGGCACCGCGTACACCGTCACCGTCGACGCCCGCGAAGGCATCGGCACCGGAATCTCGGCCTCCGACCGGGCGGCCACGATGCGACTGCTCGCCGATCCCGACACCGGTGCCAACGACTTCACCCGGCCGGGCCACGTCGTCCCCCTGCGCGCCAAGGACGGCGGAGTGCTGCGTCGCCCCGGCCACACCGAGGCGGCCGTCGACCTCGCGCGCATGGCAGACCTGAGGCCTGCAGGCGTCATCTGTGAAATCGTCAGCCAGAAGGACGAGGGCGCGATGGCCCAGACCGACGAACTGCGCGTCTTCGCCGACGAACACGACCTCGCTCTCATCTCCATTGCCGACCTCATCGCCTGGCGTCGCAAGCACGAGAAGCACGTCGTCCGCGTCGCCGACGCCCGAATCCCCACCAGCCACGGCACGTTCCGCGCCGTCGGCTACCAGAGCATCTACGACGAGGTCGAACACGTCGCGCTCGTCCGCGGCGACATCGCGGGCCCCGACGGAGACGGCAACGACGTGCTCGTTCGAGTGCACTCCGAATGCCTCACCGGCGACGTGTTCGGATCACTGCGCTGCGACTGCGGACCACAGCTGGACGCGGCCCTGGAAATGGTCGCCGCCGAGGACCGCGGCATCGTGCTGTACATGCGCGGACACGAAGGTCGCGGCATCGGTCTGCTGCACAAGCTCCAGGCCTACCAACTCCAGGACGCAGGCTCCGACACCGTCGACGCCAACCTGCAGCTCGGACTCCCCGCCGACTCGCGAGACTACGGAATCGGTGCCCAGATCCTCGTCGACCTCGGCGTGTCCTCGATGCGGCTGCTGACCAACAACCCCGCCAAACGAGTGGGACTCGACGGCTACGGGCTGCACGTGACCGAGCGAGTGCCGATGCCGTTGCGCGCCAACGCCGAGAACCTCACCTACCTGCGCACCAAGCGCGACCGCATGGGCCACGACCTCACCGGGCTCGACGACTTCGAAAATGGGACCACCTCATGAGCGGCGAAGGCGAACCCACCCTGCAGCTGGCAGGCGCGAGTGATCTCAAGCTGGCGATCGTGGCCGGTCAGTGGCACCAGAAGATCTCCCAGGCGCTGCTCGACGGTGCACTTCGCAAAGCCGAGTCGGCGGGGATCGAGGACGTCACGGTCATCCGTGTCGCCGGAGCCATCGAACTGCCCGTCGTCGCGCAGGCGCTGGCCCGCAACCACGACGCCGTCGTCGCTCTCGGCGTCGTCATCCGCGGGGGCACACCACATTTCGAGTACGTGTGCGACGCCGTGACGGCCGGGCTGACGCGTGTCTCGCTCGACGAGGGCACTCCGGTCACCAACGGCGTCCTCACCACCAACGACGAGCAACAGGCGCTCGATCGGGCCGGACTGCCCGGTTCCTTCGAGGACAAGGGTGCTCAGGCCACGGCGGCCGCGATCGACACGGCACTGACTCTCAAGCACCTCCGCCAACCCTGGACGAATCAGGAGTTCACGTGACCGGCAGCGCACCGTCCGCCGAGTGGGACATGGTGGTGAAGTCGCGTAAGTCGGCCCGCTACGCCATCGCGACCGCGGTACTGCTCGTGGTGGCTCACTCGACCGTCGCCGTCCTGCTGCGAGTGTCGCCGACCGGGGTGTACTTCAGGACCGCCGACCAGCTCGCGATGGCGGGAATCGGAGTCCTTCTGGGAGGCTTGGCGCTGGTGCTGACGCGCCCGCGCATTCGCGTCGGGCCGGCCGGTGTCGCGGTACGGAACCTGTTGTCGGAGCGTCTCATCGAATGGGATCTGGTGCGTGGCCTGTCTTTCCCGGACGGAGCCATGTGGGCCAGAGTCGACATTCCCGACGACGAGTTCATCAACGTGATGGCCATCCAGTCCAACGATCGTGACCACGCGGTCGCGGCGGTGAGACAGTTCCGCACCCTCGAACGCAAGTACGCGCCCGCCGCCTCCGTTCCGGACATCGAGGTCGATCGGGACTGACGTCGGACCTCCGCACCACAGCTGAGCTGCGGATGCGGAGAACGTCGGACCCGACGGCTAACGTGGTTGCCGTGTCCGACCCCGCTACCTACCGCCCGGCCACCGGAACCATCCCGGTGGAGCCGGGGGTGTACAAATTCCGCGATCCGCACGGCCGCGTCGTCTACGTAGGAAAGGCCAAAAGCCTCCGCAGTCGGCTCAATTCCTACTTCGCAGACATCGCCTCGCTGCATCCTCGCACCCGCCAGATGGTCACCACCGCGGCTTCGGTGGAGTGGACCGTGGTGACCACCGAAGTCGAGGCCCTGCAGCTCGAGTACAACTGGATCAAGGAATTCGATCCGCGGTTCAACGTCCGCTACCGCGACGACAAGAGCTATCCGATGCTCGCGGTGACGATGAACGAGGAATACCCCCGGTTGTTCGTCTACCGCGGACCGAGGCGCAAGGGCGTGCGGTATTTCGGCCCCTACGCGCACGCTTGGGCCATTCGGGAGACGCTGGATCTTCTGTTGCGGGTGTTCCCCGCGCGCACGTGCTCGACCGGAGTGTTGAAGCGCCACAATCAGATCGGCAGACCCTGCCTGCTGGGATACATCGACAAGTGCTCGGCACCGTGCGTAGGCCGAGTCAGCGCCGACGAGCATCGGCGCACCGTCGAGGACTTCTGTGACTTCCTGGCCGGTAAGACGGACAAGCTCGTCCGTCAGCTCGAGAAGAAGATGCAGGCCGCATCCGAGGACCTGGATTTCGAGACCGCCGCGCGTCTGCGAGACGACGTCGGTGCGCTGCGTCGAGCATTGGAGAAGCAGGCGGTGGTGCTCGGCGACGGCACAGACGCCGATCTCGTCGCCTTCGCCACCGATGCCCTGGAAGCGGCAGTTCAGGTATTCCACGTCCGCGGCGGCCGTGTGCGAGGGCAACGCGGCTGGGTGGTGGAGAAGGCAGGCGAGGTGATCGAACGCCAGGACGAGGCCGATCTGCCCGCTCTGGTCGAACAGTTCCTGACGCAGTTCTACGGCGAGCAGGCCGCCCTGTCCGCACAGGCACCGGGCGGCGACGACGGCGGATCCAATGCCGTCCCGAGGGAAGTACTGGTTCCGGTCCTGCCGGACAACGCCGACGAGGTTCAGGTCTGGCTCAGTGAACTCCGGGGCTCGAACGTGACCTTGCGCGTTCCTCAACGCGGCGACAAGAAGGCGTTGGCCGAGACCGTCGAACGCAACGCCAAGGAGGCCCTGCAGCAGCACAAGCTCAAGCGTGCGGGCGACTTCACGTCCAGATCGGCTGCGCTGCAGGGCATTCAGGAGGCACTGGATCTGGATTCCGCACCACTGCGCATCGAGTGCATCGACATCTCCCACGTGCAGGGAACCGACGTGGTGGCCTCGCTCGTCGTCTTCGAGGACGGACTGCCCCGCAAGAGCGACTACCGCCACTACGCGATCAAGGAAGCGGCAGGCGACGGGCATTCCGACGACGTGGCGAGCATCGCCGAGGTGACTCGTCGTCGATTCCTGCGACATGCGGCCGACGGTACGGCCGAGGGGACAGGGGGCGATCTGGCCCCCGAAGCGGCCTTGGATCCGCAGACCGGCAGACCACGAAAGTTCGCGTATCCACCCAACCTGTTCGTCGTCGACGGCGGTGCCCCTCAGGTGGCCGCCGCCGCAGCGGTACTGGACGAGCTCGGCGTGACCGACGTCGCTGTGGTCGGTCTGGCGAAGCGTCTCGAGGAGGTCTGGGTTCCGGGGGAGGAGGATCCGGTGATCCTGCCGCGCACGAGCGAATCGCTCTATCTGCTGCAACGGGTCCGAGACGAAGCGCACCGGTTTGCGATCACGTTCCATCGCAGCAAGCGATCACGGCGAATGACGGCGTCGGCCCTCGATTCGGTTCGCGGACTCGGTGAGTCGCGTCGAACAGCGTTGGTGGCACACTTCGGTTCGGTCGCCAACCTCAAGCGTGCGACGGTCGCAGAGATCGTCGAGGTTCCGGGAATCGGAGAGACCACGGCCAAGTCGGTGCTGGCCGCGCTGGGTTCCGACACGGACGACGCCGATGTAGGCGATGATGGCAACGCAAGTGCAACGACATCGGGCGAGAACACGGCGGAACATGCGATCGCACCGCGTGTGGAATCGGCGGGACAGGCTTCGTAGTGAGCGAACACCAGGCACAGAGACATCCACCGTCCGAAGAACACCTCGAGCAGTCCATCGAGGGGGAGTCGCAGCACGACGAGATCGAGGTGGCGTTGGTCACCGGGGTGTCCGGCGCAGGATTGCGCACTGCGGCCAAGATTCTCGAGGATCTCGGCTGGTACGTCGCCGACAACCTACCGCCGGAGCTCATCTCCAAGATGGTCGATCTCGGACGCGAGTCCAAGCCCAGAATCGAGCGTCTGGCACTGGTGATGGACGTTCGAAGCCGCCTGTTCACCGGCGATCTGGGCTGGGTGGTGAAAGAACTCGACTCCAAGGGCGTGCGCAACAGAGTGCTCTTCCTCGACGCGTCCGACGCCGTGCTGATCCGTCGATTCGAGTCCAACCGGCGTAGCCATCCCCTGCAGAACGACGGTCAGGACGGAACGCTGACCGAGGGCATCACCGCCGAACGGTTGCGACTCGCTCAGGTCAAGGCAGCTGCGGATCTCACGGTGGACACCACGTCCCTGTCCGTGCATCAACTCCGGCGCAAGATCGAGACGGTGTTCGGTGCGGCCGAGACCACAGGAGTGGGCGTCACCGTGCAGTCGTTCGGCTTCAAGTACGGCCTGCCGATGGACGCCGACCTGGTCTGCGACGTGCGCTTTCTGCCCAACCCACACTGGGTGCCCGAGCTGCGCGAACACACCGGCCAGGACGCGGACGTTCGCGATTACGTGTTGGGGCAGGACGGGGCACGCGACTACCTGCAGACGTACACGCACCTGCTGAATCTGACCATCGAGGGATACGTGCGGGAAGGCAAGAGGTACATGACGGTGGCCGTTGGCTGCACCGGAGGAAAGCATCGAAGTGTCGCGATGACCGAGGCACTGGCGGCAATACTCGCCGACCAGGGTGATGTGTCGGTGCGCGTGCTGCATCGGGATCTGGGTCGCGAATGAGCGAGGTCGACACCGAAGTACCGGCAGCGGGCCCCAGGATCGTCGCGCTCGGCGGCGGGCACGGCCTGTACGCCACGCTGTCGGCGGCCCGGCTGCTCGGTCCCGACGTCACCGCCATCGTCACGGTCGCCGACGACGGGGGATCCTCGGGGCGTCTGCGGGCCGAGCTCGGCGTCATTCCGCCCGGAGACCTGCGCATGGCACTGGCTGCGCTGGCACGATCGGACGAGAGGACGCAGCTCTGGACGGACGTCCTGCAGCACCGCTTCGGCGGCACGGGCGCTCTGGCCGGACATTCGGTGGGCAACCTCATCCTCGCCGGCCTCACCGAGGTACTGGGCGATCCGATCGCCGCACTCGACGAGATGGTGCGGATGCTCGGAATCGACGGACGGGTGCTTCCGATGTCGCCGATCGCACTCGACATCGAGGCCGATGTCTCCGGTCTGGAGGACGACCCACGCGTGAGCCGCGTCATTCGCGGACAGGTTGCGGTGGCGACGACTCCGGGCAAGGTTCGCCGCGTTCGACTGTTGCCACCCGAACCGCCTGCCTCGGCGGATGCACTCGCTGCGATCGAGAAGGCCGACCTCGTGGTGCTCGGACCGGGATCGTGGTTCTCCAGCGTCATCCCGCACGTGTTGGTGCCCGATCAGCTCGCCGCGCTCGCTCGCACGAGCGCGCCGAAGGTACTGGTGTTGAACCTCGCACCGGAGCTGGGGGAGACCACCGGATTCTCCGCCGAGCGCCATGTCCACGTACTCTCCCAACACGCACCGGATTTGGGAATCGACTACGTGTTGGTCGATTCCGCCTCGGTCCCGGAAGGCAGCAACCGCGAGCACGTGGCGCGGGCAGCGGCCCGGCTCGGTGCCGAGGTCGTTTACGTCGACGTTGCCGAAAACGGCACCCACGCACATCATTACGGCAAGCTTGCTGCGGCTCTCGGTTCCATCGTGTCGTCCACCGACGGCACCGCACCGACTACCGCACGCAGAGAGGGGATCACTTCGTGGCCATGACAGCGGAGGTCAAGGACGAGCTGAGCAGGCTCACCGTCAGTCAGGTCAGTTGCCGCAAGGCCGAGGTGTCCGCACTCCTGCGATTCGCCGGCGGATTGCACATCGTGGCAGGCCGAGTGGTGGTCGAGGCAGAGGTGGACCTCGGGTCCATTGCGAGACGGCTGCGCCGGGAGATCTTCGAGCTGTACGGCTACTCCTCCGACGTGCACATGCTCGGAGCGGGCGGGCTCCGCAAGACCTCTCGCTACGTGGTGCGCGTGGCCAAGGACGGCGAGGCACTGGCGCGGCAGACCGGCCTGTTGGACCTGCGCGGTCGCCCGGTTCGCGGGCTGCCCGCCCAGGTGGTCGGCGGCACGGTGGGGGACTCCGAGGCGGCATGGCGGGGCGCATTCCTGGCGCACGGTTCACTCACCGAACCGGGTCGGTCCTCGGCTCTGGAGATCAGCTGCCCGGGACCCGAGGCAGCTCTCGCGCTCGTCGGAGCCGCTCGACGCCTCGGCGTGGCCGCCAAGGCACGCGAGGTCCGCGGCACCGATCGAGTGGTCGTCCGCGACGGCGAGGCGATCGGGGCACTGCTCACCCGCATGGGCGCACAGGACACCCGGCTCATCTGGGAAGAACGACGGATGCGACGCGAGGTCAGGGCCACCGCGAACCGGCTCGCCAACTTCGACGACGCCAACCTGCGCCGCTCGGCCAGGGCCGCCGTCGCCGCCGCAGCGCGCGTCGAGCGGGCCCTGCACATCCTCGGCGAGGACGTGCCGGATCATCTGGCCGCCGCGGGCTCGCTCCGGGTACAGCATCGGCAGGCGTCGCTCGAGGAACTCGGCCAGTTGGCCGACCCGCCGATGACCAAGGACGCCGTGGCAGGCCGAATTCGACGCCTGCTGTCCATGGCCGACCGCAAGGCGAAGGAAACCGGAATTCCGGACACCGAGTCCGCCGTCACCGCCGAGTTGCTCGACGAGGCATGACCGGCCCGATCACGTGATGCGCGCGCTCTGCCTGCGCGCACACTAGGGTGGGAACCGCGTGTGGCACCCCGCACGCAGGCACAATCAGACATCTGTTTTCACAACTTTTAGGAGCGAACAGTGACGATCCGGGTAGGCGTCAACGGCTTCGGCCGCATCGGGCGTAACTTCTTCAGGGCTGTCGATGCGCAGAAGGCGCTCGGTACCACCGACATCGAAATCGTTGCTGTCAACGACCTGACCGACAACGCATCGCTCGCACACCTGCTCAAGTACGACTCGATCCTGGGTCGCTTGCCGCACGATGTCTCGCTCGAGGGCGAGGACACCATCGTCGTCGGTGGCCAGAAGATCAAGGCGCTGTCGCTGCGTGAGGGCCCGTCCGCACTTCCGTGGGGTGACCTGGGTGTCGACGTCGTCGTCGAGTCCACCGGCATCTTCACCGACGCTGCGAAGGCACAGGGCCACATCGACGCCGGTGCCAAGAAGGTCATCATCTCCGCGCCCGCCAAGGGCGAGGACATCACCATCGTGATGGGCGTCAACGACGACAAGTACGACGGCAGCCAGAACATCATCTCCAACGCGTCGTGCACCACCAACTGCCTCGGCCCCATCGCCAAGGTTCTCGACGACGAGTTCGGCATCGTCTCGGGTCTGATGACCACCATTCACGCGTACACGCAGGACCAGAACCTGCAGGACGGGCCGCACAGCGATCTGCGTCGCGCCCGCGCCGCAGCCCTGAACGTGGTGCCGACCGGCACCGGCGCGGCCAAGGCCATCGGCCTGGTTCTCCCGCAGCTGCTCGGCAAGCTCGACGGCTACGCGCTTCGGGTACCGATCCCCACCGGCTCGGTCACCGACCTGACTGCGCTGTTGAAGAAGAAGGCCAGCGCCGACGACATCAACGCCGCCATGAAGGCCGCAGCCGAGGGCCCCCTCAAGGGCATCCTGAAGTACAACACCGATCCGATCGTCTCCTCGGACATCGTCACCGACCCGCACTCGTCGATCTTCGACGCGCCGCTGACGAAGGTCATCGACGACCAGGTCAAGATCGTCTCCTGGTACGACAACGAGTGGGGCTACTCCAACCGCCTCGCCGACCTCATCGGTCTCGTCGGCAAGTCCCTCTGACACCGATGGCTGTCAAGACACTGCAGGATCTGCTCGATGCCGGTGTCGAAGGCCGTGGCGTCCTCGTGCGATCGGACTTCAATGTCCCGCTCGAGGACGGCACGATCACCGACCCCGGCCGCATCCAGGCGTCGATCCCGACTCTTCGGGCACTGGTCGAGGCGGGTGCCAAGGTCATCGTGACCGCGCACCTCGGTCGTCCCGACGGCAAGCCGGACGCGAAGTACAGCCTGGCTCCGGTCGCAGCGAAGCTCGGCGAACTGCTGGGCCGCCACGTTCAGCTCGCGGGCGACGTGGTGGGTCAGGACGCCGAGGCTCGGGCCGAGGGTCTTACCGACGGCGACGTGCTGCTGCTCGAGAACATTCGCTTCGATCCGCGCGAGACCAGCAAGGACGAGTCCGAGCGAGCTGCTCTGGCTCGTGAGCTCGTTGCTCTGGCCGGCGACGACGCAGCGTTCGTCTCCGACGGATTCGGCGTCGTGCACCGTAAGCAGGCGTCGGTCTACGACGTGGCGCAGTTGCTGCCCCACTACGCGGGCACCCTCGTCGCTGCCGAGGTCGAGGTACTGGCCAAGCTCACCGAGGACGCTGCGCGTCCGTACGCGGTGGTGCTCGGCGGCTCCAAGGTCTCGGACAAGCTCGGCGTCATCGAGGCGTTGGCCCCCAAGGTCGACACCCTCGTCATCGGCGGCGGTATGGCGTTCACTTTCCTTGCCGCGCAAGGGTATTCGGTCGGCAACTCGCTGTTGCAGGAGGATCAGATCGGGGTCTGCAAGGACCTGCTCGAGCGTTTCGGCGACGTGATCCACCTGCCCGTCGACATCGTCGTCGGAGACAAGTTCGCGGCGGACGCCGAGGCGAAGACCGTGAAGGCATCCGAGATTCCGGACGGCTGGATGGGTCTGGACATCGGACCCGATTCGGTCAGCCGTTTCGCCGTCGTCCTCTCGAATGCCAAGACCGTCTTCTGGAACGGACCGGCCGGAGTGTTCGAGTTCGACAAGTTCTCGGCCGGCACCAAGGGCATCGCCGAAGCGATCATCGGAGCCACCGAGAAGGGCGCGTTCAGCGTCGTCGGTGGCGGCGACTCGGCCGCTGCGGTACGCACCCTCGGACTGCCCGACGACGGCTTCTCGCACATCTCCACCGGCGGCGGTGCATCCCTCGAATACCTCGAAGGCAAGCAGCTCCCCGGCCTATCCGTCCTGGAGGCGTAACGCATGGCACGTAAGCCGCTCATCGCGGGCAACTGGAAGATGAACCTCAACCACCTCGAGGCCATCTCGCTGGTGCAGAAGATAGCATTCTCGTTGCCCGAGAAGTACTTCGACAAGGTCGACGTGACGGTGATCCCGCCGTTCACCGACATCCGCAGCGTGCAGACCCTGGTCGAGGGCGACAAACTCCTGCTCACCTACGGTGCACAGGACGTCTCGTCCGAGGACAAGGGTGCCTTCACCGGTGAGATCAGCGGATCGATGCTGGCCAAGCTGGGGTGCACCTTCGTCGTCGTCGGTCACTCCGAGCGACGCACGCTGCACAGCGAGGACGACGCCGTCGTGCTCGCCAAGACGAAGGCGGCCCTGAAGAACGGGCTCACCCCGATCGTGTGCATCGGCGAGGGTCTGAACATCCGTGAGGCCGGCGAGCACGTGGCCTACAACGTCGCACAGCTGCGCGGGTCACTCGAAGGACTGTCGGCCGACGACATCTCCAAGGTCGTCATCGCCTACGAGCCGGTGTGGGCCATCGGTACCGGCCGGGTCGCGTCGGCGTCGGACGCTCAGGAAGTGTGCGGTGCCATTCGTGAGGAACTGAAGGCGCTGTCCTCGGACGAGGTTGCTGCGGGCGTGCGAGTGCTCTACGGCGGCTCGGTCAACGCGAAGAACGTCGGCGAGATCGTAGGACAGCCCGACGTCGACGGCGCACTCGTCGGTGGCGCTTCGCTCAAGGCGGACGAGTTCGCCACGTTGTCGGCCATCGCCGCAGGGGGACCCCTGCCCTGATCGGCCATCGGCAACGCTGTACCGAACGGTTTTCGGACACCTCGCTTCGGCGGGGTGTCCGAAGCCGTTCGCGGGGCCAGGTAGGCTGCTGAAGGCATCGAATCGAGTTTGAGGTGGACATGGATCTGTTTCTGGATATTCTGCTGGTCGTCACCAGCCTGGCACTGATCTTGCTGATCCTGCTGCATCGCGGCAAGGGCGGCGGATTGTCCAGCCTGTTCGGTGGCGGAGTGCAGTCCAGCCTCTCCGGTTCCACCGTTGTCGAGAAGAACCTCGATCGCCTCACGGTCTTCACCGGCATCATCTGGCTCATCGCCATCCTCGGTATCGGTCTGGAGATCAAGTACACCTGATCGGATTCGGCTCCGAGTGCGAGTTGGTGACGGAGCGACGATACTGGGTGGATGAGCGAATCCTCCTACGAGTCAGTCGGTTCCCCAGCCTTCGTCCCACCGACAGCTCAGGGTCGGGAGTTGACAGAGCCTCTCCGTGAGGACATCCGCTATCTCGGCGGCATCCTGGGTGAGATCATTCGCGAGCACGAGGGCGACGACGTCTTCGAGCTGATCGAGTCGGCTCGCGTCGAATCCTTCGCGGTACGCAGGTCGGAGATAGAACGCGACGATTCCGTCGGTCGCTACACCGACGTCGAAGTGGCACAGGCAGTTCCACTGATTCGCGCGTTCAGTCACTTCTCGCTGCTGGCCAATCTTGCCGAGGACCTGCACCGCGAACGTCGTCGAGCGATTCACCTCGACCGCGAGGACCCGCCACAGGACAGCAGTCTCGACGCCACCTGGCTCAAGATCGATGCCGCAGCACCGTCGCGTGAGCAGGTGGCCGCGGCCCTGACGGATGCGTTGGTCGCGCCGGTGATCACCGCGCACCCCACCGAAACACGTCGACGCACCGTGTTCGATGTGCAGTCGAAGATCACCGAGCTGATGCGGCGCCGCGATGTCGCCGCTGCGGCACGTGAGGGCAAGGCCGCCACTGCGGCGAAGGAACTGGCCGCCATCGACGTGCAGATCCGCAGGCAAGTACTGACCCTGTGGGAGACGGCTCTGATTCGGTTGTCGCGGTTGAGGATTCAGGACGAAATCGAAGTCGGCCTCCGGTACTTCGAGTCCTCCCTGTTCGACGTCATGCCGGCGTTGAACGCCGACGTGCGGGCAGCGCTGCGGGCACGGTGGCCCGAGGACGATCTACTGCCTCGCCCCATTCTCCGGCCCGGTTCCTGGATCGGCGGCGACCGCGACGGCAATCCGAACGTGACCGCAGAGGTGGTCCACACCGCGACCCATCAAGCGGGATACGTGGCGTTCGAGCATTACCTCGACGAATTGGTCGCGCTGGAGAAGGAACTGTCGATGTCCGCGCGTCTGGTGGATGTCACCGAGGATCTGAAGGCGCTGGCCGGAGCATCGACCGAGCCGGACGACCGTCGATCGGACGAGCCGTACCGTGTCGCCGTCGCCGGTATCCGGGCGCGGCTCACGGCCACCGCCCGGGCTGTGCTCGACGCGGTGCCGGTCTCCGGTATCGACCTCGGTGCGCAGAAGTACGCCGGTCCGCAAGACGTTCTCGACGACCTCGACGTCATCGATCGGGCTCTGCGGGCCGACGGGGATGCATTGATCGCCGATGATCGTCTGCTCCGGCTTCGGCAGTCGGTCGAGACGTTCGGATTCCATCTGCAGGCGTTGGACATGAGGCAGAACTCCGAGACACACGAAGAGGTGGTCGCCGAGCTGTTGGCCTGGGCCGGTGTCCACTCCGATTACATGTCCCTCGGGGAGGACGAGCGGGTCTCGGTTCTGTCGCAGGAACTTGCGACCAGGCGGCCGCTGGTCGGCCCCAACGCGCAACTGAGTGAGCTCGCCACCAAGGAACTGGGCATCGTCAGGGCCGCCAAGGAGGCCATCGACCACCTGGGCCCCGACACCATCCAGAACTACATCATCAGCATGTGTCAGTCGGTCAGTGACATGCTCGAAGCGGCGTTGCTGCTCAAGGAAGCGGGCATCTTCGACCCCGGCACCGACGGCTCGGCACCCACGTCGACGGTGGGTGTCGTGCCACTGTTCGAGACCATCGAGGATCTGCAGCAGGGCGCCGCGACCCTGCTCGCCACGCTCGACGTTCCGATCTATCGCGCGCTGGTCGCTGGGCGCGGCATGAACCAGGAAGTCATGCTGGGGTATTCGGACTCGAACAAGGACGGTGGATACCTCGCGGCGAACTGGGCGCTGTACCGCGCCGAGTTGGATCTGCTCGAGGCCTCACGCAAGACGGGTATTCGCTTGCGGCTCTTCCATGGTCGCGGCGGTACGGTCGGCCGCGGCGGCGGTCCCAGCTACGACGCGATCCTGGCGCAGCCGCCCGGAGTGGTACAGGGATCGTTGCGGCTCACCGAGCAGGGCGAGATCATCGCGGCGAAATACGCCGAGCCGTCCATGGCGCGCCGAAACCTCGAGTCTCTGGTTGCGGGAACCCTCGAATCGACTCTGCTGGATGTGGAGGGTCTCGGAGACGGCGCAGAAGCCGCATACGACATCCTGGACGACCTCGCCGCGAAGGCGCGTGCGGCCTACGGCCGGCTGGTGCACGAGGAGCCCGGTTTCGTCGAGTACTTCCGAACGTCGACGCCGGTAGCCGAGGTCGGCGAGCTGAACATCGGCTCCCGTCCGGCATCGAGAAAGCCGACAAACTCGGTGTACGACCTGCGTGCGATTCCGTGGGTGATGTCGTGGAGTCAGTGCCGCGTGATGCTGCCCGGCTGGTACGGCACCGGTTCGGCATTCGAGGAGTGGGTCGGCGACGACGATTCCAAACTCGAGGTGCTGACCGAGCTGTACCGAAAGTGGCCGTTCTTCCAGACCGTTCTGTCCAACCTCGCGCAGGTCATGGCGAAATCGGATCTGGGCATCGCGGCTCGGTACGCGGAGTTGGTTCCCGACGCGGACCTGCGCGCGCGGATCTTCGGGATGATCGAAGCCGAACATGCCACGACGGTGCGGATGTACCTGAAGATCACCGGTCACAGTCGCCTGCTCGAAGACAACCCGTCGCTCGAGCGCTCGGTGCACAATCGCTTCCCGTACCTCGAGCCACTGAATCAGATGCAGGTCGAGATGCTGCGTCGATACCGCAACGGTGACGACGACGAACGGGTCAAGCGAGGAATTCTGCTGACGATGAACGGTCTCGCGACGGCGCTGCGCAACAGCGGTTAGCCACTCACGAGGGGCGAGGAACCGGTTGTCGGTCGATCGCGTCCAACGAGGTATGACGCAGTGCAGCAGTTCGATCGATACCTGGAGAGACGGATCCGCCTACCGCATCAGCAGTAGGCGGATCGGTCGTTCGATGTCAGGATATGCCCGGAGCGTCGGCGACTACGACTGCGAGCGGCCCGGATGTGACCCCGACGCTGCCGACCCCGATTAGTCGGGTGGGATCAGACGGTGTCCAGCTTGGACGCAGCGCCTGCATCGACGAACCAGACCGTCGATTCGGTGCCGAGCGCGCCTGCCGACGGGACGTCGTCGGAATCGGCTCCGCCCACCGCAGCGGCGACGGCGTCGGCTTTGTTCGCTCCCGAGACGAGCAACCACACGTGCTGTGCGCGGCGAACCGCAGGCAGCGTCAGTGTGATGCGCACCGGCGGGGGCTTGGGGGAGTCCTCGACCGCCACGACGAAGCGGTGCTGCTCACGCACTGCATCGGTGTGGGGGAAGAGTGAATTGATATGGCCTTCCCCGCCCATTCCGAGGAGATGTACGTCGAACCGGGGCGTCGGCTCACCCTCCGATCCGGAATGCAGGATCTGTGCGTACGTTGCGGCGGCCACCTCGGGGTCGCTGCCGTGTGGTCCGTCGGATGCGGCCATCCGGAACACCCGATCCGGGTGAACATCGACGTGATCGAGCAGCGCCTCCGAGGCCTGGACCTCGTTGCGTTCGGGATCACCCCAGGGCAGGAAGCGTTCGTCGCCGAAGTAGATGTCGACGTTGCCCCAGTCGATCGATCCGGAGTCCTCACGTAGCGCCTCCAACAGCGCGATTCCGGTGCCGCCGCCGGTGAGCACCACCGATGCGGAGCCGCGCTCGGCCTGCGCGGCCGTGACCACGTCGACGAAGCGAGATCGTGCAGCGTCGACCAGGGCCTGCGCGTCCAAGTACTGAAGTACCGATGTCTTACTCATAGCTCACTTTCGACAGTCCGTGCAGGGCGAGTTCGTAGATCTCGTCCGTGTCGAGTCTGCGCAGTTCCTCGGCGAGGCACTCGCGAGTGTTGCGACGCGCCAGTGCGACCTCGGCGTCGGGCTGACCGGTGCGTCGCAGGGTTGCGGTCTTGCCGGTCTGCGGACGCGTCAGCGAGATGCTGCTGTTCTCTCTGATCAGCTCCACCTTCAGCTCACCCGCACGGCGGTGGACCGGCACGTCGAGTTTGGCGGCCAGCCAACCCGCCAGGATGTCGAGTGCGGGTTCTTCGGCCAGTCCGGACACCGTGGCCGAGACGACCGCCTCGAACGGAGCCTGGTCGAGCGCGGTGGCCAACAGGCCGCGCCAGTACGTGATGCGACTCCAGGATAGATCGGTGTCGCCCTCGGTGTAGCTGCTGAGCCGACCCTTGATCGTCGCCGTGGTGTCGGGTGAGTTCGTGGCATCGGTGATCCGGCGAATTGCCAAGCGCCCCAGCGGATCCTTCGCCGGAACGGTCGGTGCCTCGTCCGGCCACCACGCCACGATCGGGGTATCGGGCAGCAGGAACGGGATCACCACACTGTGCTCGTGATCGGCGAGTTCGCCGTTCAGGCGCAACACCACGACCTCCGATGCACCGGCGTCTCCGCCCACACGGATCTGTGCGTCGAGGCTCGATTCGGCGGATCGGTCTCCGTGGATGAGCACGATGACGCGGCACGGATGCTCGCGGCTGGCCTCGTTCGCTGCGTCGATCGCCCGTTCGGCCTTGGCCGGATCACGGCTGGCGACGATCAGTGTCAGCACCCGGCCGATGGTCACCGCACCGCCTGCTTCGCGCACCTCCACCAACTTCTTGCCGACCTCGGCCGTCGTCGTGGCGGGGATGTCGACAATCACGGTCTTCTCCATTCGCGTCCGGTGCGGTGCATCATCTCGTCACCCGAGGAAGGCCCCCAGGTACCGGCTTCGTACGGTTCCGCGGTGCCGCCGGAAGCCCAGAATTCCAGAATGGGATCGAGGATCTTCCACGACAGTTCCACTTCGGCATTGACCGGGAACAGCGACGGCTCACCGAGCAGCACGTCGAGGATGAGGCGTTCGTACGCCTCGGGCGAGGATTCGGTGAACGCCTGGCCGTAGCTGAAGTCCATGCTGACGTCGCGCACCTGCATGCTCGAGCCCGGCACCTTGGAGCCGAACCGCATCGTCACGCCCTCGTCGGGCTGGACTCGGATCACCAACGCGTTCTGACCGAGTTCTTCGGTCATCGTGGCGTCGAACGGTAGGTGCGGAGCGCGCTTGAACACCATCGCGATCTCGGTGACTCGACGCCCGAGTGCCTTGCCGGTCCGAAGGTAGAACGGCACCCCACCCCAGCGTCGCGTATCCACCTCCAGGGTGATGGCGGCGTAGGTTTCGGTGTTCGACTCGGAGTCGAAGCCCTCTTCCTCCTTGAGGCCCTTCACTTTCTGGCTGCCCTGCCACCCCGCGGAATACTGACCGCGCGCCGAGGTTCGATCGAGTGGCTCGGCGAGTTTGGTGGCCGAGAGCACCTTGATCTTCTCCGATTGCAGCTCCTTGGGGTTGAAGCTGACCGGCTCCTCCATCGCTGTGATGGCGAGAAGCTGCAGAAGGTGGTTCTGGATGACGTCGCGGGCGGCACCGATTCCGTCGTAATACCCTGCGCGACCGCCCAATCCGATGTCCTCGGCCATCGTGATCTGGACGTGGTCGACGTAATGCGCATTCCAGATCGGATCGAACAGCTGGTTGGCGAAGCGCAGTGCCAGGATGTTCTGCACCGTCTCCTTGCCGAGATAGTGGTCGATGCGAAACACGGTGTCCTCGGGGAACACTCGGTTCACGACCGCGTTGAGCTCTTTCGCGCTCTGCAGATCGTGCCCGAACGGCTTCTCGATGACGACGCGTCGCCAGTTGCCGTCCTTGCTCTGCGCCAGGCCCGAGCGCGACAGCTGCTCGAGGACGACCGGGAACGCGCTGGGCGGGATGGACAGATAGAAGGCGTGATTCCCGCCGGTGCCGCGGGTCTCGTCGAGTTCGGTCAGCGTCCGTGACAGCTCGTCGAACGCAGCGTCGTCGTCGAAGGAGCCTTGGACGAACCGGAATCCTTCGGCGAGGGTGTTCCACACCTCCTCGCTGAACGGTGTTCGCGCGTGATCGCGCACGGAATCGTGCACGATCTTGGCGAAGTCCTGGTTCTGCCATTCCCGCCGGGCAAATCCGACCAGGGCGAAACCGGGGGGTAGAAGCCCCCGGTTCGCCAGGTCGTACACCGCAGGCATGAGCTTCTTACGCGCGAGATCGCCGGTCACCCCGAAGATGACCATGCTGCACGGTCCCGCGATACGGGGGAGCCGCTTGTCTCGGGCGTCGCGGAGAGGGTTGAGCCAGTCCGCGGAGTGGAGAGGTTCGGTTTCTGCGGTGGGCACAGTCGGTCAGCTCTTCTGACCTGCTTGGCGAAGCTGCTCGCCGGTGGCCTCGAGCAACTCGTTCCAGGCAGCCTCGAACTTCTGGACGCCTTCGTTCTCCAACGTCAGGAAGACATCGGAGATGTCGATACCGAGCGCCGAGATGCGGTCGAAGATCTCCTGCGATTCCGGTCCCTTGCCCGAGACCGTGTCGCCGACGATCTCGCCGTGATCGGCAACCGCGTCCATGGTCTTCTCCGGCATCGTGTTCACCGTGTTCGGCGAGACGAGCTCGGTGACGTACATGGTGTCGGGGTAGGCGTCGGACTTGACGCCGGTCGAGGCCCACAGCGGACGCTGCGGACGTGCGCCACTGCCGACGAGCTCGCGGAACCGAGGAGCGACCTCGAAGATCTGCTGGTACGCCACGTATGCGAGACGAGCATTGGCCAGCGCGGCCTTGCCCTTGAGTGCCTCGGCATCGGGGGTGCCGATCGCATCGAGTCGGGAATCGATCTCGCTGTCCACGCGGGAGACGAAGAACGACGCGACCGAGTGGATCTTGTCGAGGTCGTGACCGGCCGCGCGGGCCTTCTCGAGACCCTCGAGGTATGCGTTCATCACCAGCTCGTAGCGCTCGACGGAGAAGATCAGCGTGACGTTGACGCTGATGCCCTCGCCGATCACCTTGGCGATAGCGGGAATTCCGGCCTCGGTGGCCGGAATCTTGATGAGCAGGTTCGGGCGGTCGACGATCTTCCACAGCTCGACGGCCTGCTCGTACGTCTTGTCGGCGTCGTGGGCCATGCGGGGATCGACCTCGATCGACACCCGGCCGTCGACGCCTGCACTCGCCTCGTACTGAGGCATCAGGATGTCGCATGCTTCTCGGACGTCGTCCGTGGTGACCGTGCGAATCGTGGTCTCGACGTCGGCACCTTCACCGGCGAGCTTGTTCACCTGCTCGTCGTAGGCCTCGCCCGTGCTCAGGGCCGCCTGGAAGATCGACGGGTTGGTGGTCACTCCGACGACGCTCTTGGTGTCGATCAGGTCCTTGAGGTTGCCCGAGCGGATGCGGTCGCGGGACAGGTCGTCCAGCCATACCGAGATGCCCGCGGCGGAGAGCTCTGCAAGATTCTTGTTCTGGGTCATGAATTATCCCTTCACATTGGTGATGGAGCGCTGTGCGGCTGCGGTGACGGCCTCGGCCGTGAAGCCGAACTCGCGGAAAAGTGTTGCAGCGTCGGCAGATTCGCCGTAGTGCTCGAGCGAGATGATCTCGCCGAAGCCGCCGACGATCTTCCACCACGGCATCGCGATGCCGGCCTCGATCGACACCCGGGCCTTGACGGTGGGCGGGATCACCTGGTCGCGGTAGTTCTGATCCTGGCTCTCGAACCACTCGACGCACGGCATCGAGACGACGCGGGCGGCGATGCCCTGCGCCTCGAGCTGCTTCTGCGCCTCCACGGCGTACTGCAGCTCGGAGCCGGTGCCGATCAGGACGACGTCCGGGGTCGCCTTGGACGACTCGACGAGAATGTATCCACCCTTCGAGACGCCCTCGTAGCTGGTGCCCTCGAGAATCGGGATGCCCTGACGCGTCAGCGCGAGACCGACGGGTCCGCTGCTGCTGGACTTGGCCAACACTGCCTGCCATGCGAATGCGGTTTCGTTGGCGTCACCGGGGCGTACCACCGACAGGTTGGGGATGGCCCGCAGCGCGGCGAGATGCTCGACCGGCTGGTGCGTCGGGCCGTCCTCGCCGAGGCCGATGGAGTCGTGCGTCCACACGTAGATGGGGTCGATGTCCATCAACGACGCGAGTCGAACTGCTGGCCGCATGTAGTCGCTGAACTGCATGAACGTTCCGCCGTAGGCACGGGTCGGGCCGTGCATGACGATGCCGGACAGAATGGCACCCATCGCGTGCTCACGGATGCCGAAGTGCAGCGTGCGGCCGTACGGCTCGGCGTCCCAGTCGTCGGTGGAGATCGACGTGGGGCCGAAGGACTTCGCACCCTTGATCGTGGTGTTGTTGCTGCCGGCCAGGTCGGCGGAACCGCCCCACAGCTCCGGGAGGACAGGTCCGACGGCGTTGAGGACCTCGCCCGACGCCGCACGCGTCGCGACGGCCTTGCTGCCGGGCTCCCAGGTGGGCAGAACGTCGGTCCAGTTCTCGGGCAACGTGCCCTGGGTCAGGCGGTCCAGCAGTTTCTTGCGCTCGGGCTCGCGCGCGGCCCAGGCGTCGAATTCGACGGTCCACTCGGCGTGGGCCGTACGGCCGCGTTCCTGCAGCTTGCGGGTGTGGCCGATGACCTCGTCGGTGACCTCGAACGTCTTGGCGGGGTCGAAATCGAGTGCCTGCTTGACCTTCGCGATCTCCTCGTCGCCCAGTGCGGCACCGTGAACAGCACCGGTGTTCATCATGGTGGGGGCCGGGAAACCGATGATGGTGCGCAGCACGATGATCGACGGCTTGTCGGTGACGGCCTTGGCAGCCTCGACGGCCTCTTCGATGGCAGTGACGTTCTCGCCGCCCTCGACCACCTGCACGTGCCAGCCGTAGGCCTCGTAGCGCGCGGCCGTGTTCTCGGACAGGGCGATGTCGGTGGAGTGCTCGATCGAGATCTTGTTGTCGTCGTAGAACAGGATCAGGTTGCCGAGCTGCTGAGTACCGGCCAGCGACGACGCCTCGGACGTGACGCCTTCTTCGATGTCGCCGTCGGAGGCGATCACGTAGATGAAGTGGTCGAACGGACTCTCGCCGAGTGCAGGCTCGGGATCGAACAGGCCACGCTCGCGGCGCGCCGCCATGGCCATACCCACGGCGGAGGCGAGTCCCTGACCGAGCGGGCCGGTGGTGATCTCGACGCCGTCGGTGTGGCGGAACTCGGGGTGTCCGGGAGTCTTGGACTTGTAGGTGCGCAGCGCCTCGATGTCGGCGAGCTCGAGTCCGAAGCCGCCCAAGTAGAGCTGCAGGTACAGCGTCAGGCTCGAGTGACCGCACGAGAGGACGAATCGGTCGCGGCCGATCCAGTGCGTGTCGGTGGGATCGTGGCGCATGGTGCGCTGAAAGAGGGTGTAAGCGAGAGGGGCCAGGCTCATCGCGGTTCCGGGGTGGCCGTTGCCGACCTTCTGCACTGCGTCCGCTGCCAGAACACGAACGGTGTCGACCGCTCGGGTGTCCAGGTCCGTCCAGTCGCTCGGGTGGTGCGCCGTGGTGAGGACGTCAATATCGTCTGTGATCGACACGAGCAGAAATCTCCTGACATTCGTTCGAGTTGTGGCTCCGAGGAATCGTCGCTCGGCGACCTATGCGATGCGCCTGGGTGGAGCGCGCACGCAGTCGGTGCCGAAGGACGTCCCCCACCAGCCTAGTTCCGTCCGACCCTACTGTCGTGCCTTCCCCCGGGCGATTGCGCACGGGTTACTCGTAGGCGACGTATTCCTCACTTTGGGTGCCCTGCGAATTGGAGGTGCAAACCCAGCCGTCTACCATCGGTCGTAGTAGGCGTACGTTCGTCGGCTGCCGCGGTAGTGAACGCGGGGGTCGGCGCGTGCGCGAAGGCGCCGAAGTGTCGCCATCGAGAGTCAACCCGCGTGCCGGTGGCATGCGAGCAAGTGGCCGAGCGCCAGAGAACGACAGTCGTGCGAGGAGACGCAGTGCGAATTGGGCAGCAGCCGGGCGGACACGGTTTCGCCGGCGGCCCCGGATTCGGAGCAGACGACGAGGGTGAGCCCACGCAGGCCGCGCCGGCGACGTCCGCCCCGCGCAGAGCATTCGCACTCTTTCTTGCGTATGTCGCGCTCACGAAGCCCCGGGTCATCGAACTCCTCCTCGTCACGACCATTCCGGCGATGCTGCTGGCCGACCGAGGAAACGTCGATCCCTGGCTGATCCTCACCACACTCTTCGGCGGAATGCTGGCCGCAGCCAGCGCCAACACTCTGAACATGGTCGTCGACGCAGACATCGACAAGGTGATGAAGCGCACCGAGAAGCGCCCACTCGCGCGCGGTGCCATGCCCGTCTCGCACGCCCTGATCTTCGGGCTCGTCCTGGGCGTGTTCTCGTTCTTCTGGCTGTGGGCCACCACGAATCTGCTCAGCGGCGTGCTCGCCGTCGTGACGATCTGCTTCTACATTTTCGTCTACACGCTCGTGCTCAAACGGCGCACCTCGCAGAACGTGGTGTGGGGCGGCGCGGCCGGATGTATGCCGGTGATGATCGGTTGGTCCGCCGTGACCGGCACGATCGGGTGGCAGGCGCTGGTGATGTTCCTGGTGATCTTCCTGTGGACACCGCCGCACACCTGGGCCCTCATGCTCCGCTACAAGGAGGACTACCAGGCCGCCAACGTGCCGATGCTGCCTGCTGTCGCCTCGGAAACGAAGGTCACCAAGCACATCGTGCTCTACGCGTGGGCCACCGTTGCCGCAACGCTCGCGTTGGCCCCGGGCTCGGGCATCGTCTACGCAGCCGTCGCTGTGGCGTCGGGAGTGTGGTTCCTCGTCGTGGCCCACCGTCTCTACGCAGGCGTGCGAGCGGGAACTCCGGTCAAGCCGCTCAAGCTGTTCATTCTCTCGAACGAATACCTGGCACTGGTGTTCTGCGGCTTGGCCGTCGACTCGGTTCTGGGCTGGCAGACGCTCGCTCAGATCCTTTCCTGAGCGAGCCGTCCGGCACGGTCAGCGTCAGGGAACCAGCACGATGGACCCCATCGTCTTGCGTGACTCCAAATCGATGTGGGCCTGAGCCGCATCCTCCAGCGCGTACTGCGCACCGATCTCGACCGTCAGAGCGCCGTTGGCCATCGCTGCGAACACATCTCCGGCGCGCCACTCCAGCTCGGCCCGGTTTCGGATGTGATGTGCGAGCGTGGGCCGGGTCAGGAACAGGGAGCCCGCGCCGTTCAGGCGCTGCGGATCCATGGGCGGGACGGGACCGCTCGCGGCACCGAACAGAGCCAGAGTCCCTCTGACCCGAAGCGACGCAAGACTTGCCTCGAACGTGTCGGCGCCCACGCCGTCGTACACCGCATGGACACCCTCACCGTCGGTGATCTCACGCACGCGGGCGGCGATGTCGTCCTCGTAGCGCAACACGTGGGCGGCACCGGCCTGCGTCGACCGCTCGGCCTTGTCATCCGTGGAGACCGTGGTGATCACGTTCACGCCCTTCGCCACCGCCATCTGCGTCAACAACAGTCCGACGCCACCTGCGCCTGCGTGTACCAGCACTGTGTCGCCCCGCTGGGCAGGATAGGTGGACTCGATCAGGTAATGCGCCGTCATGCCCTGGAGCAGCGCAGAGGCGGCCTGATCGGCTGGAACGTCGTCGGGAACCGCGATGGCCGACGAAGCGTCCACCAGGACGTATTCGGCGTAGCTGCCGGGTGCTGCGGCCCAGGCGACGCGAGCTCCCGGAGCAAAGTCCGTGACGTCCGACCCGACCTGATCGATCACTCCGGACCCTTCGTCGCCGGGAACGTAGGGGAGTGCGCGCGGATACAGGCCGCGCCGAAAGTACGTATCGATGTAGTTGATGCCGATGGCGTCCGTCCTGACCAGGAGTTGAGCAGGTCCTGGCGTCGGTATCGGAACATCGACGACGTTCATGACCTCGGGTCCGCCGGTGTTGTCTATTCGAATGGCACGCATGAAGACCGTTCTACACCGGCACCTCGCACCCGGTGGCACGGATCCGCTCGATGCACGCACGCGGACGAAGTTACCGAGGAGTAACGACTCGACGGGTCGATGCGGGGATTGCGAACGGCCTCGGTATCGTGTCGGCATGGCTACCGAAATCGACAGTGCGGGCATCGAGAAGAACGAGTCGAACGACGTTCCCAAGGGAACGCTCGCGGCGGTGAAGAGCTTCCTCGCCGACCACGGCAACTCTGCCGACGTGGTGATTCAGCCGGTCGGTCGCGCCGGGACTCGGCTCACCATGGTCGGTGCCGACGGAGTTCTGGGGGACCAGGTGGTGGCGAGTACCGCCATCGCCCGCGCGATCGTCGACGGTCTCGACCAGTTGACCGAGGCCGAATGGGACCGCGAGTTGACCAGTTCGGTCAATCCGGCACCCGGACACCACGAGAAGATGGCCGGGTGGGTAGCCCATCAGAAGAAGTTTCCGAAGGCGCGTAACCAGGCGATCGTCTGAGCGGAAAAAAGTCGCAAAACTTGTTCGATTCGGCGGGAACCATCTGGGCACCCGGTGCGTCGAAGTCAGTGGAGGGGCAGTCGGCCATCTGAGGGGGAGGTCGGCTGCCCCTCCACCCTGTTCGAAGATCGATCGATCGTCACGAGTGAACTGCGACGTCCTCGGTGGTCTCGATCTTGTCGGCCGCGGCCGGGCCGCGAGTTCGGCAGGCCGCCCAGACGGCAGCGGTTGCGGCGGTACACGCGCCCGCACCGGCCACATGGAAGGCGACGAGTACGGCTGGAACCCCGGTGAAGTACTGGACCAATCCGATCAGAGACTGTGCCAACACCAGAACGATCAGGACATTGAGTCGAAACGTGACCGTCTTGGGCGCACGAACGGCATACAGGGCGAAGGCCAGTCCGACGAGCAGCGCCAGGTAGCCGACCAGGAACTGCGAGTGCGCGTGCACCAGCGTCACGATCTCGATACCGAGGCGCGGTACCGGTTCCTCGATGCTCTTGTCGCCTGCGTGCGGACCTGCTCCGGTCACCATGGTGCCCGCGATCAGCACACCCGCCAGAGCGATCCCGGACAGTCCCGTCAGCGCTCGCAGAGCACCGGGCACCGTCGGCGTCGACTCCGATGCCGCATCGCTCTCGCCCACCTTGGCGTACAGCAGCGTGGCCAGCCAGACCATCGCCATCGAGACGACGAGGTGAACGGCCACGGTCCACCACAGCAGTCCGGTCAGCACGGTGAATCCACCGATGACGGCCTGCACGACGGTACCGAGTGGCATCAGCCACGCGAAGAACAGCACTCCGCGACGACGCCGCGCCCTGGTGACGGCGATCACGACAGCGGCGGCCGCGAGAACGACGACGAACGTGAGCAGGCGGTTACCGAACTCGACGGCCTGATGCAATATCGGTACCTCGGACACCCCGACGGGAGTGAAACTACCGGGGAAGCACTGCGGCCACGTGGGGCAGCCGAGACCGGATCCGGTGACGCGAACGACTGCACCGGTGACGGCGATGCCACCCTGCGTAAGGATCGCGATGAAAGCCAGAATTCGCTGCACACGAAGCGACGGCAGTGGCAGGAGATCGACGACGCGCAGGAATACGCCATAGAGCTTCCGTAGGAGGTAGGGCACTCCACGATGGTAAACGCCGATCAACTACACAGCGTCGTTGGGTAGCGAGCGTGACTCAGGTGAACTTGAACGTGCGGACGGCGAGCGTGCTGCACACCGCAGCCCACACCAGCAGTACGACCACACCGAACACGTCGAACGACGACGCCACACCCCTGCTCAGTGCCTCGCCCAGTGCGCCGGACGGAACGATGCGTGCCACGTTCTGCAGTCCCTGGGGGATCTGGTCGTCGACGAACACCGCGCTTCCGACGCCCAGCATCACGAACCAGGCGATGTTCGCCAGCGCCAGCACGATCTCGGCGCGCAGGGTGCCGCCCAGCAGCAACCCCATGGACGCGAAGGTGACGGTTCCCAGAGCGATGATGACGGCACCGAGCAACAGCCCCGTCGCGCTCGGGCGCCATCCGAGAGCGACTCCGATCGAGCCGAGCAGAATCGACTGCAGGATCACCACGATCACCACGGCGGCGGATTTGCCGCCGATGATGCCCCACCGCGGAAGTGGTGTCGCCCCGAGCCGCTTGAGAGCGCCGTAGCGGCGATCGAAGCCGACGGCGATCGCCTGACCGGTGAACGCCGTCGACATGATGGCAACCATCATCACGGCCGGGACCACTCGGGCAACTCGGTCGACGCCGAGCTCGCCGAAGGGCAGCAGGGTCAATCCGATCAGCAACGTGATCGGGATGAACATCGTCAGCAGCAACTGTTCACCGTTGCGCAGCAACAACTTCAGCTCGAGGCGGGTCTGCGCGAGCAACATACGTGCAGCCGACGCGGGCTGCGGGCGAGGCGCGAACAGACCTGTCTCGAATCGGTTGTCGGCGAGCCGGGCTTCTCTGCGCACGGTCACTTCCTCAATTCTCTGCCGGTCAGTTCGAGGAACACGTCCTCGAGGCGGCGCTGGTCGACCTGCAGTTCGGTCGCCAACACGTCCTGCTGTGCACACCAGGACGTGACGATCACCAGGATCTGCGGCTCGATCACACCGGCGACCACATAGGAACCGGGCGTCGGTTCCGACGGTACGTACCCCGGGGGAAGAGCCGCGTCGAGCATGGAGAGTTCGAGTCCAGGGGGTGCGGTGAAGCGCAGTTGGCCCTCGGCACCCTGCTTGGTCAGCTCCGAGGGAGTGCCCGAGGCGACGACGCGACCGTTGTCGATGATCGTCAGCCGGTCTGCGAGCTGCTCGGCCTCGTCCATCAGATGCGTCGTGAGCAGAACGCCGACTCCGTCACGGCGCAGGGCGTCGATCAGCTCCCACACGAGCAGCCGGGCCTGGGCGTCGAGCCCGGCGGTCGGTTCGTCCAGGAACACCAGTTCGGGCCGTCCGACGATGGCGCACGCCAGGGCGAGCCGCTGCTGCTGCCCACCGGAGAGCCGCCGGTACGGGGTGCGGACGGCCGAGGTCAGGCCGAGGCAGTCGAGCAGCCATGCCGGATCGAGGGGGTCGGCCGAGTACGAGGCGACGAGTTGGAGCATCTCGCCGGCTTTGGAACCGGGGTACGCGCCTCCGCCCTGCAGCATGACGCCGATGCGTGGCCGCAGCTGCGCCGACTGCGCGACGGGGTCGAGTCCGAGGACTCGGACCGAGCCGCCGTCGGGTACGACGAATCCTTCGCACATCTCGACGGTGGTGGTTTTTCCGGCACCGTTGGGGCCCAGCAGTGCGAGAACCTCGCCGGGGCCGATGTTCAGGCTGAGTCCGTCGACGGCACTGACACCGTCGTACGACTTGCGTACGTCGGTCAGCTGTACGACAGGTTGCGTCGCGTCGGACGTCCCGGAGATCACGAGGACTCAGCGTATTCGTCTGCGCTGCGGTCGCGTGCCGGTGGTCCGGTGCGGGTGGGCCACGGCATCCGGTTTCGGGTGAACAGGTAGAGCACTGCGATCGTCAGGATGGTCATGACTGCGGCCTGCACGATCTGGAACGGCTGGTACTCACTGCCGTTCGGCATCAGGATCACACTCACCAACGACGAGAAGGCGATGGCCGGACGCCGGAACGAGGAAGTGGTGGCCCAGGCGGCCAGCGGAATCACCGCCCACAGCAGGTACCAGGGTTGGACCACGGGGAACAACAGGACGACGGCACCGAGCGCGACGCCGAGTGCGCCGACCGGATGCAGACGGCCGCGCAGAACGGCGATGAGCATGCGGACGACGATGATTCCCGCGACGACGGCAGCGATCGGGCGAGTGAGGCCCAACACAGCGGTGGTGTGGTCGCCGAGGCCGAGGAGTACGCCGACGAATCCGGTGCCCAGCCCGAGAATCGTGGGAATCGACATCCAGCTGCGCACCACGCCGGCGGTCCCCAGAGTGTTGATCCAGCCGAAGCCGAGCCCACTGCCCAGGCTCACCGCGACTTGGACCGCGACGGCTATGGAGCCGAGCAGGATTGCCGCGTACACCACGGATCTGAGGGTCCCGCCCCACCTCCTCGACAGGGCCATTCCCACGAAGCCGAGCGCGATGAGCGAGGGGATCTTGATCGAAGACGACAGTGCGATCAAGCCTGCACCGCCGACGAGGAACGCGATATCGCTGTTGCGGAGGGGACCCGAGCGCTCGATCGCGCGAAGCGCCAGTTCGGTACCGGCCAGCATCAGCCCGATCATCAGGGCCTCGTTGTGGATACCGGCCACCAGATGGAAGAGCAGCAACGGATTCGCGGCACCGAGCCACAGTGCCGTCACCGACGCAACCCCGCAGCGTCGGGCGAGGCGGGGCAGCGACCAGACGATCAACGCCACGCCCGCCAATGCGAGCAGGCGATGCAGAAAGATGCCGGCGACGATGTTCTCGCCGGTCAGGTACGTGATGCCACGCCCCATCCACAGGAACAGCGGGCCGTAGGGTGCCGGGGTCTCCCGCCAGATGTTGGGAACCGTTCGGGTCAGTACGTTGTCGGCCCCGAGTGCATCGACCGGACCGACCTCGTACGGGTCGAGTCCGCGTGCGGTGATCTCGCTCTGAGCCAGGTACGAGTAGACGTCGCGCGAGAACATCGGCGGTGCCACGCACAACGGCAGGATCCACAGCAGCAACGTGCGGTCCATCTGGGAGCGGGTGAGTCGCCGCGGGGTCGCTCCCGATCGCAAGCGTCCCAACGCGAATCTTCCCAGCAGCAACCACGCGAGCACCACGATGACGGTTCCGGTCATCGTGACGGTCAGTGCGGTGGTCGCCATCCGGGACGGCAGGCTCAGGAGTCGGACGCCTGCGATCGGGTTCTGCAGCACCGGCTGCGCGCCCGCGCCGAGTGCTCCGATCGCCATCAGCAGTGCGCCCGCGGCACCGAAACGGCGGATGTTCCTGAGCTGGTTCGTCTCCGCCGGATTCAGTCCCGGTGCCTCCTGCTCGTCTCCGTGCAGGGTGGCCACCACCCCGCCCGGAGGCGTGGGCTCGAGGCCGATGACTCGACGTGCCGGGGCCACGACGAACCTGTGGACGAATGCGGCCGGCGCGGACTTCGATGTGCCGGACTCCGGGGGAGAACCGGGACCGCCCGCGGAAGGTGAGCTCTCGAAACTGGGCTCACTGTCGGTCGATGGCACAGTGGGAGCGTAGCGGGGCACTCGGTCACCACCTGCACGGTGCTCCACCCGACGACATGCGCATCGGCCACCGCGCTGGGTGAGTAGCCCGCATAGGGCACCCTTGCTGGACCGAGTACAGCAATTCCGTCACACTGGTGTTGTGAAAACAACCGAGAGCTCGCTCGTGCGTCCGGGAAGTGTCGAGTCGTCGGCCTCCGGCGCAGGCGTTTCGTCGGTGCGACCCACGTCGGCGCCCGAGGGGCAGACGCGGAGCGCTGTGGTCACGCTGCTGCTGGAGGAAGGCCCCATCACCGCCTCCGACATCGGCACTCGACTGGGGTTGAGCGCGGCGGGTGTCCGACGTCACCTGGACGCACTCATCGACGCGGGCGAGGCCCGCATCACAACCCCCGCAGGTGCCCGGCAACGGGGCCGAGGCCGACCGGCGAAGCACTTCCAGCTCACCGCAGCCGGGCGTAACCGTCTCGGCCACACCTACGACGATCTTGCCGGTGCCGCCATGCGGCAGTTACGCAAGATCGGCGGGGACGCGGCCATCGAGACATTCGCGCGGCAACGCGTCAACACCATCGTGGCCGACGTGGAGCCGGCCACGGGTTCCGATGCGCATGCCGTGGAGGACGCTGCCGACCGGATCGCCGACGCGTTCAGCGCGGCGGGCTTTTCTGCCACCACCCGTCAGGTGGGCAACGGTGTGCAGATCTGCCAGCACCACTGCCCGGTGTCGCACGTCGCCTCCGAGTTTCCGGAGCTGTGCGAGGCCGAGCAGACCGCGTTCGCCGAGATCCTCGGCACGCACGTGCAGCGTTTGGCGACCATCGCAAACGGCAATTGCGCCTGCACGACGCACGTACCGCTGTCACCGACGCGGTACTCGAACACCGATAGTTCCGACAAGAAGACTCCCGACGCGCAGCCCCGTGTCGGAGAACGCCCACGCCTCCGGAAGGAGCCCGCATGACCGTCACACCAGACCAGGTGACACCCACCGCGCCGCTGACCCAGGACGAGACCATCGCCTCGCTCGGCACCTACGGATACGGCTGGGCCGACTCGGACGTAGCCGGTGAAAGTGCCAAGCGCGGTCTTTCCGAGGCCGTCGTTCGGGACATCTCGCAGAAGAAGAGCGAGCCCGAGTGGATGCTCGAGGCGCGCCTGAAGGCGCTCAAGACGTTCGAGCGCAAGCCGATGCCGAACTGGGGTTCCAACCTCGACGGCATCGATTTCGACAACATCAAGTACTTCGTGCGCTCCAGCGAGAAGCAGGCTGCCACGTGGGAAGACCTGCCGGAAGACATCAAGAACACGTACGACAAGCTCGGCATCCCCGAGGCGGAGAAGCAGCGCCTCGTCTCCGGCGTCGCTGCTCAGTACGAGTCCGAGGTGGTCTACCACTCGATCCGTGAGGATCTCGAGGCCCAGGGAGTGTTGTTCCTCGACACCGACACCGCCCTGAAGGAGCAGCCGGAGCTGTTCCGGGAGTACTTCGGCACCGTCATCCCCGCAGGCGACAACAAGTTCTCGGCGCTGAACACCGCGGTGTGGTCCGGCGGATCCTTCATCTACATCCCGCCGGGCGTCCACGTGGACATCCCGCTGCAGGCCTACTTCCGGATCAACACCGAGAACATGGGTCAGTTCGAGCGCACGCTGATCATCGTCGACGAGGGTGCCTACGTGCACTACGTCGAGGGCTGCACCGCACCGATCTACAAGTCGGATTCGCTGCACTCCGCCGTGGTCGAGATCATCGTCAAGAAGGGTGGCCGGTGCCGCTACACGACCATCCAGAACTGGTCGAACAACGTCTACAACCTCGTCACCAAGCGTGCCAAGGCCGAGGCGGGCGCAACCATGGAGTGGGTCGACGGCAACATCGGCTCCAAGGTCACCATGAAGTACCCGGCCGTCTGGATGACCGGTGAGTACGCCAAGGGTGAGGTTCTCTCGGTCGCGTTCGCAGGCCCGGACCAGCACCAGGACACCGGCTCGAAGATGCTGCACCTGGCACCGCACACGTCCTCGAACATCGTCAGCAAGTCCGTCGCCCGCGGCGGTGGCCGGACGTCGTACCGCGGTCTGATCCAGATCAACAAGGGTGCACACGGTTCGCGCTCGACGGTCAAGTGCGACGCATTGCTCGTCGACACGATCAGTCGTTCCGACACGTACCCGTACGTCGACATCCGCGAGGACGACGTGTCGATGGGCCACGAGGCCACCGTCTCGAAGGTCAGCGACGATCAGTTGTTCTACCTGATGAGCCGCGGCATGACCGAGGACGAGGCCATGGCGATGGTCGTGCGCGGCTTCGTCGAGCCGATCGCTCGCGAACTGCCGATGGAATACGCGCTCGAGCTCAACCGGCTCATCGAGCTGCAGATGGAAGGGTCGGTCGGATAAGTGAACAACCCCCTCACCGGAGTCATGGGTGCTGTGGCATCCGAGAATCCAGAGTCGGCCAAGGAAGACAAGTCGAAGCTCGTCGAGAACAAGGGCGCTCAGTTCACGTCCTACGATGTGAATGCATTCGAGATCCCGTCCGGCCGTGACGAGCTGTGGCGTTTCACACCGCTGCGTCGGCTGCGCGGATTGCACGACGGTTCCGCTGTCGCCGACGGGGCCGCTCGGGTCACCGTCGGTGCCCCGGAGTCGGTGGTCGTGGAGACCGTCGGCCGCGACGACGAGCGACTGGGCAAGGCCGGTGTCCCGGCCGATCGTATTGCCGCACAGGCATTCTCGGCATTCACCGAGGCCACGATCGTCTCCGTGCCGAACGAGGTCGAGGTGGCCGATCCGATCGAGATCACCGTCGACGGTCCCGGTGTCGACCACGTCGCCTACGGCCACGTGCAGATCAGACTCGGCACGTTCGCTCGCGCCACCGTCGTGATCGACCAGCGGGGTAGCGGAACGTACGCCGAGAACGTCGAGTTCGTTCTCGGAGACAGCTCGCAGTTGCACGTCGTACTCATCCAGGACTGGCAGTCCGACGCCGTGCACGTCGCAGCACACCACGCGATGCTCGGACGCGACGCCGTGCTGCGGCACTACAACGTCAGTCTCGGCGGCGATCTGGTGCGCATCAGCCCGACCGTGCGCTACAGCGCACCCGGCGGCGACGCGAACATGCTCGGTGTGTATTTCGCCGACGCAGGCCAGCACCTCGAGCAGCGACTGCTCGTCGACCACTCGGCACCGCATTGCAAGTCCAACGTGATGTACAAGGGCGCGCTGCAGGGCGAAACCGGACCCGGAACCGTCGACGCGCACACCGTGTGGATCGGAGATGTTCTGATCCGAGCCGAGGCCGAGGGCACCGAGACCTACGAGCTCAACCGGAACCTGGTCCTGACCGATGGCGCTCGCGCCGACTCGGTGCCGAACCTCGAGATCGAGACCGGGGAGATCGTCGGAGCAGGCCACGCCAGCGCCACCGGCCGGTTCGACGACGAGCAGCTGTTCTACCTGCGCGCTCGTGGCATCTCGGAGGAGGTTGCTCGCCGACTCGTCGTCCGGGGCTTCTTCCACGAGATCATCGACAAGATTCCGGTCCCCGCCGTACGCGAGCGTCTCGACGCCGCCATCGAGACCGAACTCGCCGTCGCCGGCGCGTAGGTCTCACCCGAACCTTTCTCGACTGCACAAAGGAACTGTGATGTCCACACTCGAAATCCGCGATCTGCACGTCAGCGTCGCCAACTCCGACTCGACCGCGGAGCCCATCAACATCCTCAAGGGTGTCGACCTCACCGTGAAGTCCGGTGAGACGCACGCGATCATGGGGCCCAACGGTTCCGGTAAGTCCACGCTGTCCTACGCCATCGCAGGCCACCCCAAGTACACGGTGACCTCCGGCACCATCACCCTCGACGGTGAAGACGTGCTCGAGATGAGTGTCGACGAGCGCGCCCGTGCCGGCCTGTTCCTGGCGATGCAGTACCCGGTGGAGGTGCCCGGCGTCTCGATGTCGAACTTCCTGCGTACCGCCGCCACCGCCGTGCGCGGTGAGGCCCCCAAGCTTCGGCACTGGGTCAAGGAAGCCAAGACCGCCATGAGCGAGTTGGAGATCGAGGCCAACTTCCTCGAGCGCAACGTCAACGAAGGCTTCTCCGGCGGCGAGAAGAAGCGCCACGAGATTCTTCAGCTGGGACTGCTCAAGCCGAAGATCGCCATCCTCGACGAGACCGACTCCGGCCTCGACGTCGATGCTCTGCGCGTGGTGTCCGAGGGCGTCAACAAGTACAAGGAGCGTGAAGACGGCGGAGTGCTGCTGATCACGCACTACACCCGCATCCTGCGCTACATCAAGCCCGACTTCGTCCACGTCTTCGTCAACGGCGAAATCGTGAAGTCCGGCGGTGCAGAGCTGGCCGACGAGCTCGAAGCCAACGGATACGCCGGTTACGCGCAGGCCGCGACCACCGGAGCATGAGTATGGCTGCACCCGCAGCTGCGGCGGTGGCGACATCGTTCGATGTCGCCACGGTTCGTCGCGATTTCCCCATCCTCTCGCGCACCGTCCGCGACGGGAAGCCGTTGGTGTACCTCGATTCCGGTGCCACCTCGCAGCGGCCCGTGCAGGTACTCGACGCCGAGCGTGAGTTCCTGACCACGTGCAACGCCGCCGTGCATCGCGGGGCGCATCAGCTGGCCGAAGAGGCCACCGACGCCTACGAAGGTGCGCGCGCGGCCATCGCGTCGTTCGTCGGGGCGGATGTCGACGAGATCGTGTTCACCAAGAACGCGACCGAGTCGCTCAACCTCGTGACGTACGTGCTTGCCGATCAACGATTCGATCGTCACCTCGGTCCCGGCGACGAGATCGTCGTCACCGAACTCGAGCACCACGCCAATCTCGTTCCGTGGCAAGAGCTTGCTGCTCGAACCGGTGCAACGCTGCGCTGGTACGGCGTGACCGACGACGGGCGCATCGATCTCGACTCGCTCGAATTGTCTTCCGCCGTCAAGGTTCTCGCCTTCACGCATCAATCCAACGTGACCGGCGCGGTGGCCCCGGTCGAGGAGTTGGTGCGTCGGGCCAGGGCGGTCGGTGCACTCGTGGTCCTCGACGCATGCCAATCGGTGCCACACATGAAGGTCGATTTTCACGCGCTCGATGTCGACTACGCCGCGTTCTCGGGTCACAAGATGCTCGGTCCCTCGGGAGTGGGCGTGCTCTACGGCAAGGCGGCGCTTCTCTCGGCGATGCCTCCGTTCATAACCGGCGGTTCGATGATCGAGACCGTCACCATGGAGAAGACGACGTTCGCCGCGCCTCCGCAACGATTCGAGGCCGGGGTTCCCATGACCTCGCAGGTCGTCGGACTCGGTGCCGCCGTGCGGTACCTGGAGAACATCGGCATCGATGTCATCGCCGCGCACGAAAAGGTTTTGGTCGCAGCAACTCTCGCCGAGTTCGCGAAAATCGACGGTGTTCGCGTGATCGGCCCGACCGAGAACGTCGACCGCGGTTCGGCAGTGTCGTTCGTGGTCGACGGCATTCACGCCCACGACCTCGGACAGATCCTGGACGACGAGGGCGTCGCCATTCGCGTCGGGCATCACTGCGCGTGGCCGTTGCACCGACGGTTCGGTGTGGCTGCGACAGCGCGTGCCTCGTTCGCGCTGTACAACACGGTCGAGGAAGTGCAGGTTCTCGCACAGGCGATTCGCCGCGCGCAAACATTCTTCGGAACCGCTCGCTCCGACGACCACGGCGGGGGAGGGCAGCTCTAGATGCGGATGGAACAGATGTATCAGGAAGTGATCCTCGATCACTACAAGCACCCGCACGGCCGCGGACTGCGTGAGCCGTTCGGCGCGGAGGTACATCACGTCAACCCCACCTGCGGCGACGAGGTCACCCTGCGCGTGCAGATCGAGGATGGCGCCGTTGCAGACGTCTCGTACGACGGCCAGGGTTGCTCGATCAGTCAGGCAGCGACGTCCGTTCTCACCGATCAGGTCGTCGGCCTGAGCGTGGCCGACGCGCTGAAGACGGTCGACGCGTTCAGCGACATGGTCGGCAGCAGAGGTACCGTCGAGGGTGACGAGGACGTCATCGGCGATGGCATTGCGTTCGCCGGTGTGGCCAAGTATCCGGCTCGCGTGAAGTGCGCATTGCTGGGATGGATGGCTTTCAAGGACGCGGTTGTTCAAGTAGTGGACGCAGATTCGACAGCCACGACGGGCGAGACCGCCCGGTCGGCACTTTCCGGAGGACAGCAATCATGACCGAAGCAACAGAGACGACGCAGGCAGTGACAGCCGAGACCACGCCGGTGGAATTGACTGCCGACGAGATCAAAGTGCTCGAGGACCTCGAAGAAGCGATGCGCGACGTCGTCGATCCGGAGCTCGGAATCAATGTCGTCGATCTGGGACTGGTGTACGACATCAAGATCGACGCCGACGACATCGTCACCGTCGACATGACGCTCACCTCGGCGGCATGCCCGTTGACGGACGTCATCGAGGATCAGGCGCGCGGCGCGCTCGTGCGCAGCGGACTGGCCGCCGATCTCAAGATCAACTGGGTCTGGATGCCGCCATGGGGCCCGGACAAGATCACCGACGACGGTCGCGAGCAGCTCAGGGCCCTCGGCTTCACCGTCTGACGCATGGCCGAATCGGCCCCTTCACGCACCCTTTGCTTCGTCGGCTTTCGAGTCGGCGGATTTGGCCGAGGCTTTCTTCGCAGCCGCCTTCTTGGCCGGAGCCTTCTTCGCAGCAGCCTTCTTGGCGGGTGCCTTCTTCGCCGGAGCCGATGAGGCCGACCCGGACTTCGCGTTCTTGCCGGCCGCCTCGACGCTCCGCTGCAAGGCCGCCACGAGATCGACGACCTCGGCGTCCTCGCCGTCGTCGTCTTTTTCCGTTTCGGTGTGGATGACCTTCTCACCGCCGTTGGCGAGCGTCTCGTCGATCAGCTTGCGCAGTTCGGTCTGATAATCGTCCGTGTACTCGGTCGGATCGAATTCCGAGGACATGCTTTCCACCAGGGACGTCGCCATTTTCACTTCCTGCGGGCGCGCGGACGGTGCGTCCTCGAGCGAAGGAAATTCAGCGGCCCTGACTTCGTCCGGCCACAGCAGTGTCTGGATCACCAGGACGTCGTCGCGCACGCGCAGTGCGGCCAGGCGGGTCTTCTGTCGCAGAGTGAAATGCACCAACGCGGTGCGCTCTGTTTCTTCGAGAGTCTCGCGCAGCAGCACATAGGCCTTCGGTGAGGCAGAGTCCGGCTCGAGGAAGTAGCTCTTGTCGTACAGTATCGGATCGATCTGCTCGGTCGGCACGAATTCCAGAACCGGAATCTCGTGTTTCTCCGCCGCAGGCAGCTTGTCGAAGTCCTCGTCCGTGAGAATGACGCGTTCACCGTCGGGGGAGTCGTAGGCCTTGTCGATATCTGCGAACTGTACCGACTTGCCGCATTCCTGACAGATCCGGTCGTACTTGATACGACCGCCGTCCTTCGCATGCACCTGATGGAACCGAATGTCGTGCTGCTCGGTGGCCGAGTAGACCTTCACCGGAACATTGACCAGTCCGAAGGCGATCGAGCCCTTCCAAATGCTGCGCATCTGTCCATGATCGCCGACCGGGCGCCCGCGTGTCGACCGTTGGCGAGAAACTCAGCCGCGGCCCGGCGTGCGCACTATCGTGCGCGCGATCGCGAGCCTGGCCGACGCCGGAAGCGTCGGAAACATCTTCAGCATCGCGGTCATCGTCCCGAATGCGTCGTCGTGGCCGGACAGGTACGAGCGTTGCAGTTCGACCGGGAGCGAGAAGAAGCTGGAGAAGAACTGGGGGACCATCTCGGGTTCGAGAGCCAGTGCCGTGCGCAGTCCGAGGTTACGAAGCTTCTGGACCGTCCAGACGTGCACCGGGCGGATCGGGCGCGACCGACCGCCACCTCGGAATCGCTCGACGAGGTGATCCGCCGCCGCCAGCGACGCCGCGACGCTGTACCCGGTGGCGGGATGCATCAGATTCGAGCGAGAGCCGAACAGCACCGGGCCGCCTCGGCCGGTGTGCAGTCGGGACCGAGGCGGCGGTTCGACCGAGAAGCGGACTCGTTCGACATCCTCGTGGCCGGTCGGTTCCAGATTGCGATGGGTCAGACGGTGGTGCAGCCGCGATCGAAGAACTGCGAGTTCCAGCGGGGGTCGGCCCACCAAGCATGTCTCTTCGAGCAGGATTCGATCGTCGTCGAGTGCCACGGCGTACAGAAAACTCGGGGCTTCACCGTGCCGAGCCCCGTTGTCGGTGCGCCAGTCCATGAACCACGCGTCGGCCCCTTCGAGGATCGGTTCGGCGCGGTCGCGTTCGACGACGATCCCGTAGGCGGTCTGCTGGGCGAGGTCGCGCGAGTCGAGGGTGCCACGGGCGTCGACGACGTGACGGGCATCGACGATCGAGCCGTCGGCGGTCGTCACCCGGGAACCGGTGACGTCGACAGCCGTCGCGGCCAGCACCCGCACGCGGTCGACAGACAAGGCCGCTTGCAGTGCAGGTGTGTCCAGCACGCAGTATGTCCGGTCGATGATCCGCTGGTGATCGGTCCACACCGCGGGTTTGCGCGCAGTCGAGGCGACCGCGGTCTCGGGCAACCACGACGGCAACTCGTCGGCCCAGGCGGAGTACGTCGGTGTCCACGTGCGCGACGGGTGTGGATCGACTGCGATCACATCGAGTCCGGCCTCGGCACATCGATGGGCGACCGCCCGCCCGGCTGGACCGAGTCCGACGACCGCGACGTCGGCCGAGAAATCGTTCACATTCCGCCGGTGGCGAGCAAACCACCGTCCACGCGCACGGTCTCGCCGGTGATCCAGGAGGAGGCGTCCGAGACCAGGAAGGCCACCAACGCAGCCACGTCCTCCGGGTTTCCCAGACGCTTCATCGGGTAGCCGGCCGCTGCCGCGTCTTCTCCGTTGGCGACGAGGGCCTCGGCGAATTTGGTCTTCACCACGCCCGGTGCCACGGCATTGACGCGAATTTTCGGACCGAGCTGCCAGGCGAGCTCCTCGGTGAGGCGGATCAGAGCGGCCTTGGATGCGCCGTACGCGGCGATCACCCCGGTCGAGCGGATGCCGGCCACGCTCGCGATGTTGACGACCGCGCCGCCGTGCTCGCCCATCCAGGCATGGAAGGCCTGCTGGACGAAGCCGAGAGTCCCCACCACGTTCGTGTCGAAGATCTTGCTCACGCCCGCCAGGTCGGCATCCATCAGCGAGCCGTAGACGGGATTGATACCGGTGTTGTTGACCAGGATGTCCAGCGAACCGAAGGTCTCCACCGTGCTCGCCACCGCGGTGCGTCGGTGCTCCGGGTCGCCTGCGTTGCCGTCGATCGCGAGCACGGAATCGCCGAGCTCTGCTGCCGCCGCAACGAGTGGTTCGCGCTTGCGGGCGGTGATGGCGACGTTCGCGCCGCGAGCGAGCAGTTCCGCGGCGATGGCCTTGCCGATGCCTCGGCTGCCGCCGGTGACGAGTGCGGTGCGCCCGGCCAGGTCGGGGATCGGCGCGCTGGACGGGCTGACGGTTTCGGGGGCGTCGGTCATCGATCAGACGTTACCGGTGTCACCGTCGTTCCTGGGTGAGGGCACGTGAATGCTGAGCTAAAATGGGGGTTTGCTGTGCCGTTCGACGGCACACCTGAGTTCGCCCGTCGGTCGACGGGCAACGGTCTTGTTCGGCAATCGCTAGGAGCGCACGCGTGATCACCGCCACCGACCTGGAAGTTCGTGCCGGTGTGCGGACCCTTCTGTCCACCGAGGGGCCCGCGCTCCGCGTACAGGCAGGCGACCGCATCGGGTTGGTGGGCCGCAACGGTGCAGGCAAGACCACCACGCTGCGCATCCTGGCAGGTGAGGGAGAGCCGTACGCGGGCGAGGTCGTGCGTACCGGAGAGCTCGGCTACCTTCCGCAGGATCCCAAAGAAGGCGACCTCGACGTGCTGGCCAAGGATCGAGTGCTCTCGGCCCGGGGCCTGGACACCCTCCTGCACAGCATGGAGAAGCAGCAGGCACTGATGGCCGAGGTGGCCGACGAGGCGCTGCTCGACAAGGCCGTGCGCAAGTACGGCGAACTCGAAGAGCGGTTCGCATCCCTCGGCGGCTACGAGGCCGAGAGCGAGGCGGCCCGAATCTGCAACAGCCTCGGTCTGGCCGACCGCATCCTCGGTCAGCCGCTGCGGACCCTCTCCGGTGGTCAGCGCCGACGCGTCGAACTGGCTCGAATTCTGTTCGCCGCGTCCGACGGCAGTGGCGGACGCTCGAACACCACATTGCTGCTCGACGAGCCCACCAACCACCTCGACGCCGACTCCATCACCTGGTTGCGCGGATTCCTGCAGAGCCACGAGGGCGGACTCATCGTGATCAGTCACGATGTCGAACTGCTCGGAGACGTGGTGAATCGGGTGTGGTTCCTCGACGCAGTACGCGGCGAAGCCGACATCTACAACATGAACTGGAAGAAGTACCTCGACGCCCGCGCCACGGACGAGCAACGCCGCCGCCGTGAGCGCGCCAACGCGGAGAAGAAAGCCGGCGCGCTACGGGTGCAGGCCGCCAAGATGGGGGCCAAGGCAACGAAAGCCGTTGCGGCACAGAACATGGCGAAACGCGCGGACAAGCTGCTCGCCAACCTCGACGCCGAACGGGTGTCCGACAAGGTCGCCCACATTCGTTTCCCCGAGCCCGCACCGTGCGGCAAGACGCCGCTGATGGCGAAGAACCTGACCAAGATGTACGGATCGCTGGAAATTTTCGCGGGCGTCGATCTCGCGATCGACCGAGGCAGCCGCGTTGTGGTGCTCGGGCTCAACGGTGCGGGCAAGACGACGCTGCTCCGAATCCTGGCCGGAACCGAGAAGGCCGACACCGGCGAGATCGAGCCGGGCCACGGCATGCGCGTCGGGTACTTCGCACAGGAACATGACACCCTCGACGACCACGCGTCGGTCTGGGAGAACATCCGGCACGCCGCACCGGACACCGGCGAGCAGGAACTGCGGTCGCTCCTGGGAGCCTTCATGTTCACCGGTCCCCAGCTCGACCAGCCTGCAGGGACACTGTCGGGCGGTGAGAAGACCCGCCTGGCACTCGCCGGATTGGTGTCCTCGGCGGCGAACGTGCTGCTGCTCGATGAACCGACCAACAACCTCGACCCGATCTCACGCGAGCAGGTCCTCGACGCGCTCCGCAGCTACAAGGGTGCCGTCGTACTGGTCACCCACGATCCCGGTGCCGCCGAAGCGCTCTCACCCGAGCGGGTGATTCTGCTTCCCGACGGTACCGAGGACCACTGGTCGCAGGAGTACCTGGAACTGATCCAGCTGGCCTGACCCGCTCGCCAGGGTCATTCCGATCGGTCTTGCCTGCGAACCGACTCCTCGACCAGGTCCAGGATCGCCGAGAGGTTGGACCTACCGTGGCCCGACGCGATGCGCGCCACCAGGCCGTCCAGCACGAGATCCAGGTAGTCGGCGAGGACGTCGTTGGGTATGTCGTCGCGCAGTCTTCCTGCGGTCTTCTGACGCTCTAGTCGCCCCAGCGTCGCGTCGGTCAGCTCTGCAGACCGTTCGGCCCAGCTGCTCCGGAAGTCCGCGTCCGTGCGTAGTCGTCGGGTGATCTCGAGCCGCGTTCCGAGCCACTCGAATTGTTCGGGTTGCGCCAGCATGTCTCGCATCACCTGCACCAGACCCTGGGTGGACGCGACCTCGGCCATGCGTCGGGCATCTTCCTGCGCCAGCGCGAGGAAGAGACCGTCCTTGTCCTTGAAGTGGTGGAAGATCGCTCCGCGCGACAGGCCGGTGGCCTCTTCGAGGCGCCGTACCGTCGCGCCCTCGTAACCGAACTCGCCGAAGCACTTGCGCGCGCCGTCGAGAATTTCGCTTCGACGGGCGGCCAGGTGGTCTTCGCTGACCTTGGGCACGTGTGGGTTTCCTACTTTCGATGAGGGCCTCGACCGATACGGCGATGGGCCCGGAAACACGTTGTCGGTTCCGGGCCCATCGCCGTTCGAGGCATACGTCAGACGACGCGCACTCAGCCTCTGATCATGTTGCGCAGCACGTACTGCAGGATGCCGCCGTTGCGGTAGTAGTCCGCTTCACCCGGGGTGTCGATGCGAACCACGGCCTCGAATTCGACCTTCGTGCCGTCTTCCTTGGTGGCGATGACGGTCATCGTCTTCGGGGTGGTGCCTTCGTTCAGCTTCGCGACGCCGACGATGTCGAACGTCTCGGTGCCGTCCAGCTTGAGCGACGCTGCGCTCTCACCGGCCGGGAACTGCAGGGGAACGACGCCCATGCCGATGAGGTTGGAGCGGTGGATGCGCTCGAACGACTCGGTGATGACGGCCTTGACTCCGAGGAGCGAGGTGCCCTTGGCCGCCCAGTCGCGCGAGGAGCCGCTGCCGTACTCCTTGCCGCCCAGCACGACCAGCGGGATGCCGGCCTTCTGGTAGTTCTGCGACGCGTCGTAGATGAAGGACTGCGGTCCACCGTCCTGCGTGAAGTCACGGGTGTAACCGCCCGAGACGTCGTCGAGGAGCTGGTTCTTCAGGCGAATGTTCGCGAACGTTCCGCGAATCATGACCTCGTGGTTTCCGCGACGCGAACCGAGCGAGTTGTAGTCCTTGCGCTCGACACCGTGCGAATCGAGGTACTGCGCAGCAGGCGTGCCTGCCTTGATGGGGCCTGCCGGGCTGATGTGGTCGGTGGTGACCGAATCGCCGAGCAGGGCCAGCACGCGTGCACCCTTGATGTCCTCGACCGGAGCCGGATCCATCGTCATGCCGTCGAAGTACGGAGGCTTGCGTACGTACGTGGAGTTGGGATCCCACTCGAACGTGTCGCCCTCGGGGGTCGACAGGTTCTGCCAACGGCTGTCGCCGGCGAAGATGGTGTCGTAGGACTTGGTGAACATGTCCCGGCTGATCGAGGACTGGATGGTCTCTTCGATCTCCTGCGTGGACGGCCAGATGTCCTTCAGGAACACCGGGTTGCCATCGTGATCCTCACCGAGGGCGTCGGTCTCGAAGTCGAAGTCCATCGTGCCCGCGAGGCCGTACGCGATGACCAGCGGCGGTGAGGCCAGGTAGTTCATCTTGACGTCGGGGGAGATGCGGCCCTCGAAGTTGCGGTTACCCGACAGCACAGCGGTGACCGAGAGGTCGTTGTCGTTGATCGCCTTCGAGATCGGCTCGAGCAAGGGACCGGTGTTGCCGATGCACGTGGTGCAGCCGTAACCGCCCAGGTAGTAGCCGAGCTTCTCGAGGTACGGCCAGAGGCCGGCCTTCTCGTAGTAGTCGGTGACGACCTGCGAGCCGGGTGCCATGTTGGTCTTGACCCAGGGCTTGGTGGACAGGCCCTTCTCGACGGCGTTGCGGGCGAGCAGTGCGGCACCGAGCATGACCGACGGGTTCGAGGTGTTGGTGCAGGAGGTGATGCCCGCGACCACGACGGCACCGTGATCGAGCACGAATTCGCCTGCCTCGTCGGTGGTGACGCGGACCGGCTTGCTCGGGCGCCCTTCGGAACCGTATGCGGCAGAACGAACGTCGACGGAATCCTCTTCGGCGAAGCTCAGCGAAGCGGAGTCGCTGGCCGGGAAGGATTCGTCGAGGGCCTCGTCGAGCTTGCTGTCACCCTCGTGCTTGGGGTGGTTCTCCTCGACGTAGTTGTGGATGTCCTTGCGGAACGCAACCTTGGACTCGGACAACAGGATTCGGTCCTGCGGGCGCTTCGGGCCTGCGATGGACGGAACGACCGTGTTGAGGTCGAGTTCGATGTACTCGGAGTACACGGCCTCGTTCTTCGGGTCGTGCCACATGCCCTGTTCCTTGGCGTACGCCTCGACGAGAGCGAGCTGCTCGTCGCTGCGGCCGGTCAGGCGCAGGTAGTTGATGGTTTCCTCGTCGATCGGGAAGATCGCTGCGGTGGAACCGAACTCGGGGCTCATGTTGCCCAGGGTGGCGCGGTTCGCCAGCGGAACCTCGGCCACGCCTTCGCCGTAGAACTCCACGAACTTGCCGACGACGCCGTGCTTGCGCAGCATCTCGGTTGCGGTCAGCACCACGTCGGTCGCGGTGACGCCGGGCTGGATCTCACCGGAGAGCTTGAAGCCGACGACGCGGGGGATGAGCATCGAGACGGGCTGACCGAGCATGGCCGCCTCTGCTTCGATGCCGCCGACGCCCCAGCCCAACACGCCGAGGCCGTTGACCATCGTGGTGTGCGAGTCGGTGCCGACGCAGGTGTCGGGGTAGGCCTGGCCCTTGCGGGTCATGATCGTCGGTGCGAGGTACTCGATGTTGACCTGGTGCACGATGCCCATGCCCGGGGGGACGACCTTGAAGTCGTCGAATGCGCCCTGTCCCCAACGCAGGAACTGGTAGCGCTCACCGTTGCGCTCGTACTCGAGGTCGACGTTGCGCTCGAGAGCATCGGCGCGGCCGAAGACGTCGAGGATGACCGAGTGGTCGATGACCATGTCGGCGGGGGAGAGGGGGTTGACCTTGTTGGGGTCGCCGCCCAGAGTGGTGACGGCTTCACGCATGGTGGCGAGGTCGACGATGCACGGAACACCGGTGAAGTCCTGCATGATGACGCGTGCAGGGGTGAACTGGATTTCGAAGCTCGGCTCTGCGGACGGATCCCACGAGGCAATCGAACGAATGTGGTCGGCGGTGATGTTCGCACCGTCCTCGGTGCGAAGGAGGTTCTCCGCGAGGACCTTCAGTGCGTAGGGCAACTTCTCGGCACCGGGCAAAGCCGACAGTCGGAAGATCTCGTACGAGTTCTCGCCGACTTCGAGGGTGCCCTTTGCACCGAATGAATCTTTACTTGCGGTCACTTCAGCTCCACTCGTCTATGAGGCACACCGCCGACGGGGCTGTGTCGACGGTTGAAGCGAGGCTCCGGCTGCGGGCCTCGGCCTCGAATCTCGGTAACGAGAGTTCGAGGCGGACGCACAGTCGGTGTCTCGATGGAAGTCTAACAGTACGCTTGTCCTGTGAAAACCTGCGGTCCGGTCCTCGGTGGGTGTCGCGAGACCGATCCACAGGACGATCCTCACGTAGTGCTCCCGGCTGCGCAATGAAGGGCGACCTCAGTAGTTGCGTCGGACCTGCGGGCCTACCAGGTACGGGCGCGGCGGTGACGTAGGGTTCGATCCGACTGGTTCCTACCGACTGGACGAGAGATGCCTGAGCCGATTCACGCCGTTTCCCCACTTGCCACCGACATACCGGCAGGTCTGGACGTCGACAGCATCGTCGCCACGGTCCGCGAGTCCGGTGTCAGTGCCCCCGCCGACGAAGAAGCAGGGTTGTCTGCGGCCGTTGCGCGCGCCGAGGACCACGGCATCGACCTGAGCATCGTGATCGTGCCGACCGAACCTCGTCACGACTCGCAACTTCGCGACCTCGCCACCGCTGTCGGAGCGCGTGAGGGTGGCACGGTTCTCGTGCTCAGTCCCGGTCAGGTGGGCACGTTCAGCGACTCGATCAGTCGGGTGACCCTCGAAGCAGGCCAGGACCGTACCTACACCGGCAACCACGTCGTCGCCGCGGACAACTTCGTCGACACCCTCGTCGAGGACCAGACGCCGTGGGGCCTGCTCACCGGCGGCCTGGTCATCGTTGTCGCCGCGGTTGCGACCCTGACCGCTGCCGTCAAGGTCCGCAGATACCGCTCTCGTTCGGAGTCGAAGGATCACGCTCACAGCGAGTCCGTCAGCGACTGAGCGCTCTCCTGCGCGTGTCGTTCGAGTGACCGACACCCGCACTGTCGGACCCGGTCGCGATCATGACCGTGAGGTCGTCCGAAAAAGTCGGAAAAATTGTTTCCGGTAAACCCCGAGTTCACGGCGTTGTGCCTGGTGGAATTACCAATGTGTCATTTGTGACTGGAGTTTCCTTAGGGTGCGAAGTGTCGTACGGTGCCATTGGCACTGCTGGGGAAGGAGTGTCGCAGAAGGCGGTTGTCATCCGTGGGGAACTCGGGAGGCCACTGCTTCGGGTGTGACTGACGTGGTTCGCACCTGTCGTATCGCTGCGTGTTTCTTTCCTGCCCGGCGAGAACGCTCACCGTCACCTGCGATCGGGGTGGAGGACGGAGAGCACCTCGACGGCACGACGGTTCGACGCGAACCCGAGTGAGTGCCGGACCCGAGGGAGACATTTGTGAGCCGACGTCAAGTCCGCGGAACTCACCGCCGTGCACTCGTCCGTACCCGATTCGTGCTGGTGGGCGTAGGCCTCGTTCTCGCGTTGACGGCGACCCTTCCCGGGGTTGCCGCCGCGGTACCTCCGCCACCGCCCAACCCCTCGGACACCGATCTCGCCGCCGCAGGCAGCGCCGTCGATTCGAGCCTCGGCCAGGTGGGTCAGCTGATCGACGCGATCGCGTCGGCCAACCAGCAACTCGCCCAACTCGACGACGAGGTGGCGTCGAAGCGGGAAGGCGTCAACAAGGCCCTCGTCGATCTGCAGAATGCGCGTGACGCGGCCGATGTCGCTGCGGCCGTCGTCGGTGCCGCGCAGCAGGCTCTTGCCGATGCGGGCACCCAGATCCAGGCAGCCCAGAAGAAGTTCGACGAGTTCGCCAAATCCAGCTACACCCAGGGCTCCGGGGTTGCCTCGATGGCATCGTTCCTCGGATCCAGCGGACCCGACGATGTCCTGGACCGCGCCCAGGTCCTCAAGGTGCTCTCCAACAGCCAGAACGCGGTACTCGACGGCTTGCAACGGGCCCGTACCGAGCAGGCGAACCGCGATTCGGCGGCGCGTGAATCCAAGCAGCAGGCCGACGCGGCCGCCTCGGAAGCCGAGGCCAAGAAAGCAGAGGCCGAACAGGCCATCGCCGAGGCGCAGGCAGCGCTGCAGGCAGAGGCCGATCGTAAGGCCACGATCGAATCACAGCGCGACTCGGCGCAGTCCGAACTCGACGCCGCCCGCAGCAACGTCGCCGGTCTGCAGGATCAGCGTGCGGCGTACGGCACCTGGGAGGCGCAGAAGGCGGCCGAGGACGCGGCCATCGCCGCCGCCACGGCCGCAGCGAAGGAAGCTGCCGTGCAGGCAGCGGCGCGAGTATCGGCCAACCTGGCGGCGCAGCAACGCGCGGCGGCCATCGCCGAGGGCCAGCGTTCACACGTGGACGTGGACGAGGATTCGAGCGCATCGACCGACTCGGACAGTTCCACCGCGACCACCCCGACCACGCCGAGCACTCCCACCACGCCGAAGACGCCCGCCAAACCGAAGACGTCCACGACCCCGTCGGTGACCGGAAGCGCAGCCGTCGAATTGGCGATCGACCGCGGCATGAGTCAACTCGGCGTGCCGTACTCGTGGGGTGGCGGCGACGAGAACGGACCGACCAAAGGCATCAGGGACGGCGGAGTCGCGGACAGCTACGGCGACTACAACAAGGTCGGCTTCGATTGCTCGGGGCTGATGATCTACGCCTTCGCGGGCCTGGGGATCTCGCTGCCGCACTACACCGGTTACCAGTACACAGCGGGTAAGCAGGTGCCGTCCTCGGAGATGAAGCGGGGCGACATGATCTTCTACGGACCCAACGCCAGCCAACACGTCGCGCTCTACCTCGGCGACGGCAAGATGCTCGAAGCTCCGCAGTCGGGTTCGGTGGTCAAGGTGTCCGACGTGCGATACAGCGGAATGACGCCGTACGCCGTGCGCATGGTGTCCTGAGCGCGGATCCGGCGCGCGCGTCGGGGGTGCCTTTCGGCGCGCGTGCCGAACACCTGGAATAGTTGATTGCGGCGGTATGAAACGTGCCCGACGACGATCGACTGAAAGCGGTGAATTCTTGGTGACATCACGTGACGGCCGGATTTCGAACGACGAGGGGTCGACGCGAGTCGAGTCCGAGACGTCGAATCCACCGGGTGTGGAGCCGAAGCGGGTGGACAGTCCGGCCTTGGCCGAGGACGTCCAGCTTCTCGAGAAAGCCGTGTACGAGGTCAAGCGCGTGATCGTCGGTCAGGATCGGCTGGTAGAGCGCATTCTGGTGGGGTTGCTCGCCCGCGGACACGTGTTGCTCGAGGGTGTTCCCGGCGTCGCGAAGACCCTTGCCGTCGAGACGTTCGCACGTGTGGTCGGTGGCTCGTTCTCGCGAGTTCAGTTCACGCCCGACCTTGTTCCCACCGACCTCGTCGGCACTCGCATCTACCGTCAGGGTCGTGAGGAGTTCGACACCGAACTCGGACCCGTCGTGGCCAACTTCGTGCTGGCCGACGAGATCAACCGTGCACCGGCCAAGGTTCAGTCCGCTCTGCTCGAGGTCATGGCAGAACGACACGTGACCATCGGCGGCAAGACGTTCCCGATGCCGGATCCGTTCCTGGTGATGGCAACGCAGAACCCCATCGAGAACGAGGGTGTCTACCCCCTTCCCGAAGCGCAGCGAGACCGATTCCTGTTCAAGATCGTGGTCGACTACCCGACGGTCGAGGAAGAGCGCGAGATCGTCTACCGCATGGGAATCAAAGCCCCCGAGCCCAAGCAGATCCTGGACCCGGTCGAGTTGGTTCGCCTGCAGAATCTGGCCAGCTCGGTGTTCGTGCACCATGCGCTCGTCGACTACGTGGTGCGGGTCATCTCTGCTACTCGAACTCCCGAGCAGTTCGGCATGGACGACGTGGCCAGCTGGATCGCCTACGGTGCATCGCCGCGTGCGACGCTCGGCATCATCGCCGCCTCTCGCGCACTGGCTCTGCTCCGTGGTCGCGACTACGTCGTTCCCCAGGACGTTCTCGAGGTCATCCCCGACGTGCTCCGGCACCGTCTCGTGCTGTCCTACGACGCTCTGGCCGACGAGGTGACCCCGGAGACGGTCATCTCCCGGGTGCTGCAGACCGTCGGGTTGCCGCAGGTGTCACCGCAGGCGGTACCGGTGCCGCAGGGCAACGGAGCCGGTCCGGACGGCCCACACTTCGACGGACGTCAGCCACAGGGTCCCTACCCGAGCCAGGGTCAGCATCCTGGCCAGTTTCCCGCTCCGGGGCAGTTTCCCGCGCAGGGCCAGATGCCTCAGTCGCAGCAGCCCGGACCCCAGCAGCAGCCGGGACCCCAGCAGCAGCCGGGATCTCAGCAGCCACAGGGCGGTCAGTACGGTCAGTCGGCACCGTCGTTGCAGAAGCCGTCGGGTGACGGATCGGCGATCGGTACGCCGGGGCAGTGAGCGGATCCGACACCGCTCCCGTGACCGCATCCCGTACCGTCGTCTCTCGGCCGCCGTCCTTCCGATCGGGTGAACTGCGCGATCCGAAACTGGCTGCCGCGCTGCGGACCTTGGAGCTGACCGTCCGCCGCCGATTGGACGGGGTGCTGCACGGCGATCATCTCGGGCTGATTCCCGGTCCCGGTTCGGAACCGGGCGACGCCAGGGAATACCAGCCGGGCGACGACGTCCGCCAAATGGACTGGTCGGTCACCGCGCGTACGACGCATCCGCACGTGCGGCAGTCCGTGGCCGACCGCGAGCTGGAGACCTGGCTCGTCGTCGACTTGTCGGCCAGCCTCGACTTCGGCACCACCGGGTGCGAGAAGCGCGATCTCGCGGTCGCGGCCTCGGCCGCCATCACTCATCTTTCCGGCGGCGGCGGTAATCGAATCGGCGCGGTGGTGGCCACCGGTTCCGAGACCAACCGCATTCCGGCACGCGGCGGCCGCGTGCACACTCAGTCGATGCTCCGTGCCATTGCCACGACGCCGGCTGCGGCCGACGGTGTGCGCGGTGACCTGCGCGCTGCCATCGAGGCGCTGCGACGGCCCGAACGCCGCCGCGGTATGGCTGTGGTTATCAGTGACTTCCTCGGGCCGATCGATTGGGAGCGCTCGCTTCGGGCCATCTCCGCTCGACACGACGTGCTGGCCGTCGAGGTACTCGACCCACGTGATCTGGAACTGCCCGACGTCGGTGACGTGGTTCTCCACGATCCGGAATCCGGCCGCACTCGCGAATTCAGTACCACGCCTCGGCTGCGTGCAGATTTCGCGCGCGCAGCTGCAGCACACCGCGACGATGTCGAGAAGGCGCTACGTCGGTGCGGTGCACCCCGATTGACGCTCCGCACCGACGGTGACTGGATCGCAGACGTCGTTCGGTTCGTGACCGCACGCAGGCACACCATCGGGTCCGGGTTCACCAACACTGCGCGGGCACCGCGATGAGCCTGACCGATTTCGCCTCGCCGTGGTGGCTGGGCTTTCTCCTCGTCGTTATCGCACTGACGGTCGGCTACGTCGTGATCCAGCGGCGCAAGCAGAAGCACGTGCTGCGGTTCTCCAACATGGAACTGCTCGAGTCCGTTGCGCCGGATCGGCCCAATCGACTGCGACACCTGCCGACGGCACTGGTTCTGGTCGGCCTGATGTTCCTGACCGTCGCGTTGGCCGGTCCCACGGCGGACCAGCGGGTGCCACGGAACCGAGCGACCGTCATGCTCGTCATCGACGTGTCGCTGTCGATGGAGGCCACCGACGTGGAGCCGACTCGGTTGGCAGCCGCGCAGGAAGCAGCCAAATCCTTCGCCGACGGTCTGACGCCCGGCATCAATCTCGGGTTGGTCGCGTTCGCCGGAACGGCGTCCGTCCTGGTCTCGCCCACGGCCAACCGCGAGGCCACCAAATCCGCCATCGACAGGTTGCAACTCAGCGAACGAACGGCCACCGGCGAGTCGATCTTCACCTCGCTCCAGTCGATCGACACTCTCGGCGCGATACTCGGCGGCGGCGACGCGGCGCCGCCTGCGCGCATCGTGCTGCTCTCGGACGGTAAGCAGACCGTTCCGCAGAACCTCGACGACCCCCGCGGCGGGTACACCGCGGCGCGTGCCGCCAAGGACAAGAACGTGCCCATCTCGACCATCTCGTTCGGCACGAGCTACGGCTCCGTCGAGATCGAGGACGAGAACGGCGTCGAACGTGTACCCGTACCGGTCGACGATCCGTCATTGCGGGAGATCGCGAATCTGTCCGGCGGCAGCTTCTTCTCCGCGTCGTCGCTCGAGGATCTCAGAGACGTCTACGACACCCTCGAGGAACAGATCGGGTTCGAGATCACCCGCGGAGACGCGTCGCGTCCGTGGCTGATACTCGGCGTCCTGTGCATATCGGCTGGCCTCGGTTCGGCATTGGTGATGCGGCAACGTCTCCCGTGATCGTTGTTCTTACTCACCAGTAAGTTTCGCTTTGTCATTCCAGGACGAACAGATAGGTTGCTAGGCATGTCCACACCTGACTTCATCGCGCGATCGGTACTCGTCACCGGAGGTAACCGGGGAATCGGTCTTGCCATCGCCCAGCGGCTCCAAGCCGACGGCCACAAGGTGGCCGTCACCCACCGTGGCTCCGGCGCTCCCGACGGGCTGTTCGGAGTCGTCTGCGACGTCACCGACTCCGCCTCGGTGGACGCGGCCTTCAAGGAGGTCGAAGAGAAGCAGGGACCGGTCGAGGTGCTCGTGGCCAACGCCGGCATCACCGACGACACGCTGCTGATGCGTATGACCGAGGACCAGTTCCAGCGTGTGATCGACGCGAACCTGACCGGAGCCTTCCGCGTCGCCAAGCGCGCCAACCGAGCCATGTTGCGCGCGCGCTGGGGTCGGATGATCTTCCTGAGTTCTGTCGTGGCCATGGCCGGCGGACCGGGGCAGATCAACTACGCAGCGTCCAAGGCGGGCGTCATCGGAATGGCTCGATCGATCACGAGGGAACTGGGTTCGCGTTCCATCACGGCGAACGTCGTGTCCCCGGGTTTCATCGAAACCGACATGACGGCAGAACTCTCGGACGACTTGCGCGGCAAGGCGAAGGAATACATCCCCCTCCAGCGTCTCGGTCAGCCCGAGGACGTTGCGGCAGTGGTGAGCTTCCTTGCCGGACCTGACTCGTCGTACGTGTCCGGTGCGGTCATTCCCGTCGACGGTGGTATGGGCATGGGGCACTGAAGTCCTACTCGCACAACGATTTCGACAGACGTACACCTCCGAATTAAGGAATACAGCACTATGGGCGGATTGCTCGAAGGCAAAACCATTCTCATCACCGGCATCATCACCGACGCCTCGATCGCTTTTCACGCTGCAGCCATGGCGCAGGAGCAGGGTGCCAAGGTGATCATCACCGGGTTCGATCGACTCCGACTCATCGACCGCATCGCGCAGCGTCTGCCCAAGGAGGTGCCCCCGGCGATCGAGCTCGACGCCACCAACGAGGAGCACCTCGCGGCGCTGGCCGACCGCGTACGCGAAGTGGCACCGGAAGGTATCGACGGGGTTCTGCACTCGATCGCATTCGCGCCCCGCACCCTCATGGGCCCCGATGCGAAGCCGTTCCTCGACGGCCCCGGACCCGATGCCGCGAGGGCATTCGAGATCTCTGCGTGGAGTTACGCGTCGCTGGCGCGCGCCGTGCTCCCGGTCATGAACGAGGGTGGCTCCATCGTCGGAATGGACTTCGATCCGCGCACCTCGATGCCGTACTACAACTGGATGGGTGTGGCGAAGGCCGCCCTCGAGTCCGTGAACCGTTACGTGGCACGGGAAGTGGGCGCAGCCAAGCGCATCCGCTCCAATCTTGTTGCAGCAGGGCCGATCAGGACTCTTGCCGCCAAGGCAATCGCGGGTACTGCGACCGGTGATGCCGCCAAGATGGACCAGCTCAACGTCTACTGGGACGGCGCCGCTCCCATCGGTTGGGACGTCAACGATCCCACTGTCGTCGCGAAGTCGATCGTCGCGCTGCTGTCCGATTGGCTGCCCGGCACCACCGGATCCATCGTGTACGTCGACGGTGGAGCCAGCCACAACACGTACCTCCCCGAGAACATGTGACACCGCGGTGGGCGGAACCGCACGTGGTTTCGCCCACCTAGAGGTTTCGATCGCCGATCGGACCCCCACCGGGGCCGGTCGGCGACGGGGGCACAATGGACACATGACCACCCCTGGAGACTTCGACGCATTGTTGGTGCTCTCGTTCGGCGGGCCGGAACAGCCCGCCGACGTACGCCCTTTCCTGGAGAACGTCACTCGCGGACGTGGAGTGCCGCCCGAGCGGCTCGACACGGTCGTCGAGCATTACATGCACTTCGGGGGCGTCTCGCCGATCAACCGGCTCAACCGAGACATCATCGACGCCCTCCGTGTCGAATTCGATTCCGCCGGAGTGGATCTGCCGATCTACTTCGGAAACCGCAACTGGCATCCGATGATCGAGGACACCGTCGCGACCATGAAGTCGGACGGAATCAGGAACGCACTCGTGTTTCCCACCTCCGCGTGGGGCGGATACTCCGGATGCAGGCAGTACCACGAGGACATCGCCCGGGCCCGCGCCGCCGTCGGTGACGATGCGCCGCATCTGCTCAAGATCCGGCAGTACTACGACCACCCGCTGATGGTCGACGCGTTCAGCGACGCCGTCGCATCGGCGCGAGCCACACTGCCCGAGCAACACCGCGCCGGCGCGCGTCTGGTGTTCACCGCACACTCCATTCCCTCGGCCGCCGACGCCAACGCCGGCCCGCCCGAGGACGGCGGTCACCTCTACAGCCGTCAGGTGGCAGAGGCCTCGAGGCTGGTCGCAGCCGCGTCGGGCGTCGACGACTACGACCTGGTCTGGCAGTCCCGCTCCGGGCCCCCGCAGGTGCCGTGGCTCGACCCCGACATCTGTGATCATGTCGAAGCGCTGTCGGAGAAGTCCGTCGACGCCGTGATCGTGTGTCCGATCGGATTCGTGTCCGACCATCTCGAGGTCGTGTGGGATCTGGACACCGAAGCGGAGGAGAAGGCCCGCGAACTCGGCATGGCCTTCGCGCGCGCAGGCACTCCCGGATCCGACGCGCGTTTCCCACGGATGATCCGCGAGCTGGTGGACGAATACCGAGTAGGCGGCCGATGCCGCGGTCTCGGCAGTGTGCCCGGCTACGGCTCGACACTGGACGGCAGTCGCTGCGCCGTCGGTTGCTGTGAGCAGCCCACCAGGCCCTCCCGGCCCGCCGCTGCCACGTCGTGAACGTTGCCGCCTGACACCGCGTCCGGACGTCGGTGTCAGGCGGAATGCATCGCCGCTTCGATGCTCGTCGCGACCGCGATGGTTCGTGCGGTGCGCACCGCAGCCCAGAGCGGTCGAACGAGTTCTTCCCGTGCTGCAGCTGCCGACGCGGTCGGTGCCTCCGACGGAGCCGATCCCGCCGCGACCGTCAGAATGGCGGCCACCCGATCCGCCGATTCGAGGACGCGGAACGCCCTGTCGGACATGTCTGCGGGGTAGCGATGCCGCGCCGCGTCGGCGATCAACTCGGCGATACGAGTGCGCGGATCGGCGTCGAGGGTTCGGGTGGGTAGCGACTGCATCCGTGCGAGAGCGTCGGCCGCACCGCGGACGGCCTCACGCATCTCGTACTCGGCCTCACCCAACCCCCGATCCCGATGACCGTGCTCGGGGACGACGATCGAGTAGACGGTCCAGCGCAACACATCCGGCCCCTCGACGACGGGTACCAACCCGATCCCGGTGTTGCCCGAGGTACCGATCACCACCGCTTGACCGGTGTTCAGGGCAGCTCGGGAGAAGTCCGTGTTGGCGGGGAGGCCGCTCACCGCGCCCGGGGCGGGCAGAACGAGCTTGATCCGATCGTCCCCGGCCGTGGGCGTCGACGCAGTTGCGGCCGCTCTGATCGCAGGCAGCAAGCCCGCTATTCCCTCGGCGTAGCCGGGGTACTGCAGCCCGAAATCGTTGGCTGCGGCCACATCACCCGCACCGACGAGATGCATCGGCGCCCAATCGGACATCGCGTCGATGACGTCGTCGGGCGAGCTGGAACCGGCCAGCCAGGAACCGGCCCACAGGGCGAGACTTGCGCTAGAGGAACACACGACTCACGAGCATAGGTCGGCGTGGCGAACCGTGCTGGAGACGCCGGTGTCGCTAGCGTTGGTCGCCGTGAACGACATGTACGGCGGAGACATTCTCAGAGGGCACAGTCGCATGCGCAAGGTTCCGGCACCGGAGGTGTCGGCCGACCGTGGATTGGTCGTCGAAGATGCCGGTACCGGGTACTGCGGTGCCGTGGTCGGCTTCGAGCGCACCTACGACGGAGATTTCGTCCGTCTCGAGGACGGTGCCCGAACGACGCGGCTGTTCGCCCTGCGCGAGGCGGCATTCCTGATCGACGGACGCCGGGTGACTCTGGTGCGTCCGAAGCCTGCCGCTGCAACGCCGCAGCAGACGCGCTCCGCGTCCGGGTCGACAAAAGTCGAGGGGCTGCGGGCACGGACGGCCCGTGCCAGCCGCATCTGGGTCGAGGGCGTGCACGACGCGGCCCTGGTGGAAAGTGTGTGGGGACACGATCTTCGGGTGGAGGGCGTGGTCGTCGAACATCTGGAGGGTCTGGACAATCTGGGGGAGCGGTTGGCCGATTTCGGTCCTGGCCCCGGCCGTCGCGTCGGAGTGCTGGTGGATCATCTGGTGACCGGGTCCAAGGAGTCGAAGCTGACGAGGTCGCTGGGTGAGCACGTGTTGGTCACCGGTCATCCGTTCATCGACGTCTGGGAAGCGGTGAAGCCTGCGGCCGTGGGAATCGCTGCGTGGCCGAAGATTCCGCGCGGCGAGGATTGGAAGACCGGGATCTGCCGAGAGCTGGGGTGGGGTACTCCCAGGGAGGGGTGGCGTCGGGTGTATTCGTCGGTGTCGAGCTTTCGGGATCTCGAGGCACCGTTGATCGGTGCCGTCGAACAATTGGTCGACTTCGTGACCGAGTAGGGCTGTGTCCAGCAACGCACCGGCAATTGTCCGATTCATGATTGTATGGAGGCTGTGGCAGCGATCATTTGGCTCATAGCGGCAGTGGTGCTCGCCGGTACCGAGGCACTGACGGGCGACTTCTTTCTTCTGATGATTGCCGGCGGTGCGCTCGGCACTGCCGGTGTCTCTGCTCTGACGGATTTCCCGGTGTGGGCCGATGCGATCGTCTTCGGTGTCCTGTCACTGGCGTTGGTGCTCGGGTTGAGGCCGATTCTGTTGCGGCGCTTCGCGAATCCGCCCGATACCCCGATGGGCATGGCGGCGCTCACCGGTAAGAGTGCGGTCGTTCTCGAACAGGTCACTGCCCACGAAGGCCAGATCAAGCTCGGTGGTGAGGTGTGGACGGCTCGTCCTCTCGACGAGACCGAGGTCTATGCCCCTGGCACCACCGTGACCGTGATGGAAATTGACGGCGCTACTGCCGTCGTATGGAAGGGACCGTAGCCAGTGGAAGCACTCATCGCACTGGCTGTCATCGTCGCGTTCGTTGCGGTGTTGATGGCCAAGTCCATCTCGATCGTCCCGCAAGCCGAGGCCGCCGTCATCGAACGGCTGGGCCGCTACACACGCACCGTGTCCGGACAGCTCACGTTCCTCGTGCCGTTCGTCGACCGCATCCGCGCCAAGGTCGACCTGCGCGAGCGGGTCGTGTCGTTTCCCCCGCAGCCGGTGATCACCAAGGACAACCTGACCGTGTCGATCGACACCGTCGTGTACTTCCAGGTGACGAACCCGCAATCGGCCGTGTACGAGATCAACAACTACATCGTCGGCGTCGAGCAGTTGACGACCACCACACTGCGTAACGTCGTCGGCGGAATGACGCTGGAGGAGACGCTCACCTCGCGTGATTCGATCAACGGTCAACTCCGCGTCGTGCTGGACGAGGCGACCGGCCGCTGGGGCCTGCGAGTGGCCCGAGTGGAGCTCAAGAGCATCGATCCGCCGCCCTCGATCCAGGAATCGATGGAGAAGCAGATGAAGGCCGATCGCGAGAAGCGAGCGACCATCCTCACCGCCGAGGGCCATCGTGAATCGGCGATCAAGACCGCCGAGGGCGACAAGCAGAGTCGGATTCTCGCGGCCGAGGGTGGCAAGCAAGCGTCCATCCTCACCGCCGAGGGTGAGCGGCAGTCCCGCATCCTGCGGGCGCAGGGTGATCGAGCTGCGAAGTATCTCGAGGCCCAGGGCCAGGCCAAGGACATCGAGAAGGTGTTCGGTGCCATCAAGGCCGGCAAGCCGACCCCCGAGTTGCTCGCGTACCAGTACATGCAGACCCTGCCGCAGATGGCGCAGGGCGATGCGAACAAGGTGTGGATGATTCCGAGCGATTTCGGCGATGCGCTCAAGGGCTTCGCCAAGACCCTCGGTGCGCCCGGCGAGGACGGTGTCTTCCGCTACGAGCCCAACGAGTCGGCGGGCAACGAGCCCAAGCCGGAGGACGACTCCGACGAGGTCGCCGAATGGTTCGAGACCAAGACCGATCCGGCGGTCGCCGAGGCGGTCAAGGCGGCAGAAGCAGTGGCGCGCAAGCCGGTCGACACGTCGCTGGCTGCGTCTCCCGAACTCTCCAAAGGGCTGGACCTCGGTGCCCTGGCGGCGTCACCCGAGGCGGAGCCGGAACAGCGCTGAGGTCCGCCCTGATCAGCTGATCAGGGCAGTTCCGACGCCGGCAGCGGCCAGGGCCCACAGCACGCTGGCGAAGGTGCCGATGATGAACTGTTCGGAGGCATGGGATTCGCGCAGTTCGGGATAGCGCGCGAGTCCCTTGACTGCCAGCACGATGGCGATCCCTTCCGGCCAACCGGCGAGAATCGACACGGCAACGGCCACGCGTTCGAGGATGCCGATGGTCAGTCCACCACGAAGCGGCTCGACCGGATCTTCTCCGGTCGAGTCGCTTCGTCGTCGTGCGACGCGAAAAACGGTGGGCACCATCGCTGTTCCACCCAAGGCCGCAGCGACGACGCTCAGGACCACTCCGATGGCGTGGCCGAGACCGTAGGCCGGTCCGGCGACAGTGGCCAGGACTGCCGCTGCCGCGAGCAGACTCGACGCGGCGGCGGTGGGCAACCATCGGCGAATTCCGGTGCCGGCGGGGACCGTAGCGGCGATTGCGGTCAGTGCAAGCAGTACGAGGGTGGCGACGATCATGACCGATGGCTTTCCGTCGTGTTCGCGGTGTCGAGCAAGCGAGTCGCCAGGATGCGGCCCGCGTTCTCGACGTGCCAGCCGGCTACCGAGAGTCGTTGCGACATGGCTTGTTTGCTGATCTTCAGTCGTTCGGCCGCGTCGGTCTGCGACAACCCGCGAGCCATGAGTTCGACTGCTTCTCGGCCCTGGTCCGAGCGTCTGCCGACGAGCAGCGCAACCAGGGTCGATGCGGTCTCCGCATCCTCGGCGGCAGCGGCGTCGGGGCCGCTGACGGCGAGTGCAGCCGGTGCGTTCTTGGCTCTGGTCACGGCTTCCCGGGCTGCCTCGAACGCCGGTCCGCGTCCGGCGCGCGTGGTCTCGGGCAGCGGGAGTTCGACGGAGCCGATGCCGATGCCCACGCTCCAGTGCGGGGTGGATACCAGTTCGAGGGCGATCGAGACGACGATGGCGGCCTCCTCGCAGACGGCTTGCACTTCGTCTCCTGCGGTTCGCTCGAAGGGACGGATCAGCTCGTGGTCGCGGTAGCGATCGAGCAGTTCGGGTACGCGATCGATATCGCGCCTACTGCGGCGCTGGTCCACGGTCAGTACGAACATCGGACAAGGCTAGATCGTTGATGTGACCCAGTCAAGCTTCAAGGCTTGATTAGTCAGAATCAAGGTTCCCGGCCTGTCGACTGCCAGCGGGTGTGGGCTCGGGTCGCGAACCGCGCGACAGACGCCAATCCACGACCAGCCCACTGAGGCCGATCGCGATACAGACCGCGGACAGCACCAGCAGCGCCGGATGTGTCTCGCCCCCGATCGCTCCGCCGATCACGACGATTCCGAGAGTGCCCGGCAGCATCCCGACGGCCGTCGCCAGCGCGAACGGGACGGGCCGAACCGCCGACACGCCACACGCGTAGTTCACCACCGAGAACGGCACCGGCGCTATCAGGCGCAGAGAGCCGACGGCCAGCCATCCGCGCCGCCGCAGACTCTCGTCCACCGAATCCAGGACCGAGTGCGACATCCGCGCTGCCACGGCTTCTCGACCTATCGCGCGGACCAACAGCAGAGCCAGAATCGCACTGACCGTCGACGCGCCGATGGTGACCGCCAATCCGGTCAGGGGCCCGAACAGCACTCCTGCGCTGAGCGTGAACAGTGTTCTCGGGACGGGTGCGACGGTCACGATCGCGTGCACGCCGAAGAACACGAGCGGGAATGCCGGGCCGACTGAGACGCCCCAATCGCGAATCTGTTCGACACTCGGATGGGGAGCGAACACCGCCACGAGAGCGAAGACGGCAACAACCGCCAGCAGCGCGATCAGTCGAACGTCACGCAGGTGCCGGGTCACGAGAGACCAGCGTACCGGCGCGAGACGACACCTCGGTGTTTCGGCGAGTGCGAGAGCTGAGCCGTCCTACCGAACGTGAGGTGATCCTCACGATAACCTGCAAGGCGGTGGGGTTAGCATCACTTCAAGTCGGGCGCAGGACTACCCGCCGAACCGAGGGAGCAGCACACGTGTCCATCGCGTCGCACGAAGATGCCGCACGCAGCGCTCATGCGGCCTGGCAGAAGGCAGTGGCCGGTGTCCTGGCCAAATCTCGTCGGGTCGAGGTGGCCGATCTGCCCGCCGACGCCGAACATCTACTCGATTCGACGACGTACGACGGGGTCACCGTGTCCCCGCTGTACACCGCGTTCGACGAGCGCCCGGAAGGTCCACTGCCGGGGCAATTTCCCTACTTGCGGGGCCGCGACCCCCACCGCGACGTCAACGCCGGCTGGAAGGTGTGCACCCGCCACGGCTCGGTCCGCGGCGACGGTGCCGACGACGCGTCGACCCTCAACACGCAGATACTCGATTCCCTCTCCAACGGCACCAGCGCTCTGTGGTTGACGGTCGGCACCGGTGGTGTGGATCCGACTGCGCTCCCGGAGGTTCTCGGTGGAGTGTTTCTCGAGCTCGCACCGCTGACGCTCGATGCGCGCGGGGATGTTCGGGCAGCAGCTGCAGCAGTGTTCGGGGTGCTCGACTCGGCCGATATCGACGATCGCGCCGCAGTCGACATCCGACTCGGCGCGGCCACTCTCACAGCGCCGTTGGGTGGAACCGAGTCGATCGAGATGGACGAGGCACTCGAACTGGTTCGTGAATCGATCGGTCGCACCGAGACAGTTCGTGCGATCACCGTCGACGGCACCGTGTTCCACAATCTCGGAGGCGGCGACGCGCAGGAGCTCGGTGCTGCGATCGCCGCAGGCCTCGAGTACCTCCGGTCCATGACCGATGCCGGTATCGGCATCTCGGATGCCCTGAGACAGATCGAGTTCCGATTCTCCGCCACCGACGACCAGTTCCAGACCATCGCCAAGTTCCGGGCCGCTCGCACGTTGTGGGCGCGCATCGCGCAGGTCTGCGGAGCCCCCGACGCCGGTGACGCTCCTCAGCACGCGGTGACCTCGGAGGCGATGATGTCGCAGCGGGATCCGTGGGTGAACATGCTGCGGACCACGCTGGCGTCGTTCGGCGCGGGAGTCGGCGGTGCCGATGCGGTGACCGTGCTCCCGTTCGATGCGGCACTCGACGGCGGCGCAGCCGGGGTGTCGAAGACGTTCGCGGCACGCATCGCCCGGAACACCCAGCTGCTGCTGCTCGAAGAGGCGCATCTCGGACGGGTCCTGGATCCGGGTGCCGGGTCCTGGTACATCGAAGAACTGACCGCTGCGGTCGCCGCGAAGGCCTGGGAGTTCTTCCAGACCATCGAAGCGTCGGGCGGATTCCGTGCCGCTGTCGCCGACGGTTCGCTCGTGGCCGCGATCGAGAAGACCCGCGCCGAACGCGATTCCGACATCGCTCACCGAGTGACCCCGCTGACCGGCGTCAACGAATTTCCCAACCTGGCCGAGGCACCACTGACCCCGGAGCAGACCGAGCCGCAGGATTCGGCAACCGTGTACAGGTACGCCAGGGCTTTCGAAGCTTTGCGGGATCGCTCGGATGCTCATCTGGCTCAGCATGATTCAAGGCCGACCGTGCTTCTGGTACCGCTGGGCAGCGTTGCCGAACACAACGTCCGGACGACATTCGCGTCGAATCTGTTGGCGTCGGGCGGGATCGAGGCCGTCAACCCGGGTCCGCTGACCGTCGAGGCTGTTGCCGGAGCAGTGGAGGCGTCCGGAACTCACATAGCGGTGGTGTGTGGAACCGACAAGAGGTACACCGACGAGGCCGCCACTGCCGTGGAGGCACTGCGGGCAGCAGGCGTCACGCAGGTGCTGCTCGCCGGCCCCGAGAAGATCTTCACCGGCGTCGAGGGTGACTCGCGTCCCGATGGATTCCTGACCGCGAAGGTCGACGCCGTCGCCGTGCTGACCGAACTTCTCGACACCCTGGGAGCCTGAGATGAGCGAGCCTGAAGTGAATACCGACGAGCGCAGAATCTCGCACACCATCGGCAGTTTCGCCGAGGTGCCACTGGTCGATCCCGACGAGCCGACTCCGCCGCCGCCGTCGGCCGAGGACGTCGCCGCTCACGTGGAGAAGGGTGCGAAGGCCAACTTCTACACACCCGAGCAGGTGGTGTGGTCCACCCCCGAGGGCATCGACGTCAAGCCCGTGTTCACCGAGGCCGATCGAGCCGCCGCCGAGGCCGAGGGCTACCCGCTGCACAGTTACCCGGGTGCCCCGCCGTTCCTTCGCGGGCCGTATCCCACGATGTACGTCAACCAGCCGTGGACGATTCGTCAGTACGCGGGCTTCTCCACCGCCGCCGAGTCCAACGCGTTCTACCGTCGGAACCTCGCGGCCGGCCAGAAGGGTCTGTCGGTTGCGTTCGACCTGGCCACCCACCGCGGCTACGACTCCGATCACCCGCGAGTGCAGGGCGACGTCGGAATGGCCGGTGTCGCCATCGATTCCATCTACGACATGCGTCAGCTTTTCGACGGCATCGACCTGGGCAGCGTCTCGGTCTCGATGACCATGAACGGTGCGGTGCTGCCGATCCTGGCGCTGTACGTCGCGGCCGCCGAGGAGCAGGGCGTCGGGCCGGAGAAGCTCGCCGGCACCATCCAGAACGACATTCTCAAAGAGTTCATGGTGCGCAACACCTACATCTATCCGCCCAAGCCGTCGATGCGCATCATCTCGGACATCTTCGCGTACACCAGCGAGAAGATGCCCAAGTACAACTCGATCTCCATCTCGGGCTACCACATCCAAGAAGCAGGTGCCACAGCCGATCTCGAACTCGCGTACACCCTCGCGGACGGTGTGGAGTACATCCGGGCCGGTCTGGATGCGGGCATGGACATCGATACGTTCGCACCGCGTCTGTCGTTCTTCTGGGCCATCGGAATGAACTTCTTCATGGAGGTCGCCAAGCTGCGGGCCGGGCGTCTGCTGTGGGCCGAGCTCGTCCAACAGTTCGAGCCCAAGAGCGCCAAATCCCGTTCGCTGCGCACTCATTCGCAGACGTCGGGTTGGTCGTTGACGGCACAGGACGTGTTCAACAACGTCGCCCGCACCTGTGTGGAGGCGATGGCCGCAACCCAGGGCCACACTCAGTCGCTGCACACCAACGCCCTCGACGAGGCACTCGCCCTGCCGACGGACTTCTCGGCGCGAATCGCCCGCAACACCCAGCTGCTCATCGCTCAGGAGTCCAACACCGTTCGCCCGATCGATCCGTGGGGCGGCTCGCACTACGTCGAATGGCTCACCCACCAGCTCGCGAATCGGGCCCGGGCACACATCGCCGAGGTCGAGGAAGCAGGCGGCATGGCTCAGGCCATCGGCGAGGGCATCCCCAAGCTGCGCATCGAGGAGGCCGCGGCCCGCACGCAGGCGCGCATCGACTCCGGTCGTCAGCCCCTGGTGGGCGTCAACAAGTACGTGCCCGACGAGCCCGACACCATCGAGGTGCTCAAGGTCGAGAACTCCAAAGTTCGACGTGAGCAGATCGAGAAGCTCGAGCGGCTGCGGGCCGAGCGGGACACCGCCGAGGTCGAAGCCGCTCTGGCGAACCTGACCAGAGCTGCGGCGTCGGATCAGCCGGGTATGGAGAACAATCTGCTGGCCCTCGCCATCGACGCGGCACGCAAGATGGCCACCGTCGGCGAGATCTCCGACGCGCTCGAGAAGGTCTACGGGCGCCATCAGGCCGAAATCCGGACAATCAGTGGTGTGTATCGCGACGAGGCAGGCAAATCCGAGAACATCACCCGCGCCACCGCGCTGGTCGAGCAGTTCGCCGAGGACGAGGGCCGTCGGCCTCGCGTCCTGGTGTGCAAGATGGGTCAGGACGGACACGACCGCGGTCAGAAGGTGATCGCCACGGCGTTCGCGGACATCGGCTTCGACGTGGACGTCGGCCCTCTGTTCCAGACCCCCGAGGAGGTGGCCCGCCAGGCCGCCGACAACGACGTTCACGTCGTCGGAGTGTCGTCACTGGCGGCAGGCCACCTGACGCTGGTGCCCGCCCTGCGGCAGGCCTTGGCCGACGTCGGGCGCGAGGACATCATGATCGTCGTCGGTGGCGTCATCCCGCCCGGCGATTTCGACGAGCTGTACGCCGCGGGTGCCGCGGCGATCTTCCCTCCGGGCACCGTCATCGCCGACGCAGCGATCGGCCTGGTGGAGAAGCTGTCCGTTGCGCTCGGGCACGCACCACGCGAGGCCAACGCCTGAGCATGGGTTCTCCGAACGGCAACACGAGTTCCTCGACCGGTGCAGCGTCGCCGAGAGGCCGAATCATCGACATCGATGCGGTGGCCGACGCTGTCCGAGCGAACGAGCGATCCGGTTTGGCGCGTGCTATCACCTTGGTCGAGTCGACCCGATCGGATCATCGAGACCTGGCTCAGCAGTTGCTGCTGCGGGTTCTGCCCGATGCCGGTGGCTCCCATCGAGTCGGCATCACCGGCGTGCCGGGGGTCGGCAAATCGACCTTCATCGACGCGCTCGGAATGCGGTTGATCGAGAAGGGGCACCGAGTCGCGGTGCTGGCCGTCGATCCGTCGTCGACGCGGACCGGTGGTTCCATCCTGGGTGACAAGACCCGGATGTCGCGTCTCGCCGTGCAGGAGAACGCATACATTCGGCCGTCTCCGACGTCGGGAACCCTGGGCGGGGTCGCACGTGCGACGCGAGAGACGATCGTGCTCCTCGAAGCGGCAGGTTTCGACGTCATTCTGGTGGAGACGGTGGGCGTCGGGCAGTCCGAGGTGACGGTCGCGAACATGGTCGACTGCTTCACGTTCCTGACGCTCGCGCGCACCGGAGATCAGTTGCAGGGCATCAAGAAGGGCGTTCTCGAACTCGCCGATCTGGTGGCCGTCAACAAGGCCGACGGCAAGCACGCGACCGACGCGAAGAACGCGGCGCGGGAACTGGCGGGCGCGCTGCGGCTGATCTATCCGCACGACGCGATCTGGAAGCCCCCGGTGTTGACGATGAGTGCCATCGAGGGCACCGGACTCGACGAGTACTGGGACACCGTGCTGCGTCATCAGCAAGTACTCAGTGACGCAGGCGAATTCGCCGAGAAGCGTCGCAAGCAGCAGGTCGATTGGACGTGGACGATGGTCAACGACCAACTGCTACGAAGGCTGGCGCAGAATCCCTCCGTCAAGGCGATACGCGGCGACGTCGAGGCCCGGGTGCGAGACGGTTCGCTGACCGCCGCGTTGGCCGCGCAGGAACTACTCGACGCCTTCGATTCCTGAATCTCCTCCGCCCGCCGATACCGCGGGGTAGAGCCGGGCGGCGAGCGCTCCGACCCGTTCGATCAAGCGGTCGAAGAATGCCTCGGGATCGGTGTGCATGGCGATCGCGGCATTGGGGGCCTTGCCCCACATCCCGCGCCAGTCGGCCACTGTCGTTCCGCGCGTGAGAGTCCCGACGAGTTCGACGTCGACGGTCGCGTGTCGGTAGGTGGCGATGTCCGCGTCCAGCGCGACAGCGGCCGCAAAGGGATCGTGCATGTGCGCCAGGAATCCCTGATCGTGATCGCGATGGAATTCCAGGTAGAACCGCACCGCGTCGGAGAAGTGCCGCACGATCGGGTTCGACGCGATCGATCGGACACCCGGAGCATCGCTCGACGAGATCGATTCGGCCGGAACGCTTCCGGCGCGTTCGGCAAGACGCCGGATGTGTTCGGGGGTCATTTCGACGGTCTCGGTGATGTCGAGCGCGCAGACGATGGGATGGCGTTCCGGCGGTAGTCCGGAGAAGGCCGCGAACACCTCCGCGGCGGCCTCGGGGTCGACGGCGATGTTCCACTCGCTGGTCGGCGTCGTGTTGCCCTGGTGCTGAAATGCGCCGCCCATCAACACCAGTCGCTTCAACAGTCGAGGTAGCTCGGGATCCCGACGGATCGCCAGAGCGAGATTGGTCAGCGGACCGGTGACCAGTCCGGTGATCTCGCCCGGCCGCGAACGAACCAGCTCCACCCACATCGTGGTGGCGTCCCGGTCGGACAGCGGCCGCGTCGACACCATAAGCTCCGCGTACCCGATGCCCTGCGGACCGTGGGTGTCCTCGGTGGTCATCAGTGGTGCCACGAGGGGTACCTGTGCGCCGAGCGAGACCTCGACATCGCCCGCGCGGCACAGGTCGAGCCAGGCGAGATTGTTCGCGGCAACCTGGTTCACCGGCACATTGCCCGCGGTGGATGCGATGCCGAGGACCTCGGCATCCTCGCTGGCGAGCAAGTAGAGCAAGGCGAGAGAATCGTCGATTCCGGTGTCCACGTCGACGATCAAGGGGACGGTCACGACGCCACCTCCGTCGTCGGGGTGTGCCGCACCGGAAAGTTGACCGATCGCGCGATGAAGCACTTCGAAGACGCCGATGCGTGCAGTTTCTCGGCGCGCGGCACCATCGACGGGTCCACGACGGTCACGACCGGAGCGAGGGTGACCTCGACGAACTGACCCGAACCGTCGGATTGCTCGGTCATCACTCCGGTGGGGGAGTCGGTGTAGTCGGTGACGACCACTCCCGAGGCGGCGGCGAGCCCGAGGTACCACAGCATGTGGCAACTGGACAGCGAGGCGACGAGCATCTCCTCGGGATTCCAGCGTGCGGGGTTGCCGCGAAAGCTCGGATCGGAGCTCGCGTGGAGGTCGGGCTTGCCGGGTGCCGAGACGATGTGATCGCGGTCGTAGGCGGCGGCACCGGTGGTACCGACGCCGCGGTTGCCCGTCCAGTTCACCGTGAGTCCGTAGTTGTGGTTCGGCACGGGTCCATCCTGCCAGCTGTGCGTCGATCGGTGTCGTTGCCCCGCGACGGTCTCTGTCCGGATTGGCCGAATTGCTCCAATTGTCAACGTGGTGTGGCACATTCGACGTCCTGCCGTTCACCTGGAGGAACATCGGTAGACCGAGTTCGGTCGTTTGAAATCACATCGTTTGTCTGGCTAACGTTGCTGGAATGACCGTAGCCCGAGAGCCTGAGACAACCCCGCAGCACACGCGGTGGGGACATCGACACGTCCAGCTTCTTCGACGCGACGCGTTCACGAACCGAATGCGCAGGAAGCCGGCGCTGTCGCAGGAGAGCATCACCGTCGTCGATCAGCCGATGCTCAAGCGTGCGGTGTCGGCAGCTGCTCTCGGCAACACGATGGAGTGGTTCGACTTCGGTGTGTACGGCTACCTGGCCGCGACATTGGGCAAGGTGTTCTACCCCGACGCCACGCCCGCAGTGCAGCTCATCTCGACATTCGCCACGTTCGCGGCAGCGTTCGTCGTCCGTCCACTCGGAGGCCTGTTCTTCGGACCACTGGGGGACCGAATCGGGCGGCAGAAGGTACTCGCCGCGACGATGATCATGATGGCGATCGGCACGCTGGCCGTCGGACTCATCCCCAGTTACGCGACCATCGGGATCTGGGCACCGATTCTTCTACTCGTCGCGCGCCTGGTCCAAGGCTTTTCCACCGGCGGCGAGTACGGCGGTGCCACGACGTTCATCGCCGAGTACTCCCCGGACAAGCGTCGTGGTTTTCTCGGTAGTTGGCTCGACTTCGGCACTTTCGTCGGTTATGCCATGGGCTCGGGCCTGGTGACGATCCTCAACGCGGTGTTGGGTGACGCCACGATGGTCGAATGGGGCTGGCGCATACCGTTCTTCGTCGCAGGACCGATGGGTCTGATCGGGCTGTACCTGCGGCTCAAGCTGGAAGACACCCCTGCGTTCCGCAAACAACTCGACGAACACGACAGCAAGGTCAAGGCGCAGGAGAGCGGTCGGAGGTCGATCGGAAAGATCTTCACCGACCATTGGCGGGCTCTGTTGATCTGCATGGGAATCGTATTGCTGTACAACGTGACCAACTACATGGTGACGTCGTATCTACCCACGTACTTCACCGAGGTCGTCGGCCGCAGTCAGCTCAGCGCCGACTTGCTCGTCCTGTCGGCGATGGTCGTCGTGGTGAGCGTCATCGTGGGTGTCGGCAGGCTGACCGATCGAATCGGCCGCAAACCGGTGTTCGTCTTCGGTGCCGTCGGACAGATCGTTCTGGCCGTGCCCTGCTTCCTGTTGCTGCGCAGCAGCGGGTGGCTGGGGCCTCTGATCGCATGCGTGCTGCTGGGCCTCGTCCTGGCATGTTTCGCGGCACCGAGCGCATCGACGCTACCGGCCCTGTTTCCCACCCGAATTCGCTACGCGGCGCTGTCGATCGGGTTCAATCTGTCGGTGTCGATCTTCGGCGGTACGACGCCACTGGTCACCTCTGCGTTGGTCAGCGCAACGGGTAGCCCGATGATCCCTGCGTACTACCTCGTCGTGAGCGGTGTTGTCGGCCTCGTCGCGGTCGGGTTTCTGCGCGAGTCCGCCACCCAACCGTTGGAAGGCTCACCGCCACAGGTCGACTCGACCGCGGAGGCCGAGGAGCTCTACTCCGAGCTGTCCTCGGCCTCCCCGCGGTCGTAGTTCGCGGTCGATCAGTTCCGCTTGGCCCAGATCTCCATTCCGGCAGCATTGAGACGATCGACGAGAACGTCGCCGATCGCGGTGGCAGGGGTGAGAACTCCTGCGGCCTTCGGCAGGGCGTCGCCGCCGTACACGAGTGCGAGTGCCGACTCCGCCAGCATGATCGCGGTGGCCTTGTAGCCGGGGTCTCCCGAGGCTTTGACCCGGGCCCGGTAGCGAGCCCCCGACGTGGTGAGGGTGTACAGGTCGACCGTGAAATGTCCCTTCTCGCGGGCTTTTTCACTGGGGCCGGTGCCCGGCTTGGGCAGAATGCGGTCGAGCACCTTGGCCGGAAGCACAGTCATCGCAGACACGCCGACGAACAGCCCGGCAGACAGAGCACCGGCGAGGACAGGGCTGGCGAACGACGAGCCGACGCTCATCACCTCGCTGTAGCGAAACTGCTTGCCGTAGGCCCAGTCGCGGAGTGCATTGGTGCGCCGGACGACTCGTGTGTTGTACGAGGCCATTACGAAGGGAGCTTTCCAGCCACGCAGGCTCGGGTCGATCTTCTTGCCGTCGATCAGCACGGTGTCGAGTTGGCGACCGAGTTGCGGCTCGAGGCCGCGATCGGGACTGAGTGAGTACGGCCGCGCGGCGATGCGTCGGGCCCGCTTGTCCTTCTTCATCGCCTCGATCTGCCCGCGCAGCGAGTCGATGGTGCCGCCGCTGACCCCACCGGACATCGACGTCACCACCAGGGTCGTGTCGGTCAGCTCACCGGCGTTGTCTGCGGTGACGGCCTCGTACAGCGCGTGTACGCCGATGTCGGAAGGGATGGAATCGAAGCCGCACGAGTGAACGATGCGGGCCCCGGTGCGCTGAGCGATCTCGTGGTTGGCATCGATGCTCTCGCGAGCGAACAGGACCTCGCCGGTGAGGTCGACGTAATCCGTCCCGGCCTCGGCGCACGCCGTTGCCAATTCCAAGCCGTACTTGGCGTAGGGACCGACCGTGGTGATGACGACTCGGGTCGATCGGGCCATGGCCTCGAGCGATGCGAGGTCGGTTGCGTCGGCCTCGAGAACGGACCACTGCTGAGCCCTGGAGCCCAGTTCTTTCCTGGCGGCCTCCACCCTCGCCGTCGAGCGCCCTGCTAGGGCGATGCGGGTGTCTGCCGGTGCATGCTCGGCGAGGTACTTCGCCGTCAATTTCCCGACGAAGCCGGTGACGCCGTAGACGACGATGTCGTGAGTGCGATCGGGGCCGATGGTCGAGTCGGATGCAGGCGAATTCATACCAGCGACACTAACGCGGGTCACCCCGGCGAGTCGACGCGACGTCAGTTCGTCCAGGTGTGCACGGGTTCTCCGGCATTCATGAGGGTGACGTAATCGCCGAGCATTCCTGCGAGTGCGCGATCGCGCTTCTCACCGGCGCGTTCACGGGCGACGACGGCGTTGCGCTGCCACACCGAGCCGGACTGCTTGGCCAGGCACCGCGCTTCGATCACCCCCAGATAGCGGTCGCGGACCGCCGCGTCCACGCCGTAGGCGGCCAATCCGGCGTCGGCCAGGGGCAGCAGCCGACGCAGCACCAGTTCCTGCGGACTCACCCAGCCCACCTCGGGCCAGTAGAGCATCGAATCGAATCCGCCGCGTGCGGCGGAGTGCACGTTCTCCTCGGCGGCGTCGAACGACATCTGCGACCACAACGGGCGGTCGGCATCGGCCAGCGCGCGGACGGTTCCGTAGTAGAACGCCGCGTCGGCGAGAGTGTCGACCACCGACGGTCCGGCCGGGAGAACGCGATTCTCGAGCCGGATGTGGTGGCCGTCGCCGGACCGGTCGTAGATCGGCCGGTTCCACCGGTAGACGGTTCCGTTGTGCATGCGCAGTTCGGACAGCGACGGTGTTTTGCCCTCGGCCAGCGCAGCTTTGGGATCCTCCTCGCTGCAGACGGGCAGCAACGCAGGGAAGTAGCGCGAATTCTCCTCGAACAGATCGAAGATCGAAGTGATCCACCGTTCGCCGAACCACACCCGCGGCCGAACTCCCTGATTCTTGAGCTCCTGCGGCCTGGTGTCGGTGGCCTGCTCGAACAACGGTATACGGGTCTCGTGCCACAGCGCGCGACCGGCGAAGAACGGCGAGTTGGCGGCGAGTGCCACCTGTACACCCGAAAGAGCTTGCGCTGCATTCCAATACGACGCGAACTCGTCCGGAGCCACCTGTAGGTGCAGCTGAACCGACGTGCAGGCCGCCTCGGGCAGGATCGTGTCGGTCACGATGTCCAGGTCCTCGGCGGCAGCGGCACCCGGCAGCCGAACTCCGCCGATCTTCAGTTCGATGTCCTCGCCCCGCGCGGCGAAGATCTGCTGATTGAGCAGGTCGTAGCGCGGATTCGCCGAGAGCCACCGGTGCTCGAAGTGCTCCTCGTCCAGAGTCGGGAGCATGCCGATCATGGCGAGGCGACTACCCGAGGTGCGGGCGCGTTCGTCCGCTGCGTTCAGCGACCTACGCAGGTCCGTCTCCAACTCGGCGATCGAGGCACCGCGCAGTGGCCGAGGGTCGACGTTGATCTCGATGTTGAACTGGCCGAGCTCGGTTTGATAGTCGGGATCGGCGATGGCGTCGAGCACCGCCGCGTTGGCCATCGACGGCTCCATGTCGTCGTCGACGAGATTGAGTTCGATCTCCATGCCGATCTGCGGTTCACCGACGTGGAAGGTCTCGTCGGCCAGCATGATCGCGAGGGCATCGAGACAGTCCTGCACCTTCTGGCGAAACTCGTGCCGGTCCTGCCTGGTGAACTTACGGCGCTCGACGTCCTCGCCCATGGTGCCCGCCTATCGGTGCGTGAAGAAGGGCCGTTCGCTCGCGCGCAACGACTTCGGCTTACGAGTATCGCAGCCCACGTTCGCCGACGGGCACGCACGCGAAAATCACCAGGGTGACGGCTGGTAGTCCTTGAGGAACGAGCCGTACAGATCGACTCCGAGTTCGCCCTGCACGATCGGGTCGTACACCCGGGCGGCACCGTCGACCAGGTCGAGTGGAGCGTGGAAACCTTCGTCGGCGAGCCGCATCTTGGTGGGGTGTGGCCGTTCGTCGGTGATCCAGCCGGTGTCGACGGCCGTCATCAGGATTCCGCTCTCGAGCATCTCCTTCGCGCTGGTGCGCGTCAGCATGTTCAGCGCGGCCTTGGCCATGTTGGTGTGAGGATGGCCCGGCCCCTTGTACGCGCGGCCGAACTGGCCTTCCATGGCCGAGACGTTCACCACGTACTTGCGCCGCGCGTCCGAGGCCTCCATCGCGGTGCGTAGCCGCGAGACCAGGATGAACGGTGCGACGGAGTTGCAGAGCTGCACCTCGAGCAGTTCCACCGGGTCGACCTGCTCGACGGTGTGGATCCAGCTGTTGGTCTCGGCGAGATCGGGTACCAGGCCGCCGGCATCGATGGCGAGTCCGCTCTCGATCCTCTCGGCCGTGACCGAGCCGGCGACCATGGCGAGCGAGGCCACGTCGTCCGCGCTCAGGGCAGCAGTCGATCGGCCGCCGATCGCGGTGGCGGGCAACGAGCTCGCCAGTGACGCGGGGTGCGCATCACTGGTCTTGCCGAACGTGATCCGCTCCGGTCCTGCGCCCTCGGTCAGGGCTGCGGGCAATGGTTCGGCCTCCGCATCGGCCAGTGCGCTGTAGGAACCGGGGGAGCGTTTGACGGTCTGTGCGGCGTTGTTGATCAGGATGTCCAGAGGTCCCTCGGCCGCGACCGAATCGGCAAGCGCCACAACCTGAGCCGGATCGCGAAGATCGATGCCGACGACGCGCAGACGGTGCAGCCACTGGTCACTGTCGTCCATCGCGGCGAAGCGACGCACGGCATCGTTGGGGAATCGGGTGGTGATGGTCGTGTGTGCACCGTCGCGCAGCAGTCGAAGTGCGATGTACATCCCGATCTTCGCCCGACCACCGGTCAGCAACGCCCGCCGGCCGGACAGATCGGTTCGAGCGTTGCGCTTGCCTCGATTGAGCGTCGCGCACTCCGGGCACAGCTGGTGATAGAACGAGTCGACGTGGGTGTAGCGCTGCTTGCAGATGTAGCAGGGACGAGCCTTGATCAACGTGCCTGCGATGTCTCCCTCGGCGCGGGAGGTCAGGGACAGTCCTGCGGTCTCGTCGTCGATCCGGTCCGGGGATCCGGTTGCGGTGGCGGCGACGACGGCACGGTCGGCCGCGTTGACGGCGTTGCGCGCCGCGACGCGTCGAGCACGCTTGAGATCTTTGAACATGGCACCGGATGCGCGCTGCACAGCGATCGAATCCGGATGGTTCTTGTCCAGCTCTGCGGCCTGCTTCAGCACGCGCAGGCACGTCTCGAGATCGGTCGGGTCGATCGCGTCCATCGTCGGTCTCCTAGCATCGGCCCCTTCGAGCCGAACGAAAGCGAGTGCAGAACGAAAAAGACCCCGATTCCGAAGAATCAGGGTCAGTTTCGTCTGTCTCAACTCAGATCTGTGAAAATCTTTGTCTGACTACATCTTTCAGACGGTGTCCGAGGGGGGACTTGAACCCCCACGTCCGTTAATAGGACACTAGCACCTCAAGCTAGCGCGTCTGCCATTCCGCCACTCGGACAAGTGCGACCTCTGCCGCATATTCATTTGTTGCTTTCACAGCCGGCCGCTGTGTGCTGCGTAAGATTATCCGACGGGTTCCCGATAACCCAAATCCCCACGTCAGTTCATGCTCGAGGCCGTTTCTCATGGTGCCCGGAGCGGATTCTGGTGGTAGGAACGACGTGTGCCCAACGATGTGAGCAATCCCGGAAACACAACCGATATCGACGCCACCGTTGCCCTCGACGAAGTCGTGGATCTCGTCAGTTCCCTCATCCGGTTCGATACCTCGAACACGGGGGAGCTCGACACGACCGTCGGCGAGAAGGAATGCGCCGAGTGGGTGGCGAGCAAGCTCGAAGAGGTGGGCTACGAGACGGAGTACGTCGAGTCCGGTGCCCCGGGTCGAGGCAACGTGTTCGCGTGGCTGCGCGGAGCGGACTCCTCTCGCGGCGCGCTGCTGGTCCACGGACACCTGGATGTCGTACCGGCCGAACCCGCCGACTGGAGCGTGCATCCGTTCTCCGGGGCCGTCGAGGACGGTTACGTGTGGGGCCGAGGCGCGGTGGACATGAAGGACATGGTCGGCATGGCTCTCGCGCTGGCCCGCCAGTTCAAGTCCAACGGAACCGTCCCACCCCGCGACATCCTGTTCGCGTTCCTGGCGGACGAGGAGGCGGGCGGTAAGTACGGATCGCACTGGTTGGTCGACAACCGACCCGATCTGTTCGAGGGCGTCACCGAGGCGGTCGGCGAGGTCGGCGGGTTCTCGCTCACCGTCGCTCGTCCGGACGGCACCGAGAAGCGGCTCTACATGGTCGAGACGGCGGAGAAGAGCCTGGCGTGGATGCGGCTGACGGCCAAGGCCCGCGCCGGACACGGATCCTTCCTGCACGACGACAACGCCGTGACGTACCTCGCCGAGGCAGTGGCCAAACTGGGCAATCACACGTTTCCGCTGGTGCTCACCGAATCGGTCTCGCAATTTCTGCAGGCGGTCTCGGAGGAATCGGGTCTCGATTTCGACCCGACGTCACCGGACATCGACGGCACCCTGCTCAAACTCGGCAGCATCGCCCGCATCGTCGGAGCGACCCTTCGCGACACCGCGAACCCGACGATGCTCTCGGCCGGCTACAAGGCGAACGTGATTCCGCAGACGGCGACGGCAGTGGTGGACTGCCGAGTGCTGCCGGGGCGGCAGGCGGCCTTCGAGAAGGAGGTCGACGAGTTGATCGGCCCGAACGTCGAACGCGAATGGATCACGAAACTCGAACCGTACGAGACCACGTTCGACGGCGATCTCGTCGACGCGATGAACGACGCAGTCCTGGCACACGACCCGAACGGTCGAACCGTTCCCTACATGCTGTCCGGCGGAACCGACGCAAAAGCATTCGCGCGCATCGGTATTCGCTGCTTCGGCTTCGCTCCGCTGAAGTTGCCACCGGAACTGGATTTCGCGGCGTTGTTTCACGGCATCGACGAACGAGTACCCGTGGAATCGTTGGAGTTCGGTACACAGGTACTCGAACACTTCTTGCTGCACAGCTGATACGAAAGGAACCATCGTGGCGTACAACCCATACGACTCGCTTCCGGACCTACCATCCTTCGAGTTGACGTCCGAGGACGTCGAGGACGGCCAGACATTGGCCGCTCAGCAGGTCAGTGGAATCATGGGAGCCGGTGGGCACGACAACTCTCCGCAGCTGTCCTGGTCCGGATTCCCCGAGGGCACCAAGAGCTTCGCCGTCACCGTCTACGACCCCGACGCGCCGACGGCATCCGGCTTCTGGCACTGGGCAGTGGCGAACATCCCCGTCGAGACGACATCGCTGGTGTCGGGCGCGGGCGACGACGGCGGGACCGGGGTACCGAGCACCGCGGTGACGCTCAAGAACGACGCCGGCCTGTTCCGCTACATCGGTGCTGCTCCGCCCGCAGGCCACGGCCCGCACCGCTACTTCATCGTGGTTCACGCGGTGGACGTCGAACGGCTCGAAGTGGACGAGACGGCCACCCCGGCCTACCTCGGCTTCAATCTGTTCTCGCACGCCATCGGTCGTGCGGTCCTCACCGGCATCTACGAGGCCTGAGCTCGATCGTCGGGTGTCGAAACACTGGTTCCGACACCCGACGGTTCAGGGCTTGTTCGCCGAGCCCACCGCATCGGTGATCGTGGCGAAGCCGTGTGCCTCGAGCCGAGTAGCCAGTCCCCGGTGAATGTTCTTGATCCACAGCGGGCCGCCGTAGATGAATCCGGTGTAACCCTGCACCAGTGACGCGCCCGCAGTGATGCGTTCCCACGCCTGCGCCTCGGTCTCGATTCCGCCGACGGAAATCAGCGTCAGCCGGGTGCCCACTCTGCGGTACAGACGTCGCAGCACCTCGAGCGAGCGGTCTGCCAGCGGAGCACCGGACAGGCCACCTGCTCCTGCTGCGGCGACCACGTCGGCGTCGGTGCGCAGGCCGGTGCGGGAGATCGTCGTGTTGGTGGCCACGATCCCGTCGAGACCGAGCTCGACGGCCAGATCGGCCACGGCGTCGATGTCCTCGTCGGACAGGTCCGGGGCGATCTTGACCAATACCGGCACCGTCACCACGGACTGAACCGCCTCGAGGATCGGCCGCAGCGATTCGACGGCCTGAAGGTCACGTAGCCCAGGGGTGTTGGGGGAGCTGACGTTGACGACCACGAAGTCCGCCAACGGGCCCAGAAGCCGGGCGCTGGCCGTGTAGTCCGCGGCGGCATCCACCGGCTCCACGATCTTGGTCTTGCCGATGTTGGCACCGATCGGGATACCCGTGCGCCTGGCGCGGACACGCTGGGCGGCGTGCTCGGCACCGTGGTTGTTGAAGCCCATGCGGTTGACGATGGCGCGGTCCTGAGGCAATCGGAACAGGCGCGGCGTCGGATTGCCCGGCTGGCTCTGCGCTGTCACGGTGCCGATCTCGGCGAAACCGAATCCGATCGGCCCCCACGCGTCGATTCCGTCGGCATTCTTGTCGAAGCCGGCCGCGAGGCCGAGCGGAGCCGGGAAGTCGACGCCGAACACCGTCGAGCGCAGTCGTGGATCGTCGACCACGAACGCCTTCTCGGCCAGGTAGCGGAGCGGCGGCACGACGGCGACGACGCGGAGCACCCGAAACGCCAGGTGATGGATCCTCTCCGGTGGCACGAGGAACATCAGGCGCAACAGAACTCGGTACAGGCGGTCTCCCACGGTCTTCTCTCCGGTCGATCTGGCTCGGTCGAACTCATGCGGTGGTGTCAACGATCGTGCGGTCGAACAGTACTGCGACGGGCTCAGATTCCGGGCTCGGGGATGTGATGCGCGGTTTTCTTGCGTTTGAGCAACACACGCCTGCTGCCATCGGTGTACAGCCGAACCCGCGACAGTTCCCAGCCGCCGAACTCCGCCTGAATCGCCAGCCGCATCGAGGCCGTCACCCGGGTCACGTCCGGCGGCAGCCGCAACGGCACGTACTCCCAATCGTCGGACGCAGACACTTCCCATCCGACGGGCATCTTCGCGCGACCGGGTACCGAACTGTCATGCGCGTTCATATGCCTCCTCCGTCTATACGGTTCAACGACCGGCAGCGGGGATGCGCTGCAGTCCGTCGCCGGTGGCCGATCCCACGTACAGGTCGCCGGTGTCGGCGTCGACAGCAACCGAATTCGGCTGCCGCACAGTGGCCAACCGCCCGGCCTCGACCGGAATTCCGGTATCGAGTGTGTACCCGACCACCTCGTTGAGAGCCGGAAGCGTCACCCATACGACACCGGACTGCTCATCGTAGGCGATCGCCCACGGCTGCGACCCGACCGGAAAGCGTTGCCGCATCAGCAGATCGTGCGAGGTGAAGACGAGCAACTCGGTCCCCGTCGAATCGGTGACCAGCAAGCGGCCGAACTCGTCGCTGGTCATCTCCGCGGCACCTTCGCCTGCGCGCAAGGCCACTCCGAGTGTGCCGTCGTCCAGATTCAGGTCGGTCACCGACGTCTGGCGACGATCGAGAACCGAGACCCCGTTCGGTGTACTGGACAGAGCATCGGCAGAGGTCACGCTGCCGCCGGAGACCGTGGTGGTGACGTCACCGTTCGTGTCGAGTACACGGACCGCTCCGGTGTCGTCCCCGACAGCCGTCGTGCCGTCGGGTAGGTCTGCTGCGGACAGCGCGTCGCCATCGACAGGCAGGGCAGTCCGCTGTCCGTCCACCACGGAGATCCTCGCGACGGAACCGTCCATGGGCACCAGCACTGTCGAGTCCCGTCCGGCGACGAGTGCTGCTCCCGTGGCGCCCAGATCGACCACCTGGGTCTGCGCTGCGGCACCGTCGCGGGCCAGGGTCACGGTTGTCGATGCGTCGGTCAGCGCCACGAGGGTGCGGGTGACGGGGTCGAACGTGAGGGCGTCCACGGGCGCGAACGCGCTGACGGTTCCGGCGGGGGTGGCAGTGGCTTCGGGGGACTCGGCCGGCGGTCGGGGGTCGACGGAGATGTCGTCGGCGTTCTCGTCGTCGCTGGAACACCCGCCGACCGACAGGACTGTGACGACGGCGAGCGCGGACGCGACTGCCGCTCGAACGGAACGAGCCGACGGTGTTCGCATGAGGCCGAACCTACTTCCTCGAGAAGACGCTGCCTGTGGAGGCGTTGCCACATCTGTACCAGCGTGCAGCGACCTCGGCGAAATCGACCGCGCCGGATCGGTTGTCGTTCGGTCTCGCCCGAACAGGCGGTAGCGTGATCGGGCGAGGTGAGTACACGACATGGGAGTGGACGTGGGAACCGAGGAAACACACTTCGTCGTCGAGGAAGTGAACGCGGGAACGCACCCGAACGGCTTCGGACGCACCGACGACGGTCGGGCGTTCGCTTTTCGTGTGCATCGAAGCACCCTGTACGTGGAGATATACCGCGCCGATGTGCAATCTCCGGTACCGGACCGGTCCGAGGTCGAAGCGGTTGCCGAGCATTCGGTCACCGAGGTCGATCTGACGGACGAGCGCAGCATCGTCGGTGTGGTTCGTGACGCGGTCGCCCATGCGCAGCAGCTGTCCGATGCGTCACAGCGGGACACCACCGCAGTTCGAGCCTTCTTCAACCGGGTCAATTCCGTGCTGGAGGGTTTCTGACACGGTGGGGAACCACCAGCTGTTCGCCCGTCACGGGATGGTCGAACACGTCGACGGGGTGTCGGTAGACCCGGGCCAGCCGTTCGGCGGTGAGCACCTCCCGCGGCGGACCGGTTGCGACAAGTTCACCCGAGTCCAGGATCGCGACGCGGTCGGCGTAGGCCGCCGCGAGGCCGAGATCGTGCAGCACGACGACTACGGCGCGGCCGGCGGCCGCGAGTGAGCGCACCACAGCCATGACCGACTCCTGATGTCCCAGGTCGAGTGCGGCAGTGGGCTCGTCCAGCATGATCGTCGCGGTGTCCTGGGCTATGACGCGGGCCAGCGCAACTCTGGCCTGCTCGCCACCGGAGAGCGACGCGAACGGTCGATCAGAGAAGTCCGCTACGTCGCACGCGGACATGGCTGCGGCGACGCGTTCGTCGTCGTTGCGCGCCGCCGACGTACCGACCCAGGGGGCTCGACCCATTCGAACGATCTGGCCGGCCGTGAACGCGAACCCGACGCTGTGTTGCTGAGGCAGCACCGCACGCCGCCTGGCCACGTCGACCGTGCGGAGGCGGTTCAGCGGTTTCTCGTCCAGTAGAACCGACCCTGCGCTGGGCTCGGTGTCTCCCGCCATGACCGACAGCAGCGTCGATTTGCCCGCGCCGTTGGGGCCCACCAGCGCCAGTATCTCGCCGGCCACCACGTCGAGGTGGACGTCGGACAACACCGTCGCGTCCCCGCGTCGTGCGCAGACTCCGCGGGCGACGAGGGTCTTCGAACCCGGTTTCGGGATTACCGGGATGTCGTTGCGTGCCGTGCCGATTCGCTTCGTCACGCCCAGCCGCCCTGGCGAGCACGGGTACGGCGGAGCAGCCAGAAGAAGAACGGGGCACCCGCCAGTGAGGTCACCATGCCGAGCGGCAGGTCGACGTTCGCGACGAGGGTGCGGGTGACGAGATCGGCAGCGAGCAGCACGACGGAGCCGGCGACGGCGCTGGCCGGGATCAGGAGTCGATGGGCGGGACCGAGCACCATCCGCATGGCGTGCGGAACCACCAGCCCCACGAACAGAATGATTCCGGTGAAGGCGACGCCGGACGCGACAAGCAGGGCGACGACGACGATGGCGAACTGTCTGAGGCGTTCGACGTTCACTCCCAGATGGCGTGCGACGTTCTCTCCGAGCGCAAGCAGGTCGAGTCGGCGCGCGATCGCCAGGGATGCTCCGATTCCGAGCAGTGCGAGCGGGCCGACCACGGCCACCGACTGCCAGGTCGCGCCCGCGAGTGACCCCAGTTGCCAGAACACGATCTGATCGCGGGCTGCGGGACTGGCGACGAACGTGAAGAACGCGATGGCACCGCCGGCGAATGCATTGACTGCAACGCCGGTGAGGATGAGCGTCACCACCTCGGTGCGTCCTGCGTTGCGGGCCAGGAAATACACGGCGATCGTGGTGACGAGCCCGCCGACGAATGCTGCGAACGCCACACTCCAGACTCCGGCGAAGCTGCCGCCGAGCACGATGACCGAGCTGGCACCGACGGCAGCGCCCGAGGAGACCCCGACGACACCCGGCTCGGCCAACGGATTGGCGAACACCCCCTGGAGCAACGCACCCGCGCACCCCAGACACGCGCCGACGACGATCGCCAGAGTCAGGCGCGGGAATCGGACCTGCCACAACGTCACCTCGCCGCTGGGGTGTGCTGGCATCGGGCCGATGTCGACTCCCACCCGATGTGCGAGGCTGCCCAACACTTCCAGCGGTGTCGTCGGCACTTGCCCCACGACGGCCGAGATCAGGGCCAGGCACACCAGTGCCACGACGAGGGCTCCGAATGTGGCAAGGACCCGCCCTCCGCCCGTGCGCGTTTCGGCGAGTGCGCGGTCGGTCATGACGCCGGGTCGTACACGGCCTTCGACAGTGCGCCCAACACCTTTCCCGTGTTCGGGCCGAAACTGAGGATGGTGCCGTCGTCCATGTCCACCACCCGGCGATCTCGGCCTGCCGGGGTCTGCGCGATTCCGGGGATCTGCTCGAGCCCCTCGATTCCGCCGATCGATTCCAGGCCCTTGGTCATCATCAGAATGACGTCGGGTGCCGCGGCGATCAACGCCTCGCTGGTGACCGGCACGAACTGTTCGGTCAGACCCGATTCGACACCGGCGTCCCTGGCACCGAGAGCCTCGATCAGTGCGTCCGCTCCCGAGCCGGGTCCGGCGAGCATCTTGATCGCCGGGCCGCGCATGTACAGGAACGCGATCTTCGGCGGTTCCGAGGACTCGGGTGCGGCGTCCTCCGCTGCCGAGATCTCGGTGTTCGTTCGTTCGGCGAGTGCGGCACCGGCGTCGGGCACACCCAGGGCAGCTGCGACGGCCTCGATCTGAGGGGCGACGCCGGCCAGAGTGCGCGTGGGATCGAAGTACACGAGCGGAATGCCCGCGGCTCGGATCTGATCCTGCACGGCACGTGGACCGATGCTGGTATCGGTCAGTACGACGGTCGGCGACAGCGCCAGAATTCCCTCGGCGCTCAGCGAATGGCCGGTCGGGGTGACGTCGGGCACGTTCTCGGCCGCGGGAAATGCAGCCGAGGTGTCACGACCGACGAGGTTGTCGCCGAGTCCGAGCGCGAAGACGGTCTCGGCCAGCGTGCCGTACTGGTCCGCAGCGACGATGCGGCTGTTGTCCGTCACCGTGACGGGGACGCCGTCGAATCCGGTCACGGTCACGGGTACTACCTCCGCCGGATCGTCGACGACGGGTTCCGGATTCGGATCGTCGACGACGGCAGTGCGGGGGCCGACGGAGTCCGAGGATGCGGTGCCGGGGGTGTTCGCCGAGCAGGCGACCAGGACTCCGGCGACGAGGAGCACGGCGGCGAGACGGTTGACGGTCACCACAGAAGGTTAGCCTGTCCGATGTTGGTGCGTGATCAGGCGCTGACGTCGTCCAGGGCCGACGCGATCGCTGGCGGCAGCTCGAGTTCCTCGGCCATCAGTGCGCCCATCAATTGCGCGAGGTCCCGCGCTCCCACGATCGCGCTGCTCACTCCCGGTCGGTCCCGCGCCCACGCGAGTGCGACCACCAGGGGAGAGGTGGCCAGACCGTCTGCAGCGGTGACGGCCGCGTCGACGACGCCCACGGCGGAATCGGTCAGGTACGCGTGCACGGCCTCGGCGTGCAGCTCGTCGGCCCCGCGGGAGTCCGCGGGTACGCCGCTGCGGTACTTGCCCGTCAGGACGCCGCCTGCCAGGGGTACCGCCGCGAGGATGCCGATGCCGTGGTGGTGCGCGGCGGGAACCAGCTCGTCCTCGATTCCGCGCGCGAGCAGTGAGTACTCCGCCTGAGTGGCCACGATGCGCCCGGTACCGGCTGCGCCCGCTGCCGTCGCCAGTTGCCAGCCGAGGTATCCGCGGGCTCCGGTGTAGCGAACCCGTCCGCTGGTCACCGCGTAGTCGAGCGTTGCGGCGACCTCGTCGACCGGCGTCATCGGGTCCCAGGTCGCAACCTGCCACAGGTCCAGGTAGTCGGTTCCCAGTTCGCGCAGCGTGGCGTCGAGTTGACCGAGCAGTCCGCGCCTCGAGCAATCCACGTGATAGCGGCCGTAGCGTGAACTGAGGCCCGCTGCGCTGCTGATCACCAATTCGTGCCGCGGGACGACGTCGTCGAGCAACTCGGCGAGCACTCGTTGCGCCCGTCCATCGCCGTACGCCGGAGACGTGTCGACGAGCGTGCCGCCGGCCTCGGCGAACGCCGACAACTGCGCTGCGGCGTCGTCACCGTCGGTTCCGCTACCCCATCCGAGGGTGCCGAGGCCGAGTCTCGAGACTCGAAGTCCGCTGGTGCCGACCGATCTCTGCTTCATATGTGCCGAATGTCCTTTTACGTGTGATCGTCGGTGTCGAACTGCACTGCCGCCAGTGCACAGTAGTGCGCCGCGCCGCTCGGTGCGTACGTGCCGCGCCGGGTACGGTCGTGCCCGTGAATCGCGAATTCAGGGGGCAGGCCGGCGGCCGCGCATCGACAGTGGACAGTCCATCGACGCTCGTCTCGGAGGGTGGCCCCGCATGATCGACATGACGTGGCTGCAGGCGATCATCCTCGGCGCAGTGCAGGGCCTCACCGAATTCCTGCCGATCTCCTCGTCCGGGCACCTGCGCATCGTGTCCAGCGTGTTCTGGAACGAGGACGCGGGCGCGTCCTTCACCGCGGTGACCCAGCTCGGCACCGAAGCCGCTGTGCTGCTGTTCTTCTGGCGCGACATCGTCAGAATCGTCAAGGCCTGGTTCGTCGGACTGAAGCACAAGGACGAACGCGGACTCGACTACCGAATGGGGTGGTACGTGATCATCGCCACCATCCCCATCGGCGTTCTCGGCCTGCTGTTCAAGGATCAGATCCGAACCGGTGCCCGGAACCTGTACCTCATCGCGTTCATGTTGATCGCGTTCGCCGTCGTCATCGCGATCGCCGAGAAGGTCGGCCGCAAAGAACGTCCGATCGAGAAGCTGACCACCCGCGACGGCATCGTCATGGGTCTGGCGCAGTGCCTCGCGTTGATCCCCGGAGTGTCCCGTTCCGGGGCGACGACCAGCGCAGGCCTGTTTCTCGGACTCGAACGCGAAGCGGCTGTGCGATTCTCGTTCCTGCTCGCCATCCCGGCGGTCACCGCCTCCGGTCTCTTCTCGCTGCCCGACGCCTTCGAGCCGGTCGGCACGGGGCTGGCCGCGTCGGGCCCGCAGCTGCTGGTCGCCACGATCGTCGCCTTCGGTCTCGGCTACGCCTCGATCGCCTGGCTGCTGAAGTTCGTCGCGAACCACTCGCTGTACTGGTTCGTCGGATATCGCATCGTGCTGGGTGTCGTCGTGCTCGGGCTGCTGGCCGGCGGGGTCGTGTCGGCCACCTGAGTCCCGCTAGGCTCGATGCAATGACAGTCATCTTGCTTCGGCACGGCCGCTCGACGTCGAACACCGCAGGCACGCTCGCGGGTCGAAGCGCGGGAGTCGAGCTCGATGATCGGGGGCGTGAGCAGGCGCAGGCGGTGGCGGATCGTCTCGGCGAGCTTCCCGTGGCCGAGATCGTGCGCTCGCCGCTGCTGCGGTGCGAGCAGACAGTGGAGCCGTTGGCCGCCAAGCTCGGGCTCTCGCCGGTGGTCGAGGATCGGTTGGTCGAGGTCGATTACGGACAGTGGACCGGCCGGACGATCAAGGAGTTGCTGGCCGAACCGCTGTGGAAGGTGGTGCAGCAGCACCCGTCGGCTGCGGTGTTCCCGGAGGGCGAGGGCTTGGCGACGGTGCAGCAACGCGCGGTGCAGGCCGTGCGCGAACATGACGCCCGGTTGGCCGCGCAGCACGGCCGCGACGTGCTGTGGGTGGCGTGCTCGCACGGTGACGTCATCAAGTCGGTGCTCTCGGACGCCATGGGGGCCCACCTCGATTCCTTCCAGCGGATAGTCGCCGACCCGGCCTCGATCAGCGTCGTCCGCTACACCTCGACGCGGCCGTTCGTACTACGGACCAACGACACCGGGTCCGATCTGAGTGCGTTCGTGCCGAAGGCCGAGGAGCCCGCCACGCCGGAATCGGTCGATGCGGACTCTTCCGACGCGGTCGTCGGTGGTGGGGCAGGCAGCTAGAGCGCCCTTTCGGCGCTGACACCCCTATCGGTGGCAGGCTGGAGGGCAAGCAATACCGTCCACGGTCGATCCGTGGCCGATAATGAAAGTTCCGAGAATCACTTCGCGGAGCTGTTCGAGTCGTTAGGAGGTGCAATGCCGCGCGCCATACACGTTTTTCGCACCCCTGATCGTTTCGTTGCCGGGACCGTTGGGGAACCGGGCGACCGAACGTTCTTCCTCCAGGCGGTGCACGACGCCCGCGTGGTGTCGGTCGCGCTGGAGAAGCAGCAGGTCCAGGTACTCGCAGACAGGATGGGGCTGCTACTCGAAGAAGTGCACCGCCGGTTCGGAGCCGACGTTCAGGCCGAGGAGACCGATTCGGTCGACACCAGTCCGTTGCTGACCCCGATCGACACCGAGTTCCGCGTCGGAACGATGGGACTCGGCTGGGATGCCGACGCCAACGCCGTCGTGGTGGAACTTCTCGCCGTCAGCGAAGTCGAGGTGGACGAATCGGTCGTTCTCGACGACACCGACGAGGGCCCGGATGCCGTCCGGGTGTTCCTCACTCCGGTGCAGGCCCGCGAGTTCGCGGTGCGGTCCGAGCGCGTCATCGCGGCCGGCCGTGCGCCGTGCCCGCTGTGCGGACAGCCTTTGGCCCCCGAGGGACACGTCTGCATCAGAACCAACGGCTACCGCCGCGGTGCGACGTTCGGACCGGTGACCGAGGTCGACGAGTCTTGACCGTCGAACTGCCGCCGTTCGAGGGCCGCGAAACCATGGAGACCGGCGACCTGACGATCGTCGGTCGGGTGGTGTCGGCCAGCAACGCCACGCTGGTGTGCGAGGCGGGCGAGGGCGACTCGGCCGTGCGGTGCGTGTACAAACCCGTTCGCGGGGAGGTTCCGCTGTGGGATTTTCCGGACGGCACTCTCGCGGGCCGCGAAGTGGCGTCCTACGAAATCTCCGAGGCCCTCGGTTGGGGAGTCATCCCGCCGACGGTTCTGCGCGACGGGCCGTTCGGTCCCGGCATGGTGCAGAAGTGGATCGACACGCCCGACGATCACGCCGAGGGACGCGTCGACCTCGTCGATATCTGCCGTCCCGATCTCGTACCGGCTGGATGGATTCCGGTACTGCAGGCGTACGACGGCGAGGGCGAGGAGATCGCGCTGATCCACGCCGACGATCCGCGACTGCAGCGGATGGCGGTGCTCGACGTGATCCTCAACAACGCCGATCGCAAGGGCGGGCACGCGCTCGAAGGTCTGGACGGCTACGTGTACGGAGTCGATCACGGTATCTGCCTGCATGCCGAGAACAAGCTGCGCACGGTGCTGTGGGGGTGGGCAGGCCAGGCGGTGGACGACGCGTTGATGACCGACGTCGTGCGGTTCGTCGAGACGTTCGACGCGGTCATCGCACCACGATTGGTCGACAAGATCACCCTGGCCGAAACGGTCGCCGTTCTCGATCGGGCGCAGGCGCTGATCGCGCGGCCGGTCATGCCGGAGCCGCGCTCGAGCAGACCCATACCCTGGCCCGCCTTCTGATCGGGCTCGGATAGGCTCGGTTGCATGCATTCTTGGTCGAGCCCGGAGATCCCGACAATTCCAGGACAGGGTCCAGCGCTTCGATTGTTCGATACCGCAGACCGTCAGGTTCGACCCGTCACCCCGGGTTCGACGGCTCGGATGTACGTCTGTGGAATTACCCCGTACGACGCCACCCACCTCGGACACGCAGCGACGTATCTGACGTTCGACCTGATCAACCGACTGTGGCGAGACGCGGGCATGGACGTGCATTACGTCCAGAACGTCACCGATGTCGACGACCCACTGTTCGAGCGCGCCGACCGCGACGGTGAGGACTGGCGCGATCTGGGCGCGCGTGAGATCGAGCTCTTCCGTGCCGACATGGAAGCGCTGCGCGTGCTCCCTCCGCGCGACTACATCGGCGCCGTCGAGTCCGTCGACGAGGTCGTCGAACTGGTGGGCAAGCTCGTCGCGTCCGGTGCCGCGTACGTCGTCGACGATTCCGAGTACCCGGATGTGTACTTCCGTGCCGATGCCACCGAGCAGTTCGGTTACGAGTCCGGCTACGACCGCGCCACGATGGACACGTTCTTCGCCGAACGCGGAGGTGACCCCGATCGGGTCGGTAAGCGGGATCCGCTCGATGCGTTGCTCTGGCGCGCGGTGCGGCCGGGCGAGCCGTCGTGGCCGTCGCCGTGGGGTCCCGGCCGACCCGGGTGGCACATCGAATGCGCAGCCATCGCGCTCAACCGCATCGGTACCGGCTTCGACATCCAGGGCGGCGGAAGCGATCTCATCTTCCCGCACCACGAATTCTCGGCCGCCCACGCGGAGGCGGCGACCGGTGACCCGCGTTTCGCGCGGCACTACGTGCACACCGGCATGATCGGGCTCGACGGCGAGAAGATGTCCAAGAGCCGCGGCAATCTGGTGTTCGTCTCCAAACTCCGGGCCGAGAACGTCGACCCCGCAGCCGTGCGACTCGGTCTGCTGGCCGGGCACTACCGGCAGGATCGGCCGTGGTCCGACGAGGTTCTCGAACGGGCTCACACTCGGCTCGCACTGTGGCGTCGGGCCGCTGCGCTCGAGAACGCAGCGTCGGCCGACGATGTGATCAATCGGTTGCGGCAGCATCTGGCCGACGATCTGGACACCCCCAAGGCCCTCGATGCGCTCGACGCGTGGGCGAGTTTCGCAGTCGAGCGCGGCGGATCGGATGCGGGTGCACCCGCCGCCTTCGCCGATGCAGTCGACGCGTTGCTCGGAGTTCCGCTGCGTTAGGTCGAATCCCTCGCTCGCAGATCCATCAACAGATCCGGGACGAGTCGTTCCTCCATGACTGCCCGGCCCGAGTCACGCAGGGCGACAGCCAGTTCCGTGTCCCACGGACTGTCCGTCGGATGGCCCTTCAGCGGTTCGGAATTTCGTGTGTCGAGCGCGTGTCGGTAGGTGTCGACGTCCATGCGCCACGGCGTCGCGTCGTATCGGTCCACTGCGTTTTTCACCATGTGCACTCCGGCCCAGTCGAAGTCGGCTCGCCAGCGAATCGCGGTCCCCGGCGCGCGGGAGGCCAGCAGCCGGTGTACCGCGGCGGAGGGCTGACCGTCGGTGCAGATCAGGCTCGCGCAGTTCGAGCCGAGGATCCGGGCTGCGGTAGAGAGCACGGCGGCGTTCTCGCAGACAAACACCGTGGATGAGGTGTTAGTGAGCGTCCCGCGCATGAGCATGTTCACGGTGACGGGGAAGGGGATGCCCTCGTCGGCGGCCTCGTTCAGCCAACCCGCCACCGTGTGGGTCTCGTCGACTCGGTAGCCGAGCACCAGCACCCGGCTGGACACTGCGTCGACCGACACACCCGCGGTCTCCCACAGCGCCCTGATACCGACCGGATCGACGGGCCGAGGGACGTTCTCGCGCAACGACAGTGCATCCAGAACAAGTTTCGGGGCACCGCCGGCCGAGAGCGCCTTGGTGTCCCCGCATGCCTGGTCCGCAAGCTTCGTGAGCTCCATTCCGTCCACCGGCAGCATTGCGAGGACCTTCGTGGCCACCTCGAGCGCGTCGACCGCGACGCGGCCGCCGAGGGTGCCGTCCTGGTTGAGCAACGATGCGATCCAGTGCTCGATCCATTCTCGGTCGGTGCCGCCGCCGAGCACCTCCCTGGCCCGATCGAGTGCATCGGCACGCACCTGAGCCTTGTCGGCGGCGATCCGTTTCTTGTCCTGCAACGGGGCCTGCCGCGTGAGGGTGTCGATCAGTCCGAGCCCGCCGTTGAGTGGATGGCTCAACCATGCGTCGAACCGCTCGAGGTCGAGCCTTGTGCTGCGCGCCCGAGAATGCAGACTGGAGTTGGACCGAGAGATCGCGCTGCACAGACGCCACAGCTCCTGGGCGTCGCTCAGATCGACGGTGATGTTGCCGCCGACGCGAAGCCAGTTGGACTCCAACTTCTTTCGTGCCGCATCGAGCAACGCATCCAGTTCCGCGCTACCGCGCCATTCGCTGTTACCGTTCAAACTCCAGCCCACCTTCGGTTCGGGTCGGCACACGACGCGTCAGCGGTGAACCGAGTGCGGCAGCGAGGTCGGTACCGTCGTGTTCGGCGAACAGTTCGCCGTTCTCCCACACCAGAAGTGCTGCGCTGACGGTGTTCTCGGCCGTCGAATGCGCCAGGTCGTAGTGCGCGCAGCCGGGGACGTCCCCGTAGGTGATCCACAGGTCGTATCCGGTCATGAACAGGTCGAGATCGAATTGCACACTCAGGCCGAGCAATTCGCTGCGGCCGTTGTCGTCGACACCGGCGAACGCCTCGTCCAGCGCCAGCAGCCGAGGTGAATGTGGATCGGCGGAGGACAGCATCACGTGCGCCGCGGCGAACAACGGCAGGTGCAGCGACACCGATTGCTCACCACCCGAGAGCGCACTGTGGCGTGCGACGGTGAGACGATCCTCGTTGCCGTCGCCGCTGATGAGTGTGAAGGCGAACACGCGCCAGCGGCGATAGTCCAGTGTGGTGGACAGGATCTCGGGGTAGGACCGTTCCGGATGCGCCGCGCGAGCGATCCTGATCTCCGACGCGAAGTGGGCGCGCATCGCGGCCAGATCGTCCTGGTTCAACGCCGAGGCGTCACGGTCGAGCAGTTTGGACACCGCCCGGGCCCCGTCGTCGAGGTTGTCCGCGAGCACCCAGTGCACACCGATCGTGTTGCCCGACGACATGCGGCGCTGCTTCATCTCCGCAGACATCTGGGCGATCAGCTCGCGTGCGTCGACGGTGCGCTCGTGAATCTGCTGCGCCAGGCCGGTCAGCAGTGCATCTTCGAGTATTCGGCGCTCCTGCTCGGTCAGCAGCAACTCCTGATCGGCCCTCGCCGCACCGATGCGGTCGGCGAAATCTCCGACCGACGAATAGCCCTGCTCGTCCTGAACTCGTACGACGGTCAAACCGTCCGGCGCATCCCACTGCAAACGGTAGTCCTGACCCGATGCGGCGAGTTGCGAGTCGAACTCCTGCAGCGCACTCGTCAGCGCCGTCCGGGTCGACTTACGGCTCGAGTCACTGACTTTCACCGACGCCGTCGCTGCGTCGAGTGCCGAATGCAGTGCGCTCACGACCGGCGGTAGTACCGGAACCTCGTCGTCGGGACCGTCGGCCTGCTGAACTCGATACAGAATCTGCTCCACGGTCAACCAGGCAGAATCACTGGCCGGCCAGGCGTACGCCTCGTGGACACCGAGGATGCCGAGCAGGTCCTTGCGAGCGTAGGGAGCCAGCCGCACGGCGTCGCCCAGGGTTTCGGTGACGGCCCCGCGCAGGCTTTCCAGCGCGGTGTTGCAGGCACCCTCGGCCTTGCCGATCGCTTCGCCGGCTTCCTTGTCCGCTTTGCGCGCGGCCCGCTGCTCGGCGCGGCATTTCTCGATGCGTTCGCGTGCGTTCTCGAGATCGGTGTCGATCTGTTCGGCGGTGGCACCGAGCTTCTCGCTCAGGAGCTCGAGGCGTTGCACCTGCTGTCGGTAGTTCTCTTCTGCTATCGCCGCTTCCTCGGCGAGCTCCTCGGCCAGGCCGGTCGCCTCTTCGAGCCGGTTGGCTGCTTCGCGGGCGCGTTCTGCTTCACGCGTGTGATCGCCACGCTTGCGGATGACCACCGAGCCCTGATGCTCGAAATGCCGAATCGCCGCGGCGAGGGCATCGATGTCGCGACCGATGTGGGGGGTGCGATGAGCCACGGCGACGGTGCGCAGCTGCTTCTCCTTCGCCGACAGGTCTGCGATCGCCTGGTCGAACTCACGGTCCGCCGCGGCAGCACCTTCGGTGGACGTGCGTAGCGCTCCGGCAGCAGCGGTGACGGCGCGTTGCGCTTTGACGATGGCCGAGACCCGGGGGAGCTGCTTGGCGGCCGCACCCAGTGCCTGCACCGATTCGCGCGCAGATCGTTCGTCGGCCGTCGCGGTCTCCAGCGCGGCCGTTGCGGTATCGATCGCGGCACCGAGCTCGGCGATGCGTTGCTCGCGCCGACGAGCCCGCGCCGTCGCACCGATGTACTCGGCATCGGCCTTGGTGTGGCGACCCTGCTGCACACCCTGCCAGTACCGACCGTCGACGCCCACCGAGACGGCACCGCCGGAGACTGCGCTTTGGTCCTGTTGCAGTGCAACCGAATTCAGCACGTCGAGTATGCGCGATTCCGATACGGCAGTGCCGGGCTCGGGTTCGAGGACGGAAGCCAACGTGGTTCCGGTCGGCCTCGAGGCCTCCGGCAGCGGCGACAGATACTGCTCCGAGTTCGAGTCGACGGGGAAATCCGCGATCGGATGGATCCAGCCGTCGAGCAGATTCGCCGCCTGCAGCGCGGATTCGATTCCGGCGGCGTCGGCAGGGGAGACCGAATCCGCGAACCGAACCAGCTGCCACAGCGGCGCTCCCGACAGATCCGCACGCGAGTCGGTCCGCGCGGCGAACGGCGGCGGCGCGTCATCGTGCTCGGCTCGCACCAGGGACAGTTCGTCGCGTAGCGCGTTCAGCTCGGCCGTGCGGGTCGATACGTCCACGCGGGCCTGTGCCTGCCGGGCACGAAGCGCGTCGATACCGTCCGCGGTCTGTTCGGCCAGCACCGATTCCAGGCTCGGGGCGTCGTCGTCGCCGACGTGTGCCAACGCCGCGTCGAGGGCCTCGAACGCGGCGGAGGTGATGCCCGCAGCAGAGTAGAGCGCCGAATTGTTCGACCACCAGGCTCGTAGTCCCGAAGCGAACTGCGCCTTCTCCAGGTCCACGGTCGCCTCGGCCTCGGTGACCGCGGCCGACGCGGCCTCGAGCATCTCTCTGGCCTTCGACGCGGCCTTCTCCGCACGAGTGCGTTCCGTCGACGCCTTCTCGACGGTTCCCAGCGCCTCGCGAACCGCCCGCACGTCTCCGTCGCGTTCCTCGGCATGGCCACGCAGCGCGGTGCTGATCTGGTCGCTACGGGCCGTTCCCGGCAGAGGTGTCCAGACGATGCCCGCGTCCTCGGCTGCAGTCTGCAGTTCCTCCTCGGCGCGGGTGACCCCGGCAACGGAATCCCGGAGTGCGGAATCGGCCCGAGCCGCTTCGGTGGTGCGCTGTTCCAGTTCTCCTCGAGCCTTGCGGGCGCGGTCGGCCTGCTGGGCGGTCGAGATCTCCAGCTTCGCAGCGGATTCGGCCAGATCGTCGAGTTGCTGCTTGCCCTCGTATGCGCTCGAGCGCTGTAGGGTCTCGCGGTCTGCGACGGCCTGATCCAGTGCGCGTTCGGCCTCGTCGAATCGGGTTTCCGCTGCGGCACGTTCGAGCAGACGGCGGTCCTTCAGAGCGGCAGCGGCGAAGTGTGCGGTGGTCGCATGAGTGACCGCCTCGAGCCGGCGCGAGACCTGCTCGACATCCGAACGGGTCTGCACCCGAAGGTATTTGGAGTACACCGAGACGAAGTTCTTGGCGGCGTGATCGGCCTGCGCCAGTCCTTCGAGAGCCCGGCCCACCTCTTCCATGTCGCTGAAGGAGCGCGCTGCTTCGAGCACCAGCTGCTCGTCCAACGGACGCAGGCCGTCGGTCAGCGCCTGCGAGAGGCCCTTCGGGTCGAGGTTCTTGGCCAACTGTGGGCGGCGGAGCGTCAAGATCAAGTTGATCAACTGGTCGTAGCGCTGTGCACCGAGCCCGAACATGCGGGCGTCGATCGCGGCGCGATAGTCCACCGGGCGGTCGGTCAACGCGTCGGTGCCCAGCTGCTCCGCAAGTTGCTTCTTCGTCAACGGACGGTCGTCGGAACCCAACAGCGAGAAGTCGACGCCCACTCGGCCGTCGGCCACGAAGTACCAGCGGGTCACCTTGTCGTTGTGGCGGCTCGCCCGCATGCCGATTCCGACCGTCACCGATTCGGGGTCCTCGCGTGACCCGCGGCCGAACTCCATCCACACGTACGAGTGCGCGCTTTCCTGCCCTCGGTAGAGAAGATTCGACTTCATCGTCCGCTCTTCTCCGGCGAACGGATTGAGCCGGCGCGGTTCGATACGGCCGTCGAGGACGAACGGGAACAGCACTTCGAGAGCCTTGGTCTTGCCGGAACCGTTGGGCCCACGCAACACCAGACGACCGTCGGCGAAGGAGAACTCCTGATCACGGTAGTCCCACAGGTTGACGATCCCTGCTCGCGTCGGCCGGAAACGTGACGAGTGTGCGGTCATCTACTCAAGCCTCTACTTCGGATGCATCGGTGCTGCTTGACTGGTCGGTACTGGGGGACTGTTCGGTACCGAACAGCGAATCCTGCGGGGTCCGATCGCGCACGCTGACCATCACGTCGCGGTATCGCGCGATCACAGGTAGCACCAGCACGCCGCCGGACACGCTGTGTATCAGTCGAAGACGATGCAGCATCGCGATCGCTCGGAGCCGTAGGCCGTCGCGATCGGTCTGCCACTGCGCGGCGAACGTACGCCCGAACCGTTCGACGAGATCGTCGACCACCGAGACCAACCAACTGTCCTCGATGAGCGGATACTGCTTTTTGTCCACGGCATCGTCGAATGCCGTTGCATCGGAACCGAACCCGAATTCTGAGAGATCACCGAAGACTCCACCGTCGGGAATGGCACCGTCCAACTGCTCGATCAGGGCGTCACCGTCGGGAAGGGGGTAGGTCGCCAGCGCGGGTGCATCCGGATCGATCACCCGGTCCGAGATCTCGCCAGCGATCAGCAATGCGACCTGGGCAATGGTTCCGGTGCTGGGGAATCGGTAGTCCGAGAGTCGTCCCGAGGTGTCGATGAGGGCCACTCCCTCGGCGCGACGCTCGGCGACGAGGCCGGTCAGCAACTCGACGTCGGCAACGGTGCGCGACGCGGCGAGGGCCGTGCGGCCGTCCGGGTCGAGATCGTCGAAATAGACGACCGGTTGCTCCACCAACGCACGGCGTACCGCACGCAGCGTTTCCTTCGGATCTGCCTCACGCCCGGAATCGGTCTGTCCCGAATCGGATTCCTCGGGGTCGATCGCGGCGTCCGAGCCGGCCAGCAAACCGCGAATCGACCGCAGATGCTGCACGGCGCGGGGCGGCCTGAACATGGCAACGACGACGGGACGGTCGATGTCGTAGAGCGCCTCGCCTGCGGACGGGTTGTTCGCCCAGCCGCTCGCGTCACCGTCGGCCAACGCGATGGCCCCGCGTGTCGCGAGCCACCCGATCGCGTCGACGAACGCGTCTCGGTCGCTTGCCCGGTCGGTTGTCAGCTCGACGCCGTCGACCTGACTCGCCTCTGCTGCAACATGATCGGCAAGTTCGGACAGAGTGATCTGGTTGCCCGCCCGGCCGAGTGCCGCCAGCGCCAACGCCAGGTACGCGTACCTGCGGCGGTCGAAGATTCGGTCGGTGGGCGTTCGCGCGGGTTGACTGTCGTCGAGTGCGTCGATCACCGGGAACAGGCGAGCCGTGGTCTCGGTGACCTCGAGGCGATATCCGAACAGCTCGAGCAGATCCTCGCGCAACTCGGTGGCCCATCTGCGCAGCAGTGGCAGCGCGATCCGATCGGGGTACGTCGTGGTCACCAGGTGATTCGACAGCGCGACCCGGGCGGCCCGCTGGTAGGAATCCAGTGCGAGGGTGGAGATCTCGCGAGCTCTCATCGGCGTGCCACCTCGCTGACCTCGAGCGCGAGGCGGTCCAGATGCAGCCGGCCTCTGCTGGTCCGCACGATCGTCGAACGGTCGCTGTCGCTGAGCGTCAGGCGCACGCCGCTGTCCGATCCGGACGAGTCGGAGGTGCGTCCGCTCACGCGTACCCGGGCGGTCAACGCAGCGTTCAACAGACTCAACAGCACCTCGGTTTCCTGCTCGTCGAGAATCCGGTCGTGGATTCCGGCGGAGGCAAGCGACTGCGCTGCGGCACTGCGTGATCGCTGCGACTCGAGTTGCTGCTCGCGAAGCCGTCTGATGCCGCCGTCGTTGCGCTGCACCCGTCCCGGAACACCGGGGGTCGGGGTGCGTCCGGTCTCGGCCAGGGTGCGCGAGATCTCGACCGGAGGTGCCTCCCACCACGATCGGGATGTCGGGATGATGTCGGCGTCGGGATGCACCATCGACAGATGCCGCGGTCTGCCCAGGCCGAACACGGCATGGAACAGAGCGTGCGCGCTGTCTTCGGTCGGTGCGGCAGCGAACCAACCGGCCAGGTGGCGCAATTGGCTCTCGCGACTGACTCCGCCCTTGCGGGTCTCGGTGACCCGGCGCAGCAGCGACAGCACGGCGGCGATCGCGCTCATCGTGCCCTCGCGGAGTCGCTCGGACTCGCTGAGTTCGGACTCGGCCGAGACGAACCAGTGCGAGAGGCCGGCCCAGCGATCGGTCCAGTCGGCGCGGCGTTCGGCGACGGTGAGGAAAACTCGTTCGTCGCTGATCGCGGCTCGCTCGACGAGTTCCTCGATTCCGGTGCTCTCGACGAGTGCTATCGCCTCGGCGAGCTTCGGTGCGTAGCGGGTCAGGTCGGAGCTGAATTCACGCATGTGCGTCAGCAGGGCGTCCTTGTGGACCAGGAACGACTCCGGCGTGATCTCGGTGGTGCGCACGAGGTCGCCGAGCACCAGGTAGAAGTGGGCGGCGCGGGTCGCCATCTCCGACAACGTCGAATCGAGTCGACTGAGCTTGCGGTAGATGCGATCGCCGTCGGCCTGACGGTTCGCCTCGGCCAGCTCGTGCATGTCGGCCAGTAGCTCGGGCAGCACCAGCCGCGACAGGGCGGCGTCGTCCAGGCGGGCCCCGAGCACGTCCTCGACCGCTCGGTAGGCCTTGTAGCCGGCTTGGCCGAACTGGTAGACGAAGTGACGGTTGCGGTACTCGGCGAGGGTGGCGGCGCGGGTGCCGTCGTAGCTGCGTTCGAGCAGGCCCCAGGCGTGGAGCTGATCGAGCAGAGGCGCGATGTCGAGGGTGCTCAGCGCTTCGTGGTGCCCGGAGCTGCGTGCGATGAGGTCGGCGACGTCTCCGGAGTGCAGCAGGACGACGTAGTTGGCTCGTGCGGTGTCGAATGCCCGGAGAACAGCCAGGTACTCGGAACGCTTCTCGGCAACGGCGAACGAGAAGAGACCGAGGCGATCTTCCTCCACGAACGCATTCACGGCTCCCTGCCGTGCCTCCTCGCCTGATTCGCTCACTGGAACAGGGTAGGGGGTCAGGCTCTCGGTCGTTCAACCGTGCCGGTTACAGCTCCACGGTGACTTTTCCGTCCACCACTGCGGCGGGGTAGGTGCGCACCGAGTCGATGCCGCTGGGGCAGGTGCCGTCGTCGAGCGAGAAGGTGTACTGGTGCAGCGGACACACGACGATGGATCCGTCGATCTGACCGTCTGCCAGCGGTCCGCCCTTGTGCGGGCACACGGCATCCATCGCACGGACTGAGCCGTCACGGAGCAGGAACACCGCCACCTGTTTGCCGTCCACCACGTAGGCCCGTCCCTCGCCTGGCGTCAGGTCCTCCACGGCCCCGACCGGCACGCTCATCGGACCGGCACCTGTGGCAGCGGAAGCAGGGGCAGCGATGGGGTGAACTGGGCGGGTGACTTCGGTGCGGCGCGGTCCTGCCACGGGTCGATGTACCCGTCCACCGATGCCTGCATTCGTTCGTCGAGTCCGGCGACGATGCCGTCGCGGTCGTCGATCAGCACGCACTGCAGTTCTTCGAGACCGACACGCGGAACCCACGCGTACGTTCGCTCGAGCCACTGGGCGTTCTCACGGTAATGCTGAATGAACCTGCCTGCCACGGTCAGAACCTCCTCGGCCCCCGTCACGGTGGCCAGTAGATCGCCCTTGCGGATGTGTGCACCGGCCGCACCTCCGACGTAGATCTCCCATTTGTCCTCACCCACCGAGACGACGCCGAAGTCCTTGCACAGTGCCTCCGAGCAGTTGCGCGGGCAGCCCGCGACCGCGAGCTTCAACTTCGCCGGAGTCTCCAAGCCCTGGAACCGTTCTTCGAGGGCGATGCCCAGTGCCGTCGAGTCGCCGAGGCCGAAGCGACAGTAGTCGCTGCCGACGCAGGTCTTCACCGTGCGCATGCTCTTGCCGTACGCGAACCCGGAGGGCATGTCCAGATCGCCCCACACCTTCGGCAGGTCTTCCTTCTTGATGCCGAGGAGGTCGATACGCTGACCGCCGGTGACCTTGACCAGCGGAACGTGGTACTTGTCCGCGACGTCGGCGATCTTGCGCAACTGATCCGGGGTGGTGACGCCACCCTTCATCTGGGGCACCACCGAGAATGTGCCGTCCCGCTGGATGTTGGCGTGGACTCGGTCGTTGATGAACAGCGCGCCCCGCTCGTCCACCCAGTCCGGGCCCCATACCGTCCGCAGCAACGACGCCAACGGCATCTTGGCCGCGGCATCCTCCGCTCCACCGGTCGCCAACGCGGCGAAGACCGCAGACACCGCCCGAAGATCCTGCGCGCGAATCGCGTCGATCAGCTCCGGCTTGGTCATCGGGATACACGGCACGTACCAGTCTGCGGTCGGGTCGGCCTCGACGGCACCGCCTGCTGCACACGCGATGATGTCCTTCACCAGTCCCTTGCACGATCCGCACCCCTTGCCCGCCCGGGTCTTCGCGGTCACGTCGCCGAGGTTCTTCGCGCCTGCGTGTACGCAGGCCACGATGGCTCCCTTGGTGACGCCGTTGCAGTTGCACACCTGGACGTCGTCGGCCAGCTCGGCGGCTCCTGTTGCCGCAGAGGGGGTTCCCATGTCGAAGAGCATGCTGATGCGCTCGTCGGGCAACGGCACTTTCTCGTCGAACGCCTGGGTGAGGAAGTTGGCCTTGGAGATGTCGCCCAGCAGGGTGGCACCGACGAGTTTGTTGTTCCGCACGATCACCGACTTGTACGTACCGCTGCGCGGCTCGTAGAACTGGACGAACTCGTCGTCGTCGCGTTCGGGGGCGGTGATCCCCATCGACGCCACGTCGACACCGGCGACCTTGAGCTTGGTGGTCAGACGCGAACCGTGGTACGCCGCAGTGGGATCGGCTCCGGTGAGCACGTCTGCCAACACGACGGCCTGCTCCCACAGCGGAGCGACGAGGCCGTAGACCTCGCCGCGGTGTTGGCAGCATTCACCGACGGCATAGATGGAACCCTCGTCCTCGCAACGTAATTGGTCGTCGACGACGATTCCGCGTTCGATCACCAGTCCGCCGGCGCGAGCGAAATCGACGCTGGGACGAATGCCCGCGGTGACCACCACCATGTCAGCGGCGAGCGAGGTGCCGTCGTTGAACCCCACGCCGGTGACGACGCCGTCCTCGGAGCGCAACACCGAGGTGGTTCGCTTGGAGGTGTGCACGCCGACGCCGAGTGACTCGATCTTGTTACGCAGTACGCGGCCGCCACGCTCGTCGAGCTGCTGATTCATCAGGTGACCGGGGGAGTGCACCACGTTCACTTCCAGGCCCTGCGTGCGCAAGCCGTATGCGGCTTCGAGTCCGAGCAGACCGCCGCCGATGACGACGGCGCAGACGTCGTCGCGCGACTGCGCCATCTGCAGCATGCCGTTGGTGTCGGCGATGGTGCGGAAGCCGAACACGCCGCGCGCCAGCCTGCCGTCGGACTCGCGGAGACCGTCCATGTTGGGGAAGAACGTGTTGCTGCCGGTGGCGATGATCAGCACGTCGTAGTCGACGGACCGACCGCTCTCGCAGACGACTGTCTTGGAGAACCGGTCGAGTGAGATCGCGCGGTCTCCGGCGTGCAGCGTGACGCCGTTCTCGCTGTACCAGCTCATCGGGTTGAGGATCAGGTCCTCGTCGTCGACGGTGGCCTCGCCGGACAACACGTGCGAGAGCATGATTCGGTTGTAGTTGCCGTACGGCTCGTCGCCGATCATGGTGATCTCGAACGACGAACTGCCGCCGCGTTTGATGATCTCCTCGACCGCCCTGGCACCGGCCATCCCGTTACCGACCACCAACAGCCGCTGCTTGCCCGCGGTCATCAGATCAGCACCAGACCGAAATCGACGACGACCTCTCCGCTGGTTCCGGCAGGGGCGGCGACGACCAATTCGAGCACCGTGTCCGGATCGACGTCCTCGACCACCCGCAGCGGAATGTTCACGCCGCTCTTGGCACCCATCGGGAACATGCGCATCGGACTGCCGTCGCGCAGCAAGGTCACGACCACCAGCTCCTCGCTCGAATTCCCGCCGCGAAAGTACAGCGGCTGAGCCGTCGCACCCTCGGGGACGACGAAGCTGAGGCTGGGATCGATCAGCTCGGGCTTGTCCAGACCGTGTCCGGTGAACGAGAAGACGCCTTGCAGGAATCGCGGTGTGCTGGCCATACCCACGAGGTTGCGGGGTCGGGGTGACGTCACCGCTGCGGTGACGTTACGTCGGGATCAGAAAGACCTCACCGGCCCCCGGCTCCTCCTGTGCGGTCGGTCAGAGCCCGAAGTTGCCCGGACCGCGTCGCCTCAGGTACTTCTCGAATTCGGCCGCGATGGCGTCGCCGTCGATCTTGGCGATCGCATCGGACATGTCCACCTCGGCGTCGCCGCGTTCCTCGAGGCTGCGGACGTATTCGCTGATCTCCTCGTCTTCCTTCGTCATCTCGGTCACCGCCTCTTCCCATTCCTCGGCCTGGGTGGGCAGTTCGCCGAGCGGTACCTCGATGTCGAGCACGTCCTCGACCCGCTGCAGCAGCGCCACGGTGGCCTTGGGGTTGGGCGGCTGGGAGACGTAGTGCGGGACCGCAGCCCAGAAGGAAACCGCGGGCACTCCGGCCTTGACGCACTCGTCCTGCAGCACACCGGTGATCCCGGTCGGTCCCTCGTAGCGAGTCTGTTCCAGGTTGAACTGCTCGGCCGATTCGGTGCTGTAGGCGGTGCCGGTCACCGGAACGGGTCTGGTGTGGGGAGTGTCCGCCAGCAGTGCGCCGAGGATCACCACGGTCTCGACGCCGAGCTGTTCGACGAATTCGAGAAGGTCGTCGCAGAAACTGCGCCAGCGCATGTTCGGCTCGATGCCGCGTAGCAGCACCACATCGCGCGAGCTGCCGGGAGGCGAACACACCGACAGCCGAGTCGACGGCCACTCGATCTCGCGCGTGACACCGTCCACCTGCCGGACCGTCGGGCGGTTGACCTGGTAGTCGTAGTAGTCCTCCGAGTCCAGTTCGGCCAGCGGACTGGCGTCCCAGATCAGCTCCAGATGCTCGATCGCGCCGCTGGCTGCATCTCCCGCGTCGTTCCAGCCCTCGAAGGCAGCGACCAGGATCGGGGAGCGCAACTCGGGAATGACGTCGTCGAGATCGTCGAGGTCGTCGAGGTCTGTGGCATTGGCCACAGCATCGTGGACGGCCTCGATCAATGCAGCATCCAGAGGCACATCCGATCCGGCACCTGAAATGTCCGTATTTTCGTTTCCGTCGTCGATCGGGGACTGGCCATCGAGGTTTCGGGGACTCACCACGACAGCCTACGACCCGACGTAACTTCGGTGCCCACTACTCTGTAGTGATGCCCGCTCAACACAAGCCCAGTCTGCTCGATGCGATTTCACGTCGTGTTGTCATCGGCGACGGAGCGATGGGCACGATGCTCCAGGACGCCGACCTCACTCTCGACGACTTTCTCGGTCTGGAGGGATGCAACGAAATCCTGAATGCCACCAGGCCGGACGTGCTGCGTGAGATTCACCGCGAGTACTTCGCGGCCGGTGCGGACGCCGTCGAGACCAACACCTTCGGCTGCAATCTGCCCAACCTGGCCGATTACGACATCGAGGACCGCATCCGCGAGTTGGCCGAGAAAGGCACCCGGCTCGCGCGTGAGACCGCCGACGAGATGGGCCCGGGCCGCGACGGGATGGGTCGCTTCGTGTTGGGTTCCATGGGCCCCGGTACCAAGCTCCCCACGCTCGGCCACGCTCCCTTCGCCCGACTGCGCGACGCGTACACCGAAGCCGCCCTCGGCATGATCGACGGCGGTGCCGACGCCATCCTGGTCGAGACCTGCCAGGACTTGCTACAGGTCAAGGCCGCGATCATCGGCAGCCAGCACGCGATGGACAAGCTGGGCGTCCGCATCCCGATCATCACCCACGTCACCGTCGAGACGACGGGCGCGATGCTCGTCGGCAGCGAGATCGGTGCCGCACTGACGGCACTCGAACCCCTCGGTATCGACATGATCGGGCTCAACTGTGCGACCGGCCCGGCCGAGATGAGCGAGCACCTGCGCCATCTGTCCAAGCATTCGCGTCTTCCGGTGTCGGTGATGCCCAATGCCGGCCTGCCCACCCTGGGCGCGAAAGGGGCCGAGTACCCACTGACCGCTCCCGAATTGGCCGAGGCCCTGAGCGGTTTCGTCAGCGAGTACGGGTTGGCTCTGGTCGGCGGTTGCTGTGGCACCACGCCCGATCACATCCGCCAGGTTGCCGACATGGTGCACGGGGCAACGAAACTCGAACGGCAGCCCGCGCCCGAGCCGGGCGTCTCCTCGCTCTACACCGCCGTTCCGTTCGAGCAGGATGCCAGCATCCTGATGATCGGTGAGCGCACCAACTCCAACGGGTCCAAGGCATTTCGCGACGCGATGCTCGCCGAGGATTACGAGAAGTGCCTCGACATCGCCAAGGACCAGACCCGCGACGGCGCGCACATGCTCGACCTCAACGTCGACTACGTCGGCCGCGACGGCGCCGCGGACATGGCCGCGCTGGCCAGCCGACTGGCGACGGCGTCGACCCTGCCGATCATGCTCGACTCCACCGAACCTGCCGTTCTCGAAGCAGGTTTGGAGCACCTCGGTGGCCGCAGCGCGGTCAACTCGGTCAACTACGAGGACGGCGACGGACCCGACTCGCGATTCCAGAAGATCATGCGTCTGGTCAAGGAGCACGGCGCCGCCGTCGTTGCGTTGACCATCGACGAAGAGGGACAGGCGCGGACGGCCGAGTGGAAGGTGCGCGTCGCAGACCGGTTGATCACCGACATCACCGAGAACTGGGGCCTGCGCCACGAGGACATCATCGTCGACACCCTCACCTTCCCGATCTCCACGGGCCAGGAAGAGGTGCGACGCGACGGCATCGAGACCATCGAGGCGATCCGGCAGCTCAAGGAGAAGTACCCGAAGGTGCACACCACCCTCGGGCTGTCGAACATCTCGTTCGGCCTCAATCCCGCTGCACGCCAGGTGCTGAACTCGGTGTTCCTGCACGAGTGCACACAGGCCGGCCTCGACACCGCCATCGTGCACGCGTCGAAGATCCTGCCGATGAACAAGATTCCCGACGAGCAGCGCGAGACGGCCCTCGATCTGGTGTACGACCGCCGCAGCGAGGGCTACGACCCGCTGCAGAAGCTCATGCAGCTCTTCGAGGGGGTCTCCGCGGCGTCGGCGCGTGAATCTCGCGCCGAGGAACTCGGCCGTTTGCCGCTGTTCGAGCGCCTCGAACGACGCATCGTCGACGGCGAACGCAACGGCCTCGACGTCGATCTCGACGCCGCGATGGCCGAGAAGCCGCCGCTGGAAATCATCAACGAGACGTTGCTCTCGGGGATGAAGACCGTGGGCGAGCTGTTCGGCTCCGGTCAGATGCAGCTGCCGTTCGTGCTCGCCTCCGCCGAGGTGATGAAGGCTGCTGTGGCGTATCTCGAACCGCACATGGAAGCGACCGACGACGACGGCAAGGGTCGCATCGTGCTCGGTACCGTCAAGGGCGATGTGCACGACATCGGTAAGAACCTCGTCGACATCATCCTGAGCAACAACGGGTACGAGGTGGTCAATCTCGGTATCAAGCAACCGATTTCGACCATTCTGGAAGCCGCGATCGACAAGCGCGCCGACGTGATCGGCATGTCCGGGCTACTGGTCAAGTCCACCGTTGTCATGAAGGACAACCTCATCGAACTCAACTCGAAGGGTGTCGCCGAGCAATTCCCGGTTCTGTTGGGCGGAGCGGCGCTGACCCGGTCGTATGTCGAGAACGACTTGCAGGACGTCTACGAGGGCGACGTGCACTATGCGCGTGATGCATTCGAGGGCCTTCGCCTGATGGACACCATCATGACCACCAAGCGTGGTGGCGGACCGGCCCCGGACAGCCCCGAGGCACTCGCTGCGAAGGCCAAGACGGCCGAGCGCAAGGAACGCCACGAGCGGTCCAAGCGCATCGCCGAGAAGCGCAAGGCCGCCGAAGCGCCGGTGGTCGTGCCCGAACGTTCCGATGTTGCTGCCGACATCGACATCCCGGTGCCGCCGTTCTGGGGCACGCGCATCGTCAAGGGCGTGTCACTGTCGGAGTACTCGGGGCTGCTCGACGAGCGGGCCCTGTTCCTGGGGCAATGGGGTCTGCGCGGTGCCCGCAAGGGCGAAGGTGCCACGTACGAGGACCTGGTGGAATCGGAAGGCAAACCGCGCCTGCGGTATTGGCTCGATCGACTGAGCACCGACGGCATCCTCGCACACGCGGCATTGGTGTACGGGTACTTCCCGGCGGTCTCGGAGGGCGACGACGTCGTCGTGCTCACCGAACCCGAACCCGATGCGCCCGAACGTTTTCGGTTCACTTTCCCACGGCAGCACCGCGACCGCTTCCTCTGCATATCGGACTTCGTTCGGTCGCGTTCGGCTGCACGGGAATCGGGCAAGGTCGATGTTCTGCCGATGAACCTGGTGACGATGGGCCAGCCCATCGCGGACTTCGCCAACGAGCTGTTCGCCGCCGACTCGTACCGTGACTACCTCGAGGTCCACGGAATCGGCGTTCAGCTCACCGAAGCCCTGGCCGAGTACTGGCACCGCCGGGTACGCGAGGAACTGAAGCTCTCCGACGGCAATTCCGTCGCCTCGGAGGATCCCACCGAGGCCGAGGGCTTCTTCAAACTCGAATATCGCGGTGCGCGTTACTCGTTCGGCTACGGCGCATGCCCCGATCTCGAGGACCGCATCAAGCTCGCCGCACTTCTGGAACCCGAGCGAATCGGCGTGAAGCTCTCCGAGGAACTGCAGCTACACCCCGAACAGTCGACCGATGCGTTCGTACTTCATCACCCGGAGGCCAAGTACTTCAATGTCTAGAACCCACCTGCAGGGTGTCCTGTGGGACATGGACGGCACACTGCTCGACTCGGAGAAGATCTGGGACGTCGCCATCGGTGAGTACTCCCGCTCACTGGGAACGGAACTCAGCGCGGAGGTGCGTGAAAGCACCCTCGGCAACTCGATGTGGGATGCACTGCGGAAGGTCTTGGCGAATGCCGGGGTCGAGGTCACCGACGAGCGCCTGGTCGAGGGCCGCGAGTGGCTGACCACGCGAGTCGGAGACCTGTTCGCCGAGGGGATCCCGTGGCGACCCGGTGCCAAGGATGCTCTTGCGCTCGTGCGCGAGATGGGTCTGTCGACCGGGTTGGTCACCAACACCGAGCGGGGTCTGGTCGAGCGGGCTCTGGACACCCTGGGGCGCGAGTACTTCGACATCACGGTCACCGGCGACGAGGTCGAGGCAGGCAAACCGCACCCGGCCCCGTACCTGCGCGGTGCAGCGTTGCTCGGACTCGACGCAGCCTCGTGCCTTGCGGTCGAGGACTCGCCCACCGGTTCGCTGTCGGCGCACACCGCCGGTTGTCCGGTGCTGGTGGTTCCGTCCGAAATCGCGGTGCCGGCCGCACCGGGGTACACCATCCGCGATGGTCTCGTCGGATTGACCGCCGACGAGGTGCGGCGAGCCTGGGCATCCTGATCTCGACCGATTCGTACCCCCGAGCGACGACGTGAAAGAATATCCATCCGTGAAGACTTTCGATTCGCTGTTCGCCGAGCTCACCGACCGCTCGAAGACCCGCCCCGAGGGTTCGGGCACCGTAGCAGCGTTGGACGCGGGAGTTCATTTCCAGGGCAAGAAGGTCCTCGAAGAAGCCGGTGAAGTGTGGATCGCCGCCGAGCACGAGAGCGACGAGGCACTCGCCGAGGAGATCTCGCAGCTGCTCTACTGGGTCCAGGTGATGATGGTGGGTAGAGGCCTCGAACTCGAGGACGTCTACAAACATCTGTGAGTTCGATCCGCATGTCGCTCCCGAACTCGTCGAACAAGGAAAACTCCATGCTGCGCGTAGCCGTACCCAACAAGGGCGCTCTCTCCGAGTCCGCCGCCGAAATTCTCAGTGAAGCCGGCTACCGACGCCGAAGCGATTCCAAGGATCTGACGGTTCTCGATCCGGCGAACGGCGTCGAATTCTTCTTTCTGCGCCCCAAAGACATCGCGATCTACGTCGGATCCGGGCAGCTGGATCTGGGCATCACCGGACGCGACCTGGCTCTCGATTCGGGTGCTGCTGTCGAAGAGCGGCTGGCACTCGGATTCGGCCGATCGACCTTCCGCTATGCCGCACCCGCGGGCAAGGAGTGGGCACCCGAGGATCTGGGTGGATTGCGCATCGCGACGTCCTATCCCAACCTGGTGCGCAAGGATCTGGCCGCCAGAGGACTCGAAGCAACGGTCATCCGCCTCGACGGTGCGGTGGAGATCTCCATCCAGCTCGGGGTCGCCGACGCGATCGCCGACGTCGTGGAGTCGGGTCGCTCGCTGCGTCAGAACAACCTCGTGGCATTCGGCGAATCTCTCTGCGATTCCGAGGGCGTCTTGATCGAACGAGCAGGCACCCCGGGCACCGACTCCGCACGCAAGCAACTCATCGCCCGCGTACAGGGCGTCGTCTTCGCGCAGCAGTACCTGATGCTCGATTACGACTGCCCCAAGTCGATCCTCGACGAGGCCGTCAAGATCACTCCTGGAATCGAATCGCCCACCCTGGCGCCGATGGTCGACGACAACTGGGTTGCCGTGCGCGCCATGGTCTCTCGTAAGGTCCACAACAATGTCATGGACCAGCTCGCCGAGCTCGGTGCCAAGGCGATCCTCGCCTCCGACATCAGGTCCTGCCGCGCGTTCTGAATCCGAATTCACGTCGTCACAGCGCTGACGTCTCGATCGGACGAGACGTCAGCTGCGACGTCGAACCAACACCGTCTGAGCGATGCGACCGACAGGTCCTCGTTCGTCGCTGAGGGTGCCCGCGCACATTGCGATTCCGTCCGGCCCGGTGGAGGTCTCGGCGGACACCCCGATCCAATCTCCCTGCGGCACGCGGAACACGTGCACGGTCAGATCGGTGTTCAGGAACGTCCATTCGTCGATCGGGAGCTTGGCTCCGATTCCGTTGGCGATGTCGGCGATCGAGAACAGTCTCTCCAACGGAGTCATCGATTCACCCTGCACCAGAACGGGTCTGGGTCTTGCCCACACCTGGCCCGGCCCCGGCTCGCCGAGTCCGGTGAGAGTCCTGAACTCGACGGCGTCGAGATAGCCCGACGACCAGGTGCCACCGAAGGTGTAATCGACACCGTTGCTCACCGATCGCATCACCGGATCCCCGGAGTGTGCAACGTCGTCGGTCGGCGTGGTGCGCATACGCCACGCGCTGCCGCGGGCCACCGCCCGGGCAGTTCCCGACGTGCCGTCCGCCCAGAGTTCCGCGACAACGAGCTCGATATTGGCACCGGGACGCTCCGTCCATGACCGGATCTCGATGTCCCCGACCGGAACCGGTCCGAGGATGTCGACGGCCACGCGACTGATACGGGTGTCCTCCCTGGCGTCGACTCGCTCGAGCGCCCGGACCAACAGGGCCGACGGCGGAGCGCCGTGTTGCATCGTCGGTGCCCACAGGCTGACGGTGTGCTCGGTAGCGGTGACCCGCTCGTGGCCTTCGCTGCCGACACCGGCGGGAACGAAGAAGGCATTCGGAACCGTCACAGCTCGGCCCCCGCCGGTTCGGCAGCGGCCGTGGGCCAGCCCGGATACGCCGGGGGAGTACCACCGAATTCCGGACACAGCGCCTGGTGGTCGCACCACTTGCACAACGCGCCCCGTTTGGCGCGGAAATCGCCGGTCTCGCCCGCAGCCAGAATCGCTTTCCAGATGGCCGAGAGCATGCGCTCGAACCTCCGCAACTCACCCTCGTCCGGGGTGTAGGTCAGCTCCTGCTTGTCGGAGAGGTACATCAACTTCAGTTGTGCCGGAACGACTCCGCGCATCCGCATGATCATCAACGCGTAGAACTTCATCTGGAACAGCGCCTTGGACTCGGTGAACTCTCGCGGTGCCCGGCCGGTCTTGTAGTCGACGACGCGGATCATCCCGTTCGGTGCCACGTCGATCCGATCGATGAATCCGCGCAGCGGCGTACCGTCGTCCAGCAATACCTCCACGCGCTGTTCGCAGGACTCGGGCTCGAATCGAGTGGGGTCTTCGAGCTCGTAGTACCCGGCGACCAGCGCGCGAGCCCGGTCGAGAAACGCCGGTCTTTCGTCCGCCGGAACCAGACTCTCGATGTCGGGTGACCGAGCGACCACTCGCTCCCACGCAGGATCGACGAGTTCTCGCGCAGTGGCCGGAACACGATCCTGTGCGGGCAACGCGTACAGGGCCTCCAATGCGGCATGCACCACAGTTCCCTTCACCTGAGCTTCGGTGGAGACCTCGGGAATCCGGTCGACGGCACGCAGGCGATAGAGGAGTGGGCACTGCTTGAAATCACCTGCGCGCGAAGGCGACAACGCCGGTGTACTGCGGGAGCCGGACGTCGCCGGCGACGTCTGCTCGCTGTCGCCGAGATCGAGTAGAGGCAAGTCGACGGGCGTCGACGCGGAAATACTCACGACTGCGACCCTATGCCGTTGGTCCGACATCTTCGGTCAAGGCCGTAGTCTGGCACGTCGAGTCGTCCCGGGTGTCGGACCGCAACAGGTCGGGCACCGAACAGAGCTACGAAAGCAGGTTCCGCTGTGCCGTCCGGTGATGCTGTGTCCTTCGGTGATTCCGCGTCCGCGTCGACCGACGGGCCCGAGGTCGACGCGATCGTCGATGCCCCGGTCATCGGTGCGGACGAAGTGGTCACCGCAACTGTCGACGAAATCGAACTCGACGAAGCTCTCGCGACCGATGACGACGTGCCGGTCGAGTCGGTACCGACCGGACCCGCCCGCAGCGGACCGTTCCGCGTCGGAGATCGAGTCCAGCTCACCGACGGGAAGGGCCGCCACTACACGGTGGTGCTCGAGGCGGGCAAGGAGTTCCACACCCACCGGGGCGGAATCACGCACGACAAACTGCTCGGTGCCGACGAGGGCAGCGTCGTCACCTCCGTCAACGGCACCCCCTACCTCGCGCTTCGGCCGCTGCTGACCGACTACGTGCTGTCGATGCCGCGCGGCGCGCAGGTCATCTACCCCAAGGACGCAGCCCAGATCGTGCACGAGGGCGACATGTTCCCCGGTGCGCGCGTGCTGGAGGCCGGTGCCGGATCGGGCGCTCTGACGTGCTCGCTGCTGCGTGCCGTCGGTACCGCAGGGACGGTCATCTCCTACGAGATTCGCCAGGACCACGCCGACTACGCGATCAAGAACGTCGAGACGTTCTTCGGCGAGCGGCCGGCCAACTGGCACCTGACGGTGGCGGACGTGGACCAGTTCGGTGTCGATCGTCCCGGTGAGCAGGTAGATCGCGTCGTCCTCGACATGCTCGCGCCCTGGGACGCACTGCCTGCCGTATCGAAGGCTCTCGTTCCCGGCGGCGTGCTGCTGGTCTACGTCGCAACGGTGACACAGTTGTCCAAGGTCGTCGAAGCCCTTCGCGCGCAGGAGTGCTGGACCGAACCCCGCTCGTGGGAGTCGATGGTGCGCGGGTGGCACGTCGTCGGACTGGCCGTTCGCCCCGAGCATCGGATGCAGGGGCACACAGCATTCCTCGTCAGTGTCCGACGCCTCGCCGAGGGCACCGTCACGCCGAAGCCGCAGCGTCGGTCCGGCAAGGGCTGACGATCCCAGCGGCGTCGCCGAGGATTCCCGGCCTCTAGGCGCAGGGTGCCTGCCCCATGGCGAGAATCTGGCACGTACTGGCATCTGAGAGCTTCCAGTCGCCGTCGATCAGCACCCAGGTCTGCGGGGACGGCGCTGCCGTTCCCCGCGGAGTGGCGATCGCGACGTCGGCGGTGGACGTCTCGCCCTCGACCGTCGGTTCGGCAACCTCGAACGTGATAGCGCCGTAGTTCGCCAGAGCCGCGGTCATCGCTTCGAGGTTGCTCAGGCGTGCCTGCCCGTTCTCGACCGAAGTCGCCTTCCTCGCCGCGTCGACATCCGGTGCCACCAGTTGCAGCAGAGATGCTTCGAGTTCAGCCGCGGTAGGTGCTGCGACGGTGGGTGCATCGGTTGCGGGATCGCTGATTTCGGCGGCTGCCGTCGAATTGTGATCGGTGTGATCGGAATCGTCGCTCGAACTGCAGCCGGCCACCGAAATCATCGCTGCCGCGAGCGCGACACCTGCCGAGAATATGCGCATCTTCACTGGTGAAGCCCCTGATCCCATGGTCGGTCCGCTGCTTGGTCAGGTGAGGCTAACATGAACTCGACCGACGCTCGGGTGCGGTCGAGACACACTGCTTCTCCGTCCCGATCGTGGTGTCGGTCCGCACATTCGGGCCGGTGCCGGTAGCGTTGATAGATCGTCACTGGGAGGAGTCGCTCATGAGCTCAACAGACAATCCGGATGTGGCCGCGGCCAGAGCCGAACTGGACGCCGTGCGAGCCGAAGCTGCTTCACTGCGCCGTCAACTGGGGGAGTCCCCCGAACAGGTACGCGAACTCGAAGGACGCGTCGATTCTCTGTCGCTGCGCAACGCGAAGTTGATGGACACCCTGAAAGAGGCCAGGCAACAACTCATCGCACTTCGCGAGGAAGTGGACCGCCTCGGCCAACCGCCGAGCGGCTACGGCGTTCTGCTGAGCGTCTTCGACGACGGCACGGTGGACGTGTTCACCTCCGGACGCAAGATGAGGCTGACGTGTTCACCCAACATCGAGGCGGACTCACTGGCACCGGGACAGACGGTGCGCCTGAACGAAGCGCTCACCATCGTCGAGGCCTGCACCTTCGACCAGGTCGGCGAAATCAGCACTCTGCGTGAGCTTCTGGGCGACGGATCCCGAGCACTCGTCGTCGGTCACGCCGACGAGGAGCGAGTGGTGTGGCTGGCCAAGCCGTTGATCGACATGGTCAACGACGAGGGCCCCATCGACCCGGACGAACCGTCCCGCAAACTCCGTCCCGGCGACTCCCTGCTCGTCGACACCAAGGCCGGCTACGCCTTCGAGCGTGTCCCCAAGGCCGAGGTCGAGGACCTGGTCCTCGAAGAGGTGCCCGACGTCGGATACGAGGACATCGGTGGTCTCGGTCGGCAGATCGAGCAGATTCGCGACGCCGTCGAACTCCCGTTCCTGCACAAGGATCTGTTTCGCGAGTACTCCCTGCGTCCGCCCAAGGGCGTGCTGCTCTACGGCCCTCCCGGCTGCGGAAAGACGTTGATCGCCAAGGCGGTTGCCAACTCGTTGGCCAAGAAGATCGCCGAGGCCCGCGGCCAGGACGCCAAGGAAGCGAAGTCGTTCTTCCTCAACATCAAGGGCCCCGAGCTGCTCAACAAGTTCGTCGGCGAGACCGAGCGCCACATCCGCATGATCTTCCAGCGTGCACGGGAGAAGGCGTCCGAGGGCACCCCGGTCATCGTGTTCTTCGACGAGATGGACTCGATCTTCCGCACCCGTGGTTCGGGCGTCTCGTCCGACGTCGAGACGACGGTGGTCCCGCAGCTGCTCGCCGAGATCGACGGCGTGGAGGGCTTGGAGAACGTCATCGTGATCGGTGCCTCCAACCGTGAGGACATGATCGACCCCGCGATCCTGCGGCCCGGTCGCCTGGACGTGAAGATCAAGATCGAGCGGCCGGACGCCGAATCGGCACAGGACATCTTCTCCAAGTACCTGACCGACTCGCTGCCGGTCAACGCCGACGATGTCGCAGAGTTCGGCGGAGACCGCGCTGCCTGCATCCGAGGGATGATCGACCGCGTTGTCGAGCGTATGTACGCCGAAAGCGACGACAACCGCTTCCTCGAGGTGACGTACGCCAACGGAGACAAGGAAGTTCTGTACTTCAAGGACTTCAATTCCGGTGCCATGATCCAGAACATCGTCGACCGCGCCAAGAAGTACGCCATCAAGTCGGTACTCGAGACCGGTAACGGCGGGCTGCGCATTCAACACCTGTTCGACTCCATCGTCGACGAGTTCGCCGAGAACGAGGACCTACCGAACACCACGAACCCGGACGACTGGGCTCGAATCTCCGGCAAGAAGGGCGAGCGGATCGTCTACATCCGCACGCTGGTCACCGGCAAGAACGCCAGCGCGAGCCGGGCGATCGACACCGAGGCCAACACCGGTCAGTACCTGTAGCTTCGTCGAACACCACTTTCGGGGCGCGTCCGCACAGGGCGCGCCCCGAATGCGGTCTGTAGCCGACGTCTAGGCTCGACATATGCAGCGCATCATCGGTATCGAGGTCGAGTACGGCATATCTTCGCCCACCGAACCCACCGCCAACCCGATCCTGACATCGACCCAGGCAGTGCTCGCCTACGCGGCAGCTGCCGGGGTACCCCGGGCCAAGCGCACACGCTGGGACTACGAGGTCGAGTCGCCGCTGCGTGATGCCCGCGGATTCGACCTCGGGCGCTTCAGTGGTCCGGCACCGGTGATCGACGCCGACGAGATCGGCGCGGCCAACATGATTCTCACCAACGGTGCCCGCCTGTACGTCGACCACGCGCACCCCGAGTACTCCGCCCCGGAGGTACGCGATCCGTTGGACGCAGTGATCTGGGACAAGGCAGGCGAGCGCGTCATGGAGGCCGCCGCTCGCCACGCCTCGAGTGTGCCCGGTGCCCCGCGCCTGCAGCTCTACAAGAACAACGTCGACGGTAAGGGCGCGTCGTACGGCACCCATGAGAACTACCTGATGTCGCGCGAGACGCCGTTCTCGGCGGTCATCGCCGGTCTGTCTCCGTTCTTCGCCTCCAGGCAGGTCATCACCGGATCGGGACGCGTCGGAATCGGCCAGTCCGGTGACGAAGCGGGCTTCCAACTCTCGCAGCGGGCGGATTACATCGAAGTGGAGGTGGGCCTCGAGACCACCCTGAAGCGCGGCATCATCAACACGCGCGACGAACCACACGCGGACGCGGACAAGTACCGCCGCCTGCATTGCATCATCGGCGACGCCAATCTCGCCGAGATGTCGACCTACCTCAAGGTCGGCACCACCGCACTCGTGCTCGACCTCATCGAAGCAGGGGTCGATCTGTCCGATCTGCAGCTGGCCAGGCCGGTGACCGCAGTCCATCAGATCAGCCACGATCCGACGCTGCGCAAGGCCGTCGCGCTCGCCGACGGCCGCGAGCTGACCGGGCTTGCGCTGCAGCGGATCTACCACCAGCGTGCAGCGAAGTTCGTGGCCGCCGAGGGCAGCGACGACGCGCGCGCTCTGGATGTGCTCGACAAGTGGGCGATGGTCCTCGACCTTCTCGAACGGGATCCGATGGAGTGCGCCCATCTGTTGGACTGGCCCGCGAAATTGCGCCTGCTCGAAGGGTTCCGCCAGCGGGAGGGGCTCGGGTGGTCGGCTCCTCGGCTGCATCTGGTGGACCTGCAGTATTCCGATGTTCGCCTGGACAAAGGCCTGTACAACCGGCTGGTTGCTCGTGGGTCGATGGATCGACTGGTCACCGAGCAGCAGGTGCTCGATGCCGTCGGCACGCCGCCGAATGATACGAGGGCGTACTTCCGCGGTGAGTGCCTGCGCAAGTTCGGTGCCGACATCGCCGCCGCGAGCTGGGACTCGGTCATCTTCGATCTCGGCGGCGACTCCCTTGTCCGCATCCCGACCCTCGAGCCGCTTCGAGGCACGAAATCGCACGTCGGTGCGCTGCTCGAGTCGGTCGACAGTGCCGCCGAACTCGTCGATCAGCTCACCAACTGACGCGCCCGAAGACCGGTACCGACTATTCGCGGTGTCTTGCCGACCGACGGAGTCGGTCTGTCGGTAGGGTAAAGGTCCGTGCACTTTCGGCGGAACGTTCGGTTGCACTTGCACATCCACGACGGTGCACCTCGGATCGACCGGTGAGAGTGCAGTAGATCTGTTTTCTCGATATACGGAGGAGGTCGGCGACTATGGCACAGGAGCAGACACGGCGCTCTGGCGGCGGCGACGACGATGAGGTTCCAGGCGACACCGGAGCCGGTGGTCAGGAACGACGCGAGAAGCTGGCCGAGGAGACCGACGACCTTCTCGACGAGATCGACGACGTGCTCGAGGAAAACGCCGAGGACTTCGTGCGCGCCTACGTTCAGAAGGGCGGCCAGTGACGGTGGATCGTTCGGACCCACGGTCGGCCGGCGACGGAACGGCGATTCCGTTCGGGTCGAGCAGCTCGTCGTTCTCCGATTATCTTCGTCAGCACGCCCCCCATCTGTTGCCCGAGAGCGCTATCGCAGCGGACCTGGCGTCCCACACCGCGAACGGCGGGTCGGACAAGTCCGGTATCGCCCCGCACGGGACGACGATCGTCGCGCTGACCTACGCGGGCGGCGTTCTGATCGCGGGTGACCGGCGAGCCACGCAGGGCAATCTGATCGCCAATCGCGACATGCAGAAGGTCTACGTCACCGACGATTACTCCGCAGCGGGTATCGCCGGAACTGCCGGCATAGCGATCGAACTGGTGCGGCTCTTCGCCGTCGAACTCGAGCACTACGAGAAGATCGAGGGCGTGCCGCTCACGTTCAACGGCAAGGCCAACAAGCTGTCGTCGATGGTCCGAAGCAATCTCGGTGCCGCGATGCAAGGGCTCGCCGCGGTCCCGCTGTTGGTCGGGTTCGACATCGACATCTCGGATCCGGATCGTGCCGGACGAATCGTGTCCTACGACGTGGTCGGCGGGCGATACGAGGAGCGTTCGGGCTACCACGCGGTGGGATCGGGCTCGCTGTTCGCCAAGTCCGCGCTCAAGAAGCTCTATCGCCCCGGAATGACCGAGGAGGAGGCGATTCGCGCAGCGGTGGAATCGCTGTACGACGCCGCCGACGACGACTCGGCCACCGGTGGTCCTGACGTCACCCGCGGGATCTACCCGACGGCTGTCGCCATCACCAGCGTCGGTGCGGACGATGTTGCGCACGACAGGATTTCGGCTGCGGCTCGGTCCGTCCTCGCGGAGCGGACCGAGAGCGCCGCACATTCCGGCGGTGCCGAGCATCACACCCGGGCCGGTCAGCAAGTGAGCGAAGGGGGTAGCGCACCATGACGATGCCGTACTACGCATCTGCCGAACAGATCATGCGCGATCGTTCGGAGTTGGCGCGCAAGGGAATCGGCCGCGGCCGCAGCGTCATCGTGCTGACGTACGCGGACGGGGTGCTCTTCGTGGCCGAGAACCGTTCGACCGCGTTGCACAAGGTGAGCGAACTGTACGACCGGATCGGCTTCGCGGCCGTTGGCAAGTACAACGAGTTCGAGAACCTGCGCAAGGCCGGAATTCAGCACGCCGACATCAAGGGATACACCTACGATCGGCGTGACGTGACCGGTCGTTCGCTCGCCAAGACGTACGCCCAGGCACTCGGCACGATCTTCACCGAGCAGCTCAAGCCGTACGAGGTCGAGATCTGTGTCGCGGAGGTCTCGCATCAGGACGAGCCGATCGCGACCCAGCTCTACCGCATCACCTACGACGGATCCATCGTCGACGAGCAGGATTTCGTCGTCATGGGCGGAACGACCGAGCCGATCGTGGCTGCGCTCAAGGACACGTACCGGTCCGGACTCGATCTGGCCGACGCGGTCCGTGTCGCCGTCGACGCACTCACGGCAGGTCCGGCGACGCCGCCTGCGGCGGGCGGTGAGCCGGAGAAGAAGGTTCTCGAGGTGTCGGCGCTCGAGGTTGCGGTGCTGGACCAGGGTCGGCCGAGGCGAGCGTTCCGACGCATAGCCGGAGCTGCGCTCGAGGACATGTTGCCGACGCCGTCTGCGGCGGCCGAGGCAGTGACCGATACCGAAGCGGCACCGCCCTCCTGATCGGTGGCCCCGATTTTCCCACGGTCTCGCGCTCTATCGCGTCCCATAGAGCGCGAGGCCCGGAATGTGACTGGGGGACACGAAACACCATCACTCGCCCCCCACAACCCCCACGGCCCCCCCCGCAACCGGGGCGCCCTCCACCTCGACGGTCAGTTTCTTCACCGCTCGACGGACGTAGGCGGGTGACGAGCCGAGGGTGCCGGTCAACGTTGCCCACAGCAGTCTGGTTCTCGATGCCTTCGGCTCCGACGGTAGAAACCTGACATCGAGGGTTCCGGTGTGAATACTGCTGCGAGACATGGGAACTTGATCTGCCGGTACGTAGTTGCCGTTGCCCACGAACAACATCCAGACCGAATGCCTGGTGCCGTCGAGCCCGATGTTCAGTGGTTCCGCAGCCGCCAGCACCCTCGTCATCGCAATGGCGGCGGCCGGCCATTTGCCGATTCGGCGCTGCAACTTCTGACGCAGCCGCACAGAGTCGGGGTAACCACCGAAGGTAGCGGTGTTGACGAACGACACGCTGCGGCCGTCGACGGACACCTCGGCGATGTCGACCAGTTCGGCGGTGCCCGCTTCCACGGCCGCAGCGGTGTCCTCCACGACGGTCAGCCCGGTGTCGCGAGCGAAGTGGTTGAGGGTGCCGCCCGGAAATGCTGCGAGCGGCAACCCGTTGCGTACCGCCGACGCGGCGACACTGACCACAGTTCCGTCGCCGCCGCAGACACCGAGCGCACGCGGGGAGGTGCTCCGAATTCGCTGCTCGAGTTGCTCGTTGAAGTCCCGGTCGGGATCAGGTACGAACAGATCTGCCTCGGGAAGTGCTCGACGGATCGAGTCGGGCACGGCTTCCGAGTCGTCGCCCGAACCCGGATTGACGAGCACCAGCAGCCCCCGGCCGCCCGGCAGCGGCTCGACGTCGACCGGCGAGCCCAGATCGGCGGGCTTGCCCGACCGCACGGCCCACCAGCGACGGGTGGACAACGCGATGGCCGAGCCGAGAGCGGCACCGGCGATGACGTCTGTCGGCCAGTGCACCCCGACGTGGACCCGCGAGTAACACACCGCAGCCGCAACGGGCGCCAGCAGCACACCCGCTACCGGGGATTCGATCGCCACCGCCGTGACGAACGCAGCCGCGGACGCCGAATGACCGGACGGGAACGACGACGACACCGGTGGAGCCAGCACCTGACGCAGGACGGGAACCGACTCGGAGTCCGGACGAGTTCGCGGAAACAACGGTTTGAGCAGGCCGTTCGCGACCGAGCTCGCACCCGCCAGAGCGACGAGACCCCGAACGCCCCCGCGTCGGGCCGGGCCACCTGCAGCGACGAGAAGCGCAGCCGCGCCGAGCCACAGACGACCGTGATCGGCGGCGTTGCTCAGCGCGCGCAGGCCGCCGTCCGCTCGGCTCTGCCGCAGAGCAGCACTTCGTGCCACCAGGGACAGATCCCACGCGTGAACGGCCGTCGAGATCGAGGTGCGCGTGGAAGTCATGACGCCCAGCCTAAGCACGTGCGACAGCATCCTCACCGACGGACGACATCGGGGCGCTCCGACACATCGTTTCCAGGGTTGCGTTGTAGTGTCGAAGTGTGCAGCGACGAATTATGGGCATCGAGACAGAGTTCGGTGTCACATGTACTTTCCACGGACATCGACGCCTGAGTCCGGACGAAGTGGCTCGCTATCTGTTCCGTCGAGTCGTCTCGTGGGGTCGCAGCTCGAATGTGTTCCTTCGCAACGGTGCCCGCCTGTACCTCGATGTGGGCTCGCACCCCGAGTACGCCACCGCCGAGTGCGACAGTCTGCTGCAGTTGGTCACCCACGACCGCGCCGGCGAACGGGTACTGGAAGATCTGCTGATCGATGCCGAGCAGCGCCTGGCAGAGGAGGGCATCGGCGGCGATATCTACCTGTTCAAGAACAACACCGACTCGGCCGGCAACTCCTACGGCTGCCACGAGAATTTCCTGGTTCAGCGGGCGGGGGAGTTCTCCCGAATCTCGGACGTTCTGCTGCCGTTCCTGGTCACGCGTCAGTTGATCTGCGGCGCAGGCAAGGTACTGCAGACGCCGAAGGCGGCGACGTTCTGCCTGTCGCAGCGCGCCGAGCACATCTGGGAGGGCGTCTCCTCGGCCACCACCCGTTCGCGGCCGATCATCAACACTCGCGACGAGCCGCACGCCGACGCCGAGAAGTACCGCCGGCTGCACGTCATCGTGGGCGACTCGAACATGGCCGAGACCTCGACGATGCTCAAGGTCGGAACGGCAGCCCTCGTTCTCGAGATGATCGAGGCGGGCGTGTCCTTCCGAGACTTCGCACTGGACAATCCGATTCGCGCCATCCGAGAGGTCAGCCACGATCTCACCGGACGCCGTCCCGTTCGACTCGCCGGGGGACGACAGGCCAGCGCCCTCGACATTCAGCGCGAGTACTACGCGCGAGCCGTCGAGCATCTCAAGACGCGCGAGCCGAACACTCAGGTGGAGCAGGTCGTCGATCTGTGGGGACGCACGCTCGACGCAATCGAGACACAGGATTTCGCGAAGGTCGACACCGAGATCGACTGGGTCATCAAGCGCAAGCTGTTTCAGCGTTACCAGGACCGGTACTCGATGGAGCTGTCCGATCCCAAGATCGCACAGTTGGACCTGGCGTACCACGACATCAAGCGTGGCCGGGGGGTCTTCGACCTGTTGCAGCGCAAGGGTCTTGCGAAGAGAGTCACCGAGGACGAACAGATCGACGAGGCCGTCGATCTACCGCCTCAGACCACCCGAGCCAAGCTGCGCGGAGAATTCATCACGGCCGCCCAGGAGGCAGGTCGCGACTTCACGGTCGACTGGGTGCACCTCAAACTTAACGATCAGGCTCAGCGAACCGTGCTCTGCAAGGACCCGTTCCGCTCGGTCGACGAGCGGGTCGAGCGGTTGATCGCGTCGATGTAGCCAGGTGGACCTCCGGTAGCTCGGGTCGCTACCGCTCGGTCCTCCGATGAGCAACTAGGCTCGACTGTCGTGGCCACCACCAAAGTCGAACGCCTGATGAACCTGGTCATCTGTCTGTTGTCGACACGTCAGTTCCTGACCGCGGAGTGGATCCGCGAGAGCGTTGCCGGATACGACGACTCCACCAGCCACGAGGCGTTCAGCCGGATGTTCGAGCGGGACAAGAACGAACTGCGCGATCTCGGAGTCCCGTTGGAGACCGGCACTGCCACCAGGTTCGGGGGCGTCGAGGGCTATCGCATCAACCGCGACGCATACGAACTGCCCGACATCGACCTCACCAGCGCGGAATCGGCCGCCGTCGCGGTCGCCGTCAAACTGTGGGAATCACCGGAGCTCACCTCCGCGGCGCAGAGCGCGCTGCTCAAACTTCGAGCGGCGGGAATCCAGGTCGACCAGAACGAGTCCGCTGCGGCGGTGACCGCGGTTCCCGCACGCACCAGGGGCTCGGAACCTGCGCTGGGTGCCTTGCTGGCCGCGATCGACGACGGTAGATCGGTACGTTTCCAACACCGACCCTCGCTGACCGAGCCGTTCACCACCAGAACCGTCCAGCCGTGGGGTGTCGTGACATTTCGCGGCCGCTGGTATCTGGTGGGACACGACGTGGATCGCAACGACACCCGCACGTTCCGCCTCTCCCGAATCGGCGACGACGTCAAACCGTTCGGCACCGCGCAGAGCGTGCGCAAGCCCGATGGCATCGACCTGCAGGACATCGTCCGCCGAGTGGCGGGCACGTCCTCGGTGGCGGGCACGGCCCGGGTATGGCTGCACGACGGCAAGGCGCTGGAATTACGCAGGATGGGAACGGCGGTGGGTGTGCAGAGTCTCGGTGCCCGCAGCGGCACCGTCGTGGAGGTTCCCGTGCGGTCCTGGGACTGGATCTCGCGGTTGATAGCAGGTCACGGCGCGGATGCGGTGGTACTCGAACCCGCCGAACTGCGCGCCGACGTGATCTCGACACTGCGGACAGCGGCCGATGTGGAGAACGAGCGATGAGCGCGCGACTGTCGGTTCGGCTGGCCAGGTTGCTCAACATGGTGCCGTTCTTCATGGCCAATCCCGGGTTGAGCGCTGAGGAGGCCGCCCGGGAGCTGGGGGTGTCGACGGCGACGCTGATGGCCGATCTCAATCAGCTCTGGATGTGCGGTCTGCCCGGCTACGGCCCGGGTGATCTCATCGATCTGTCGTTCTCCGAGGAGAGCATCGACGTGACGTTCTCGGCCGGCATCGATCGACCGCTGCGCCTGACGTCGACCGAGGCGACGGCCCTGTTGGTTGCGCTTCGATCTCTGACGTCGATGCCAGGGATGGTCGACCCGTCCGCCGCTCAGCGCGCGATCGCGAAGATCGAGACCGCGGCAGGATCGGCGGCGGCCAACGTGCCACTCTCGTCCGATCACGACGGCACGGATACGGAGGAGGGGCCGGTCCCTGCCACCGTCCGATCCGCATTGCGGCACCGGCACGCTCTGGAACTGACCTATTACTCCGCGTCGCGGGACGTCCTGACCGAGCGGACCGTGGACCCGATCAGGACGGTGGTCGTCGACGACAACAGCTATGTCCAGGCGTGGTGCCGAAGCGCCGAGGGTGTTCGGCTTTTCCGGTTCGACCGCATCGACTCGGCCACCGAACTCGACGAACCGGCCGCGCCGCCGGAATCGGTGCAGGACGAGGACGCCTTCGAGATCTTCAACGACGATCCCTCGCTGTCGCAGGCGCGGCTGAAGGTCTCACCTGCATTCACCTGGATCCTGGACTACTACCCGATGACACAGGTCGCGGCGGATGCGGACGGGTCGATCGTGGTCACGATGCGATTCGCCACGCTGCAGTGGATGACACGGTTGACGTTGGGCTTCGGCGGCGGAGTCACGGTACTGGCACCTGAATCCTTGGTGAACTCCGTCCGCGACCGAGCACGTTCGGCCCTGGACGCGTACGCAGAGTTCGACGCCACCAGCGCGGACGGTCCCGTCGCCACATGAACACCGGGCAAACCCGGACCCGCCGCTGCCGAAGTCGGCACCCGTGGTCGGGTACGCTCGATTCATCTGATCTGTAGGAGGTTCACATGGGATTCACCAGTCCCTGGCACTGGGCCATCGTTGCGGTGGTCGTCATCATTCTGTTCGGTTCCAAGAAGCTGCCCGAGGCTGCTCGCGGACTCGGCCGGTCGTTGCGCATCTTCAAGAGCGAGGTGAAGGAGATGCAGAACGACGGCAAGTCCGACACCGACACCGCTCCCGCTCAGCAGCCCGTCGCTCCCGCTCAGCTGCCCTCTCCCGCCCCGGTCGCGCAGCCGAACACCGAGACCCAGCACGACGCGAAGTCTGCCTGAGCGCACGGCCGCTCAGCACACCTTCGGTGCCAGTTCGGCACCGAAGGTTCACTGCTGTCGGTGACGGCTTCTCGCTGTCGTCCGACCGACGAAGGCTGACCGTAGAACACCATGCGCATTCCGTTCGATCCGCGGCGAAGCAAGCGCCGAATCAATCCCGACGGCACCATGTCGTTGGTCGATCATCTGTACGAGCTGCGAACCCGGCTCCTGTGGTCGCTGGTAGCAGTCGCAGTGACGACTGCCTTCGGGTTCTTCTGGTACTCGCACACCATCTTCGGCGTCGAGAGCCTCGGCGACCTCCTACGGGGTCCCTACTGCACGCTCGACCCGAGTCTGCGCGCGAATCTGAGCAACGACGATCAGTGTCGTCTGCTCGCGACCGGACCGTTCGATCAGTTCCTACTGCGATTCAAGGTCGCGTTCACCGCCGGTGTCGTACTGGCCTGCCCCATCTGGCTGTATCAGATCTGGGCTTTCATCACCCCGGGCCTGTACGCCAACGAACGGAGACATGCAGTCTCGTTCGTCTCCGGAGCGGCTGCGCTGTTCGTCGCCGGAGCCGTCCTGGCCTACTTCGTGGTCGCCAAAGGCCTGCACTTCCTGCTCTCCATCGGCGACAACGTGCAGATCACCGCTCTGAGCGGTGATCAGTACTTCGGATTCCTGATCAACCTCCTCATCATCTTCGGCGTCAGCTTCGAGATTCCGTTGCTGGTCGTTGCCTTGAATTTCGTCGGCGTACTCACCTACGAGCGACTCAAGGCGTGGCGTCGAGGTCTCATCTTCGGATTGTTCGTCTTCGCGGCCATCGCAACTCCTGGCCAGGACCCGTTCTCCATGCTGGCCTTGGCCTTGGCGTTGACGGTGCTCTTCGAGATGGCAGTGCAGATTGCGCGAATTCACGACAAGCGTAAGTTGCGCAAGAGAAGAGACGAATGGGGTGATGTGTCAGATGACGAAGCAACGCGCATCGACGGCGCAAGTTCGATCGAATCACCGGATGCTGTCGCTCCGACACCGCCGTCCAGCGGTCTCGGTACCGCGACCCGAGTACAGGCGCAGTACGACGACACGATCTGACATCGACCGGCCCGTAGGGTCGAAAGCATGACCGAGACGGTTCTCGATACGGGGACGAGCCCCCGACCCACCCAGCTGCAACGATTCTCCGCCGAGCTCGGCTTTCCCCTCGACCGGTTCCAGGTGGATGCCTGCACAGCCCTGGAGAACGGTCACGGGGTACTGGTCTGTGCCCCCACCGGTGCGGGCAAGACGGTCATCGGCGAGTTCGCGGTGCACCTGGCGCTCGCCGCGGGACGTAAGTGCTTCTACACCACCCCGATCAAGGCGCTGAGTAACCAGAAGTTCGCGGAGCTGACCGCACGGTACGGGCGCGACACGGTCGGGCTGCTGACCGGAGATTCGTCGATCAACCCCGACGCGCCCATCGTCATCATGACGACCGAAGTGCTGCGCAACATGCTGTATGCATCCTCGGATGCATTGCGAGGACTGTCGCACGTCGTCATGGACGAGGTGCACTATCTCGCCGACCGTTTCCGCGGGGCGGTGTGGGAAGAAGTCATTCTGCACCTGTCCGACGACGTTCGACTGGTCAGCCTGTCGGCAACGGTGAGCAACGCCGAGGAGTTCGGTGCCTGGATGAGCACGGTTCGCGGTGACACCGCGGTCGTGGTGGACGAGAACCGTCCGGTGCCCCTTTCGCAGCACATCATGGTCGGTCGCCGACTGTTCGATCTGTTCGACACGCGAGCCCAGTCGGCCGACGGCAGTCAGAAGATCGTCGTCGACCGAGAACTCGTCCGACACGTCAAACAACGCCAGTCCCTCGACTCGATGGACCGCTGGCACGCGCCACACAGCAGGGGCCGCGGCGGACGTTCGGGTGGCGGAGGTCGCGGTGGCGGTCAGGGCAGCGGTGCCAACAACAGACCACTGGCCAGACCCGATGTGATCGCCAAGCTCGACGAAGAGGGTCTGCTCCCGGCCATCACATTCATCTTCAGCCGTGCCGGGTGCGACGGCGCGCTGACCCAGTGCATGCGTTCGCGGCTGGTGTTGACCACGCCCGAGCAGGCCGAGGAGATCCGGTACATCGTCGAGAAACACACCTCGGAGCTGCCGCGCGAGGACCTCGAAGTCCTGGGCTTCTGGGAGTGGCGCGACGCACTGGAACGGGGATTCGCCGCCCACCACGCCGGGATGTTGCCGGTCTTCCGGCACACCGTCGAGGAGTTGTTCGTCAAGGGTCTGGTCCGAGCGGTGTTCGCCACGGAGACCTTGGCTCTCGGGATCAACATGCCGGCCCGAACCGTCGTGTTGGAGAAGTTGGTCAAGTTCAACGGTGAGACACACGCCGAATTGACACCGGGGGAGTACACCCAGCTGACCGGCCGGGCCGGACGCCGCGGCATCGACGTCGAAGGGCATGCCGTCGTGCTGTGGCAGCCCGGCACGGAGCCGACCGAGGTCGCGGGGCTGGCGTCGACGCGTACGTTCCCGCTGCGCAGTTCGTTCGCGCCGGCATACAACATGTCGATCAACCTCATCGAACAGTTCGGTGCGGCCGATTCGCGTCTGCTGCTCGAACGATCCTTCGCACAGTTCCAGGCGGACCGCTCCGTCGTCGGGATGGTTCGCGGTATCGAGAAGAACATGCAGACGTTGGAGGCACTCGGTGCACGCCTCGGTGGCCCCGAGGGCGAGTACTTCGAGTATGCGCGGCTGCGCGAGCGACTGAAGGATCGGGAGAAGACCCTCGAACGCCAGAGCAGGTCCGATCGGCGGGACAAGGCCGTCGATTCGCTGCGTGCCCTGCGCCGCGGCGACGTGATCTCGGTGCCGACCGGTCGCCGCAGCGGCCTTGCCGTGGTTCTCGAGCCCGATGACGACCGGGCTGATCCGCGTCCGCTGGTGCTGACCGAGGACAAGTGGGCCGGCCGGCTCTCGGCAGCGGACTTCCCATCGCCCGCAACGTCTCTGGGAACGATGCGACTGCCGCGATTCGTCGACCACCGCACCGCGAAGACCCGACGCGATCTCGCGGCCGCCCTGGTCACCCGCGGAATATCGCAGCCGTCGGACCGTATCCGACGCAAGTCGACGGCAGCGGACGACAAGGAGCTCGCCACCCTTCGGCGAGCAATCCGCTCGCATCCGGTGCACGCTCGTCCCGACCGCGACGAGCTCGGTCGCACCGGTGAACGCTACAACCGGTTGGCGCGAGAGACCGAAACGATGCGCCAGAAGGTGTCGGCCACGACGAACTCGCTCGCCCGAACGTTCGACCGCATCCTGGCTTTGCTCGCCGACCGCGGTTACGTGACGGCAGGCAAGGATCCGAAGGTCACCGAGGACGGTGCCAGGCTGAGCCGAATCTATTCCGAGTCCGATCTGCTGGTTGCCGAATGCTTGCGCGGCGGCCTGTGGCAGGGGCTTTCTCCGGCAGAGTTGGCGGCGGTGGTCTCGGCGGTGGTCTACGAGTCCAGATCGGAGGGTGACATCACCCCGCACGGACCGACGGGTCCGATTCGGCACGCGCTGACCGAGACCGTCCGGGTGTGGCACGAGCTGCGGTCCGACGAGGTGCGACACAAGCTGCCGCCGACGAGAGAACCCGACATGGGCTTCGTGAAGGCGATCTACAAGTGGGCGTCGAACCATTCGTTGGTCGATGCGCTCGTCACCGCGGGTGACAACGGCAAAGCACTCTCGGGTGGAGACTTCGTGCGCTGGTGTCGGCAGGTGATCGACCTGTTGGACCAGGTTCGGCTCGCGGCCCCGGAGCCGGAACTGTCGCGAACTGCGGCGCGCGCGATCGCGGCCTTGCGCCGCGGCGTGGTCGCCGTAGATGCCGCATGACAGCACCGAATCGGACTGCCGGGTCGGTACAGCGGATAGTCGTACGGGCGGGTTACTGTACCCCCGACGAATCCGAATTTTCAGTGGAGGCGAGATGAGCGGCCCATACGGTCCGACCGATCCGGACAACAGCTGGTCGCGCACGCCCGATCAGCAGGACGGCGCCGCGAACGACACACCGGACACGCAGCCTGCTCCTTCCGCCGAGTCACAGACTCCGACGCCGTCGGCGTGGGGTCAGTACGGACAGCCGCAGGCCACGCCGTACGGCGAACCCGGTCAGAGCTACGGGCAGAACCCGCAACAACCCGGCGGCCAGTACCCGCAGGGGCAATACGCTCATGGTCAATATCCGCAGGGTCAGTACCCCCAAGGTCAGTATCCTCAGGGCCAGTACCCCCAAGGTCAGTACCCACCTGCCGGCTATCCGCAGGGGCAGTACCCCCCGGCCCCGAATGCACAGGGCGGCTACCCCCAGGGACAGAACCCCACCGCGCACTACCCCGCCGGTCAGCAGTACGGCGCGCCTGCATCGGGCGATGCGGCGTACCAGAATCCATACGCACCACCGCAATTCGGTGGTGGGCAATACGGGCCGGGTCCGTCCGGCCAGCAACCACAGCAGCCGTGGAGTCCCAACCAGCAGTATCCCAACCAGCAGTATCCCAACCAGCAGTATCCGAACCAGCAGTATCCGAATCAGCAGGGGCCAGGGCAGGCCGGGGCTCGATCGAAGAAGCCCCTGATCATCGCGGGTGCCGTGGTCGCAGTGCTCGCCGTGATCGCTGTGGTGTCGTTCTTCGCTTTCGGTCGAACGACCACCCTCGATACTGCGGCGGCCGAGGAGGGTGTTCGCACGGTCGTCACCGAGTCCTACGGTGCGTCCGACGTCTCCGGTGTGTCCTGTCCCCAGGACATCGAGGTCGTGGCCCAGACCAGTGTCGAGTGCACCCTGACCGTCGACGGTGCGTTCAAGACCGTGACTCTGACCTTCCTCGACGACGACGCCAACTACGAAGTCTCCCTGCCCGAGTAGACCCGCTCAGGTCACACGATCAGGTCGTCGACGCCGTGGCCGCCATCGCAGCGACGAGGCGGGCCACGGCGTTCTCGATGCCGAGAGTCTCGGCGAGCGAGTTCAGCGCATCGACGTCGGCGGGCTCGGCGGGAATCTCGTCGGACTTCGACAGGACGACATCGGCGTCGGTGACGACTCGGACAACCGGTAGCGCCGCGTCCAGGTAGTCGCTCGCATTGGCCAGCTTCGCCCGGATGCCCTTGGCCATGTCCGACGACGGGTCGAGTGCAGCAGCGCGCAACGCTTCCACGGATTCGTACTGCAGCATCAGCGTCGACGCTGTCTTCTCCCCGATGCCCTTCACTCCGGGCAGACCGTCCGAGGCATCGCCGCGCAGCAAGGCGAGTTCCGCGTACGCCGCACCCGCACGATGGAGCGGCACCCCGTAACGCTCGGAAACCATTGCGGGATCGAACAGTTCGGCTTTCGCCAGGCCGCGTCCCACGTACAGAACGCGCACCTCGTTCGGCTCGTCGGCGGCAACTTGAAGCAGGTCTCTGTCTCCGCTGACCACGACCACGGGGTCCTGACGCTCGCGCGCGGCCAGGGTTCCCAGTACGTCGTCGGCTTCCAGACCGTCTGCGCCTGCGGTCGCGATCCCCAACGCGGCGAGCACATCCATGATCATGTCCACCTGTGGTGTCAGTGTCTCCGGCACCTCTTCGCTCTCGGCGACCTCCGGCGCGGCCTCGGCAACACGATGCGCCTTGTAGGACGGCACGAGGTCGACGCGAAACTGTGGCCGCCAGTCGAGATCGAGGCAGACCGCCAGTCGGCCGGGTTCGGTGCGCGTGATCAACGCCGAGATCATGTCGAGGAAGCCGCGAACGGCATTGACGGGTCGACCGTCGGGGGCCGTAATCGACTCGGGCAGTGCGTAGTAGGCCCTGAACCACAGGCTCGCGCCGTCGAGGAGCAGCAGCGGCGACTTTCCGGGGGCGGTCATGGGGCTCATCTTGCCGTACGGCACTAGCCTGGAGGTATGAGTGTCGATTCTTCGGTCAGTTCCTCACGTTTCTCCAGCGATGTCTACGCATCCAGGCTCGCCCGCGCGGCTCGCCTGACGTCGGATGCAGGCCTGGATGCCCTGCTGATCACCCCGGGGCCGGATCTGCAGTACCTGCTCGGATCGAAGGCCAGCTCGTTCGAGCGGCTCATCGCGCTGGTCGTTCCAGCGGACGGCAGCACCCCCACGGTCGTCGTTCCGCGGCTCGAGCTCGCCGCACTGGGCGATTCCGCAGCGCAGGAACTGTCTCTGGCTCTCGTCGACTGGGTCGACGGTGTGGATCCGTACGCACTGGTGGCAGCGGCAGTTCCCGGCGGAACGAGAACAGCCGTTGCCGACGCCATGCCCGCCCTGCATTTCGTGCCGCTTGCGGGTGTCTTCGGCACGGTCCCGGTTCTGGCCACCGACGTGCTTCGCGAACTCCGAATGGTCAAGGATGCGGCCGAGATCGACGCGTTGCGGCGAGCCGGATATGCCATCGACCGCGTGCACGCCCGGATGGGCGAATGGCTTCGGGTGGGCCGAACGGAAGCGCAGATCGCCGCGGACATCGCTGCCGCGATCGTCGAAGAAGGCCACACTGCACCGGAATTCATCATCGTCGGCTCCGGGCCGCACGGTGCCGATCCACACCACGAGGTATCCGATCGAGTCGTCGAGGCAGGAGACATCGTGGTGATCGACATCGGCGGACCCGTCGCACCGGGATACAACTCCGACTCGACCCGTACCTACAGTCTCGGCGAACCGTCGGCGGAGATCGCCGAGCAGTACGCGGTACTCGAGCGGGCGCAGCAGGCGGCTGTCGACGCGGTGGTGCCCGGTGTCACGGCGCAGTCCATCGACGCGGCGGCTCGCGACGTCCTGGTCGACGCCGGTCTCGGCGAGGCGTTCCTGCACCGCACCGGTCACGGGATCGGCCTGTCGGTGCACGAGGAGCCGTACATCGTTGCGGGAAACGACATCACGCTGACCGAGGGGATGGCGTTCAGCATCGAGCCGGGAATCTATTTCCGCGGGCAGTGGGGTGCACGCATCGAGGACATCGTCGTGGTCACCGCAGACGGGTGCGAGTCGGTCAACCTCAGGCCTCACGCTCTGGCTGTCCTGCCGGTGTGACGCGTCCGGGCGAGGACGAGTTCGTCTCGGTCGTCAGGTCCAATCCGGCCGTCGCCGAAATACTGGGGCGCGCGCCGCAACTCGGGCTTCCCGGGTGGTATCTGACGGCAGGTGGCCTCTTCCAGACGGTCTGGAACCACCTGGACGGCCGGGACCTTGGTGCCGGCATCCGGGACTACGACTTCTTCTACTTCGACGACTCCGACCTGTCCTACGACGCGGAGAACGAGGTGATCGAGCGCGCGGCCTCGGTGTTCGACGACCTCGGGGTGGACGTCGAAGTGCGCAACGAGGCGCGCGTACACCTGTGGTACGAACAGCATTTCGGCACTCCGATCGCGCCCTACCGAAGTACCGAGGATGCGATCGATCATTTCGTGTCCACCACGTGCTGCTTCGGCATCACCACCGACCAGGGCGGAACCGATGTCGTGTACGCACCGCGCGGATTCGACGATCTCTTCGGGGGAATCGTGCGGCCGAACCCGCGGCTGCCGATGCGACACGTGTACGAGGCCAAGGCTGCCCGGTGGACGACGGAGTGGCCGAACCTGACGGTTCTGCCGTGGCCGACGGAGCCGACGACGCGCTAGCGGTTCAGCAGAGAACGGCTACCCAATACACGCTGCACCTGTATCTCGATGACGACTCGGGTGGGGTTCTCTCTGGGTACGCGGTAGCGCTGCGCATAGCGGTTCTCCGCATCGACGACCGATTCACGGTCGTCTCGGACCGACGCGGGCCCTTCCAACGTCAGCCAGCGGGCACCGTCGATCTGAGTGACAGCGGCGTAGGCACCGCGACCGGCGTTGATCGCCTTCTGCGACACATCGTTGGTGATGACCCGAGCACACCGGGCCTCGGCGTCGTAGGTGAAGCCGACGGCGACGACGTGCGGGGTTCCGTCGGGTCGCAGTGTCGTCAGAGTGGCGAGGTGCCGCTCGGCAAGGAACTCGAATGCGTCGTCGGCGAGGGCAGTCGCGTCTGCGGGGATGGCGGCCATGCCCCGACTGTAGTGAATGCGATTTCATCGGCAAGACTGGTCGTCGTGAGCAGACGAGCAGAACCCGCGGCCGGAACGCTGTTGCTGTTGGGCGGGCGCAGCGAGATCGGACTCGAGGTCGCCACCCGACTCGCCTCGGGGCGAACCGTCGTACTGGCAGCTCGGCGCAGTACCGACCTCGATGCTCAGCAACGACGAGTGGAGCAGGCAGGCGCGGACGCCGTTCACACCGTCGAGTTCGACGCGAACGAGATGGACACTCACGCCGAGCTTCTGAGCCGGGTGGCCGAGCGATACGGCCCGATCGGGATCGTGGTGCTGGCGTTCGGGATCCTCGGGGATCAAGCACGCGCCGAGGACGACGCGCAGCACGCTCTCGACGTCATCACCACCGACTTCCTGGCTCAGGTTTCGGTGCTGACGCACGCATCGAAGATCCTCCGAGCACAGGGGAGTGGCGACCTGGTCGTGTTCTCGTCGGTCGCGGGGGTTCGAGTGCGACGCGCCAACTACGTGTACGGATCCGCGAAGGCCGGTCTCGACGGCTTCGCCAGCGGACTGAGCGACGCACTGCACGGTAGCGGAGTGCACCTCCTGCTCGTTCGTCCCGGATTCGTCATCGGTTCGATGACCGAGGGGATGACCCCGGCACCCATGTCGAGTACGCCGGATCAGGTGGCCGACGGCGTCGTCGCTGCGCTACGCACGCGTCGGGCCACCGTGTGGATCCCCGGCACGCTGCGACCGGTGTTCTTCGCCATGCGTCTACTGCCGCAGTGGCTCTGGCGCAGGATGCCGCGCTGATGGTGGCACCCGTGCCCACTCCGATCGTGGTCGTGGGAATCGGTGCGGACGGCTGGGACGGACTGCCTCTCGCGTCGCGCAGGGCCGTCGAGCAAGCAGATGTGGTGTTCGGCTCCGCGCGCCAGGTCGCTGGAGTACAGGAGCACTGCAGCGAGACCAGGACATGGCCCAGTCCGTTGGTGCCGAATCTGCGGCCGATGATCGACGCCTGCACGGGTTCTCGCGTGTGCGTGCTGGCCAGCGGGGATCCGATGTTCCACGGCATCGGAGTGACGTTGGCGCGGGAGTTCGGTGCCGATCGCTTGCGGGTGTACCCGGCCCCGTCTTCGGTGTCGTTGGCATGCGCTCGCTTGGGCTGGGCGCTCCACCACACCACGACGGTGTCGCTGGTGAACAGCCCGGCCGAGACGGTGTTGCCCGAGTTGGCCGACGGTCGTCGGATACTGGTGTTGAGCCGGGGCAGCAGCACTCCTGGTGAGATCGCGGTGATGTTGTCCGCCAACGGTTTCGGGGCGAGCGAGATGACGGTCCTCGAGCAGCTCGGCGGACCGGCCGAGCGGGTCGCCCGCGGGATCGCCGGAGAGTCGACGTTCGAAGGCGTCGATCCACTCAATGTCGTTGCTCTGCTGTGCGTCCGGGATCCCGACGCTGCCCGCCACACCCGCATTCCCGGCCTGGCCGATTCCGCGTACACCGGAGACGGTCAGATGACCAAGCGGGAGGTTCGAGCACTGACGCTCAGCGCGTTGGCACCGGTGCCAGGAGAGCTGTTGTGGGACATCGGGGGCGGATCGGGAACCATTGCCATCGAATGGATGCGGACCGACGAATCCTGTCGTGCAGTGACGTTCGAGAGTTCGCATGCGCGCCGTGAGCAGATCGAGACCAATGCACGGCTTCTGGGAGTTCCGGGCCTCGTCGTCCACGGCGGCGCCCCGGAAAGTTTCGCGGCGGTCTCGGACGCCGTACCCGATGCAGTGTTCATCGGTGGCGGGTTGACCGGTACCGACATGCTCGAGGCCTGCTGGGACGCGGTGCGGAACGGTGGGCGAGTGGTCGCGAATTCGGTGACGGCCGAATCGGATTCGTTGTTGCTGACCGCCGCGGCGAAGTACGGCGGCGAGCTCCGCAGGTTCCAGATCTATCGCGGCGAACCGCTCGGCACGTTCACGACGTGGAGACCGCAGCTGCCGGTCACACAATGGAGTGCGACCAAACGGTGAAGGTCCTGATTCTCGGTGGTACGACGGAGTCGAGGGCACTCGCGGCCGCTCTGGACACGGTGCAGGGGATCGAGACCGTCACCTCACTGGCCGGCCGGGTCGCCGAGCCGAAATTGCCCGTCGGCGAGACTCGCATCGGCGGATTCGGAGGTCCGGATGCCCTTGCAGTGTGGCTGCGAGACAACGCAATCGACGTGGTGGTGGACGCGACGCACCCGTTCGCCTCCACCATCGCCGCACACGCCGAGCAGGCCACTCGGGCAACGTCGGTCGCGCTCCTGGTGCTGACGCGGCCACCGTGGACCGCGGGCGAGGGTGATCGATGGACCTCGGTTGCCTCACTGCCCGACGCGGCGTCGGCGATCACCCCCGGCAGCCGGGTGTTCCTCACGACAGGCAGGCAGGGTGTTCACCATTTCTCGAGTGTCGATCACTCGTGGTTTCTGGTCCGGGCGATCGACCCTCCGACCGGTGCGGTGCCGCCGCACATGACACTGCAACTGAGCCGTGGCCCCTTCGACGTCGACCACGAGTCGATGATGCTGGCAGAGAACCGAATAGACCTGCTGATCACCAAGAACAGCGGCGGCGACATGACGCGAGCCAAGCTCGATGCCGCCCGAGCGGCATCGATTCCGGTTCTCATGGTCGACCGTCCCACGCGAACCGGCTCGACACCGACGGTGTTCGACGTCGCAGCCGCCGTGGACCGGTTGACGGATCGCTAAGAACTGCCTGCCGACGGATAACGCCTGGAGGTGAACACCTTCGGCCCGCTTCCCGTCTCGACCACCGTCGTCATCGACGATCCGATGATGAGCAGGCATCGCATGTCGATCGACTCGGGGTCGAGTTCGCCCAGCGCCACGGTGCGAACGGATTCCTGCGGGCTGCCCACCGCGCGTCCGATGACCACGGGTGTCTGTGGCGAACGATGCTCGAGCAGAATCTCTTTCGTTGCCGCAACCTGCCAGGTCCGTGACTTCGACGCGGGGTTGTAGATCGCGATCGCCATATCGGCTCCGGCGACCGCCGAGAGCCGCGCTGCCACGACGTTCCAGGGCTTGAGGCGGTCGGACAGAGAGATGACGGCGTAGTCGTGTCCGAGCGGTGCGCCCACCCGACTGGCGACGGCGTTGGCTGCCGTCATCCCGGGCACCACCCGCACCGGGACCGAGCTCCACTGCTCCTCGGCCGCGACCTCGATGACCGCGGTTGCCATCGCGAACACACCGGGATCACCCGAGGAGATCACGGCGACGCGGCGACCCTGTTTGGCGAGATCGAGAGCGAACGCCGCACGTTCCGACTCGACCTTGTTGTCGCTCGCGTGCCGGATCTGACCGGGGCGCTGCGGTACCCGATCGATGTAGGTGACATAGCCGACCAGATCGGTGGCGGCGGCGAGTTCGGCGCGCACTTCGTCCGTCGTCCATGCATCGTCCCCGGGTCCGAGGCCGACGACCACCACTTCACCGGCGCAAGTAGGTGTTTCGGTTCGATTCGAGGGACTCGGTACGACGATCATCGAGAAGTATGGAACGTTGTCTGCGTCGACGGCGTCGAGCACCCGCTGCTCGGGTGTGCTGGCCCGTTCCACGTAGCGCGCTTCACCCAGCCGACCGGAACGTTCCAGGGCCTCGAGCACCGTCGGGTAGGTCCGGCCCAGTTTCATGATGACGGCCGCGTCGGTGCCGCGCAGTCGCCGAGTGAGCTCGTCTGCCGGCAGCGTGCCGGGCAACACGGTGAACACCTCGTCGCGCTCCACGAGCGGGGTGGCCAGCGCAGCCGAGGCGGCACTGACCGAGGTCACGCCCGGCACGATCTCGACCTCGAAGCGGTCGGCCAACCGCTTGTGCATGTGCATGTAAGAGCTGTAGAACAGCGGATCACCCTCGGCGAGAAGCACTACGGAGCGTCCCGCGTCCAGATGAGCCGCCAACCGCGACGCGGCGGACTCGTAGAACTCGTCGATCGCACCCTGATATCCACCGGGGTGCGCCGTGGTCTCGGTGGTCACCGGGTAGACCAGATGTTCCTCGAGCTGCCCGTCCCGCATGTACCCGGCTGCCAGCCCGCGGGAGATGCTACGACCGTGCTGTGCACTGTGGAAGGCAACCACATCGGCCTCGGCGATCACGCGAGCGGCCTTGACGGTCAACAACTCCGGATCGCCGGGACCGACTCCGACTCCCCACAGCTTTCCGGTGCCGGTCATTCTTGTTCGCTCGCAATGGCATTGACGGCGGCGACGGTGATGGGGCTGCCACCACGCCTACCGCGGACCACCAGGTACTCGACGCCGAGGCCCGCGGCGATCAGATCTTCCTTCGACTCCGCCGCCCCGATGAATCCGACCGGGCCGCCGACGATCGCTGCGGGTTTCGGTGCCCCTGCCTCCAGCATCTCCATCAGGTGGAACAGAGCGGTCGGAGCGTTTCCGATGGCGACGACGGCACCGCCGAGCTTGTCGCCCCACAACTCCAGTGCGGCAGCGGTTCTCGTGGTGTTCATACTTCGAGCCAAATCCGGTACCCGAGGATCGGACAGGGTGCACAGCACCTGGTTGTCGGCCGGAAGACGGCGACGAGTGATGCCGGCGGCGACCATGTTGGCGTCGCACAGAATCGGCGCGCCCGAGTTCAGTGCCGCGCGAGCGGAGGTCACGACTGCTGGGGTGTAGCCGATGGTCTCGGTCAGATCGATCTCTCCGACCGCGTGAATCATGCGCACGACGACCTGTGCGACGTCCGGTGCGAATCGAGACAGATCTGCTTCGGCTCGGATGGTCGCGAACGATTGTCGGTAGATCTCCGCGCCGTCGCGGACGTAGTCGTGCATGCGTGTCACGATAGGGGAGAGGGACCCCTCAGTCGGAAGCCGGTATCGTTGTGCTCAGGAGACCCGGTAGCCGATTCCCGTGGCGATGACGTCGGTGACCTCGCCCTTGGGTCGCCCACAGCGCCGCTCGCACCCGGACCAGTGTTGCCGTTCGTCGCGCGGGGTCATCCGGGCATCGACCGCGGCGGAGAGGTCGGCTCGTACGTCGGCCAACGACTTCTCGCACCCCGGCGATCCGGTGCATGCGCTCACTCGAATCCACGGCGATGCCGCGTCGAAGATCAGTCCCATCGGGGCGAGCACGCGGACGACCTGTTCGGCCGGTTCCTCGTCCAGATCACACACGATCAGCGATCGCCACGGGGTCATGATCAGCGGGCGGTCGATCGCCGCGAGGAACTCCGCGAGCCGCGCCCCGAGAACACCGTTGGCCAGTCCCGCCGCCAGCGCCACCAGGCCGTCGTCCTGATCGAGCCAACCGATCGGTGGCACCTCCACGGGTGCGGGCATCGGCAGGACAGGGCCGGCCGCGAGACCGAGTCGGTCGAGGATCCGGGCCGGGCCGTCGTCCATTTCGGCTACCCGCCACTGGGACTGCCGAAGTTCCACGAAGGCGCCCGCGCAGTTCAGCAGCATCGACACGACACTGTCGCGGTCCACGCGCACGCCACTGTCCCGGCCTGCCAACAGCAGTGCGTACGACCCGTCGGATTGGGCGTAGGCGCCGAAATCCGGTTCGAGTCCGCACAGGTCGCCCCGACCGTCGTCGAGCGCGAACAGCGTCCTACCCGGCAGGTGTGCCAGATCGGGTCGTGCACACAGGCCCTCGTCCAGCGCACCGACCAGCGCGCGCACGTCGGTGAGACCTCCCGCCCGGCCCGAGAGGGGAGAGGCGAGGATATTGCGTACACGCTCGTGCGTCGAGGACGGAAGCAGCCCGGCGTCGGCCAACCTGCGCGCCAAGTCGTCCGGGTCCGACACCGCCCGCACCTGCATATTGCCCCGCGAGGTCAACTCCAACGTGCCGTCGCCCAGCGCGGCAGCGGCCTGCGCCAACACCTGCATCTGCCCCGGCAACACGACGCCCCCCGGCAGCCGGATTCGTGCCAGCGGCCCGTCCGCCGCCAGATGGGTCGTCAGCGCCCCTGGGCAGCCGTCGGGCACCGACCTCTCTGGCGAACTCATGGTCACCAGGCTACAAGCGCAACGGGTGGCCCGATTCCCCGCTCGCCCCGGTAGCATTCGATGTCCACGGCTCCGGCCGAGAGGAAACCGGCGAGAATCCGGTACGGTCGCGCCACTGTGACGGCCTTCGATCCTTCGGGTCGGGGCTGGAGTCAGACCCTCTCTCCGACGAGTCGAAGAGCAGTTTTCACCGATCATTCGAACCACCGAAGTCAGGGGCGCGAAACCCCCGAGGAGGGCGTTACCCGTGTTCTTGTTGCTGTCCACGTCGGACACCGATCTGCTCAGCGCCCGCGCCAGCGGAGCAGACTTCACCTGGGGCAACCCTTCCCGGCTGCTCGCCGCGGACATTCCGGCGATGGCCGAATCGGCGGAGTTGATCATCGTGCGCATCCTGGGGTCGAGGCGATCGTGGGAGTCGGGCATCGACGCGGTTCTGGCCACCGGACTGCCGGTCGTCGTGCTCGGCGGTGAACAGGCACCCGACGCCGATCTGATGGAGATTTCGACGGTGCCTGCCAACGTCGCGGCGCAGGCACACAACTATCTGGCCGAGGGCGGATCGGACAATCTTCGTCAGCTGTACAACTTTCTCTCCGACACGGTGCTGCTGACCGGGCACGGTTTCGATGCACCACGGCACCTGCCGACGTGGGGCCACCTCGAACGAGTCTCCGCTCCGCAGTCCGCGGGGCCGACGGTCGCGATCCTGTACTACCGCGCCCAGCATCTGGCCGGAAACACCACGTACATCGATGCTCTCGCCACGGCTGTGGAGAACGCCGGGGCCACCGCGCTTCCGATCTACTGCGCCTCCCTGCGCACCGCGGAAGCCGATCTGCTCGAGACCCTGAAGTCGGCGGACGCCCTGATCGTGACCGTGCTCGCGGCCGGTGGCACCAAACCTGCCGGCGCGTCTGCCGGCGGCGACGACGAGGCCTGGGACGTCGCCGAGCTCGCCGCGCTCGATGTGCCGATTCTGCAAGGACTGTGCCTGACGAGTTCTCGCGCGACGTGGGCCGAGAACGACGACGGACTCTCCCCTCTGGACGTCGCCACGCAGGTCGCCGTTCCGGAGTTCGACGGCCGCCTCATCACGGTCCCGTTCTCGTTCAAGGAGATCGACGACGATGGCTTGACCACGTACGTCCCGGACCACGAGCGGGCCGCTCGAGTAGCAGGCATCGCAGTACGGCACGCGCGGCTGCGGCACATTCCGGCCGCCGATCGCCGTATCGCCCTGATGTTCTCGGCCTATCCCACCAAGCATGCGCGGATCGGTAACGCCGTCGGCCTCGACACTCCGGCCAGCGCAATCGCGTTGATGTCCGAAATGCGCACCGCCGGCTACGACCTCGGTCCGCTCGACGGCCCGGATTCGGTGCCTGGTCTGGCTGCCCGCGACGGTGACGCCCTCATCCATGCGCTGATCGCCCGCGGCGGCCAGGATCCCAACTGGCTCACCGATGCCCAGCTCGAGGGCAATCCCATTCGTATCTCGGCCGCGCAGTACGGCCGGTGGTTCGAGAAGCTTCCCGCGGATCTGCGCGACGGCGTCGTCGAGCACTGGGGCCCGGCACCGGGTGATCTCTACGTTGATCGATCTGCCGATCCGGACGGTGAGATTGTCATCGCTGCAATGCAATTCGGCAACGTGGTGATCATGGTGCAACCGCCGCGCGGATTCGGCGAGAAGCCGGTTGCGATCTATCACGACCCGGACCTGCCGCCGAGCCATCACTATCTGGCGGCCTACCGGTGGATCTCGGCCACGCAGGCCGATGGCGGCTTCGGTGCCGACGCCATGGTGCACCTGGGCAAGCACGGGAACCTGGAATGGCTTCCGGGCAAGACACTCGGTATGTCCGCTTCCTGCGGAACCGATGCGGCCCTGGGAGACCTGCCGTTGATCTACCCGTTCCTCGTCAACGATCCGGGGGAGGGCACGCAGGCCAAGCGTCGAGCGCACGCCACCCTCGTCGATCACCTGATTCCGCCGATGGCGCGCGCGGAGAGCTACGGCGACATCTCCCGCCTCGAGCAACTGCTCGACGAGCACGCGAACATCTCGGCCCTCGACCCGGCCAAGCTGCCCGCCATCCGCCAGCAGATCTGGACCCTGATGACAGCGGCGCAGATGCACAAGGACCTCGGGCTCGAGGAGCGCCCCGACGAAGAAGTGTTCGACGACATGCTGCTGAACGTCGACGGGTGGCTGTGCGAGATCAAGGACGTACAGATCCGCGACGGACTGCACATCCTGGGCCAGGAACCCGTCGGAGACGCCGAGGTCGAACTGGTGCTCGCGATGCTCCGAGCTCGGCAGATGTGGGGTGGAGAGCAGACGGTTCCCGGTCTGCGAGAAGCACTGGGGCTCAGCGAGGACGGCGACGAGGACCGTACCCGCGTCGACAGCATCGAGGCCGTGGCCCACGGGTTGGTCGCGGCGATGCAGGCAGCGCAGTGGGATCCCGCAGCTGCTGCACGGGTCGCGGGCGAGCACGGAGGCGTGGTCACCCAGATTCTCGAGTTCGCCGCAGCCGAGGTCGTTCCGCGTCTGCGCGGGACCTCACGCGAGATCGCCCAGGTACTGCACGCTCTCGACGGCGGGTTCATCGCGGCCGGGCCGAGCGGTTCCCCGCTGCGCGGGCTGATCAACGTTCTCCCCACCGGCCGCAATTTCTACTCCGTCGACCCGAAGGCCGTGCCCTCGAAGTTGGCATGGGAGACCGGGCAGGCGATGGCGGAATCACTTCTCGCTCGCTACCGCCAGGATCACGGCGAGTGGCCGAAATCCGTCGGACTGTCGGTGTGGGGAACCTCGGCCATGCGCACCTCCGGCGACGACATCGCAGAAGTGTTCGCCTTGCTGGGGGTCTCGCCGGTGTGGGACGAGGCATCGCGCAGGGTGACGCGGCTCGAGGTGATCGACCTCGTCGAGCTCGGCCGTCCCCGCATCGACGTGACGGTCCGGATCAGCGGCTTCTTCCGGGACGCGTTTCCCCACGTTCTCGCGTTGCTCGACGATGCGGTCCGGATGGTCGCCGCGTTGGACGAGCCGGCCGAGCAGAACTACGTGCGAGCCCATGCGCAGGCCGATCTGGCCGAGCACGGCGACGAACGACGTTCCACGACGCGCATTTTCGGATCGAAGCCGGGCACCTACGGTGCCGGGTTGCTCCAGCTGATCGACAGCAAGACCTGGCGCAGCAACGACGACCTGGCGCAGGTCTACACCACCTGGGGTGGCTTCGCGTACGGCCGCGGTCTCGACGGCGTTCCGGCCTCGGACGACATGCGCACCGCCTACAAGCGCATTGCCGTCGCCGCCAAGAACACCGACACGCGTGAGCACGACATCGCCGATTCCGACGACTACTTCCAGTACCACGGCGGCATGGTCGCGACCGTGCGCGCGTTGACCGGAAAGTCGCCCGAGGCGTACATAGGTGACAGCACACGGCCGGAATCGGTTCGTACGCGGACACTGTCGGAGGAAACCGCACGAGTCTTCCGCGCCCGGGTGGTGAACCCCAAGTGGCTCGACGCCATGCGCAGGCACGGCTACAAGGGCGCGTTCGAGATGGCGGCGACCGTGGACTACCTGTTCGGCTACGACGCGACGACCGACGTGGTTCAGGACTGGATGTACGAGAAGCTGGCCGAGACGTACGTGCTCGACGAGCAGAACAAGAAGTTCATGCAACAGTCCAATCCGTGGGCCCTGCACGGTATCGCGGAGCGACTGCTCGAGGCCGCGGAGCGAAAGATGTGGGCCGAGCCGAACAAGCAGGTTCTCGACGGCTTGCGCCAGGTGTATCTGGAAACCGAGGGCGAGCTCGAAGGGGAGTAGCGACGTACTCTGAGCGGTATGGCTGCCACCTTCGAAGACATTGCCAAGGGCAAGTACGTACTGCTGACGACGTTCAAGAAGGACGGCACCGGGGTACCGACCCCGCTGTGGGGTGCCCTCGACGGTGATCGGCTGCTGGTCTGGACGGTATCCGATTCGTGGAAGGTCAAACGGATTCGCCGCAACTCCGCAGTCACCCTGGCACCGTGCGACATGCGCGGCAATCCTCAGGGCGAGGCGATCGACGCCACCGCCGAGATCCTCGATGCCGACGGAACCGAGAAGGCCCGGGCAGCGATCGCTTCGAAGTACGGAATTCTCGGGTGGCTCACCGTCAAGGCCAGTGTGCTGCGCCGGGGCAAGAGCGGCTCCGTCGGACTGGCGATCACCGCCGCCAGGTAGCGAAAGTCGGCACCATCGCTCGTATGCGCAGTTCCGAATGCTTCGTGAGGCAGCTTCCCCTGCTGCCGGAATGGAGCACCACGTGCCTATCGCAGTGACCGATTACAACCATGTTCGCCTCACCGTCAGTGACATCGACCGGTCCCGGTCGTTCTACGACTCGGTGTTCGGCTTCGACGTCGCCTACGCCTGGGATCCCGACGCGGACGAAGAGACCAAGAAGGCCCTGTGGTTTCTCTTCGGCGGCGTCATCTACAAATTCGGCGGCGGGCTGCTCGGGCTGCGCCCGGTCGCACCGAAAGACGACACCTTCGGCGAGGACCGGTGCGGACTGGATCATCTCAGCTTCACCGTCGACACCCGAGCCGCACTCGAGGATGCCGTGAAGACCCTCGACGAGTTGGGCATTGCGCACGAGGGCATCAAGGACGCGGGCCCCGGCATGTCCATCGTGGAGTTCCGAGATCCCGACAACATCGCCCTCGAGCTGACCGGTCCCGACAAGTAGGCCGGGCAGGAGTGGAGCCTGCAGGAACGACCAGAATCCGGCCCTACTGTGCCGCGCTGACCGACGACATGTGAAAGTCGGGAACGCGTAGCGGTGGCATCGCCGTGCGAGTGAACCAGTCCTTCCACTCGCGCGGCAGTGTCGCCTCGGTTGCGCCCGCCTCGGTGACGCGTCGCAGCAGATCCAGCGGGCTCTCGTTGAAGCGAAAGTTGTTCACCGCACCGGTGATTCGACCGTTCTCGATGGCATAGACGCCGTCTCTGGTCAGTCCGGTCAGCAGCAGCGAGGTCGGATCGACCTCACGGATGTACCAGAGCGTCGTCAGGAGCAACCCGCGTTCGGTGTCGGCAACCATCTTGTCCAGACCGACGTCCGTTCCGCCCGTCAGAACGAGGTTCTCGCCCGGGACCGCGACGGGAGCTCCGAACTTCTGCGCCGCTGCACGTGGGTAGGCCAGGGCGGAGACCGATCCGTCGCGGATCCAGTCGACGCGCTCGATGTCCATGCCGTTGTCGAACACCGACACCGAATCACTCGACGACCCGGCCACCACGAACGGTGCGTACTCGAGTCCGGATGCGTGTGGATCGGAGTACAGGGTGAGCGGCAGGTCGGTGAGTTTCTCACCGACTCGCGTTCCACCTGCCCGCGAGAGTGCGGTGCGACCCTCCTGCGCTCCGCGGCCTTCCATGGTCCACATCAGGTAGATCATCAGGTCGGCCACCGCCGACGGGGGCAGCACAGTCTGATAGCGACCGGCGGGCAGTTCGACGGTGTTTCGGGCCCACCCGAGTCGGGTGGACAGCTCCGCCAACATCGTCTCGGCCGACACGTTCTGGAAGTCGGTGGTTCCGGTCCCCACCCAGGCGCTCGCCCCGGATCGCTTTCCGTTGATCTCGACCGATCCGGTGGGCTGTGTGAAAGTACGACGCACACCGGTCGAGGTTCCGAGCCAGACGTTGTCGACGGTGTGCTGCGCGAATCCGTACAGCGCGTCCTCACCATCGAATCCGACGTTCAATTCCGTTGCCAGCGAGCCGAACACGTCGATCGACGTATGTTGTGCTCGGCGGTCCCAGTCGTGCGGGTCCGAGACCGACGCGCGAGGCAGCAAGGGCATCGCGTCCTCGGCGGGCTCTGCCGATCGCGCCGCCGCCTCGCTCGCCCGAACCACTGCCTCGATGTCCTCCGGATCGACACTCGTCGACGACACGGTGCCGACTCGAACGACGTCGGCCTCTCGCACGATCGAGATCACTTCCCAGCGCCTGGAGGTGGCAATTCCGTTGGTGGTCATGGAGTTTCCGGCCCACCGCAGTGTTGCATCGCTGGAGTCGGTGACGATCACGATGGTGTCGTCGACACTCGCGCAGGCGAGTGCACGTTCGATCACGAGCTGCGGCGCGATCATCGACCTGCCTCCGATCGGGTGTTGAGGACGTTGACGCCGCGGAACAACGCGACGGGGCACCCGTGGCTGACGGCTGCCACCTGCCCGGGTTGGGCCTTGCCGCAGTTGAATGCGCCGCCGAGTCGCCACGTGGACGGTCCGCCGAGCAGTTCCATCGAGCCCCAGAATTCGGTGGTCGTCGCCTGGTACGCCACGTCACGCACCTGGCCGTCGAGCACGCCGTTGCGGATTCGGTAGAAGCGTTGGCCGGTGAACTGAAAGTTGTAGCGTTGCATGTCGATCGACCAGGATTTGTCTCCGACGACGTAGATGCCGTCCTCCACCTCGCCGATGACGTCGGCGGTGGATCGATCGACATCGGGGTCGGGCTGCAGCGATACGTTCGCCATCCGCTGGATCGGAACATGATGCGGAGAATCGGCGTACGAACATCCGTTGGACCGCTCGAGACCGAGTTTGGGGGCGAACACTCGATCGAGTTGGTAGCCGACCAGTGTGCCGTCGCGGACCAGGTCCCATCTCTGCGACGCGACTCCGTCGTCGTCCCAGCCGATGCTGGCAAGGCCGTTGATCTCGGTACGGTCGGCGGTGACGTGCATGATGGGCGATCCGTAGCGCAACGTCCCCAACTGGTCCGGGGTCGCGAACGAAGTGCCGGCGTAGGCGGCCTCGTAGCCGATGGCACGGTCGTATTCCGTTGCGTGCCCGATCGACTCGTGAATGGTGAGCCACAGGTTGGTCGGATCGATGACGAGATCGGTAGGTCCTGCCACGACGGACGGCGCCTTCACCTTCTCGGCCAACCAGTCCGGGATCCGGGCCAGCTCGTCGGCCCAGTCCCACGTGCTGTGCTCACCCAGGTACTCCCAGCCTCGTCCGACGGGTGGAGCGAGGGTGCGCATGGTCTCGAACGCACCGGCAGATCGATCCACCGTGGTGGCCTCGAATTGTGGATGCAGTCGCACCCGCTGCTGAGTGATGCTGCTGCCGGCCAGATCCGCGTAGAACGACTGCTCCTTGACCTGCAGAACCGAGGCGGTCACGTGATCGACGCCGTCCGACGCCGCCAGCCGGGAGGAGTACTCCGCCAGTAGTGCCACCTTCTCGGTGATGGGTACCTCGAACGGATCGATGTCGTACTCCGACGTCCACGTCACGTTCGAGTACACCGGCTCGGCGGCGAGTTCGACGCGTTCGCGATTGAGTGCCCGTAGTGCGGTGGCCACCTCGACAGCACTACGGGCCGTAGCTGCGGCTGCGTCGGTACCGAGTTCGGCGTGCGATGCGAAACCCCAGGTGCCGTCGACCACGACCCGCACGGCGAGGCCGATCTCCCCGGCGTCGATTGCGGATTGAACCGAGCCGTCGCGCAGCGAGATCGACTGAGTCGTCAAGCGCTGCACGCGAACATCGGCATGCGTTGCCCCGGCGGATCGAGCCGTGCTCAGGGCGGCGTCCGCGAGGGCCTGCAGGGGCAGAGCCAGGAAGTCGGCGTCGACCGACCGATCCGATTGTCTCGTCACGTCTGAAGACGCTAGCCGAATTGTTGCCAGCCGAGTCGAACGACCATCCCCACGACCACGACCAGCAGGACGATTCTCACGAATCCGGCACCGCGGGCGACCGCCGTTCTTGACCCGAGGACGGCACCGAACACGTTGCACACCGCCATGACTGCTCCGAGTTGCCAGTAGACGCTGCCGGTGACGGCGAAAAAGGCGAGGGCACCGACATTGGACCCGACGTTGATCACCTTGGCCATCGCGGCGCTGCGCACGAACTCGGTGCCGAGCATGGTGGCGAAGACGATGATGAGGAACGTTCCGGTGCCGGGCCCGAGAATGCCGTCGTAGAAGCCGATTCCGGCAGCTGCACAACCGATGACGATCAGAACCTTGCGATGGGTCGGCGGCGACGGCGCCGCGGTCAGGCCGATGGTCGGACGGCAGGTGACCAGTACTGCCACACCCACGAGAACCACCATGATGATCGGGATGAACAGCTCGCGATCGATCAACGACACCGCAGCAGCGCCGGCCGCCGAGGTCACGGCGGCGAGGACGCCGGCCGGAACGAGCACCGCCCAATTCAGCGAAACCTTCCGTGCGAAGGTCACGACGGCGGCGACGGTACCGAACACTGCAGTCGCCTTGTTCGTCGCCAGCGCTGCCTGCTGCGTCAGCTGAGGTGCCACGAGAAGAATCGCCGGCAACAGGATGAGGCCACCTCCGCCCACCACTGCGTCGACCCAACCGGCGGCCGTGGCCGCGACCATCAGCAATCCCCAGTCGGCGGCAGTCATACGGCAAACTCAATCACATGCGTCGATTCAGTCTGTGGCTCCGTGGGCAGCCGTTCGTGGCCGATGCCCTGCTGGCCGTCGGGCTGTTCGTCGTCGACATTCTGGTGTTCGTCAGCTCGGTCGACGGTCTGAACGGGCCGTTGTTCCTGGTCTTCTCGGTCGTGCTGACGATTCCCGTCGCGTGGCGGCGGCGTCTGCCCCGCACGATCGCAGCGCTGACTCTCGTCACCACGCTCAGCTCCGACATAGCGGGCAGCCTGGTGGGCGATGCGTACAACGGTCACCCGGCAGCGCTCGCTCTGCCGATCATGCTCTACACGCTGGTCGCCTACGTCGGTCGAGTTCAGGGCGGCGTCTATGCCGCCGCACTCGCCGTGTACACCGCCGCGAACCTGCTTCTGTTCGCCCAACCGGTGTTCACGACGCTGCTGTTCAGCGCGCTGATGTACGCCCTGTCGTGGGTTGCGGCGGAATTTCTCGGTGCCCGCCGGGCGTACGACGAAGCGACTCAGGCCCGGCTCGTCGTGGCCGAGTACGACAGGGACCGACGCGCCGAAGAGGCCGTGCTCACCGAGCGCACTCGCATTGCACGCGAACTGCACGACGTCATCGCCCACAGCGTCAGTGTCATGGTGGTGCAGGCCGACGGCGCCTCGTACGCCATCAGGCGCAATCCCGATCGCGCAGAGCAGGCCGTGGCCAACATCTCCGCAACGGGCCGTTCGGCATTGGCCGAGCTGCGTCGAACGGTCGCGTTGCTGCGGACCTCGCCCGACTCGGACGACATGCCCCAGTACGGCACCGCCGGTCTGGCCCGTGTCGTGGAGATGATGGGTCGCGCCGGATTGAACGTCGAGCTCGAACAGACCGGAAACCTGGACGACATCAGTCCGGCGATCAGCCTGGGAGTGCACCGGTTGGTGCAGGAATCGCTGACCAACGTCCTCCGCCACGCCGGTCACGCGCCACGCGCTGTCGTCAAGGTGGTTCGCGGAGAAGATGCGGTCACTGTCGAGATATCCGACAACGGCTCCGGCGCACCACCGTCCGAGGACGGTGGTGGACACGGACTTCTCGGAATGCGCGAGCGAGTAGCGGTGCTTCGAGGCACCCTGCACGCCGGGCGGACGCCGCACGGCAATTGGCTCGTGCGGGCAACGCTGCCGATCGAGTGAGGGCTAGGTTGGGTCGGTGCCGATCACCGTTGTCGTCGTGGACGACCAGGAACTCATGCGCATGGGATTGAACATGGTGCTCGAGGCGCAGGACGACATCGAGGTGGTGGGGGAGGCCTCGGACGGGGCGGGTGCCGTCGAGGCCGTCGCCAGACTGGCACCGGCGGTAGTGCTGATGGACGTCCGCATGCCCGGCATCGACGGCGTCGCCGCCACCCGCAGCATCACCGAATCGGGTTCGGACGCCAAGGTTTTGGTGATGACGACCTTCGATCTCGACGAACACGTCCTCGGGGCACTCCGGGCAGGGGCCAGTGGATTCCTGCTCAAGGACACTCCACCCGAGGACCTGGTCTCCGCGATTCGCAGCGTGGCCGCAGGCGATGCCGTCGTCTCGCCGAAGGTCACCAAGCGTTTGCTGTCGAGGTTCGTCGAGCAGTCCGTGTCGACCACCGATGCCGCCGTTCTCGATGCTCTCACCGGACGCGAGCGCGAGGTGCTGGTGCACTTGGCTACCGGCTTGTCCAACGCCGAGATTGCGGCCGCCCTGCATCTGTCCGAGGCGACGATCAAGACTCACATCGGCCGAATTCTGACGAAGTTGGACGTCCGCGATCGAGTCCAGGCCGTCGTCGTGGCGTACGAAACCGGCCTCGTCCGGCCGGGTTCCTGAGAATCTGCCGACAAACACGGCAAGTCGGGAGCTATTTCGATGCCCCGCGCGTTGTACCGGTGAAGCGAAGAAAGGACCGTCATGCTCGCTCTGTTCGTACTCTATGTCGTGGTCGAGGTCGCAGCGCTGGTCGCCGTAGGAAGCGCGCTCGGCGTGCTCTGGACCGTCGTGCTGCTGATCGGTGGATCGCTGGTCGGGTCACTCCTCGTGCGATCGCAGGGCAGACGTGTGTTGGACGGTCTGCAGCGGGCATCGCGAGGCGAGCGATCGGCCGGCGGTGCCGTGGCCGACGGCGCTCTCTTCGCCGCAGGGTCGGTCGCGATGTTCGTGCCCGGCCTGGTGACCACGGTGATCGGGTTGCTGCTGTTGATCCCGCCGACCAGGTGGCTACTGCGCCCAGCGGTGATGTGGGCCGCCGCGCGCTGGTTGCCACAGGTCGCTACCGCCACCCGGCGCATGCGCCCCACCGTCATCGACGGTGAGATCCTCGACGATCGCGTCGACGACTCCGCGCGAGCATCGAGCGCATCCGGTTCTGCGCCGATACTCGAGGGACAGGTGATCGAGGCCGACCGCTTCGATCCCGCAGCCGGGGATTTCCGGAAGCCACACCGGTAGGGGCAGACTGGTCGTTCGTGACCACCGAATTGTTCTGCGGCGGACGGATCTACAGTCCGATGGCCTCCGACGCCACCGCCATGGCCGTGACCGATGGAATCGTCAGCTGGATCGGTGAGGACCGCACCGGGCGAGCGCTCCATCCAGGAGTCCGCATCACCGACTTGGCGGGCTCCTTCGTGGCACCGGCGTTCGTCGACACTCACGTGCACGTCACCGATCTGGGTCTGTCGCTGATCGGACTCGATCTGTCCGGCTGCACTTCGCTCGAACACTGCATGCGGGTGCTCGCCGAACACACATCGTCGTCCGCGGACGCACTGATCTGGGGACACGGCTGGGACGAAACCGGGTGGCCCGAACATCGTGCACCGTCCACAGCCGACCTCGATGCTGCAGCTCCTGGTCGTCCGGTGTATCTCACTCGCATCGACTCGCATTCGGCCGCCGTCTCGACGCCGTTGCGCGTCGCCGCAGCCGGTATCGAATCCGTCACCGGCTTCTCGGAGCAGTCCCCGCTCACCGCTGCCGCGCATCACCTCGCGCGGCAGACAGCGCGGTCGATGATCACGCCCGACACCCGAAATCGGGCACGAACGGCTGCGCTCGACAGTGCTGCGGCGCAGGGAATCGTCGCAGTCCACGAATGTGCCGGTCCGATCGTGTCGGGTATCGACGACTTCCGTGAACTGATGGCCACCGAACACGGGGTGGAGGTTCGCGGATACTGGGGCGAGCTGGTCGAGACGGCCGAGCAGGCGCGGCAGCTGCTCGGCGACACCGGTGCCCACGGACTGGCCGGCGACATCTTCGTCGACGGCTCGCTGGGGTCGCGGACCGCGTGGGTGTCGTCGCCCTATGCCGACGGCTCCGGATCGGGCGTCCAGTACGAGGACGTCGATGCGATTGCCGCACACATCTCGGCGTGCACGACCGCCGGGACACAGGCGGGTTTCCACGTCATCGGCGACGCGGCTGTGTCGGCTGCCGTCACAGCGTTCGAGCGGGTGGTGGCCGAGCTCGGAACTCCTGCCGTCGCCGCGTGCGGGCATCGGCTCGAACATCTGGCGATGGTCGCACCCGAACAGGCCGACAAATTGGCCTCGTGGGGCGTCATAGCCAGCATGCAACCGATGTTCGATGCCCTGTGGGGTGGTTCGGACGGGCTGTACTCGGCGCGACTCGGCGCAGATCGTGCGTCGGCGCTCCATCCGTTCGCGCGCCTGGCGTCGGCGGGGGTGGCGCTCGCATTCGGTTCGGATGCGCCGGTCACCCGACTCGATCCGTGGGCGACGATCAGAGCCGCGGTCAACCACCGCACGCCGGGCAGTGCCATCTCGCCTCGGGCCGCTTTCTCTGCCAGTACCCGCGGAGCGTGGCGTGCGGGCGGAGTCCGAGACGGATTGGCGGGAACGTTGGTGCCGGGAGCGCCCGCGTCCTTCGCGGTGTGGGAGGTCGACGAACTCGTCGTCCGAGCGCCCAAGGACAGCGTGCAACGCTGGTCGACGGACCCCCGTGCGGGGGTATCTCCGTTGCCGGGTCTCGACCCGTCGTCCACGAGCCCACAGTGCTCGATGACCGTCCATCGTGGGCAGGTCATCCATGAGAAGTGAGTCCGCCTCGGGTGTCGGGGCCGGGGCCTCGTCGGCGGGGCGACTACGACGAGCCTCGATGTCCACTGCACTCTCCGTTGCCGGTGGTGCCCTGATATTCGCGAGCTTTCCTCCTCGAACCCTGTGGTTTCTGGCACCGCTCGGGATCGCGCTGCTGGCCCTCGTCCTGACCGGCTTCGGCGGCCGACGTCCGTTGTCGCTGAAAGCGGGATTCGGCTACGGCTGTGCCGCCGGACTCGGATTCTTCGTTCCACTGCTCCCGTGGATCGGTGTCTACGTGGGACCGATGCCCTGGCTGGCGCTCGCCGCCGCCGAGTCCGTCTTCGTCGGCTTGTTCGGAGTGCTCGGTGTGGTCGCAGCACGGAGTGCCTGGTGGCCCGTGTCGATGGCATTGGCCTGGAGCCTGACCGAGTGGCTTCGGTCCAGTGTTCCCTTCGGCGGTTTCCCGTGGGGCCGGTTGGCGTTCGGACAACCCGAGGGCTGGCTGCTTCCCTTGGCGAGCATCGGGGGTGCACCGTTGCTCGGTTTCGGTGTGGCACTGACCGGAACCGGAACGGCCGCGCTGCTGGTCGCGAGCAGTCGGCGCGACGGAGTGCGTTCGTTCCTCGGACCGGTCGCCGCCACGACGGTCGCGTCCATAGCGGCCGTGGCGCTGCTACCCACGCTGCACAGCAACGACGCACCGGAAGGCGACGAACGGACCGTGACGATCGCAGCCGTCCAAGGAAGCGTTCCGCGTCTGGGTCTGGACTTCAACGCACAGCGGCGAGCGGTGCTGGACAATCACGTCCGTGAAACGATGAGTTTGGCCGCCGACGTCGAGGCAGGCAGGCAACCTGCCCCGGATCTCGTCGTGTGGCCCGAGAATGCGTCCGACATAGATCCATTGAGAAATGCCGATGCCGCAACTCTCATCACACAGGCGTCCGTGGCTGTGGGGGCTCCGATTCTCGTCGGGACCGTACTCGTCAATGCCGATGGCACGAACACGAATTCGGTGATTGCGTGGAACGGTACGGACGGGCCCGGTGAGCGGCACGACAAGAAGATAATTCAACCGTTCGGCGAATACTTGCCATTCCGAAGTTTTTTTCGATTGTTCTCGGAATATGCCGACCGAGCGGGTTATTTCGTTCCCGGTAACGGAAACGGAGTCGTCCGCACCGGGGGAATAGCAGCCGGAATAGCGACCTGCTACGAAGTCGCATTCGACCGTGCCCTCGAGGAATCGGTCCGATCGGGCGCGGAGTTCATCGCAATTCCAACCAACAACGCGACCTTCGGCGACACCGAAATGACCTACCAACAACTCGCGATGTCCAGGGTGCGCGCCGTCGAGCACGGAAGAACTGTCGTGGTGGCCGCCACGAGTGGTGTGAGCGCGATCGTGGCACCGGACGGAGAGGTTCTGCAGGATTCGCCACTCTTCACTCCCGACGTGCTGGTTTCCAGTGTTGTACTGCGACAATCCCTCACCGTCGCGACACGAATCGGCTTCGGATCGGAACTGGTGTTGTGTCTGGCAGCAGTCGCAGCCCTCGGCGCGACGCTCGTGGTCGGGCGCCGCCGCTCCGCCTCCTGAAACAATCGTCGAGTCGGTAAACGGCGGGTCGATCAGAACAACAGGTCCGATACGGGTCGGACAATGCTGTGCGACGCGGCGTGGGCAGTCATTCGTTCGACCGAATAGCGCCTGTTCGGGTAGCACTCGGGGTCACTTCTGTAACAGGCTGAAGTCGGCGATCGATGGTTCTTATGATTACCGCACAAAAGAATCCTGCCGATGTTGTATCTTTGTAAGCCGCTGGGATGCTCGACGCGGAATTTCGGGTCGGCTTTCGGCGGTTGGCCAACGGTCTCGCGTGTGCATGTGAGTGCAGCACGAACGCCGACGTGGTCGAACGTGTCGTACGCCTGGTGGGGAGGGGAGTTCATGTCGGACAGGACGTCGAATTCGAGAGTCACCACACACTCGGTTCGCGAACTCGAGGTTGGTTCTCCTCGGTAGAACCGAACCATTTCCCTGTTTCAATCCAGTGGGCCGTGCGCGACGAATCGATACGACGGCATATCACCACCGAACGTGTGTGAATCGACACGAACGCAGACCAGAACGGAAGCCAGAATTGCTCAATCGCGCGCACAGGCCGCCGCGGCTCGACAGTCCGAACCGAACCGAGGTCTCCGGGTCCACCGACCCGATGTCGGCCATCGTGACCGTGCCGTCGAAGGGCAAGTGAATGCGCGCAGCAATTTCCGGTGGGTCTCAGACGCCCCCGTCCGGCCCCGGCTTCGAGAACGGTTTCCCGCTGTCGTCCGCTCAGCGCGGCATGTGGTTCGCTCAGCAGCTTGCCCCTGACGTCCCGGTCTGTATCGCACAATATGTCGACCTTCGCGGCAACCTCGACATCGGCGTTCTGCAAGAGGCCTCGGCTCAGGCCGGACACGAGTTCCAGTCCGCATATCTCCGACTGGCCGAGGTGGACGGCGAACCCGTACAGCTGGTCGATCACTCCATCGACCAGTCGGTGCACTACCTCGATCTGCGTGATGCCGAGGACCCGATGGCGTCGGCGCTGAGGTGGATCGACGAGAACTACGTCAAGCCCGTCGACATGGAACACGATCCCCTCGTCGACAGTTGGATCATTCAGGTCGAGGACGATCGCAACCTCTGGTACAGCAAGATTCACCACGTCGCACTCGACGGCTACGGTGCCATGACTCTCGTCAACCGGACCGCCGCGCTGTACACAGCGGCCGTCGAACACGTCGAGCCTGCTCCCAACAAGGCGGCCGAGCTTCGCCGACTCTACGAGCTCGATCAGGAATACCGGACGTCGTCGCGCTTCGAGTCCGACAAGGCGTACTGGACTGCTCGCGCCGCGGATATCCAGGACGGAGCTTCTCTGTCCAACACGGCCGGTCGCACGATTGCTGCCAGCAAGTTGCGCAGCGTCGCTCTCCCGGAGGACGTCGTCGCCGAGCTCGAGGCGTCCGACGCGACCAAGGGTGGAACCGCGGCTGCGGTGTTCATCGCCGCTTTCGGCTGCTACCTCTCGCGAATGACCGGGCGAGAAGACGTCTCGGTCAACATCCCGGTGTCCGCGCGCACCACCGCGTTGCTTCGCCGATCCGGTGGAATGCTCGTCAACGTCGCCCCCATTTCGATCCACGTGCCCCAGGACGCGACCGTCGGCGAGCTGGTTCAGCAGGTGCAGCTCGAACTGATGGGAGCGCTGCGGCACCAGCGCTTCAGCATCGAGGACATTCGGCGCGAGCTGGCGGCCTCGGGTAGTGACAAGCAGCTGTCCGGCCCGATGGTCAACATGATGCTGTTCCATCAGCAGATCGAACTCGGGTCGATCGTCGGCGAGTTCAACATCGTGACCTCGGGTCCGGTCGAGGACCTCCTGGTCAACGTTTATCAAAGCGGATCTCCGGCCCGGACGTTCGTCGATTTCAGGGCCAACCCCAACCGGTACGACGACGACGACCTCACCGCGCACCACTCGAGCTTCGTCGACATGGTGGAAGCCTTCATCGCGGCCGGGCCCGAGACTGCTGTTCTGGACGTCCATCCGGTCAGCGCACGCGAGGGCCAGCGCCGGCGGCGCGCTGCAACCCAGCTCGCCTACTGGACCGACCGGCTCGCCGATGCCCCCGATCTCCTCGATCTTCCGACCGACCGCTCGCGCGCCTCGCACATCGGTCACGTTCGCGCATCCCACGAGGTGACGATCGGATCCGAAACGTGGTCCGGAGTGACTCGATTGGCGGCAGAACGTTCCACGACGCCGTTCGTGGTCCTCGAATCTGCTCTCGCCGTGTTGCTTTCGCGACTGGCGAACACCGACGACCTGGTGATAGCCGTACCCGCGGGTCACGGAAACACCGTCGCGCTACGAAGCCGACCCGACGTTCGGCAGTCGTTCACCGAATTCGTCGATGCGTCCGCAGCCGACTTCGATGCGGCGATGGCACACGGTGACACGTCGTTCGACGACGTCGTTCAGGCCTTGAATCTGCCTCGAACGGAATCGCACAGCCCCCTCGCTCAGGTTGCGCTCCGGTTCGGTCCGTCCGCACTGCCGCGTGACGGAGTCGGCATGGATCTGGTCGTGACCGTCGACGAGTCCGATTCTGTCACCGTCGTTTTCGATTACGCCACAGAACTGTTCGATGCCGCGAGCACGGCTCAACTCGCCCGTCGCCTCGTCCGCGTTCTCGACACATCGACCAACGAGCCCGATCTGCCGATAGGCGACGTGGATCTGCTGTCCACCGCCGAGCGCGCGCGCCTGGCTCCGGTTCGTGGTCCGCGGTCTGTGGTGGGTGTGGTGTTGCCGGAGTTGTTGGCTGGTGCGGTGGGTGTTGCT